>JAXLZZ010000001.1:0-3223 GCA_046350675.1 Saccharimonadales bacterium (SeqCode)
TTCGGAACTGGGTGTCGGGGGTTCGAATCCCTCCCGGGTCGCCAGCATTAGGAAGCGGTCGAGCAGAAATGTTCGCCGCTTTTATGTTTTTGTAGTAGCCTTTAACATGAATAGTAGTTTTTGCAGATATAGCTTATATAGTATAGCCTTGTTCTTGGAAGCACAAAGCGCATCGTGGGTAACAGGCGAATGTATTGCCTGCTACCCACGCTATTTGTCTAATACAAGCCTATTCACAAAACAGGCTCAATGCATCAAAGCACTGTTCTGGATTATCGTGGCGCCCACACCGGGTCACTTTCCGGATATGAAGGGGGAGAGAGTAAAACGGGCATTGTACCGCTCAAATCGGTAAAACCGATTTGACCTATGAGACCGGTAAAGGCAACTACACGGCCATCTGGTGACCAAGAGGGGTGTGACCCCGTGTCGAAGTTAGGATTAAGCAAGCGTTGCTGACTACCGTCGGTATTCATAATCATCAGTTGATGATAGCGTGTAAAGGCTATCGTGTGACCATTGGGCGACCACACAGGTTCAGTATTATCTTCCGAATTACTGGTAAGGCGCTGGAGTACATGGGTATTCACATTTACTGTAAATATATCTACCCACCCTGAAGCATCGCGAAGCGACGAAAAGGCAATCCGCTGACCATCGGGTGACCATGATGGTGTGAGATCACGCGGGTCATAGCCCGTATCGGGGAACGTAAGCTGTGTTATGCCCTGACCATTCGCTTGCATAATAAATAAGAGAAATTGTCCTTTGCGATTCGATGAGAAGGCAATCTGTTTTCCGTCAGGCGACCACACAGGAGTGACATCCTGAGCTGGAGATACGGTAAGGCGGGTTTGATTGCTTCCATCGGCGTTCATTACATATATCTCGGGATTACCATTGCGCTCCGAAACAAAGACCAAGCGCTTACCATCCGGTGACCAACTTGGCTGGTAATCACGGCCTGAAAATGTCGTTAACTGGCGGCGGTCGGTTCCGTCGGCATTCATCGTATAAATATCCCAGTTTTGCAACTGCTGTGATATTACGGTATAAGCAATTCGAGGAGGTCGTGAAGGGATGGCATTTGCGACTGGGATTGACACAATACGTCCTATCGGCGCTTGTGCCTTGTTAGCGGTAAAGAGGCGCGCTGTGGCTGGCAGACCAAGTGCTGCACCTACCGAGTTCTGTAATGTCAGATTGGCATAGGCCGCAGGCCGCCAAAGCGGATTATTTAACAACGATACTGTAGCGCTAGCACGTGTGTTGCATGGCGGGACAGTCAATCGCCCGCTGGTAGCAATATAGTCAATCCCCGCTTTAGCAGTTCCATCACTTGAGCTGTAATCAACACTTACCGTATATGGCGTAGTTGAGGTAAGCTGAACTGAGATACTGGCACTCGCCGGCGCGGAACGCTCGAACGTAGTGTTAGTGAAGGCTACGCGCGGTGCGAAATGTCGTACAATTGCGGTATTACTCCTCTGGCTCGTATCGTGTTCAACTGCCCAAATATCAGTTGGGGAAGTAGCAGCAATCGCATACAAACCTGCATAGGTTGAAGATATTTGCGCTGGAATCGTGTTATACCACTCATGTCCATTCCAGTACATTGCAAGTAGTTGCGATGCACTTTCTCCTACCACCCAAACATTGTTTTGATCAAGTACTAACACATCGAGTAATATATTTTCACCTATATCTACAGTAGGTGCAGGTTGTATTGCCCAGCTCATGCCGTCCCAATGCAACACAATGGGGGTAGTACTGTCACTTCCAACTGCCCATACATCATTCGCTGCACGAGCATCGACGGCATTCAGCTCACCTATATCCCCAGGTGATATGTTGGGACTTGGAACTACTGCCCAGTTTGCTCCATTCCAATGAAGAGTAAAAGTTGTAAATACACTACTACTAATAGTAGAGCCCACTGCCCATACATCATTCGCTGCAACAATTGATACTCCGCGTATACGACGCATAAATGCACTTGCTTCCGGTGGGTTCGCAGCGCGCAACCAAGAGGTACCATTCCAGTGGATGAGAAATGGTTGGTTTCCGTCATCACCTACTGCCCATACATCATTCGCGCTACGTGCGTCGATTGAAAATAACGTGCTCGATATTACTCCTTTGGGGCTTGCAACGCGTACCCAATGAGTACCGTCCCAGTGCAAGATAACCGCTTCAATGACCGTATCAATCGACGAAATTGAAACTATGGCATTGCCAACTGCCCAGATATCATTCGCATTTATGGCTGCGATACCATAAAGCTGCACAACATCAGCTGAAATTGTAGGTAATGATATAGCTTCCCATGTTGTGCCATTTGAATGCATAATTAGCGCTTGTTTATAGCGTTCATCGTTAAGCGAGTTGGAACCAACGGCCCATATATTGCTAGGTGCAATGGCAACTATGTCGTTGAGTTCGGCAAGCCCATAAACATGCCGCTGGGCAACAATCTGCCAACTATCATCGCAAGCAGCAAAGGTTGCCGCACGGGTTGTGACAGCAGATGGAGCATTCGACTTTGCATTAACCACCACGATATTGACACACACAATAATTAAACCTATGAATAAAGCTTGAAGCCAGTGTCTCATTGTATCCCCCTCATAGAATATTGTGGAGAAAGAACAAAATAAATTATAGTGGAACGCTCAAATTGACAATTGCAGAAGAAATGTATCTTGATAAAATTGCAAAACTTTAAACACTCCTTTAAAATAGTAGTTAAATGGTATGAGTATTTGTACTCTTAATAATAGCATAAATTAACAACAAAGCCTTTATAATTTCATTTTATACCAAAAAGTCGGGGCTAGTAGTATTTCCCTTTTGAGCTCTAGCGTGCCCAGCTGTGCCGCTACCCCCCAGCAACTACACGTCACAACCACGCTAAGAAGCTATCCGGAAACTACATGGCATGAACGAGACGCTTGAGCAAAATATCGATGGAAGCAAGATAGATCCAGCCTTCGGTGCTTTCCGCACGACGGTCGTACTCCTTGCTCAGCTGTCGATAGCGGCCCAACCACGCAAACGTTCGCTCAACCACCCAGCGCTTTGGCACGACCGCAAAGCCCACTTGATCGGTCGGCTTGGTCACGATCTCGACCCGACACGAGAGATACTGATGGACCCACTCGACAAACATCTGCTTGTAGCCTTGGTCGGCACGCAGGATCTCCAAGGAGGTGAGAACGTCAGC
>JAXLZZ010000002.1:0-1016 GCA_046350675.1 Saccharimonadales bacterium (SeqCode)
AAGCCTGATTACAAGCATTCACACTTATCGGTTGTGTTAGAAGAAGTTGGGAATTGGATTGAGCTAGAGACTTGAGTTCAAGCCAAGAATAGGGCTTGTAGCTCAGTTGGTTAGAGCACACGCTTGATAAGCGTGGGGTCGCTGGTTCGAGTCCAGCCAGGCCCACCAAGACAGCGCTGTTTACAGCGGAGAGAAGAAAGCCGTTGGCTTTTTATATCGACGCTGTAAGCGGTGAGCATCAAGCAAGACAAGGAACAGATTGGCGACGCATAGTGACTATGCGAGTCAAGCTGTGACGCTGGATTGCGCAGATGATCAGCGGTTACAGGGGGTTTAGCTCAGCTGGGAGAGCACCTGCTTTGCAAGCAGGGGGTCGTCGGTTCGATCCCGTCAACCTCCACCATCCTTCTTTGGAACACAAATAGGTAGAACCCAAAACAAACACATTAGGTTTGATGTGTTTGTTTTGGCTTCTTAGCCAAGCTGTACTGCTCTTTAACAAAATGGAAGAAGTGACATTGAAGGCTTGATGCGAGCGAGTCGTAAGACAAAAGCGCATTGAGATAACAATGGGTTTTGATTGTATCGACTGTTTGCCGAAGTCAGCGGCAAACAGAGCAAACGTTGATTGACTGCTTGTAAGTTGAAGAATTGCTTCAGCTTATAGGATCAAGCGACTAAGTGCACATGGTGGATGCCTTGGCGATTACAGGCGATGAAGGACGTGGTAGCCTGCGAAAAGCTACGGGGAGCTGGCAAACGAGCTTTGATCCGTAGATATCCGAATGGGGAAACCCGGCGCGCAAGCGTCACTCCCACCTGAATATATAGGGTGGGTAGAGCGAACGCAGCGAACTGAAACATCTAAGTAGCTGCAGGAAAAGAAATCAACCGAGATTCCCAAAGTAGTGGCGAGCGAAATGGGAAGAGCCTGTATGTGATAGTCAACTGGTTAGTAGAACGGAATGGAAAGTCCGGCGATAGAGGGTGATAGCCCCGTATACGAAAACTGGTTG
>JAXLZZ010000003.1:0-1164 GCA_046350675.1 Saccharimonadales bacterium (SeqCode)
CGGATACTTACATATTATAAATATTAATTTTAATAAAAAAGGAGTAAAAAAGCTTGTCTGATATGGGTCTGTGCATTACTTTTGCAGTCCCAATTGAAACGTTGGGTAAATAATTGCGGAAGCGTGATTATGGATAAAGAGATTGACATTGTGGGTAGAATAGGTAAAAGGATAAAAAAAGTAGATTGAGAAAATAGGACAACTCAAAGAAGTTGTATTTTAAGAAAAATACTATGGAGAGTTTGATCCTGGCTCAGGATGAACGCTAGCGGAAGGCTTAATACATGCAAGTCGAGCGGTAGGTGGCTTCGGCCATTGAGAGCGGCGCACGGGTGAGTAACGCGTACATGACCTGCCTGTCAGAAGGGGATAGCCCTGGGAAACTGGGATTAATACCCTATGGTATTGATGTTATAGATGATATCAATTAAAGCTGAGGCGCTGACAGATGGATGTGCGTCTGATTAGCTAGTTGGTAGGGTAACGGCCTACCAAGGCGACGATCAGTAGGGGGCGTGAGAGCGTGGTCCCCCACACGGGTACTGAGACACGGACCCGACTCCTACGGGAGGCAGCAGTAAGGAATATTGGTCAATGCCCGCAAGGGTGAACCAGCCATTCCGCGTGGAGGATGAAGGCCCTATGGGTTGTAAACTTCTTTTAGATGGGAAGAAAATGCTAGAATTTTCTGGTACTGACGGTACCATCAGAATAAGCACCGGCTAACTCCGTGCCAGCAGCCGCGGTAATACGGAGGGTGCGAGCGTTATCCGGAATTACTGGGTTTAAAGGGTGCGTAGGCGGATGATTAAGTCTAAGGTGAAAGTTTGTCGCTTAACGATAAAATTGCCTTGGATACTGGTTATCTTGAATAAGGATGAGGATGGCGGAATGTGGCATGTAGCGGTGAAATGCATAGATATGCCATAGAACACCGATTGCGAAGGCAGCTGACTGGGCCTTGATTGACGCTGAGGCACGAAAGCGTGGGGAGCGAACAGGATTAGATACCCTGGTAGTCCACGCCCTAAACGATGCTTACTGGTTGTTTGGTCGAAAGATTGAGTGACTAAGCGAAAGCGATAAGTAAGCCACCTGGGGAGTACGACCGCAAGGTTGAAACTCAAAGGAATTGACGGGGGTCCGCACAAGCGGTGGAGCATG
>JAXLZZ010000004.1:0-230848 GCA_046350675.1 Saccharimonadales bacterium (SeqCode)
ATGCCAGTCACAAAAGCCGGCTATAAAATCCGTGAAACTGACGAGATTAAGATTCAATACGCTCCAGAAGACCACCCGCCAATCCCAGAAATTGAGTTACCGGTGCTATACGAAGATAAATCGTGCGTCGTGATAAACAAGCCGGTCAGTTTGCTGACGCACAGCAAGGGCGCATTTAACCCCGAGCCAAGCGTAGCCACCTGGCTGCGGAGCCGTTTAACAGGGATGAGTGGCGAACGTGCTGGTATCGTGCATCGACTAGATCGAGCCACTAGCGGCGTAATGATCTGCGCCAAAACACCTGAAGCCTTACAATGGCTGCAAAAGCAGTTTTCGCAGCGTAAGACCAAGAAAACCTACCTGGCGGTGGTAGCCGGCGAGTTCAAGCAACCAGAGGCAATTATTGATATGCCCATTGAGCGTAACCCCAAGAAACCGGCCTTATTTAGGGTAGGAGCAAACGGTAAACCTGCACTCACGGCATATAAAGTACTGAAAACCAATGGAAAGTACAGCTTGCTAGAACTCAAACCCACGACTGGGCGTACACACCAGTTACGAGTTCATCTAGAGCATATTGGCCACCCAATTGTTGGCGATCGATTCTATGGTGGCGAAGAAGCGGATCGGCTCTTTCTGCACGCTCAGTCGCTCGAATTGACGTTACCAAACAAAAAACGGGAGGTGTTTACTGTGCCGACGCCAAAAGCGTTTGAGGAGCTAGCTTCATGAGCGACCTGCTGATCCACGGGCATACGCAACGGTTGGTTGATGGATATGTTGAATCACCAGCCCAAGCGATACTACTCACCGGCCCCAAAGGGGTAGGCAAAGGAAGTTTGGCCCATCATCTTGCCGAGCAAGCACTTAGTTTAGAAGATACCTCATTTAAAGAGTATGCCTACGGGTTGCGCGTTCTGCCAGATAAAGACAAAACTTCTATTGGTATCGAAAAAGTCCGTGAGCTCGAACAATTTCTCGCGCTTAAAGTGCCGCGCGCAGCTGCGTATAACAGAGGTGTAATTATAGAAAACGCCGATACGTTGACGACCGAAGCGCAGAATGCGCTGCTAAAAACGTTGGAGGAGCCGCCAGAAGGCACGGTACTCATCCTTACAGCCACACACTCAAAGGCTTTGTTGCCCACGATTATCTCTCGTGTGCAAACTATACCTGTACAGCGGCCAGAAAAAAGCAAGATGACTGCACATTTTGCTCAGAAGTTTCCCGATGTCTCCATCGATCAGAAATACGCAATTAGTGGGGGATTACCCGGGTTGCTGCATTCGCTGTTAGAAGATGATGAGCATCCACTGCTAAACGCAACTGAAAGTGCCAGAGGCCTATTGCAGCAAACGACGTATGAAAGATTATTGCAGGTCGATACGCTGGCAAAAGACAAGGGGCTCGCAGCTGACACTGTCTATATTTTGCAACAGATGGCCCACGTGAGTTTACAGTCAGCAACAGGGTCTACTGCCAAGAAGTGGCAGGGAATTCTTAAGGCAAGTCACGAGGCCACCGAAGCACTACAAGCAAATGCCCAACCCAAGTTAGTACTTACGAACCTGATGCTACAGCTATAACACCTCCCTTGTCATTTCGACCGCCAGCGGAGAAATCTTGATAGAATAATAGTACACAAAGATCTCTCCACTTCGGTCGAGATGACAATTGGGGTGGTATCCTCACCGAGCAAAGTGGTATAATTTAGGCACTGTATGTATGAACTTTTGATTGTCGCTGTTTTTGCGGGATTTGCGTATCACAACGCAGTCGTCCATGATGACGAGTTTGCTAACGTCTCTCGAAAAGTAGGCGACCGACTTGGCAAATTATGGGATATCGCTCACCAGGGCATGCGCGAGAACCGCTTCTTGCGTGCCGAGAAGGCATTGCTAACTATTCTCAAAATCGACGAGAAGAATGCGGCAGCCTATAACCGTCTTGGTATCTTATATGCCAAGCAAAAAGAGTATCGTGACGCGATTGATTGTTTTGAGATCGCCTCAAGCATCGAATCAACTCCATCGAGTCTCCATAACCTGGGGTTAATTTATTACGAAACAGAAAACTACGAAAAAGCAGCAGTGGCGTTTGAACAAGCCCTGAAGCTAGAGGATGGGCTAGCGGCTCGGCATGTCGCCTATGCAAAAGTCCAAGAAAAGCTGGGTAATCAGAAAATGATGTTCCAAGAGCTCGAAAAAGCCGCCGAGCTTGAGCCAAATAAAGAGACCTACACCTTATTGCACAAGGCATATGTATCCAATGGCATGGAGGCAGAAGCAGATATCATTGCAGACCGTATGAAGAAGCTGGTTGTACCATCCGGCAAACGCAAGCGCATCCTCCGCCCCCGCCGCGTAGTTGTGTAGATATTGACAAAATACACACAACGTGCTATAATGAATAGATATGCTTACGTACGCGAGAACTGCCTTTCCAGAGGCGCCAGAATTTACAGAAGAGCACATCGAATCGTTGCAGGGTATTTTACATGAAGTGCACGATAGTTTAAGTGGCTCAAATATTGAGCAAAAGCTATCTCAGCTTTCACCCTATCCGAGCTTAGAAGTGCTGTGGAGGGCATATAAAGAGGTCTGTTTTACGCCAGACGAGAGCAAAATCCCAGAGAAGACTGCTGCCATAGAAGAAAGAATACTGCCATTCGTTGGCATCGAAAAGCGGGAGCCACATTTTAAAGCACACCTTTCACGCCGCAGAGCAGGAGCATGTCCTGACGCAGAGCTCTTTTTTAACGACGCAAGAGGGCAGGCGAACAGCGGTGAATATGTGAATCAGCCTGAAATAAGCGTATGTCATGATGCAAGCTATAACCCGAGTCTATTTAGGATCACCTATGAAAGTTCAATTGCGTTAACACTCGTGCCTATACAAGTCAGTAATACAGTTATCCCAGCAGGTGCAATTGTTGCCGAAGACCCGAGTATGGAAAATCACAAAAATCTTACCGGTGTAAAGCATTTTGACGATTTTACTATTACTAGTTATGAGGCGACAGACGAGTTGGCCATTAGCCCGTTGCGATTAAGTGCTTGGGTGTATGATGAGCCAGATCTCCGCAGCCAGTTCGCAAATAATCCAGAGGGCGCCAAAGCAGCAATGCTTGCAGGGGTCGAACTCGATGATTATCGGCATTCGGCTAGCCATCTCATTAATGCCACACACGCCCAATCACTCTAGCAAAATTAAAAACACCCCTCTAGGGGTGCTTTTCGGTGCCCGCTTTATCTATTTGCTAGTCGGCACTGAATACATACTAGTTCTGCCAGTAAGCATAAGCTGTAAGAATTTTCACATTTGGAGCCATCTTCGGGATTTGAACCCGAGACCCCTTCCTTACCATGGAAGTGCTCTACCCCTGAGCTAAGATGGCATATTGAGTGCATTTTCAGGTGCAGGATATCGCCACTTTCGTGGCTCCTCTATTCGATCTTTCTCGAAGCAAGCTTCTGCGAGAGATCTCATGCTGCCGAACCTCGGCTTCGCCGGACGGTTCTCAACCTGACCCTGAACAAATATCTACATCTGACTTTGCCAGAAGCAGATATTTGGTGCAGGGTGCAGGATTCGAACCTGCGAAGGCATAAGCCATCAGATTTACAGTCTGACGTGTTTGACCGCTTCACTAACCCTGCATGCTTTTGTTTACAAAGCAATTATCAGATGTCAATTATCATTTTTCAAGTATGGACAGCTACGCTGAGCTTTATACTTCAAAAGCTATGCTTTTGTCCAGCATTGATAATTGGTCATTGAAAATTGTTAATTGCTTTGCGAAGCAAAGCGTGGAGCCACCTGTCGGATTCGAACCGACGACCCCCTGTTTACAAAACAGGTGCTCTAACCAACTGAGCTAAGGTGGCGTGATTAACAGATGCTAGTGTAGCAAATAAACAGGGGTTAAACAATATCCTGAGTGGGTGTTGACAAAAGCACCGCAGGGGATTACCATAAGCGTAGTAAATATAAAACAAAAACTTATATTTACAAAAGTAAAAAATTTCCGAAAAGGAAACCTTTTTACAATAGTACAATCCTATCTGCAGAAGGAGTAAAAATACCAGTCTGATCAACTGGTATTTTTATTTGCACCAGAGGGTTTACAATCTGTTCCGTATCTGTTAAACTCTAAGTCTATGGCAAAAAAAGGCGACAAGCGTAAGATTATTGGACTTATCAGCGAAGAATCTGGTGAGCGCATTTACTATACCTCTAAAAACACCATGAACACCCCTGAGAAACTTTCATTACGCAAATATAGCCCAAAGCTGCGTAAGCACGTTATCTTTACTGAGACCAAGAAGAATCTTGGTCGCAACGAAGCACCGAAGCGCTAGATAGTTGGTTGTTCGAAGTTCGTGGTTCGTAGCAAAAAGCTACGAACTATTTTTTTGGTGCTAGATCGAGCAGCGTGTTAACGAGTTCAGCATGACTCCAAACGAGCGGCGTAACACCTAGTGGAGCGCCAGTTTCTGGGTCAAATTGCTCGCTCAAAGCGCCACTTGGAAGTTCATGAGACAATGCCCACTCCAGTAGGTTTCGCGCATCATCTGTACGCCCAGCTGTTGCATAGTACTGTGCCAGCCATAACGTACTAACAATCCATGGGTTGCCGATATAATCGCGACGAGTTAAGAAGTAGTTATCATGTTCATAGCGCAGTACGCCGCCCACAGGTGAGGTGTTTAAAATCCGTTCTTCTACATGCACCGCGGTGCTCAATAAGCGAGGATCATCCATAGCGAGGCCAGCGTACATGTATGGTCCGTATAAACTCGAAATATCAAGTGTGTTATCGTACTCTAAACTGCCATCATCTTGGAGCAGGAAGCCTTTCACGAAATAGCCATCAGCATGGTACAACTTGTCTAGGTTTGATCTTATACCGTCGGCGGCACGTTTCCAGCGTACCGAATCATCGGCGAAGTCAAAGAACTTAGCCATCTTGGAGGCAGTTTCAAGGCCAGCTATTACCGTACAGACGGTATAGGTGCTAGTTAAGAACTTTTCTTCCCATAAATCATAGCTCGCGTGCGGCAAACCGGTTTCTTCGTCAATATATGACGTCAGGAAATTGGCTGCAGGCACTACCAAGCTGTGGTATAAATTCTGCACAAACGTCGCATCTTTACTAGCTTCAAGGTATTCACCAAGCATAAAGAGCACGCAGGCCGTTTCATCTTCTTGGATGGCTAATTCCTTGCGGCGACCGTGCACAAGTGGATGCCAGGTGCTGCCAATGGCGCGATCTGGCTGATACTTGTGCATCAAGTAGCCATCTTTATGCATAGTATCGCGGGCAAACTGAATGAACTTCTTTGCTTCTTCAAAGTGCCCAAGTCGCAGCAGCGGCCACAGCGCGTAGGCGGCGTCGCGCGGCCAACAGTAGCAATAATAATCTCGGCCGAAGTTAAAGATGCTTGAGTCACCACTGGCTAGTACTGAACCACGTTCGTCACAGTGTGCTTTTACAATCAGAAGGCTATGTTGCAGACTGCGCTTGTGGAAGTCCGGAATTTGAACCCCACCACTACTAATCCATTGCTGCCAACTTTGGCGTACTTGTTGCAAATGCGCATCCATTGGCTGGTGCTTATAGCTCAAGTGAATGCTTTCAGCGTCATTCTGACTACTTGCAGCAATAATCCAGTAGTCTACGGCTGTAGACTCACCGCCCCGCAAGCGTTTTTGAAAGCGAATAACACTGTCGACGCCGCCGTGCTCAACGGCATTCTCAGACAGCTCGCCATCTTCTGCATCGAGATAGGTACCAGCTTTCCCTTCAATGCCATAATTACCGACGGCGTATTGGTCAAAATCTTGGCCATCAGCAAACTTACCTGCAATCAACAGGCAATAGCGGCCCTTGTAGTCAAGTAAGTAATGTTCATCTGGCACATAGAGCGCGGTATCGGCACGACCATCCCGGGAAATCTGAAACACCTGGTGCATAAACAATCGAATATCGCGTTCAATGTCAGATTCATTCGTGATGGTAATGTGTCTTACCAGAGCGTTGGCCTCTGCATCGATGTAGTCTTGCAAATGGAGCGATATAGCCAGTTCGTTGTTGCGCAGCGTAATATCACTAATTAACGCATCAATTTCAAAGTCAACGTGCACCTCCCAACTGCCATCATCAGTCCAGCGGAAATTGCCATCGACCCACACACCAATTTTATGTTGGCTGCTGCGGGCATTCGTCAGATTTTCAAGGCCCACATAAGGGTAATAAAAGTCGTGAACCAGACCGTTTTCGTCTAAGCCTACAAATAACTGCCCATTACTGAGCACCACTGGTCGTCCCATTAAACGAATCTCCGATTCTTGGTTAACAATGTACCTTTTACAATTAACAATTTCGGACAAAAGCTGCCAGCTTTTGAAGCACTAGATATTTCAGCGGAGCTGTCTTTACTTGAAAATTGAAAATTGAAAACTGAACAATGGAATGACGTAGTCATGACTATACCTGGATACCTTTCTCGATAAGTCGACATTGTAAATCACGGAATGCATTCATAAAGTTCATGTACGCTTCGTACGGCGTATCATATGGACTAAAGTAGGCGTGAATATCACCGTCGTTAAACCATTTGGTGCACATGTAGTAGAAGTGGTCAGATGTCTGCAGACGTCGCCAATCTTCAATGAGCGCGTAATCACCGGTGCCGATGATCTTATCTTGTAAGCCATACAAAGAGTTGATAGCCGTATGCTGCATCGGATTACCAAGCCATGCAGATAAATCTCGCTCGGTATCAGCCCAAGTAACGGTATTAGGAATGTCTATTTGGTCTTTTACTTCGTGGGTATAGATAACTTCGCTAACAGTCATAAATGAATGATTCTCGGTCTTCAGCCATTCGTTTGGCAGGTGCTCCAGAAAATCAAATATGCCAGACTCGTGCCACTGGTGTTCGCCGAAGGTCTCATAGTCCATAAACAAGTTAAAGTTTGTAGCATCTTGGTCTTCGCTCAGCCAGTGAGCAAATTTATCTGCAGTAAGGGGCCATTCAGCCCACTCTCGATCTCCAAAACGAAAGGCAATATCGTCGCTGAGTTTATAGTTTTTCATCAGTAACCGTATGTTATTTGTATAAGTTGGACGATACACATAATTAGGGCTGCGCCATTCCAAAATTGGGTCCCAACCCTCTGTGAGGATGCCTTTATAACCTGCCTTATCGGCCCAGTACGCTAAATCATTGTTATAGGCGAGCTCTGTATTGCGGAATACCTGTGGTGTTTGTCCGAATAATTCCATTACTTTGCGGCGATGCATATCGACTTGCATCTCAAATTCAGCTCGGGAGTAGAAGAAGGCCAGGCTGTGGTGATAGGTTTCTGCGACAATCTCTACCCGACCAGTCGCACACAACTCCTGGAAAGATCGCAACGCTTCTGGCGACCATTTTTCTAACTGTTCCAATACGGTGCCTGTTATAGAGAGGCTTAGCTTAAAGCCAGGGTTCTCCTGGAGCAATTTGAGCAGTTTGGCATTAGTAGGCAGGTAAGACTTTTCAGCAACCTTGTGGAGGATGCGCTCGTTGCTGGTCTGGTCTTCGTATGGAGCGTCAAAATAATTGCGTTGTACCCCTGAATCAAAAATAGTGTAATGCCGTATACGGTACGGCTGATGCACGTGCAAATAGAGAACGATTGCTTTGCTGCTCATGCAACCACCTCGGCGCGATGCGCATGATACAGATCTTTAACTTTGTCGCTCACCGTATGCCACGACATACGCTCATATTCACGGTAAGCGTTGTTTCTTAGCTCATCCCGAAGGGCATCATTCTGCATAACAGCAGTGATCTGGTTGGCCATCTCATCAATATCCCAGTAATCCACCTTGAGGCAGTTGTTGAGAATTTCGCTGACACCTGATTGCTTGCTGACAAGAGCGGGGGTGCCGTAGCCAATTGCCTCGAGGGGTGTTAATCCAAAAGGCTCTGATACTGATGGCATCACAAACAGATCGCCGATTGCGTAGGCGTCGCGCCAGTTTTTACCACGCTGGAAGTCTGTAAAGATAATGTTTTGACCAATGCCGAGGCTGGAAGCCAGATCCACGAGTTCGTAATACTGTTCGCCGCTACCAACAATCAAAAACAGTGTTTTCGGATTATGCGCAATAACCTCTTTAGCAGCGTGCAACAGATTTGGTAGGCCTTTTTGGATGGTGAGGCGTCCGACATTCACCACAACACGGTAGCCTTGACTGCGCATCATCTCTAGGTAGCGGTATACGTTTTGGTCGTCGAGGGGCGCAAGCTCAGTAGGGTCAATGCTATTATGAACGACCTCAATCTTATCGGCAGGAACACCGTAGTCTCTTACAATCGCTCGTTTGGTATGCTCGCTAACAGCGATGATTCGATCGGCAATATGCAAAGAAATACCTTCAATTTCTTTTACTAGCGGGTTGCCGTATTTGTTGCCTGAGCGGTCTGATTCTACAGAGTGGACATGGAGGATGATTGGACAGTTTTTGGCTTCTTTGACACGAAGCGCCGCTCGGAAAGTGAGCCAGTCATGGGCATGCACAATGTCGAACTCACGTTCTTTTACGAGCTCAGCAACGGTTTGCTCGAACAATTCCTGTTGTTGATAAATATCGAGCCACTCTTCGGTGCCATCTTCTAGGATGTATTTGTAGCTGTCATAGGCGATGCCGGATCGCAGTACTTCACTAACACTTTGAGGGTGCGCTGCCGTGACATCCATAAAATCTATGCCGTGATCAGCGCTGTAGGGTAGCATGAATTCGATGTCGACGTTCTTTTTTGAGAGTGATTTACACAGCTGGTAGCACGCTGTGCCCAGTCCACCACTATTGTGAGGCGGTAATTCCCACCCTAACATCAAAACTTTCATTGCTTTTTAACCCACACTTGTTTTCGTTTCTATTTGTATTATAGAGGTGACACCCCTATAGCACAAGCACTATAACTCGTTTAGTTTACCACACCGGTGCATCAGATAGCCAGCATTCTATAAAAATAAAAGAACCCCTGTATCCACAGGGGTTCTTTGGTGGTCGACCAGTCTATTTAGAGACCGATGCGACGACGGATGAAGAAGTTGTAGCCGAGGCCAGCAATAGAGCTGATGCCTGCGAAAACTGCAGCTGTTTCACCAGGACCAGTGTTAGCAAGTTCGGTTGGAGTCTCGCTAGAAACTGGGGTTTCCTCGACGGTCTCAGTGGTTGTAGCTGGAACGTCAGGAGTTGGAGTTGGTGTTGGCTCTGGGGTAGGGGTAGGTTTTGGTGTAGGCTTTGGAGTTGCCTTACATGGGACCTTATCGCCACCTACTTTAGCAGCCAGGTGCGGCTGAGCTTGACCCGTAGCCGCTAGGTTAGCAGGCATACCTTTTACAAGGTCAGCTTGCCATGCACAGTTAGGGGTAACAACAGTGATCGTGTGTGTACCAGGAGCGTACCAGTGCGTCTTAGAAGCGTACAAGTACTGGTTGTTCAAACGATTCTGCCAAATACCGTCGTTGATCTTGTAAACAGCCAAGCTAACTTGCTGACGCTCCTTACAAGCCTTTGGAACGGTAAAGGTTGCAACAGCGTAGCCATTCTTGTACACAACATCAGCCTTGGCGTTATATTGTGTAAAACAACGCTTGTCATTTGGGTTGTTTGGGTTAGCTGATGCTGCATTCGCAGTTAGGTTTGCGATAGGGGCAGCGATCACCATAATGCTGAGAATCGCAAACACGTTTAGTGTGCGACGTACAGACTTGATGTCTAACATATCTTTAATGATTCGGTTCATAGTACCTCCTACTATTATCCCACCCCTATTAACAAGGGTATACTTACATAATAGCATAACCAGCATACAATGTCAAGTATATTGTATAGTAAACGTAAGCGGTATCTGTTATGTAGCCTGTATCGGTGGCAGAGGTATTGATACCATCTCTGTTGGTTCGGGGTTCGGATATCTCGGTTCGGGCTGCTCGCCAGCATAGGATATGCCTACATAACTTTCAGTAGCTATACCACCGATATCTCTGGGTACAGTTGCGACATCTTCAATACAAACTTCTTCTCTACTAATGGTTTCCATGATTTTCTCCTCAAATTAAATAAAGACTTCGGTTGAAGCCTTTTGCCGCTGTACTTGTCCTATCTAGGAGCTTCAACCATTGCTAAAGCACAGCCCTTGAAGTCTGAGGGCGAGGAGGAGTTCTGTGCTCTTGGTTGAATGAATCATCATACCTACTAGTATATCAGATCAGACAAGACCTTAAGCAGCGCGGTCAATAGTCTCAAGCTCAAATATAGCGTTTTGAATCTTTTGCCGATGGTGCGCAATGTTTTCATCTTCGTTGCGATGAATAATTCGCTTAGCTCCGGCTTCACGCGCGTCAGCTTTAGTAAGTTCTAACACTTCCAAGCATGAGCCTGCCGCTTGGCTTTCAGCAATAATGTATGTCGCATTGCCTTTTGCAGGAGTCTCCGCAACGGCATAATGATCATTTTGAGTGCTAAATAACACTACATAATAAGCTGGTGCGCTTCCAAGTGATTCTTTCTTTGAGCGGAATAGACGACCACCGTATTTTTCGCTGATCAAAGCCAGATTTAGCAAGCGGTCCCAGTTGATTTCCTCGTAATGTTCGTCAGAAGAGGCTTTGAGACGCTCAATTTCTGCACGGATATTGTCTTTAGTGGGATTAGGGGGCAGAATTAGCTGATCAAGCTGCTCCGCAATAGCAGCAACGTCACGCTCATTGATGTCAGTGACTGTAGTATTTTCGATCTCAGGTTCTACATTATCTTCGATAATTTGCTCTAATTCAGGCTCTTCTGTCTCATTTTCGGCAGGGAACAGCAAAGGATCAATAGCAGCCACTAGCTCACTGCCTTTAGTCCAACTCCCGGCAATTACATTGCGCAAGATTGGCCACTCTAACTTAAGTCCTTCAAGTTTCTTTGAAAGTGGATGTGCATCGTTCAAAACCTTGCGATACTCAGTCAAATTCAAGTCTTCGATGTTTGGTTCTTTGTTTGCAAGCTCAGTTGCTGCTTTGTGTTCTTCTTCGAGCTCTTCTGCAAGGGTTTTAGCGCCTGAGCGCTGTAGATAGAGCAAGAAGGCTATGGTGTCTTTTGCTTCATTTTTTGGCCGACCAGCCAGAAGATTATTACCGTCTTCGTCGTTTACACCTGTGATGAGCTTGAACTGCAGGTCTGACAGCCCGAGCGACTTAAGTTCTTTCGTGCTCATGTTTACCCATTCTGACTCTCGCACACCCAGACGTGCCATAAATTCATGTATAGCCTGGTCCAAACTGTTTTGTGCTGCTTTTAGTGCTTCTTTTTGGGCTTCACGTGCATCGCGAACTCGTTCTTTTTCTTCACGCTGTGCGGCTGCTTCCGGTGTTTCCGATTCTGACACATCTGTTTTTTGCACGTGTGCATCTTTTGAACCAGCTACCATCATTGCTGCGGTGGCAGTCTCATCATATAAAACCTGAATGGCTCCTAGGAAGTTATCTTGAGGAGAGCCAGGCTCTATGATTGATGCACGCATGTTCTGAAGCAGGTTGCCGAGTGATCGGGTTTTCTGGCCGAAAGTAACAAATGTATCTAGCGACGCATTGCCATGATTATCGACAAGTTGGGAGTAGACATTCTCTTCAAGCTTTTGTACGTGTGAGATTTGCCGAGGACTCATGTGTTTCATTAGACTTAATAATAGGGTTTGCTCGCTTTGATAGGTGGCTAAATTACCCGCTATTACCAGGCTGGGTAGCAATGAGTCGATAGGGTTTTCCTCTGAAGAGTTAGTAATACTATCAATTTGTTTCTGAGCCTTCTCTTGTAGGTAAAAAGGGTTCCGACGAAGATTTACGGCATGACGTAATCCTCCTACCTTGAAGTGCTCGATTAGGTTTTGCTCATTAGCATAGTTCTTTTGCTCAGGCAGGTGACATTCTTCTGCTCGCTCCACCCACTTATCTGGATCAGCACCAGCAGCTAAAATCTTTGTCATAGCCGCTATGCCTACATACGAAAATGGGTGTTGCATGTGTTCGAACAAGTGGGGTACTGCCTCAAGCTTTATTCGAGCTGAGCCCTGGCGCATATCTGTGCGCGCAATGATAAGGTCTTCCGAGTGAGAAATAAGCTCTTCATAGACATCGCTCAGGCTATTTGAAGTTCTGCTGTTTTTTTTGTAAATCGAGATGGTGTTGTGATTCTTTTTAATCTCGCGTCCGAGATCTTTGATACCATCAGCACATACTTCCTCATGCTCCGGCACGACGCCAGCGAGCATCGACAGCTGGGCGGTTAACTCTTCAAGGGTCTGGCCGTGTTCAGGGCTTAAAGCTTCTTTAGTGCGCATCTTTACATTATAGCAGAAAAAGGATATGAAGTCAATATTATAGTGTGATAAGTTATGGCAGGGCACGTGGAATACTCTGTATATTCTTGCGGCGTGCTCGGAATACATTCCTGCGCGCGTCCTCAAATATCGAACCACGTCCTGCGGACTATGTGTTTCGACCTCAAGTGTCAAACATAGAAAATGAGCCTACTCTACGAATAGACTCACTTTCTATGGCAGGGGCACGTGGAATCGAACCACGATCTAGGGTTTTGGAGACCCTCATACTAGCCGTTGTACTATGCCCCTTCGTGAAGCCATGCTTCATCATACGAGAAAAACTGAAAAATGTCATCTGTTTTTACTTCTCAAATCAGATGAAATCTGCTATAACTAGATGCACATGGCGAAAATTTACCCTGTGAAACCATTTTTGTTGATGTTCTATGGCTTTCCTGGCGCGGGCAAAACTTACTTTGCACGCCAGATCTGCGAGAACGTGCAAGCAGCGCATTTGCAAGCCGATAAAATTCGTAATGAACTCTTTGAGCAACCACAGTACGATACCCAAGAAAACGCGGTGGTTAACCAATTGATGGACTATATGACCGAAGAATTTTTGGCCGCTGGCTTAAGCGTTGCCTACGACGTAAGTGCTATGCGCGGCGTCCAACGCAAAAACCTTGTAGGACTAGCTCGCAAATACAAAGCTGTACCTCTGTTGGTATGGTTCCAGATGGATGCCGACACTGCATTTGCACGTAATCAAAAACGTGATCGCCGCCGAGCAGATGATAAATACGCCCCACAGCTTGATCGTACAAGTTTCGAAGAGGTTTTGGGCCGTATGCAAAATCCGAAGCCAAGCGAAGATTATGTGGTTGTAAGCGGTAAGCACCTGTTTAATATGCAGCAGAGCGCTGTTATCAATAAGCTACGAAGTCTTGGTACTCTCAGCCAGGATGATGCAAGCGGCCAGGTTGTAAAGCCAGGGATGGTAAACCTTATCCCGAACCACAACGGTCGAGTAGATATGACTCGACGCAATATTAGAATTCGATAGGATATTTAGCAATGGCGAGTAAGCAATTTGCGCTTGATGAGCGCACTAGTATTACCGTGTACAAAAGGAAAACCAGCAGGAACTTGCGTTTAAGTGTGAGCGCTGACGGCAAGATTAGAGTTAGCATTCCCGTGTGGGCGCCATATCGCACAGGTGTGGCATTTGCTCAAAAACGTCGTGATTGGATCGAACAACAGCGTAAGCCGCAAGCCTTGCTAGTGAATGGGCAGGCAGTGGGCAAAGCTCATCGTCTGCAATTTGTACAAAATAGTGCCATCGATGCACTGAAAAGCTCAGTTCGTAGCACAGAAGTCATTGTTCGTGTCCCAGAAGGAATGAGCCTATCTGATACGGAGGTACAGGAGGTGGCTCGTAAAGCATGCGTTCGGGCTTTGCGCTCAGAAGCCCAGCAACTATTGCCACAACGTCTAAAAATACTTGCTGAGCAACATAGGTTTGAATATACATCAGTTGCCATTAAACAGTTACGAAGTCGGTGGGGCAGCTGTGACCAGAACGGCCACATAGTATTGAATCTATACCTTATGCAGCTACCATGGGAGTCTATCGACTATGTGTTGTTGCACGAGCTGACACACACCAAGTATCTGCATCATGGCCCGATATTTTGGGGTGCCATGGAAGAGGTATTGCCTGACGTGAAACAGCGTCGTGCAGCAATGCGCAGCCACCAGCCAATACTCCATGCGCCTCTGGCCCAAGTGTGACATAATACCAAGCATGGCGCTTAAGGCTAAAAAGACCAACATCGAAGAACAGCTTGAACACCAACGCTTGACCAGCCTCATCAACAGCATGGCTGATGCGGTGATTGCCGTAGACGAGCAGTGCAAGATTGTGGTTTACAACGGTGCGACACTCAACATTTTAGATGTAAATACCATAAAAAAAGGCGCATCGCTCAAGAGCCTACTAAAACCAATTGATAAAGATAACCAGCCGTTCGACATCGTAGAGTTAATACGAAACACCGCACGGCCAATTACCAATAGGGATCTGCGGCTTGCCTACGCCGACGGCAGCCACATCAATCTATATCTAAGTATCGCTCCTGTGCGACTGGGGTACGGTGAAAAGGGGCAGCAGGGATATGTGCTATTACTAAGAGACATTACACGCGAAAAATCGCTCGAAGAAGAGCGCGATGAGTTTATAAGCGTAGTAAGCCATGAATTGCGCACACCGATAGCAATAGCAGAGGGCAACATCAGTAATGCTGAGTTTATTGCCGAACATAGTGGCAATATCGATGAGATTAAAAAGGCACTCAAAGAAGCGCACAGCCAAGTCTTATTTTTGGCCGATATGATTAATGATCTTTCTACGTTGAGCCGCGCTGAACAGGGGAAACTTGAAGTCGACATAGAATCTATCAATGTGCACGATTTAGTGCAAGAATTAGCAGAAAGCTACACTGCTGAAGCCAAAAAGAAAGGTCTAGCAATCAAAACTGTACTCGACCCCAAATTAGAGCTGGTGCAGTCAAGCAAACTGTATGTGCGCGAGATTTTGCAAAACTTTATCACGAACGCCATTAAGTATACGCATAAGGGCGAAATAACGATTCATGCCAACGCCGAGGCTAAAGGAGTGCGATTTGCCATCCAAGACACTGGTATTGGCATTAGCAAAGCTGATCAAGAGCGTGTGTTCGATAAATTCTTTCGATCTGAGGATTTTCGTACTCGGCAGGCAAACGGCACCGGCCTCGGGCTGTATGTGACGCTCAAGCTTGTGCGCTTAATTCACGCAGAAGTCGAAGTGCAAAGCGAGCTGAATCACGGCTCAACATTCACCATTTTTGTCCCAAATTTGGATTGATTTATTTGAGCTTTGGTAATTGAGGAATTACGCGCATAGCCGGTATGCAGACGTTGCGCCCTTTCCAGATAACTTCACGGAATTCGTATTGCCACATAGAGTAATTGAGCAGACCTATGTCGTACAAAGCTGCAAAAGGCAGCAGCCATGCGCCACGCCACAGAAATCTACGGTATGTCACCTCTACAACTTTGGAGTACGTGTATGCCGAGAGTAAGCTCGAAGCGCCAAAGAGACACGCAAGAAGCCATTGCTGAGTGACTAGGGCTCCAACTGTTGCAATAAAAGGCAGAACCAGCGCTGCAAACTCGCCCAGACTCAAAAAAGCCACAATTTCTGGGCGGCGATGGACTTGTGGGTAGCGAGTTCGCACTGCAGTCGCTCTTTGGTCTACAAACGCTTTTGCACTTCTGAAGCCGATCTTTTGAGGGGCAACCATAAAACTATAGCCATCGCCATGATCCACTGCGTATTTTGCAAAAAAGCTTTCTGGCGCAATGCTGCGCGCAATTGCTTTCATCGTGCCTGCTTTTTTGTAGTCTTCGGCATAGATCAACCAGCAGGTGCTCAAAATCGGTGGTCGGTTCAGCCAACGGCGTGGTGGGACTAGCTCCCACGCGTAGCGGCCAGGTTGGACCATCAGATCTTCAAGTCGGCGCGTTGCCGGTGTTTTGTTGGCAGGCAGAAAGCTAACAACTCGTTTTTTCTTATGGAGCATGATTTCTACCATGTCGGCTAGTGTGCTAGGTTCAAATCGAGTATCCACACCGCAAAACAACAGGATGTCTCCGTTTGCCGTGTCGGCAAGCTGTTGGTATGCATGATTCTTGGCAAACCATGTTTCTGGCGGTGTGGTTCCGCTCATAAACCTGACCCCGTGCTGTGCGAAGTCTCTGATGATTTCAGGCGTGCGCTTATCTTGCGAGCAGTCATCAAGAACAATGATTTCAAGCTTTGGATAATTGCTATGAACCAGATTCTTTAAACACGCTTCCAGGTCGGCAGATTCGTTGCGCGCTGGTATGCACACGGTAAGCGTCGGCAGGTCTCTATCGGCGATACTCTCAACGTTAGCGGGGGGTGTGGTAGTACGCAATGTTCTGCGCAAACTAATAAGCAAAAATATACTTAAACCCAGTAAGACTACCCCAGTTATTGCCCAAAGCCCACGTACATCAATACCAATTTGGTGGGTAAGAGCGGCAGCGCCTAAGACGCCTAATTGCGCCAGCGTCAGCCATAGCGCACTTTTGAGCGATACGCTATAGAGGTACTCTGCCTGCGTACGGCCCTCTACAAGCCGTAGTAGATTTATGAGCTGATATATGCCTAAAATCACCACTAAACCGCTCCAAATGCTCGGATGAAGGCCAAACACTAAGCCAGTACTTACAGATAGGCCTAAGATGGCTATGCAGGCGACATATCGTCGTAGTCTCCATAGGGGTGGCAACCAAACAGATAACCCTATCAGAATAAAAATACCAAGTCCGGTAAACGCTAGCATCATCCATATCAATATAGCAGGTATAAAAATATCGGGGTGGTTTCTTAGAGTGTCGTGTGTTTTGTCATCTCGAGGGACTCCGAGAGATCTCTCAAAACTCTGCGGGGGCTATAGAGAGATTTCTCACATGTGTTCGAAATGACAGGGATTGAGCTGTACGGCTGTTGACCTCTGGCATACCGCTGTGCTATGCTTGACGTAATCGCCTACAACTCACTGTAGGCTTTTTTAATTGCAGGGAGTTGCAACGTATATGGCAGAGACCGAGAAGCCAGCAAAGGCTAAGCGACGAGTCAAGAATCCGGAAACCTTCCGCGAGAAAGTCGTAAAAGCTGCAGAGGGAAATGATAAGCCAAAAGCTACACATCGTGTCGGTGGCGGCATCAAGAAGACACTGGCTCCTGTTTTTCGCCCAATTGGCAAGATTTTTGCCAAGATTGGTAAATCTAAAGCGTTTAAGCCGTTCAAGAAGCCACTACGTATTGTGGGCAAAATCTTGCTTCCACCATACATCCGCAGCAGCTGGGTTGAGCTCAAGCAAGTCACTTGGCCAACCTGGAAGCAGAGCTTGCGCCTCACCTTTGCAGTATTAGTGTTCGCAGTCATCTTTGCAGCCGTAGTTGCTGCTCTGGACTACGGACTCGACAAGATATTTAGAGAGATATTATTAAAGTAAGGATCATCAATGAGCACAAGTAAACGCTACGACACAAGTAAACAATGGTACGCCATCCACACCTATAGTGGGTATGAAGAGAAGGTTGCCGAGAGCATCCGCCAGCGCGCAGATTCACTCGATATGAAAGACAAGATCTTCCAGGTTCTCGTGCCAAAAGAAAAGATGATTGAAATCAAGAATGGTAAACGTCGCGTTGTAGAAAAACGCATCTTCCAGGGCTACGTACTGGTAGAAATGAAGCTTAGCGAAGACGCGTGGTATATCGTGCGCAACACACCTTCTGTTACTGGTTTCGTAGGTAGTGGTACCGATCCTACTCCTGTTGAACCTGAAGAGATTGAAAAGATTCAGAAGCGCATGGGTCTTGAGCAACCGAAGCATAAGATCGACTTTACGGTTGGCGAAGTTGTCAACATCGTCGATGGTCCATTCAAAGGCTTCGATGGCTCAATTAACGAGATTGATGCTGCCAAAGGCAAGCTCAAAGTACTCGTAAACATGTTTGGCCGCGAAACGCCTGTCGAACTCGACGGCTTGCAAGTCAAACGTGTTTAGTATATAATCGCTTTATGAGTGTATATTATGAAGGTAGCCCTAAACTGGGCTATGCATCGCGCGGACAGATTCGAGAGCACGTTGAGCAAATGGCCGAAGAAGATGCTGCAACCCGCTTATTTGATGTAATGAATGGAGACAAGACCGCACGTTTAGCCAAGAAGGCGTTTAGGCAGATGGTGCAACCCCCGATGTCTGATGAGAGCAAATATTGTGAGCCAAGAAACGGCAATCAGTTCTTGATGTTTGATGATGACAGCATGTTGGGTACTTTTGCCTATGAAGTAGGAAGACGTGATGAGGACGAAGATCTCGGCGATCTTATCAATTTAGATTTTCTTATTGCGAGAATTAATGGTGATTTTGCACTACCTCCAGACATTAAAGCACCCCACTTTACCGCGCAAGTAAAGCCTATAGTTGCAAGCTTCTTGGAAGAGCGCACGCGTTTTATGGACACGCCTCACGCTCAAATAAAGAACTAGAGCCGATTGAATATTATTGACAGCTGTGGTATAATATAACTATAGGGTATGTCAGTAGCAGCTGCAGAAACACACCGAAGCTGGGAAGATACGGCCGAACACGGCAGTGGTCTTTTGGGTGGTGTAGTGCTTGGCACATATGCACTGGCAGAAACAGCCTCACTCATAACTGGCGCAGCAGCCGGTTTGGCGGGGTTTATTGTGTGTAAGAATCTAGTAAAACAATTATTTCATAAGGAGCAGTAATGCCAGAACAACGCCTAACACCCGAACAAGAACCAAAAGATTGGGAAGAAAATCTGATAACTCTTGAGCAGAAAGAAGCCAACCAAGCAGAACTAACAAATGGCTGGAAGCTCGCACAGTATGCCCTACCTGGCAGCGCGCTCGCGGCTGGCATTCTCTATACTCAAAATCTAATTGATCGAACAGCATATGTGCCAGAAGACCAGCCAAACCCCGCTAAAGCTCTAGGCATCAGTGCGGGTGCTGCAGCATTGATAGGGGCTGGTGTACGCGTGGCACGTTGGGCAAAAGACCGTAAAAATTCTCAAAAAAGCGTGGCAGGGTCCGAGCCAGTTGTGCGTGAAGACGATATGACGCATGCAAATTGGTAGTATAATCCAGACCTTAAAGCATCAGAGCATAGACAACAGGGGTAAAGTGTAGTACACTGTATCAGTTACGCACAGATGACCGAATTGCTTCATCGGTCGTGCAAGGAGAAATAATTCTATGGCTAAAGTAGTCAAAGCTAATTTAAAGATGAAAATTCGTGGCGGTCAGGCCAGCGCAGCTCCTCCCGTGGGCTCAACACTTGGTCAGTACGGTGTGAATATGATGGATTTTATCCAGCCGTTCAATGACGCTACCAAAGAAATGCAAGGCAAAGAAGTAACTGCACACATCACTATCTACGATGATCGCAGCATGGACTTCCGTGTCGTTGGTTGGCCAACTGACGAGCGAATCAAGGCTGAACTTGGTATCCAAAAGGGTTCTGGCCGCCCAAACAGCGAGAAAATTGCTAAAAAGCTTACTGATGCGCAACTCACCAAGATCGCAGAAGAAAAAGCAGAAGACATGAACGCTGACGACGTAGAAGCTATCAAGAAGATGGTGGCTGGTACCGCTCGCAGTATGGGTGTGGAGATCGAAGGCTAATATGGCACTGGATCATACAACTGGTGAGGTTTTTGTGGGCGAGCGTGACATTGTTGATCGCGGGCACTACGCTAACAATCCTGATCGAGCAGATGCAGCACAAAATCCCGAAATCTCTCAAGAGGAACGAGACGCAGTTATCTCTGCATATGCGGCACAGCAAACGATGCAGTCTGTTCAAGGCAAAACTGCGGATCCAAACCACATTCAAGTTGGTATCGAACAACGTTTGTAAATAAGTAAGTGGGAGGCTGTGACCCAGCCGATTGCACCACGAAAGGAGTCATAATGGCTAAAACGAAAGCAGAGCTTCTAGAAGAGGCAAAAAAACTAGGTATCGAAGTACCTAGCAAGGCAACGATTGCCGATATCACCAAACTTATCGCAGAGGCACCTTCTAAGGATGAGGCCGTGGAAGAGACTACTGAAGGGGCAAAACCAGCCACAGAGGCTGTAGACGAGCCACAAGTGGCAAAGGCTGGCAAACGAAGCGCAAAATCTTTGAAGGAAGCCGAAGAAAAACAAGCTAAAGAAGAGCGTAAAGCTAGCGGCGAAGCTGCTGAGCAGAAGCCAAAAGCACCCGTTACGCCTACCCGTTCACGCCTAGAGCGCCGTGCAAAGGGCTATCGCAAGGCAGCCGAACAAATCCAAAAAGGCAAAGCCTATACCCTTGAAGAAGCAGTTGTACTTGCTCAAAAGAGCAGCACCGTAAAGTTTGATGCAACCGTAGAGTTACACATCAACTTGGGTGTTGATCCACGTCACGCCGATCAGAATATCCGTGACAACCTTGTGTTGCCCGCTGGCACAGGCAAGAAAATCCGTATCGCTGTGTTTAGTGATGATGCTGTAGCTGCTAAAAAGGCTGGTGCTGATATCGCCGGCGTAGAAGAAATCGCCAAGCAACTTGATAAGGGCGTTATCGACTTTGATGTGTTGATCGCCAATCCAGCATCTATGCCGAAGCTTGGTAAGTACGCTCGTACACTTGGCCCACGTGGTCTCATGCCAAATCCAAAGAGCGGCACCGTAACTACTGACATTGATAAAGCGGTTGCCGAAGCCAAGGCTGGACGCGTAGAGTATCGTGTTGATACCAACGGCATTATCCATCTCGGTATAGGTAAAGTCAGCTTTACGCCAGCACAATTGACCGAAAACGTACAAGCCGTAGTGGCCAGCGTAAAAGGCAATAAACCGCAGAGCGTAAAAGGCAACTACCTCAAGAGCGTGTACCTTACCTCAAGCATGGGCCCATCTGTAACTGTTGACGTTGCAAACCTAGGCTAGAACTCTTACGAGAATGTCATCTGAGACAGAAATATGATGATTGACGAGCGAAATCAACAAAATACGACAAGGCATAACGGTGATTATGGTGCGAAGGATTTTGTTGATTGCAGCCGGCAAGGTCGGATTTATGGCCTGAGGGTATTTTTGGAGGAGTTCTGATATGTGGCAAGACTACGTATTGGCGGTGGGTGCGTTCTTTTTTTCGATTGCTCTCATTCCAAGCCTGCGAGGTAGCCAGAAACCGGCAGTCCTCACATCCGTTCTAACTGCTATCACACTAGCTATTTTTGCTGTTACGTTCGTTACACTTGATTTATGGTTGTCGGCGATCGCTGAAGCTATAGGCGTGCTGTGTTGGGGTGCTCTGGCAGCACAAGTTATGTATCAGAACCGTAAAAGGTAGCTTTGATACACTGGTGACATGCATATCGTAGGAATTACGGGTAGTATTGGTAGTGGCAAAACAACGTTTGCTCGGTTTTTGGCAGACAATGCTGAAAAGAGTCGACATTTTGAGAGCTGGTTGGTAATTGCAGAGGTGGCAAATGCCTGGCGTGCACAAACCCACAAGCATCCCAATAGTGATGACCTGCAAGCAATCAACGATTGGTTGCGCTTGTTAGCACCGATTGCGGCTAAGATTTGCCGGGTGCCTGTGAAGTACGAGCAGCTGGCGGTATCTGAGGCTGTATTAAGGGATGATCCGCCTAGGTATGCAAAGTTGCTTGAGTACCTGGAGCTCGTTCATCAGAGGCCAGGGCTGCAACAAGGCGAAATCACCGAAGAATCCAAAGAGATGTTCCGAAGTTTATTGCAGTGGCTTGGCGGTTACTTCGAAAAACACGTTCAGAGTGGTGTTTGGTATGACGAGATAATTCGCCGGGTGCAGTCTACGAAGAATATTGAGCTTGCGACGGTTGGTGGCGTGCGATTTCCAGCCGATGCTCGACGTATTTCCCAGGCCGGAGGCGTGGTAATCCAGATTGACAGGCCAAGTATTGTCACGAAAGACGCATCCGAAGTTACCGAGCGCGACAGGAGTCTTATTGTGCCAGACGCCACAATCATCAACGACGCAGGCTTGCCTGAACTACGGAGTGTAGCAGCGCTTGTCTGGAGAAATATCACCCAAGATCAACTACTTACCGAATATAGCGCCGCCGCAGTTCAAGCATAAGCACAAACAACACACTTTTGCGTAAAAATCACATTATTATTCTACTTGTGTTGCTGGACTGCTGTCGGCTACAATACATACAAACTTTGGAAGGAGTACCGTGGGGGTATATAGCAACACACAGATTCGACAGGCAATTAACGACGACCACATTGTCTGCCACCCGTATAAACCAGAGCATGTCAGTCATGCCAGCCTTGATGTCACGCTTGGCTACTATTACTACCGAATTGAGCGTCAGAATGAGCGCACGATTTACAATCCGTTTGATAAAGAGGATGTAGAACGATATTTTGATGGCCCGTACAAAGCTATGCCGCACGGGGAGTGGTGCAAATTAAACGGGTTTAAGCCGTTTGCGAACATCCCACTAGATCACCCCGTAATTAGCCTTAAACCAGGCGAGCGCATCCTGGCCCATACCCACGAGTTCTTTGGTATTCGTCCGCCAGGCGCTTGCGAAGTTCGCTCTCGTTCTAGCTGGGGTCGTAACGGAATCGCCGTTTGTTTTGACGCTGGTTGGATCGATCCAGGATATATTAACCGCCTAACCCTTGAGATTTACAACCTAAACGACCGCGAAACAGTACTCTTGCCGGTTGGTGAGCGCACAGCCCAAATCATCTTTCATGAGACCGGCGAGGTGGATGGAAATTACGGCAAAGGCCGCGACAATAAGTTTAGTGGCAAATACCAGCAGGGTGTCGACCTCGATACGCTCATTAAGACATGGTCTCCAGATAAAATGTTGCCGAAAGCATATCTAGACAAGCGAGCATTACCACAGAAAATCGAAGGTCTGAGCTATGAATAGAGGCAAATATATCGTTCTTGAAGGCCCCGAAGGTGTCGGCAAGACCACCCAGCTCAATGAATTAGAGCGTCGACTAGAAAGCGCTGGTCTTGCCGTTCGAACGTTTCGCGAACCTGACAGCCAGAGTAGCCTTACCGCCCGTGCAATCCGCCATCTAACCCAAGACCCACACTACCCGATGAATACTCGTACCGAGGTGTTGCTGTACAATGCCGCCCGCGCGCAGAGTCTAGAGGTTATCAAAGAAAGTGTTGAACAAGGCATCATTTGCCTCGTAGATCGCAACTATCTTACAACACTTGCGATTCAGTACTATGGGCGTGGTGATGTGCCTGATTATCAAACAATAAATAGTATTATTCACTTTGCTGTTGGCGATGTTGAGCCAGATCTTTGCGTAGTGCTTGATGCGCCCGTACCAGTCCTTAGGGAGCGTTTAAGTGGCCGTTATCAAGGTGAACGTTTTGATAATCTAGATGATGCGTTTTTGGAGCGTGTACGTGCTGGCTATCTGTGGGAAGCTAAACAACGTCAACTACCCGTCGTATATGCAACTGATCCATCTGATACTGTTGCAGATAACATTTGGGAACTCGTTTCTAAAGAGCTGTCGGTACGCAGTAGCGCAAAGCCAGAAGCCGTGCACCAACCTGCAACGCCAATCAAAGAAGTCATACAGCAAAAAGAAGCAGTGCAACAGCAGGATAGCTCAGATGAGTCAGCCGTCCTGGTAGAGAAGAGTGAAACCGGCAACTTTGTGGTTACTGATCATGGCAAAGAATATCTCAGCGATGCAGTTACAAGTATCGATGGCGATGTGTACGCATTTACAGACAAATTGAGTCCAGTTACAATCGCCGCCGCGATGGCCCGACTTAGCCGCCGTGGTGACGATATGCGCATCACTATTCTCGACGAGTTCGCGAATAAGGCCGATAAGGATGCTCAACTATTGCAGCGCGTTATCACTGCGTATGGCGATGATTCGGTGCAGCAACTTGGCGGCGTGCACGTGGTTGTGGAAAACGCATCTAACCTGCTCACTAAAAAGCTTGAGTGGGGCCGCTTAGCATCGTACTTAGAGCAATCTACTCGCTATATTTACTTTGATAAAAAAGATGCAGATGGTAACTATCGGTACTACACCCCGCCGCAGCTTAAACCAGCTATTAAGAAGCAATACATAGAAGCTATGGACACCATTTTTGAATTGTACTCAACGATGGTGCACCACGTAACTGAATACGTGCAAAGCAAGTCAGACGTACCCGAAGCAGAGCGTGATGTGGCGTGGCGTGGTGCAACACGTGCTCAAGCATGTGACGCAATTCGCCCAGTATTGCCAGTTGCCACCAAGTCTACGGTAGGCATATTTGCCTCTGGCCAGGCGTTGGAAAGTTTGATTATGCATCTAATGTCAGATGATTTACCAGAAGCCCGAACAGTGGGCAAAGATATGCTTGAGCAAGGTCGGCAAATTATGCCTGCGTTCCTGGAGCGCGCCGACAAACCCGAACGTGGAGGGGCCACCATGGCGTACTACTCTAATACCCGGAAGGAAGTCGGTAAGCTCGCAAAAGAATATCTCCCGGATAGTTACGCCAATGCTTCTACAGAGCCAGTAACGCTGGTAGATTTTTGGCCAAAGAATGAATTCTTGCTAGTGCCAGACATGATGTACGAGCACAGCAATTTATCCTCTGAGCAGCTGCAAGCTGAGGTCAACAACTGGTCATACGACAAAAAAGCCGAAGTGTTTAAGGCCTATATGGGCGAACGCTTGAACCGGCGCCATCGTCCTGGCCGTGCGCTTGAAAAAGCTCACTACAATTGGGATTTAGTTTGTGACTATGGCATTTTCCGCGACTTACAGCGGCACCGCATGGTTGATGATCTCAACTGGCAGCAACTCACACCGCGCTATGGCTATGAAATTCCAAAACTTGTAGAAGACGCGGGTGTTACCGAACAATTTGAAGCCTGTTTTGATATCAGTTTGAAGCTGTACAGCGTACTTCAGCAGGCTGGGTATCAGCTGGAAGCCCAGTACGCAACACTGATGGGTCATCGCATGCGATGGAAAGTAACCATGAATGCACGAGAGGCTTTCCACTTTACTGAACTGCGCACCAGCCCACAAGGACACCCAGGATACAGAAAGCTCGCCATGCAGATGTACGAGAAACTCGCAGAAGTTCATCCAATGACAGCTGAAGCCATGCGTTTTGTGAATACCGACGAAGATCCAGCCCTCACACGCCTAGCCGCCGAAAAATACACTCAGTTTAAGCTAACTCAACTTGATACGAAAAAATAGCGGCTGTATTGACACCAGGAACAATTAGTAGTTATATACTACGCATGAGTTTACATCGTGTATGCATCGCCAAGGTGATTATGCTCCTCTCTCCACGAGGGCTGTGTAACGCATTGGCCGAAGCCACCACCGCGTAAACTACATAACACAGCAACAACACACAGGCTTCAAATGAAGCCTGTTTTTACATTTAAACCATGTATACAGAAAAACTACTTACGCCACACCCAAATAAGCTCCAAGACGGTCAAGAAGCAGCACCCTTACACGAGGTAGTTGATTATGATCAAATACAGCAATATCTTGGTCATGTTGCTCTACGCGATGATGGAACAGAGCTAAGACAGGCTCAAATACAGAGTGCAGAAGAAATAGCGTCACATGTGGGTAAAGCGTTGTGGTTCCCTGAAAGACGCAGCAAGAGCGGCTCAAATGATTTTATTGATATGCAACTTGATGACTCGCTTCCGCTTCGGTATGTTGCAGAAAAACAGGTTGCCGACTGTTTTGGTTACTCAATCGCAACATCAGAGTGTTTAGAAAAAGCAGGTATAGACCACTGGATTGGATTTGCGAACGGCCACGCAACGGTTGTTATGCCCAATACTGCAAATAACGGCTTATATTTATTAGATGCGCTGACACCTGCACTAAACCAGGACATGAGAGGAGCTAGTGGTATAGCACCATCCGGCGTAGAGAAGCAAATAGAACAGTTCAATAGAGGTGCTACCTGGCTCAATACTAGGCAAGTAGCTGTATCCTCCAAGCAGGATACTCTTGAGGCTTTTGAAAAGAACCCATGGTTAACTTTCTCTAAGAGTGCCAGTTCGATAAGTTCTGATCACAGGGGTGCAGACAAACGTGTAATCATGAGTATATTTGAGCCACAAACTGGCAGGCAGGCGCTTGAAGCATATAAGGACTTTGATGCATATATTGGGATGGATGAATATGAGCAGGCGGCCGATGTTTTAAGTAAGATACCTGGGCTCTTCCCTGAAATTGACTTGCGAAGGCCGCAACGTGATATCCGTCGTTTAGCAGGCGGTTTGAGTGGTGAAGGGCGCACCGAAAAAGCTAAACAAGCTGTAGCGAGCTACTTCTCTAGTTTTATACTTAGTAATGACAGCAGAGTTTGGCAGGCTAAAGGGGATTGCTTGAGGAGAATAGCGAAATATGGCCACGATGAATCTGCTGCTAAAGCCGCTATCGAAGCGTATGAAAAAGCGAGCAGAATGCCAAAATCGCACCATAAAACAATTGCAGGTAAGCAGAAAAAAGCACAGGAACTACTAGGAGCTCTTCAGTCTGCTTGATTACCACTGTTATATTTGGTATACTTGTCTACAAGTTGCCAGAGACAGCGACGGCTGAAAAGCTTAATTATGTCGCCGAGGTACAAACATCTACTTTTGATAGTTTGAACGTCTTTGGTCGCAAAGGCGTTTTTGTTTGGCAACTATCAGCCCTGTATATAGGTCGATAACAGAGCTTAAAAACCAAGTAATTGGAGAAATTACATGGCACTAACCAAAGATAAGAAATCTGAAGTCATCAAAGAAGTTTCTGAGCTGCTTAGTAGCTCTAAACTAACTGTGGTTGCAAAGTACGAAGGTACTGGGGTTAAGGCTCTACAGCAACTACGACGTGACGCAAAAGATTCAGGCACTAAAGTTAAAGTTGTGAAGAACCGTTTGGTAAAACAAGCGATTGCCGGCAACGATACTTTTAAGGACACCGACACATCTGAGCTCGAAGGCATGCTTTTGTACGCTTTCAACAGCGAGGACGAAGTTGCTCCAGCCCGCAATCTGAATGAATTCGCTAAGGCAAATCCAACCCTACAGTTTGTAGGTGCGATTACACCTGAAGGCGCATTCATTAGCGTTGACGAGGTTAAAGCATTGGCAACATTGCCAGGCAAGGAACAGATGATCGCAGGTATCCTAAACACCCTTAACGCACCTATCCGTGACGTTGTGGGTGGTCTATCAGGTAATCTACCAGCTATTTTGTCAGGCTTGGAAGCCAAGGCGACAGCGTAGCTGTCGTCCTGAACTCGTTTCAGGACCCAGAAATAGTTGAATTTAGAAAGGGAATAATATGGCAGATTTGAAGAAATTAGCAGATCAACTCGTGGGCCTTACCGTCCTCGAAGTAAAAGAGCTCGGTGACATCCTTAAGGATGAGCACGGTATTGAACCAGCAGCTGCAGCAGCAGTTGTAGCAGCTCCAGCAGGTGGTGGCGGTGACGCTCCAGCAGCTGAAGAAAAGAGCGAGTACGACGTAGTCCTTAAGGACGCAGGTGCTCAGAAGGTAGCAGTTATCAAGGCTGTAAAAGACATCACTGGTCTTGGTCTTGGTGAAGCGAAAGCTATCGTTGATGGTGCTCCAAAGCCTGTGCTTGAAAAAGCCAAGCCTGAGGACGCTGAAGCCGCCAAAAAAGCTTTGGAAGAAGCTGGCGCAACAGTCGAAATGGCCTAGTAGTCATTTCACGTACAAACTACCCGGTTTTGCTGGGTAGTTTGTATTTATCCACAGAAATATGCTTGATTTTGACATCGAAAGCCCTTCGTGGTATTTTTAAGGGGAAAGTGTACCTAATAAACACTTATCAAGAGAGACAGATATAAAATGGCAGACGTACCAGATAAACAAGTAAAACGACTTCGTGCCCTTATACAAGAAGCAGAAACAAGCCTAGCAGCTGCTACTGAGCTGTTGATTAGTCTTGTAGGTGATGATGATAAAGTTGCACCAATCGCCCGCGAAGACACTCTCGGTAAAGTTATTGAGGGAGTTTTTGATGGTCAAAACATGGTTGGTTCAGACGGCAAGACATATCCAGTTCCAGCAAACTATGCCAGTAAATCAAAGCTTGTCCAAGGTGATATCTTGAAGCTGACAATTGCTGAAGATGGCGCATTCTTATACAAGCAGATTGGCCCAATCCCACGCAAACAAGTCGTCGGCACACTTATTTTAGAAAATGGTCATTACTTTGTTGATGTTGCAGGTAAAAAGCTACGAGTATTGCTTGCAAGTGTTACTTACTTTAAAGCAAAGCCTGGTGATCAGGTGAGCGTAAATGTCCCTGAAGACGACGCTGCTGCCGAATGGGCAGCTTTAGAAGCAGCACTCTAAAAGAGCAATAACCACAACAGTCAAATGCCGCAGAAAGGCGTATACTGGTGGTAAATGGGACAAGCACTCTACCGAAAATACCGGTCAAAGAGTCTGTCGGAGATCGTTGGTCAAGATCACATCACACAGACACTCAAACAAGCGCTAAAACAGGGTCGTATTAGCCATGCATACTTATTTACGGGGCCCCGAGGTGTTGGCAAAACGTCGATTGCACGAATCTTGGCGCATGAGATTAACAACATCGAGTATGGCGATGATTCGGCCAGCTTAGATATCATCGAAATTGACGCAGCTAGCAATCGCAGAATTGATGAAATTCGCGAGTTGAGGGATAAAGTGTATATCGCCCCGACGCACGCAAAGTACAAGGTGTACATCATCGATGAAGTACATATGCTTACACGTGAGGCGTTTAATGCGCTACTCAAGACCTTAGAGGAGCCACCAGAGCACGCTGTATTTATCCTAGCGACTACTGATGCTCACAAACTGCCAGAAACCATAGTGAGCCGCACACAGCGATTTACGTTTAAGCCTGTTTCTAAGGAGAAAGTTGCTGCACATCTAAAAGAGATCGCAAAAAAAGAGAAAATTTCAATCACGCCAGAGGCGTTAGAGTTGCTGGCTGACCATGGTGAGGGTAGCTTCCGCGACAGCATTAGTATGTTGGACCAGGCTAGTAGCCATGCCGACAAGCTTGACGAAGCAGCAATACGCCAATTGCTCGGTATCCCGCCAGAACAAGCTATACACGATCTTCTAGCTGCGGTGGCACACGCTCAGAGTTCAACAGTAGTGCAAACAGTTGAGGGTTTATACGACAAGGGTTTTCAGGCTCCCTCAGTTGCAAAACAGCTTGGCCAAGTGATCCGACAGCAGCTCATTGAAGACAAGTTGAGTATATCGCGAAAGACGGCGCTGACATTACTCAATAGCCTGTTAACAGTCCCTGTATCACATAACCCAGAAAGAGCTCTCGAAATTGCGCTTCTAGAAGCACTTCCAGCAACCCAGACTCCGCTTGTGCAACAAAAGCCAACTAACGTTCAGCCTGAACCGTCAGTTGCAGAACCAATTCAGATTGAGGAAGCCGAGGAACAAGTTGTCGAAGAGCCTGCAGAGCCAAAAGTTGAAGCTCCCGAGGAGCCAGATGATACTCCTGGCACAGAAAAGGAAGGGGATGCGGCGCAAGCATCGCAGCTTAGCAGCACAGACTGGGATAAGATCGTGCAACTAGTAAAAAAACGTCACAATACACTATATGGTGTCATTCGTATGGCGGAGCCTGAGTTTAGTGAGGACGGCCAGCTCACACTAGTATTTGCCTTTGCTTTTCATCAAAAGAGATTTAATGAATCGACCAATCAAAAAGCGATTGCAGCTATCGCCGAAGAAGTCACAGGGAATTCTATCTCTGTTCGATGTACGCTGGATGCCTCCAAACAACCCAAGGTTCAAGACGAACGTCCACCACAAGTCCCAGAACCTGCCCCTCAACCAGAGCAGGTTACAGCCATAAGCAATATTTTTGGCGGCGGTGAACTGATAGAATCATAGTACGAGACAGACGACTATGGAGCCTACTACCAGCCAACAGCCACAAAACACCGAAGCAGAAGCCAGCTTGCTGGGGGCTCTTTTGATTGATAGCGATGCTATCGTGAAAATTGCTGACACTATCAATGCACAGGATTTTTATGAGCTGCGCCACCAACGTATCTATGACGCAATCTCTAAATTATATGAACGCCATGATGCTATAGACGTTCTGACTTTAACTGATAGGCTTAAAAATGATGGGTACCTGCAAGAGGTGGGTGGTCCAGCATACCTAACTGAATTGACGAACTTTGTGCCGACAGCTGCGCATGTGGAGCAGTATGCAGATATTGTTGCGCAAAAAGCGCTTAGGCGTCGTCTGATTGCTGCTTCTAAAGATATCGGGAGTCTTGGGTTAGATGAATCGAAGCAGCTAAAAGAGCTGATTGAAGAAGCAGAAACACGTCTGTTTGAGGTAAGTCAACAGCACGTAAAACAAAGTGTTATCAGTCTAGAGGCGATTTTAGCAGAAAGCTTTGATAGATTAGATGATCTACATAAAGATAAGCAAAAGATTAGGGGCGTCCCAACTGGTTTTAAAGACATTGACGATAAATTGGCAGGCTTTCAGCCCTCAGATTTAGTCATCTTGGCAGCCCGTCCGTCTATGGGTAAGACTGCTCTAGCGCTCAATTTCGCTCACAACGTTGCCATTAAAGCCAACCAGCCAGTATTAATGTTCAGTCTAGAAATGAGCAAGGAACAGCTTGTTGACCGTCTGTTATCCATGGAGTCTGGCGTTGACGCTTGGGCGTTACGTACTGGTAACCTTACTGACGCAGATTTTGAAAAGATTGGCCGCGCAATGGGCACATTGAGCGAAGCACAGATATTTATCGATGATACACCCGGCATAACTATTAGTGATTTACGCACCAAAGCTCGCCGCGAAGCACACCAACGCCCCCTAGGACTGATCATAGTGGACTATTTGCAACTTATGAGCGGTGGCAGTCGCTTTGGCGGTGATGGTAACCGTGTACAAGAGATTTCTGAAATCTCGAGAGGTCTCAAGAGCGTGGCTCGTGAGCTCAACGTTCCAGTACTTGCCTTGAGCCAGCTAAGCCGTTCTGTAGAAAACCGCAGTCCGCAAATTCCACAATTGGCTGACCTACGCGAATCAGGATCGATTGAGCAAGATGCGGATGTGGTTGCCTTTATTTATCGAGAAGAGTATTACAATCCAGAAACAGATCGTAAAAAGTTAACAGATGTCTTTATCAAGAAACATCGTAACGGGCCTACCGGCGGAGTAGAGTTATTCTTTGATAATGAAAAGCAACGCTTCCGCTCGGTAGACACGAAACATCAAGATCCATTCAAAACCAATAGTTAACAAAACAAGGTATACTGAAACACAAGCATGAAGAATCTAACTGAGTATGTGGGTAAACATCGATTACGGGTAGGTATTGGCGTATTAGGCGTCGTTTTTGCGCTAGTTTTGATGTTTTGGCGCCTTGGCTCGCTCACCGCAGGCCTCAGCCCACAGGAGCTTAAAACACTCAATACCCCTGTTGGACTGCATGCTCTATATAACAATCCCTTCTATCTTCCTTTGGAGCTAGTTCGTTCTGTGCTCTTCGTTGCCATAAGTGACTTCGGAGCACTCATCGGCCGCATACCAAATGCACTATTTGGGCTACTAGCGGTAGCCAGCTTTGCATACGTAGTCTTGAAGTGGCATGGTCGGCGCACAGCCATATTCTCAACGGCATTGTTCGCTACAAGCGCCTGGGTACTGCACGTAAGTCGTACGGCAAGCTTTGATGTGCTGTATCTTTGTGCCATACCAGTACTGCTTTGCACAGGTATTCTGTTGCAAAAACATGCCAACAAGGCCTTAGTTTTCTACGGCACGCTTATCGCATGGCTTGCACTACTGTATGTACCGGGTATGGTTTGGCTGATTGCTTTGACATGGTATTGGCAGCGTGATGTGTTGCTAGATGGTTGGAAAAGTCGTAAGGCAGCGTGGCAGCGCTTGTTAAGTATTCTGCTTGCAGTGCTAGCTGTACCGCTGCTTTTGTTGCAGCTGTTTCGCCCGGGTCAACTACTACTTTGGCTTGGTATACCGGGGCAGGGGGATGCGCCAGTAACCATTGGCAAGCATTTTGTAGCTGTTGGCGTGCACTTATTTGTCAGAGGGCCACAATATCCTGACATCTGGTTAGCAAAAGCTCCTATCTTTGATATATTCACGCTTGTAATGTGTGCCATTGGTATATATTTTTACGCTCGGCACGTTAAAGCGTTCCGCACAAAAATGCTGCTGAGCTATGTAGTAGTGGGTTGGCTTTTGGTTGGTATTCACGGGGCTGTTGACCTAAGCCTGTTAATCCCGATCATATATGTTTTGGTGGCTGCCGGTATTGCGTATTTACTACGTGAATGGCTGCAAGTATTCCCGATGAACCCATTTGCCCGTGGGCTTGGCGTAACGCTTATCAGCGTTGCTGTGTTACTAAGCTGTCTGTATAACGTTCGGGCATACTTTGTTGCATGGCCGAATAACTCCACCACCAAAGCGCTCTTCCGCTACGATCGCTAACAGTGGTATACTAGAATTAACTAACAGGGAGTAACTATGAGTCGTTTTGACCAAGCAAAAATGCTAATGCGCGTAAAGAAAATTCAGAAAGAACTTTCTAACCACATTATTACTGTTGAAAAAGGTGATGGTGCCGTTCGTGTAGAGATTAATGGTGAGCAAAAAATCAAGAAAATCCACATCGATCCAGAATATATTGATCTAGACGACATAGGCGAGCTTGAGCGTTGGGTAGAAGATGCCGTAAAAGAGGCAATTCAAGAAAGCCAAAAGGTTGCCGCAGAAAAAATGCAGCCAATGATGGGTGCGCTCGGCAACCTAGGAATGTAATCTATGCAGTTGCTGCCGCCAGCGCTGTCTGACTTGATTGAAGCATTTGGTCTTTTGCCAGGTGTAGGCCCGCGTACCGCCGAGCGATATGCATACTACTTGGCCCGTCAAACGTCGAATTCACCTCAACAACTTGCCGAAGCGTTGCAACATGTACAAAGCGGCATTGGCTACTGCAAAAAAACATTTGCGCTGGTGCCTGCTGGTCAAGAGCTATCAGATCTCTACACTGATCCACGGCGAGACAAAACAGTGGTAGCCGTAGTAGCTGAGCCATTTGATTTGATAGCCCTAGAAAAGACTGGTCAATTCAATGGTACGTATCATGTCTTAGGCGGGCTAGTGTCCCCAATCGATGGAGTGGGGCCAGAGCAGCTCCACATTAAAGAGTTAATTCAACGGATTGATGACGATACAGTTACCGAAGTTATTCTAGCTACAAATGCCAGTGTCGAAGGTGAATCAACAGCCTTGTACATCCAAAAAGAGCTTGGTGATCGCAAAGTAACGCTCACGCGTCTCGCGCAAGGGCTATCAGTAGGTGTTGACCTAGAGTACGCTGATCAAATATCCCTCGGCCGTGCCCTGGAAGGCCGCCAAGCTCTATGAGGAATTATCAATTTTGCCCATACTGCGGAGCCCAAAATAGCCTGAAAGCCCGTACTGCGAGCGAATACCAGTGCAACACCTGCGAGCGGCTACTATGGGACAACCCTCGTGCAACCGTTGCTGTGATTTTACGCAACGACCAAGGTGAGCTTGCCTACGCGGAGCGGGCAATAGAACCAAATAAAGGTAAGTTTGATTTCCCGGGTGGGTTTGTTGAGTATAACGAAGATATGTATCAAGCCTGTGCGAGAGAGTTAGAAGAAGAAATGGGCATTACGGTTGATACTGAATCATTGCACATTATTACTGCGTACACACTGGAGTACTTACCCGGTGTTTCCGTGATGGATATGATTATTGTCGCAGATAGGTGGCAGGGTGATATACAAGCTCAAGATGACGTTGCAGCGATTGCTTGGAAGCCTATAGAGTTTATCGACAGCGAACAGTTTGCTCCACCATATCCAGGACTTGTCGAAAAATTACGATCATATCTGAAGAAATAATCTATACTTATAGCATGCAAGAATACCCCGAAGCGGCTACCATTAAAGAAATTGTCGAAAAAGCACATAAGATTGTGATCATTCAGGCTGATAATCCAGACGCAGACAGTCTTGGGTCGGCGCTTGCACTCGAGCACATCATTGGCGATATGGGTAAAGAGCCGTATCTATACTGCGCCGTTGATACGCCAACCTATCTACGATATATGTCTGGTTGGGATCGAGTTCAGAAAGATTTGCCAAAGGACTTTGACGCCAGCATTATTGTTGACGCGTCCACTATGACGTTATTTGAACGTTTAAGCCAATCAGGTCAACAAGGTTGGCTAGCCAGTAAGCCATGTGCTGTTATTGACCACCATGAAATTGTGGAGAATCCAATTCCGTTTGCAACAGTTACCGTAAATGATAGCTCCCGTGCGTCAGCCGGAGAGCTTATCTATATCATTGCAAAGCAACTCAATTGGAGTGTCTCAACTGCCGCCCAAGAGCTACTAATGACTTCTATTCTCGGGGACACTCAAGGGTTAACAAACCAGCTTGCTTCTTCAGAAACATATAAGATTATGGCGGAATTTGTTGAAAATGGCGTTGATCGACCAAAACTCGAAGAGCAGCGCCGGGAATTTGGCAAAATGCAGCCCGAAATCTATAGCTACAAAGCTGACTTAATTAAGCGCACAGAATTCGCTGATGACGGTAAAATTGCCCTAGTCATAATTCCACAAAAAGAAATTAACACCTACAGCCCACTGTATAACCCTGCACCGTTAATTCAAGCAGATATGTTACAAACACAAGGTGTAGAAGTAGCTGTTGTGCTAAAGAGTTACGATGATGGCCGTGTAACCGCTGCTATTCGCTCAAATCTCGCTTCACCGATAGCGGCTCAACTAGCTGATCACTTTGGCGGTGGTGGACACGCTAATGCAAGTGGTTTTAAGGTGACTGACGGCCGTAACGTAGACCAGATCAAGCAAGAATGCATTGCCAGAGCTACGGAGCTTTTGGAGGCCACCAAATGAAGCTTTTTAATACTTTGACTCGACAGCTTGATGAGATTGATCCAATTCACCAAGACGGATCTATTGGCGTGTATACGTGTGGCCCAACAGTCTACGACTACGCGCATATCGGGCATTGGTTTAACTACGTACGTATGGATACCTTAATCCGTGCGCTGAGAGCCTCTGGGTATACACCAAACTGGGTGATGAATATAACCGATGTTGGACACCTGGTAAGTGATGCTGATGAAGGCGAAGATAAGCTTGAAAAAGGCGCGCGCCGCGAAGGAAAAACAGCGTGGGAAGTAGCGGAATTCTACACCAAAGATTTCCTAGAGTGCATGAAATTGCTCAACATGCTCGAACCAGCACATATTGTGAAGGCAACTGATCATATTCAGGAGCAAATTGAGCTGATTCAAAAGCTTGAAGAGAAAGGCTTTACCTATGTTATAGACGATGGCGTCTACTATGATACAAGCAAATTTGAGGGCTATGCTGCTTTTGCGCGACTTGACCTTGATCAGCAGGAAGCTGGCGCGCGAGTAAGTTTTAATGAGCAAAAACGCAATAGTTCTGATTTTGCGCTTTGGAAGTTTTCGCCAAAAGATGCGCAGCGCGATATGGAGTGGGATAGTCCGTGGGGCAAGGGCTTCCCGGGCTGGCACATTGAATGTTCGGCCATGAGCATGAAATACCTTGGCGATACGCTTGATATCCACACTGGCGGCATTGATCATGTGCCAGTGCACCATACTAACGAAATTGCTCAAAGCGAGGCTGCAACTGGCAAGCGATTTGCCAATTACTGGATGCACAGTAATCACTTGATGGTTGAGGGCGAAAAAATAGCTAAATCCACAGGCAACGGTATTCGTTTGCAAGAGCTTATTGAGAAGGGATTCAGCCCAGAGGCAGTTCGCTTGTATGTGCACGAATCTCACTACAGAACTAACGCTCATTTTAGTTTGGAAGGGCTACAAGCGGCTGCAAATCGCTTGCAAGGTTATCGGGCAACTGCTGCGCTGCGATGGCAGCCTAAACAGGTAGAGAGTATTGATCTTACGCAGCTTCTAGCAGATATCAAATCAAGCCTCACAGAAGATCTAAACACACCCGAAGCCCTAGCGACTCTGAGCGCCTGGTCTGATCAGGTGAGTAGTTCCTTATTGTCAGACACACTAGAGCCTCAGTTTGAGGCATTTCTATGCGAAATCGATGATCTATTGGGCTTACATTTATTAGCTGTCAAGGACATTGCTGACGACCAAAAACAGCTCCTAGAGGCTCGTGAGCAGGCTAGAGAGGCAAAGGATTGGTCAGAGGCCGACAAAATTCGGGCAGAACTTGAATCACAAGGAGTCGGCGTTCGCGACACCGAGCACGGCCCTATTTGGTTTCCGTTGTAAGCTTCTTGAACTTCGTAGCGTCGATGATCCCTTGACTACGAAGATATTCGAGTAGACCAATACGCAAACAACCGGCAACCGGAATTGCCACCAACGCGCCAATCACGCCGCCAAGGCTGGCGCCAACAATTAGGGCGGTGAATACTAGTAGAGGTGACATATTTGTGGTATTTGCTTGGATACGCGGCTGCACAAAGTAGTTTTCGATCTGTTGGTACAGTATGTAGTACGCAAGAATGATTATCGCTGCATTTACCGAAGTAAACAGTGCAACTGTTGTCACAATAATTGCACCAATAGTGTGTCCTACCATTGGGATTAACCCGCAGATAAGCACGATAACCATCAATGCAATCGGATAGCTAATATCAAGGATGAATAGCATTGGTACGATAAATAATGCAGCGACAATTGCTAATAGCAGCTGTCCATTTACGTAGCCTTTAATGACGCTATACATATCTGTAGTTAGGCGGTTATACATTTCCTTGTGTCGTTCTGGCACAATTTCTTTTGAAAATTTAATCCAGCGCGGGCCTTCTACAAGCATCATAAACGTTAACACCAAGACTGTTAGAACAGCAAAGAAGCTTGACCCTATTTTTTGGGCAGTAGTTAGGGCGACACCCCCTGAATTTTTGACACGCCCAGCTAGTTGGTCAGATACACTCTCGATATCATCTTGAAGTTTATGTTCACGGATAAAACGGCCGGTAACGCTGTCTTGCCCCTGAAAATCATCAAGCAATCGTGGGGCAGCTGATACGAAGCTTTGCGTCTGCTTGGCAAGCGGTGGCGCAACGCTGGCGATAAAAGCTCCAAGAGCTACTACTACAATAAGAAAAGAAATAGTTGTAGCCAGAGCGCGGCTGCCTCTACTGCGACCCGGTAACTTCTGGCCAAGCCAGTTCACGGGGCTGTTGAGAGCCAGAGCTAGAAAGAACGCGATAAATATTAACAGTAGCGCATGAGCTGCTTTGTGAATAGCACCAAATAGTAATATGGTGCCCAGAATTAATAAGGTAAGACGCACAAACGTACGGAACGATATCGTAACTGATAATTCCTCTACCTCGGGCTTGCGCTTAAAATGCACCATAGCAAGTATTATCTATGGGTTGCGGCGTTTACGCAATGCCTCATCGTAGATCGCTTCTAGTTTTTTGCCTACAACATGAATATCAAAATCAGCTGTGTAGCTCGTTCCCCATTTTTGAGCTCGTTCGCGGACTTTTGGATGCCGCACGTATTGCCCTAGTAAATCGGTGAGAGCAGCAGCATTATGTGGATCAAATAACTGTTCTGGGCGCGGAGTCATCACTGTTCGATACCCGGGATTGTCACCCGCTAGCACTGCCGCCTTGCCACTCGCCATAGCTTCCAGCAGCACAATGCCAAAGCTTTCGCCACCGCTGCTTGGAAACACAGATATATCGGCAGATGCATAAAAACGTGGTTTGTCTTCTTCTGATACAAAGCCTTCCATACGGACGATATGTTGTAGCTTATTTTTACCGATAAAGTTTCTGATTTTTCCATCAAGTGGACCTTTACCGCAGATAATGACTTCAAAATCAGGAATATGACTTTGCTGCGCCAATCGAGCGACTGCTTGCAGGAGTAATTCACTACCTTTACGTGGCACTAAACGGCCCAGAAATAGAATTTTTACATTGTCATTCTGATAACGCTCAAGAGGTTGAGCATGTTTGAACCGTTTGTAATCAATTACATTGGGCAGGACGTCCGTTTTGATATGAAATGTATCCTCTGCAAAATCGGCACCAGCTTGCGACACGCTCACCACCGTATCAAAGCGCTTGAGCGAAGGTCGAAGCCACCACCCAAGCATGGTATTGCCGGCCGAAACCGTCCAGTTGTACGGTGCAATATGGAATGTGCCTATGACTGCCGTCGAGTCTGATGCTGCCAGTATAAGCCGCTGCGCCATAAACGGGCTGTGCGGCATCTGGACATGCAGCACATCGAATTGCTCTGCATCTAAAAAGTTTTTGAGCGCCTTTTTGCTGGTAGGAAGGGGAATTGTAGTGCGATTGCCGTTAAAGCGCACTTTGATGTTCTTGGCTAAACTATGCACATTCTGCAAGTCCGTTCGATGTGATTCACCAACCAAGTAGTGAACATCATGATTTTGGCTGCGCAGCCACTCACCGATGGCTATGACGTATTGCTGCACTCCATCAGGCTGATCTAAGGATGTATCGAGAACTAAACCGATCTTTAGTCTGTTAGCCATGTTGTTTCAAGGCTTCTTTGTAGAGTTCTTCATACTCATCCACCACTCGAGGGTAGTTGAACTGTTTTACGTAGTCTAGGGCCCATTTTTGCCACATCTTGCGCAGATCTTGCTCGTAGATGAGTAGTTCAAGTCGCCGTGCAAACTCCTTACTATCCTGGGGATTCACAATTGATACGGCCCCCAGGCCTTGCATAACATCTGAGTAGCCTGAGTTGTTGCCGGCTACACAAACGGTGCCGGTCGCCATAGCTTCTAGCAGCACAATGCCAAAGCTTTCTCCATATATCGCCGGTGAGCAGAATATCGTTGCTTCACGGAGCAGTTGCATTTTGAGATCTTCGCTGACAAACCCCAAAAATTCGATGTTTTTAAGCTTTAGATCATCTGCAAGCAGCTCGAGCTTTTCACGATCCGGCCCATCACCTGCAATTATTAGCTTTACGTCTGGATTTTCTTGTGCGAACAACTGAAATGCCTCGAGCAAATATTTAACACCTTTGCGGCCTTCTAAGCGTCCTACAAATAAGACTGTCTTTGTGTTGGATTTCTTTCTGGCCGTTTTTTGATACTTACTTAGATCAATACCGTTTGGAATGATCGTTATTGGTTTGTCGGTAAGGCCAGCAGCGTATTCAGCCCCAGAATTTGATACAGCTGTTAGTACGTGTAGGTAGCGCATTACCGATTTGAGGTAGGGGGTAACTACTTTTACAAGGCTGCGACTAACGTTTGTTTCAGGTAATTTAGAATGAAAGGTTGCGATGTTAACGGCATTTGAGCGTGTCAGCAATTGGCGGCTGAGTAGTGGCATCCAGGGCTCGTGAAAATGCAATATGTCAAATTTCTCTTCTTCGAGCATTGCGTCTATTTCTTCGCTGTCGTGAGTGCTTGATACCTGGGTGGTGGTGCGCATAGGCGAGTGGAAATCGGTGGATGTGCCTGCAAAAATAACATCCGGGATCTCACTGCCATCGTGCTTGCGTGGTTTGGGGGTGATGATTTTGACAGTATGGCCACGTTCTTCAAGCCCAGCTTTTAGCGCCAGAACAACCTCCAGCACACCGCCGTGCTTATTGATGCTATACGGGCATACCAATCCAATTTTCATCTTATCTCCAGTATATCATTAACTGAGTTTGCGCAGCGCTCGGCGAAGGTTCTGTGGTATCAGCGGTGCCGCAGTTTTTTCATCGGCAATCACACTTGGTGCATGAGCGGCCATATTGTATTCGGACTTATGAAAATCTTTGAAAATGATTCGCATGTGCTGCTCTACACGATAATTGTCAAAGAAATGGTCAGCCTTTGCTGCTACATGCCACACTGGCAAATCAATTTTGCCAAATTCACAGTTATCAAAGCGCAAGAATTCGCTACTTGTGTATGCCCACGTCTGAACATCGTTGTCATGCCAAAGTTTAACCTCAACATCTTTCAGCCGTTCTAGATCTTCGGCGTCTTTGGCTTGTGCAAACTTATGCTTTGCGTTGTGGGTACGGCCGTAGAAGTTTCTGAGCACGACAGGGCTGAGGGCAGTGTACCGGAAGATTGTAGCCGGTATTTTGTGCGACATGATTTTCGCCCCAGTAAGATAGCCATAATAGCGTGGTTTGCTAAAGATGAATTCGTCGTGGTGAGCAAATCCTACAATACTGCACATCATCACAACTTTTTTTGTTAGTTCGGGGTAGCGCTGTAACATACGGGTAGCAACGACGAAGCCAAAGCTCATACCTGCAATTGCAACTTTTTTGCGCTTGTAACGCATCTTCACAAATGCTGCTAAATAATCGGCTAGGTTATTGATCGTGGGCTTTTTGCCAATTTTGTAAAAGCTATCCATACCGCCAAAGCCAGGCAGATCGGGCATGGTAACCGCGCCATAGCGGTTAAGTACCTGCACAACGCCCCACCAACGTTCAATACTAGAGTGATGCCCATAAATGAAGAGAATCTCCATGTTCTTGGATTTGCCTTCTGGAGCAGGCATGTGTAATAAGCGTCCATCAAGACCATTGATGTTCAAAGGCACTATATAGTCAGCGGGGTTCCGTGGAGCTTTTTTTGGCATAATCCTGTGAGGTTATTTGACAAGTATTATAGCAAGATTACCTAACTGGGTCTACCGCTGCGACTGTTCTTTTTCTCTTAAGGCGCTGTCGATAACCATGTAGCCCCCGATACCTAACGTAAGTAATCCAGCACCGGAAATGACTTGGGCTGCCTCAACTGACGTTTGCGGGCCTTGTGAGCCAGACAGATATACTGCCAAACCTCCCATTACTAGAGCCAAACCCTTGAGCCCTCGGGCAACATAATCTGTTTCTGTTTCTTCATTTTCTTCCGTGGGGTTAGGATTTTGATCAAGATTTTTGCGCGAGCTAAAGTGGCATTCTTCGAAATGATAATTTTTAGGAGGAGGGATGATATTCATAGCTGACCTATTATTGATACATTATACCACAGATGTCAATATATTTCAAGTAGATAGTTGTTTTAGTAGGGTAAGTACGGTAGAATCATATCTGTTATACGGCCCGCAATGGGGTGTGGCCAAGTGTGAGAATTGCCAGTGGCAATTTGCATGAGAGTTTTCAGATTTGCAGCTCAGCTGCAAGTATGCAAAAATCTGGGGGCGCGGAACGTGCCAAGGCACCGGTTTTTGGTGCAAACGTACCTTTAGATACTAGTCCAGGGTAATGATCAGTTAATGCTGGTCTATGATGGGGTGTGGCCAAGTGGTAAGGCACCGGTTTTTGGTACCGGCATTCGGGGGTTCGAATCCCTCCACCCCAGCCACGTAAAGATGAGTCCTTCTGGGCTCATTTTTATGTTGTTACGGGAAGCGCTATCCCTCCATCCCAGATAGAATCAAGTTGTCAGGCTGATGTATGTTTGCGGAGCTTGGCGGTAAAGGGTTGGAGTGCGAAGATGAGTGCGGCAAGATTACCTATAAATAGTGAGGCTATGAAAGCTACAAACGCTAAAGCAACGATGTCCCGATTTCTTTGATTGAAAATGTTGCGCATTCGAGAGGTTAATTGCGCGGAGGCTAATTCTGGCCGGCCGGTGGTCGCGTACCACCACTGCCAGTAGCTAACCAAAGTGATAAGGAAGAAGTTTCACATCAACGCAGATCTGCCGAGCACCAATGAGTCATAACTTGCCGATAGGCTTGTGGTTAATGGTACAAGTACTACCGTGAAAAGACGCAAATTGTTTATGAAAAGCATACGTCTATCGGCGCTCTTGATGAATTCAAACTGGCGGGTATGAACGGCCCACAGACTGCCAAGCAATAGAAAACTGACACCGAAGCTTATAAAGCCGCTACTCTCTTGAAGAAGCGCGTTCCACAAGTCAGCGCTTGAATGTAAATCTCCGAGTTCACTGGTGGTTAGATCGAGGACCAACAAGGTCATGGCAATAGCAAAAACGCCATCAGTTAAAGCTTCTAGACGTCGAGTTGAAAACGTTGCCTCATTAATCTCATTCATGCACGCATTATACCGTACTCAAGAAGTTCTCTGGTATCATAGTGCTTAAGCTATGGCAAAAAAACAAACTGCAAAAAGACGAAAATCAGCTCCACCTACCAGCACAGTGGTAATTAGACGAGGCAAGCGCACTATCCATGTGATAGCTGATAAAGTCATTATCTTCCGCTTAATGCGCAATCTTCATGGGCGGTTTTGGGGCGTGGCAGGTGTACTTATTATGCTGGGCGGATTTACTGCTTGCTTTTTAATACGCCCAGATATGCTACATGTCTCGACGGCGTTCAGCGATTTTGGCAGCGATGTAAAGACGGCACCGTGGTTTGCTGCGGCTATGTTTTTCGGTGCTTACGGGCTCTGGCGCTGGCGGAACTACTTACGACGAACCCTGAAGCACTCTAAACCGGTTATTTGGCTTACTGGTTTCACCGTTGCGGGACTCTATGTGGCAGCACTTATGCCAGTAGCATGGGAGCCTTGGCCGTATCGTATTCATATGGCGGCAGTCACGGTTGTAGGTGTCAGCATGGCGGCGACAGTGGTGGTAGACACGTTGCTTACACGCACATCGCGAAAACGCCGTTTCTCAGCTTGGTGGAGGATGAGTCGCTTTCTGGCGTTTAGTCTTATTGTAATTGGTGGCTGGCTAACATTTGGCTCTGCCACCATGATTGGTTGGTATCACGTAGCGCTATTAGGTGAGACATTGATGCTCGTAGGCTATACCATCTGGGTAATCGACAAAACGTACCACGGCGAAGGTAGTCGCAGCGCATTATCTAAGATGCTTAAGAAAGTTGTCTTGATTGACTAGCTAGAAGCCTTTTTCTTGAACAAGAACGCAGCAACTGGGATAGCTACAATCAGCGTACCGACACTCCAAATAACTGACATCCATGCATAATTGCCGATTGGCGTGTCGAGCATTAACGCACGGACAGCATTTATTACCTGGGTTATTGGTTGGTTTTCTGCAAAAATCTGTAGGTAGTGAGGCATGCTTTCAGCCGGTACAAAGGCGCTACTTGCGAAGGTGAGGGGAAAGATAATGATGAAAGTTAGCCACTGTACCGCTTCTACACTTTTGGCGTACACACCCATGATTGCCATCAACCATGAAAACGCCAAAGTGAATAGAATTAAAATGCCTGCAATAAAGATCCAATCTATGAAGCTGGCGTTACCACGGAAGCCGATTACGAGTCCTGTAATGAGCATTACCACGGTTGAAATAGAATTGCGAAGTAGATCGGACACAATGTGGCCATTTAGAACTGATATGTCTGACATAGGGAGTGAGCGGAAGCGATCAACAATGCCTTTCTGTAGGTCATTACAAATAGCTATGGCGGTCGTAGTGGAGCCGAAAGCTACCGTTTGCACGATGATACCCGCCATTAAGAAGTCGAGATAATTTATGCCAGGAGGCAAGGAGCCTTTAATGGCGCCACCAAACACTGCGGCAAACAACACCAAGAACATAATCGGCTGGAAGAATGTTCCGAGCAGCTGATCGGTATTACGAATAATGTGCGTACTACTACGTTTAATCATTATCCAGGAATCAATTAACCACATGAGAGCTTTTGGCTTTTTTTCGAATACGAGGTCGGCCATTTATTTATCCTCCTCTTTTGTCGCTTTTTGCTTGCCAGTGAGCGACAAGAACACATCATCAAGCGTTGGCTTATGAACTTCCATAGAAGCAATCTTAGCCTTATCTTTAGCCAGCTGGTCGAGCACATCTTTTACATCCTTATTCACGTCGTTGATTACCAGACTGATTGAATGCTCCGCATCATTACTATCTATAACTGCTTTGCCGAGAGACTTCTTTGCGATTTGTAATGAAGCTGTGTCTTTGAAGGTCAGCTCCAGACGATCTTTACCAACTTTGCGCTTGAGTTCAGCTGCTGTGCCTTCAGCGATAACCTTACCGCCGTCAATCACGATAATTTGATCAGCAAGTTGATCAGCCTCCTCAAGATACTGCGTAGTTAAGAGTATGGTTGTGCCGTTTGCCATCAACTTTTGAATAATGTCCCACATCGCAAGTCGAGAACGAGGATCGAGGCCGGTAGTTGGTTCATCTAAGAATATGATGGGTGGTGTAGCAATTAGACTTACAGCAAGATCGAGACGACGACGCATGCCACCGGAGTAGGTTTTGGCGGGCCGGTCGGCAGCATCTTCCAGATCGAACTCTTTTAACAGTTCATCGGCACGCTCTTTAGCACTCTTTCTTGTCAGACGGTAGAGGCGTCCCATCATTACAAGGTTTTCGCGACCAGTAAGTAGCTCGTCGACTGCAGCAGATTGTCCGGTCAAACCGATTACACTGCGCACCTTATCAGCTTCTGTCTCTAAATCATGACTAGCGATTACGACACTGCCTGCATCTTTAGGGAGCAGGGTACTCAGAATACGTACGGTGGTGGTCTTGCCGGCGCCATTTGGGCCTAGCAAAGCCAGCATACTGCCTTGTTTTACCTTAAAATCCACACCTTTTAGTACTTCATTCTTGTCATAAGCCTTCTTGAGGCCGGTAACGGTGATTGCGTAGTTTTCTTTGCTCATTAAGGCGATATTATAGCATGATCTTCAGCCTGAGCAGTGTAAGCCTACTTGTTGGTTTTTGCGGCAAAGTATTCCTTGATGTCTACTTCGTGCCATTCTTCTGGGATATTTTCTTTGAACCAGATACCATTTTCAAAGTCATCAAGCTCTGTTGCGACGATCCAGGTTGTAGTAATAACAAAGATTACTGAAAATACCGCAGCTGCGCCCGCATATACGCTTTCGTAATGCAATAACATTGCGAGAGCTACAAGAATTAGGGAAGGGGCAGCTATTAATATATGTATAAGAATTGGTAGCTGCTCATCCCGGTGCAACAAGAAAGTGTCGAGATCTTTCTTAACTACTGCCCGAGACACCGTCTTGTACTCGTCGAAAACTGACCCAACAGCAATGCTAGCAAAAATTACATATACGAACCCGACAAGTGGTAAGACCATCAGCAAAAGTGGGTTCTCGGCCTCTTTTGCGAACCCAATGTGATTGTTGTAGAAGACAAGCTTCCAGAGCACTACGCCGATGATTGCCATAATCGTTGGCTTTAAGACTATTGGAGCGTGGCGCCGTATAACTGCTCCGTCACGGTTACCGGGCACAAAATTCCGCCTACCAGACAAAAACCTCTTGGGGATCCCTTTCATGCCAATATCATACTACACACGCCGTCGCCAGCGAGTGAAGACATCTTCGAGCTCGGGGATGCGTGATTGTGGGATTGAAACTGTTAGTCGGTCTTTTAGTTTGATGACGGTATGCTGGTCGGGTTTAATGGTGACGCTGCCACGACGCACTTTAATAAGTGTAGCTTTTGCCGGCAGACCCAGCTCGTTAACTCGTGATCCAATAATTGAATGCCCAGGTGCGACATCAAACTGAACTTTTTGTAGGACCGCGTCGTAATCGACTTCTTTGCCAGCTGCATCTTTTGGAGTCTGCTCAATAACACCAAGTTTGGTAGCCACCCATTCTAGGGTAGTGCCTTGGATCAAGGCTGATACCAGAACCACGAAGAAGACAATGTTGAATATAACTTCGCCGTGGGCGACTTCGGCAGATAATACGATTGTGCCGAGCACAATTGGTACAGCGCCTCGCAGCCCCGCCCACCCGAGCAATGTTTTATCACGATAACTGAATCCCATATGCGGAGTTACTAAGAAAACTGCCAGCGGACGAATGAAGAATATGAGCAATAACGTAAGAAGAATACTGGCACCGGCAATCGGCAATAACTCGTGTGGCATTACTAGCAAACCAAGCACTACGAAAAGTGATACCTGCGCCAAAAAGGCCAGACCTTCGTGGAATGAGGTAAGTTGGCTACGATAACGAGATGGCGTGCTACCTATTGCTAAACCTACGATGTAAACCGCTAAGAATCCACTGCCGCCTAAAATACCAGCTACGCCAAACGATAATGCACAGGCAGCCAGCGAAGCAACAGGCGCAAAAGCTCCAATAGACTTTGGGAGTCGAGAGAACACCCACATGGCCACGCCGCCAAGCATCAAACCCACAATCAAGCCAATGCCAAGCTGTTGGACCAAGAGTAATACTAGATCGCCTAAGTTATAAGCCGGTTGTTGAATCCAGCTAATCAGACCAACAGTTAAGGCAATGGCCATTGGATCATTACCACCGGTTTCTGCCTCAAGCGTACGAGCTAAGCGTCTTTTAATATTGGTAAAACGCAGCGTTGCGAATACGGCCGCAGCGTCAGTAGAGGATATGACGGCGCCTAGCAGCAACGATGTACCCCAGCCAAAATCAAAGAGATAATGTGCAGCATATCCCACCAACAAAGCTGTGATGATCACACCTGCAGTACTTAGAAGCAGGGCTGGTACTGCCACCTCACGTAATCGTCGCCAAGAAGTTGATAAGCCGCCTTCAAACAAAATAAGCGCCAAGCCCGCAACGCCTACCGTGCGAGCTAGTTCAACATTATGAAAATCCATATGACCAATACCATCAGTGCCCAGCAGCATGCCGATTGCCAGGAAAACAACCAGCGCAGGGACGCTCATGCGTGAAGTGATTAATGCAATAAGCAAGCTGAGTGCAAGTACGCTACCAACCAGCAAGAAGAGGAGTTCCTCGCTCATATCACAGAATCCAGGGTATTAGCGGGTATCTCCATGTGTCACTATGATAGCAGCAAAGCTTGCAGCCATGCTAGGATATAGTCATGAAGAAAGATGAAATAGAGAAGATTGAAAAAGAAGCCAAACAAGTTGGGTACGATGTTGTGATTGGCCTGGTGATTCTCTCATTAATCATTGGCTTTACAGCCGGCATTATTGCAAACTAATTCGTTGTAAATTTAGCTTGCATACCGCTAGTGTTTTTGTGTACACTTTGGTTGAGAAGTTCAATAAAAGAGAAAGTGTGATGAAAACAACTCCTTTTCGGAGGCTAAAAATCAGTCGAAATGCTGCTTTGGTGGTTGTAGTGTTATTAGCGTTTGCGGCGTACATACCTACGCTATTTGTGAAAGCAGATGCAGATCCAGCTTTAGTAGGAGGTACAGCTGTATCTGGATACAGTGGCACGGCAACACCAATAACCGATTTACAATTATCTGGCACTGGCAATCCAACTGTCCCAGTAAAACTTCGTGTGAGTAGCGGAAGCTTGACAATGTCAACTACCACCGGGCTAACCTTTACTGGGTCTAGTAGCGGCTCAACCTTGCAGTTTAGTGGCACACTTGCAAACATCAATGCCGCCTTGAGTACCCTTACGTACACCAGAACAGGAACAGGGACTGATACATTGGAAGCTTCGTTGGTCAACGCGGGTGAAGTGTTCTTCCCGGACAATAATCACTTATATGAATACGTTTCATATACAGCCTCATGGGTTAACGCTAACACTAATGCGCAGACTCGTACAAAATACGGCGCTACAGGTTACCTGACTACGATAACCTCTCAAGCAGAGAACGACTTTGTAGCGGCGCGCCTTCTGAATGCCGGCTGGATGGGTGCAAGTGACTCGGCCTCAGAAGGTGACTGGAAGTGGGTTACTGGGCCAGAAAGTGGCACATCCTTTTGGAGTGGTGCTTCAGGTGGGAGTAGTGTTGGTGGTAGATATGCAAACTGGGGGACAGGTGAGCCAAATAACGCCGGCGATGAAGACTGTGCACAGTTCTTAACGGGCGGAACAGGTAAGTGGAATGATCTGCCTTGTAGCTCTACAACATTGCCAGGTTACGTTGTAGAGTACGGAAGCCCTTCGTCCCCAATTGAGATATCAAGCAAGAATGTATCAATAACAACTGGTGCTGCCAATCAGTATCCAGTGGTTAGCACGCTTGGCCCAACAGGGTATGTAAATGGTAGCTGGACAAACGACACCACCCCGACACTGACTTTTAGTGCTACCGACCCTGATGCAGGCAATACAGTAGCCTATCAAGTTATTATTGATAACAACAGCAATTTCTCGTCACCAGAAGTAAGCTACACTTCTGCTCAAGTAAGCCAGGGCTCTAAGTCATTCACTGTCGGTCAAGCAGCCGGTAGCGGTACATATACAGTTGGCTCGGCAGATCAGACACTCAGCGACGGGCAATACTACTGGCGAGTTAGGGCTACTGACAATATTGGAGCTGTGGGTTCATACACAACCGCAAATAGTGGCGGTATAGCGTTCGGTGTTGACACCAGTGCACCATCGCAGCCTCCAACTCCAACCACTTCTTCAGCTGGCAACGATAATACGCCAACATTTAGCTGGGACCCTATCACCTCAAGTGGCTCTACATCTGGAACCGTAACAATTGAATGGTCACAAGACCCTGATTTTGGCTCAGGAGTGTCCTCGGGGAGCGTTAGCTGGCCTACGAGCACTAGCTATACAGTCACAACACCACTTAGTGATGGGACATGGTACTTCAGAACACGTGCCACCGATAGCGCGGGAAATAATTCGCCATATTCTAGTAGCACCAGCGCGACAATCGACACAACTGCCCCAACTGTGCCTGGCAAGCCGTCTGTGGGTGCCAGCGCAACACGTGACGCCACGCCAACATGGGAATGGGCAGCCAGCACAGACACCAGTGCTGGCCTGCACACAGCTGAGCCGTATACTGTTGAGTGGTCGGACGATGAGGATTTCAATAGCGTGACCGCCACGAGCATTGCCACTACAAATAGTTTCACAATACCTAACGCTGATGAGCTTAGTGAAGGCGAGTGGTACTTTAGAGTGAAAGCCAAGGATAATTTGGGTAACACGTCAGCATACTCTCAAGTCGGCCAGGTTCTTGTAGACACGACTCCACCAAGTATCCCAGGCAAGCCAGCTGTGATTTCAGCCAAAAACAATACCCCTGCATGGTCTTGGGCAATGAGCACTGATGATGGTTCGGGCATGGATACGGTGCCTTACATAATAGAATGGTCGCAAAGCCCAAACTTTACCGGTACTGTGTACTCCAACTCTTCAAAAGATGCCTCCTACCAGCATGCAACAAAGCTTAGCAGTGGAACGTGGTATTCCAGAGTGAAAGCACAGGACACTGTGGGTAACATGAGTGATTACAGTCAGCTTGGCACGGTGTTTTTTGCGGCACCCTTGGTGATAAAATCAGTTACTTCAATACCTAACCCCATCTCCAATAATTTTGCCTACGAAACATCTGAAACAGAACAAGACCTATCCATACCTGCTCCAATCATACTGAATGTTTTTAAGGAGTATTCTCAAGGGAAAGGTAAGGGCAAATTGCTCAACTTATCTCAATTTCAGGTTATATACTTTAAGCACAACGGCGAAGAGCATACGATAACTGTGAAACAAATTGCCGATGACTATGTAATTGTTACCGTGGCCTCCACGCCTACAGATGTGAAAATAGTTCGAGGTACGACGGTAGCTCATGACGTAGATGGCGACGGTAAGAATGATATTAGTATTTCGTTTGCTGCTATAACTGGCGATAAAGCTCAGATGTCCTTCAAAGAACTCTCTGCAAAAACAGTTGCTCCTATTGAGAACTCACGGTTTACTATCTGGCCGTACGTATTAGCTGCAGCAAGTGTAATAACCATTGGCTATATCCTGATACGGCGTATACAGCAAGCACACTAAGTTACTATTCTTGCTGGTTGTCGGATTGACGCAATTCAAATTTGTACATGTTTTCCATGACGAAATCAAACTGTTCTGGAGGTATATATTGACCATATTCAAGTGTGTCAAAAATGTCCTGGACTTCCTGTTCAAGCTCGTTCGGCTCCTTGTCTTCACCGAGCGCAGGATCTGCAATATAGCCAGCAGTCATAGGCTCTTTGCCCGGCTGCTGCATAAGAATCTGTAATTCAGCCAGTTCATGCCGTCTCCCGCCACTGCTTAAAAGCTTAATGTAATATGTCCTGCTACCGATCTCATGTTGTAATGCAACATTAATCTTATGCCAGGATTTGGTGTTGCCCAATTTACGAAACACAGACTGAGCTTTACGATTGATGCCAACTTCATATATATCGTGTGCGGTTACCTCTGTTGCGTTTTCCACCATCTTCTTCCCCATAGCATCAGCAAATTCTTCAGTCATAGCCAGTTTAAGCTCGTGACAAGTCTCGATATCTTCACCTCTACATTGTCGCATTGCCTTATTGAGCATAAATGCAACCTGATCGAGGTCTTCGTCCTCAAATCTAGAGAGTAATCTATCTGCTTGCCGGTGTAATTGACTACGTTTTACACCTCTTAGCTCAATTGTACGTTCCTTCAGGATTCGACCTCTTTCAACGTCATAATCGTCTCCAAGAGCTACATCATATACAACCGCAGTCCTGCGTACGGCATTTTCAGGTGCATCACGGCCTGCTTTATTCTCAGAGATGACCATGACTTTTCCAGAGGTTGCGTATTCATTTTCTAGATAGGTGATAATAGTTGGTTTAGTCGGTTGCACAGGACGTTCCTCGTATGCCGCCGCTGCCATCTCGACTATCAGATCTTCAGGTTGGCTCATTTCTTCAAATGAATACTGTGCAAGCCGTTCCATAACTGTTTCGTCAGGTGCCGGCAGTTCAGGAGCCATCTCGTCTACACCATGGCCACCAAAGATATCATCAGGATTAAAATTTGACTCTGAATCCATATCTTTTCATTATATCACATTTTGTCAATATTATCAATTATTTGACCCTATACATAATATAGCGAAGGGTATATACTAGTTGTGACGTATGGCAAAAACAATGATCTCTGCAAAAGATGTAGTTAAGAGTTTCGGTGAGATTACCGCTGTAAACCATATTTCCTTTGAGGTAAAAAAAGGAGAGATTTTTGCATTTTTGGGACCAAACGGTGCTGGCAAGAGTACCACTATCAAGATGCTGACCACGATGTTGCGGCCTACGAGCGGAAGCCTATTGCTGGCTGGTCACGATGTGACTAAAGAGCGTGATTCAGCACGTAAGTCGTTTGGCATCGTATTCCAAGACCCAAGCTTGGACGAAGAGCTATCAGCTTATGAAAACATGGATCTTCACGCGGTATTGTACGGCATGTCCAAAAAAGATCGCCAAAAACAGATTGAAGAACTGTTGAAGCTAGTTGAATTGTGGGATCGCAAAGACTACATGATCAAAACCTTCTCTGGCGGTATGCGTCGCCGGTTAGAAATCGCGCGAGGATTATTACATGAACCCGAGATTCTGTTTCTAGACGAGCCAACGCTTGGTTTAGACACACAAACACGTAATCTCATGTGGAAATACGTAAAGCGTCTGAGCGACGAAAAGGGCATGACCATTTTCTTTACCACGCATTATCTAGACGAAGCAGAGGCAGCAGCTGAACGCATTGCCATCATTGATCATGGCAAAATTGTTGCCCATGGCACTACTGAATCGTTGACCAAACAGACCAAAACAAAGTCACTAGAGGATGCCTATTTATCATTAACCGGCTCGAACGTGCGGGAAGACGTTAGCGCATCAAACAATGGCCTGAACAACCGAACGGCATTAAGAAATAGGAATTTACGCTAATGGAAATAATTTACCAGCTCTGGCTCAGGCAAATTCGCCGCTTTACACGTAGTGGCTCACGCATGGTAGGTACTATTGGCCAACCACTTCTGCTCATGCTTGCGCTTGGGTATGGTATAGGCGCTATCTACGAAAAGGCTGGCGAAGGTGATTATCTTGAGTTTTTGGTGCCTGGCATTATTACGCAAACCGTGCTGTTATCAGCGGTGTTTTGGGGTATTATCATCCTGATGGATAAGCGATTTGGCTTCTTGTCTGAACTGTTGGTAGCTCCAGTATCACGCGTTAAGATTTTGCTGGGCAGTGCACTTGGCGGTGCAACTATATCTATCGTGCAAGGTATTATGATCTTTATTATTTCGATTATCTTTGGTTTCCGACCAGACAACTGGCTTATGATGATACCAGCTTTGTTTATTTTGATATTTATGAGTTTGGCGCTAACAAGCTTTGGTGCTGCCATTGCTTCATCGGTTGAAGATTTCCAAGGCTTTCAAAGCATAAACAACCTACTCGTAATGCCATTGTTCTTCCTGTCGAGTGCCTTATACCCACTAGAAAACGTACCTACGGTATTGAAGGTTATTAGCACCTTAAACCCGGTAAGCTACATGGTTGATGCGCTGAGATATATGATGACGGGTGTGACCCACTTTGGTCTGCCGTTAGATCTCATTGTTATGACGGGTACTCTTGTAATTTGCGTAGCCTTTGCGGTTAACCGCTTTAATCGCCTGCAAGTGTGATAACTATCACACGCTATTATCTTGACGCACGGAAAGCTGCGGCGTAGCATAGTAGATACCACTGTGAGGTGGTTATCAACGAAAGTTGATATGCATTCTCAGCAATGAGTCTGCAAGGGAGGAGCCGGTCAAACGGCTCCTTTTCTATTACAGGATATTTCTTTGACGACAGATCACGAACGCACCTGCGCCAATTGCCATTGATAACCAGTAGTTTATAAAGCGATAGGTAAGTGCCACGGCTAGTGCAACAGCGCCCGAAACCCCGTACGCAAGCATGCCGGCAACCAGTCCAGCTTCAACACCACCAAGCCCGCCTGGCGTAGGAGTTGCCACACCAATAACGACTCCCATTGTAAAAACAATAAGCACTGCAACAAAAGACAGTGGCACGTTCAGTGATAGCACGCAAAACCATAGGCACACGACATTTGTGAGTGTTAATAGGATGGAGGTACCGAGAGCTGCAAATAGCTTGTGTGGCTTTCGCCTATACGCAATGAGCTGTGCAGCAACCGCTGCCACTTTTGATAAAATTTTACCCTTTAGCGTTTTTGCGAAAATAAGTAGAAGTATAAAAAGTACTGCAGCAGCTGCCACGAATAACAGCTTCTGTTGCAAGTCTGCGCTCCCAATAGCTGGAAGTTGATCATGAAATACTGCCACTAGTATGAGAGTGAGCGTAATATGGCCTGCAAACCCCAGTAGATTATTAGCAGTGACTACGCTAGCAGCCTCTGGCAAGGTGTGCTTAGCTTTTCGCAAATACACATAATTGGCACCGATGCCCCCAATTCCAGCAGGCAGCAAGCGATTTACAAACATAGCAGCCATTTGAGCCAATACTGTGCGCGGATATTTGAGCGGCCGAAGCGCCAGGATAGTGTAGGTTGCTGCGGCGATCATAAAGGTGAGTAAAGAAAAACATACTGCAAGCATGATCTGCGGCACATCTGCCTTTTTTACAATTGCAATACTGTCCTGAAAACCACTAATCTGCGGAATGATTACATACAGTGCTAATCCGCCGATTGCCAAAAGTATGAGTCTATTTCGCAGTGTGCTTTTGTTTAATGTTTGATTAGTCATACATGTATTATCAAGCAGAAGGGCTTTAACCACAAGCATCGGTACTGAGCTGTTGAAAATCTTACGCAGCAAATCGGGTATACTATGTTTTACTAGAGCGAACCACGTAAACACTGATATTACAGGGAGACCGAGTGAAGCAGACAGTCACTACCAAGAAAAAACAGTCAACTCTTGAGTTGTTGCGCCCTGTTCTATTGTTTATACCACTGTACATTCTATTGGTTTTTTTGCTGCCAGCCAGCAAAACGGTGATGCGCACCTACAGTCTTGAGCCGTTTCAGTACCACATACTACTGCTATTAGTCACGCTACCGTACATGCTGGTATGGATCAGCGCATGTTTAGCGTATGTGCGCTTGCGCCAGTACACAAAGCTGCTCAAAAAAACACCTGAGGGAGGAGATTATTGGCATATCACTCGGGGCATAATGTATCTTGCATATGGCTTGCCGATAGTAGCCATCCTATCGCTGTTAATCAATTCTGTTGGTAATCATGTTTCTGAGCTGAAAGCAGCCAGCATAATTATGGTGAATTACTTAAGTTTGCTTGTGCCTCTTGTGGCGTATAGTACCCTCCGAAAGGGTACACACGGACTTGTCGAGCGCAACAAGCTGCGTTTTAGTCTGAACGACATGCGCACTATCGTGATCGCATTAGTCTTGATTGGTGTTGCGTATTGTTACTTCACTTTTCGTAAGTTAAACCTAGATAGTATTGGCTCAGCGGATAACCCATATTACTTGCCGGCCTGGCTCATGATCACGACAATCATTGTTCCGTACCTGTACGCATGGTTTAGCGGTTTGTTGGCGGCTTACGAATTAGTGTTGTTTGGAAGACAAGTGCAGGGTGTGTTGTATCGACAAGCGGTGCGTTGGGTGGCAAGTGGCGTGGCCGGAGTAGTAGCTGGTGGTGTGGCCTTGCAATACCTGCGAACAGTTGTGCCTCGGACCGGTCATCTTAGTATCAACACAGCTTTCTTATTTGCGTTTACAGCTTACGTTATTCTAATCGTAGGGTTCGTATTGATAATAATTGGGGCGAGCAAACTTAAACGCATTGAGGAAGTGTAGCATGAGCAAACAAACACTTGTGCTCTACGAACAGGTTGTTAAGGTCACGAATGTGTACCTCGGCCCAGCAGCCGATAGATTTATTGCTCGCCAAATAGAAAATCACCTTGATAAGCCACCGCAACAAATGTCTAAAGAAGATTTACTGCAATTAATTGATTGGATACAAGTAGCCATGTCGTTAATTACAGAGGATTCAGACATTGTTGAAGAATATATTGGTCAGCTCCGAAGTCTTACGCAAGATATACCAACACGAAAGGCACGTGGTACAGGGAAATAACAAGTAGGTCTTATGTCTGAGACAGAACATTCACACGAGCATCTCCACTCACTGCGTGTCACCGAGCAGCAGGCTGAGTTAGAGGCGTTGTTTACAAGTATAGGTGATGGAGCAATTACTACTGATGAATTTGGCAAAATAACTCGAGTTAATCCAAAAGCATTGAGCATACTGGGGTACAGCAAAAAAGAACTGCTCGGTGAATGGTTCCCAAGAAAGATTCAGGCCGTCACCCAAGATAATAAGCCATTAAATTTAATAGACCGCCCCATTACACGGGCGTTTTTAAATGGCGATACTGTTTCTCAAAAATGCTGTTATCGGAGTAAAACTGGCGACATCATTCCCGTATCAATAACGGTTTCACCCATACTGTTTGATGGTAAGCCTCTTGGCGCCATAGAAGTATTCCGTGATATTACTCGTGAAGAAGAAATTGACCGCATGAAAAGTGAGTTTATATCCTTAGCCTCTCATCAGTTGCGCACGCCATTGTCTGCAATTAAAACGTACTCCCACATGCTTGTTGATGGTTACATTGGCACCATTACGCCACCGCAAAAAAAAGCAGTACGCACCATTATTGGAGCGAGCAATCGTATGAATGAACTTATTAGTACACTACTGAACATTACTCGAATGGAAAGTGGCACTATTCGTGTAACTCCTAAATACGTACGAGTAGATGCTTTAGCCCAAGAAGCAATGCAAGAAGTAGCACTTCTGGCAGGAGAGCGACAAATATCAACTTCTATACGCGTTGGGAAAGGCAGCATGGGTGTTAAAACGGACCCCTTACTGTTTAAGGAGATAATTATTAATTTAGCTACAAATGCTATCAAGTACACGCCAGAAAATGGTACTGTCTGCGTCAAAGTCCAGCGCAGAGGCAGTACTGTGGTAACTTCAGTTATAGATAGCGGCTGGGGCATACCGCAGGCTTCGCAAAAACAAATCTTTAGCAAGTTCTTCCGTGCACAAAACATTGTTAAGAGAGAGACTACGGGCACCGGTTTGGGTCTTTACCTTGTAAAAGGGTTGGTGGACGCACTCGGTGGTACCATATCATTTAAGAGTGAAGAGGGTAAGGGTACTACGTTTACGGTGAGTCTCCCTGCGCTAAAAAGCAGTAAGACAAAGGGGTGATTGTGTGAAATTTACTACTTCCAGATAAAGGCGGTATGATATAACTAATAGACAATACTAAAGGGGATACACGTGGCACGAATACTGATTGTAGAAGATGATAAAGACTTAAACAACGCGTACAGCATTATTTTAGAGAGCGAAGGGCATGAGGTCGAGAGCGCATTTGACGGCAAAGATGCACTGGCCAAAGCAAAGAAATTTGACCCTGAGCTAATCCTTCTCGACCTCTTGATGCCGGTAATGGGTGGATTAGAATTTCTGCAGAAATATGACCTGATTAATAAGCACCCTGATGTACGAGTATTGATCTTTACCAATATGGAGAATTCTCCAGAAGTGACAGAATCATATGCGCTTGGCGCGCATCGTTGCATCATTAAATCCTGGACTGCACCCCACAACCTAGCACGGGTCATTAACGATACGCTAGAGCAGCCAAATGATGCAGCTAAAGCTACAGCTTAATTTTTAGCTCAGCAATATACTCATCATTCAAGAGCTGCATAAGCTTTGCTAAGTCGAGCTTGTAGGCAGTTCCTTTGCCATACTCGATGATACCAGAGTGTTTCAGCTTGTTTAGTTCAGTAGCAGCTGTTTCACGTGTGAGTCCTGTCAGGTTAGCAAAGTCCTGATGGGTCAAATCAAGTACAATTTCAATCTTTTGCGGCGCAATCTGCTTGCCATGGCTGAGAGCAAGATAGTGCAGTGTATACAGCAGCTTGTCGCTTGCTCTAGAGTGCTGTAAGGCGTTTAAGCGCATCGATTCGCCTAACTCATCAATAATGTGTCGTTCCAGCTCTTTATAAATCAATTGCGGGTGTTTTTTGATGTAACTAACGTACTCTTCTCGATTTACAAGGTACAGCTCCACGCTTGAGGTAAATGCTTCGTAATAATAAATAGAGTTGGCCATTTTGCCGTATACCCACGGGCCTGGGAAGACTGAATCGGCTGTATAAAAGGCAACTGGCTTTTCGTCGCCAGCAATACTTAAATTGTAAGCTTTGACCGTGCCGCTTTTTACCACAAACGCACCGCGCGGAGCCTCGCCCTGAAACACAATAATTTCACCCTTCTTGAAGGAACGGGTAGGGTGCTGCTCCAGGAACATCCGCAACTGTTTTTCGGCAATATCTAGGTCTAGGCTCATTGGTTCCCCTATAGTAGCACCGCTACGTCTCGCTGAACAGTGCTGAATGTTATTGCGGTGCGCTAGTTAGTTGTGCTAGTAGTCTTGGGCCTAGGGATCTGGTCGCTGCCAATTACCACGATGAAATCTGCGTCATAGATGTATTTATATGGATTGGTAGCGGTGAAATTATTTGCATATTGTTGTCCAAGGAACCTCTTGGTGGTTGGTTTCTTGCCGGCTGAGTTGTCAATAACCACTGTTTTAGTTTCTGTATCAGACTGTGCACTACCAACCTTTACGACATTGATACCTTTTGAGGTTAGTGCTGCATTCTTCTTTGAAGCAAGGCCATCGCTTGTCGTGCCGTTCAAGACAACCACTTTTGCACCCTCTTGCACAATTGGGTTGGATGACATCTTGCGTTTCATAAATGCCTGTATATCGCTAAAGTCATCAAGACCAGCTGCTGGGATAAGCGCCGACTGACCGCTCGCGTTATATCCCTCAAGGAGATTCTTGCCATCGGCATCATTCAGCCCCACAGATGTAATTTGATTCGATGGTATTTTCTTCGTTAGATCATAAAGACGCTTGAGTTCGTTAGGCTTGAAGTCGGTTTTTACATTACTACCGACTGCATCTGCCAGACTAGCAATTTTAGCTGGGTTAGCAATAACGCCTGGTGTAGAGGCCTTGTTCTTGAGAGCTATCATGATCTGGCGCTGGTTTTCAGTTCTATCAAAATCACTGGCTGCAAACCCGTATGAACGGTATGAGTCGCCACGTGCACGCGATAAATTCAACGCCTGTTGGCCGCTTAGGTGGTGCTTACCATTGGACAATTTTACGAGCGGCTTTTTGGTGGTCCAATCAATATTCGGATCATATAGCCCTCGGGGGTCCTCGCTCTTAACGGTAAAGTCAATTCCACCCACAGCATCCACCGCCTGTCTGAGAGCCTTATAATTCACTAACGCGTAATAATTTATATCTATACCCAGATTATCTTCGACTGTCTTCTCAAGAAGACCCATACCACCTTCTGGGTAACCATTTTCTTTAAATTTATCCTGCTTGCCGTACACATATGCTGAGTTGATCTTAGAGTGCCCATTGTCATCAATATCTACATACAGATCGCGGGGTATGCTCATAAGAAAAGCTTTGTTGTTCTTTGTATCTACGCTCATAAGCATGATCGAATCAGTTAACTCGCCACCATCGTGACCAACGTCATCCGCTGAGTTACCGGCTAATAGGATATTTACCCGCCCTTTATCTTCGCCTTTAAGTTTAGTGTTATCAAGCACGCTTAAAACACTTGCGCCGAAGATTTTTTGGGCATTCCACAAAAATTTAGCCGTTAGAAACCCACCGACCAGCATCAGACAAACAAAAAAAGCGATGGCCGTACGTTTCGGGGTAATCTTACCAAAACGAGATTTCTTCACAACTGTTGGGCCAGGCAACTTGTGCTTGTCTCTAGGGTCGTACTGATAATTCGGAAGTGTTTTGCCGACGCCCGCAAACTGTTGACGCTGCTTTTTAATGGCAGCAATATCCTGACCCGGCCGTGCTTTGCCGGTCGCCACATTGACAGGGATGCGTATAGGTTTTTGTGCCATTACAGTTGCGATACATTATAGCGGTTTCTCTCATACTATGCGAGTACTTTACGTAGAATCACTGTGAAGAAGCTGAGAAGTAAGTTGTTTCTCTTCACCCCTGTAAGGTATACTAGATGCATATGAAGGTTGTTGTTCAAGTTCCATGCCTCAACGAAGAAGGCACACTGCCACTCGTATTAGAGAGCATTCCAAAAAAGATCCCAAACGTCGATGAAGTGATTGTGCTGATTATTGATGACGGCTCTACCGATAAAACAGTAGAAATAGCCAAGAGACATGGCGTTACCGAGTTTGTGCGCCATGCCAGGAATCAAGGCCTTGGCCGTTCATTCCACGATGGCGTACACCGTGCGCTTGAGCTTGGGGCAGATATCGTCGTAAACACCGATGGCGACAATCAATACCCACAAGATCGCATTGCAGATTTAGTTCAGCCAATCATCAACGGTGAAGCAGATATTGTAATTGCCGATCGCCAGACAAGTAAGATTGCCCATTTTTCGCCAGCCAAGAAGCTACTACAGAAAGTTGGCAGCGAAGTAGTCAATAAAGCGGCCGGCACCAAACTACCAGATGCTGCCAGCGGTTTCCGCGCATACAGTAAAGAGAGTTTAATCCGCCTCAATACCGTCACACGGTTTAGCTATTGCACAGAAACCATTATTCAAGCAGGCAACAAAGGTCTAAAGATCGTCAGTATACCAGTAGAAACTAATCCGAAACTTAGAGAATCGCGCCTTTTTAAATCAACAGGCGAACACGTTCGCAAATCTGCAGTAACTATCATTCGTGCCTATGTAATGTACAAGCCACATATGGTGTTTGGTACGCTCGGCATAACACTATTCGTGTTAGGTCTGGTACCTTTTGCGCGTTTTGTGTACTTAAGTCTGCAAGATGGCACAACTGCCGGCCATATCCAATCGTTACTTGTAGGCTCATTGCTGATGATTAGCGCATTCCTTTGTTTAGTCCTAAACGTTATTGCCGACTTGATTCGTATTAATCGCGTACTCACCGAGACTCAGCTCGAAGAAGTTAAAAGACAACGCTTTTCAGACTAATTACGCCACAAGAATTTTGTAGGCGAGTAGTAGCCCGGTGTGATCGGACCAAATGTGTCGCGCAGGGTACCATTGACTGATTGGACGGTTGAGTTTGGCCAATACCAAGCGTTGTTAGCTCTGAGCACGTAGGTTGCTGCGCCACCGCCCCAAGCAAAACAAAAGATAGCCAGCGCTGCGAAGCTGATGGTAAGTCTGCGCTGTTTGCCAAACAATTCATTAACCGCTAGCGCACTTATCAAAAAGAGGATTGGGGCAACCAACACTAAATAGCGGCCGTTAATGGCTACACTCTGGCCCAGCTCCCTAAATGTCTGTAACCCATTGAGCCACAACACACCAATATACGAGATAACAACAAGGCTAAACAACCAGAGTACCGTTGAATCATATCGTCGCCAGACAACTTTGCCTTTGATGAGTAGCGCAAAGAGGGATATCACAGCCAATACAATAACCGACATGCCGGGTAGCAAGAGTGGTGCTTTCGCTTCAAAGTTTGTGCCTGGCCCATCAACCGCAAAGAAGCTGCGCAGCCACATGCCGTGGAACCAATCAGCTGCATAGGATGCAACACTTGAGTTGTTAATTGTCGGGTCATTCATAATGCGGTAATTACGTGCCCATGGTCCGTATTGCTTACACCGGTCTACACTAATAACTTGTGCACAGTCTGGCACTGGATTGTGGTAGCGCGCCATGTTTACTCCATAGCGCTCAGCAAAAAGAACGCCTGTTACAAGCAAGAGTATGATAAGTAGCCATTGCATACTTCGCGAAATAGTTGTCCAGCCAAAACCAACACTTAAGGCCAGCTTTTTGGCACCTTCATGAGTATGCCACAAGCGCCATATCAGGTAACCCACTACAGCTAACACAATTGGCAGAAACGCATATTTAATCAGACTAGCAGCCATACAAGCGATGATTAGCAACAGCAGTGACTCGGTGTCAACCCGTTTGTACTTCGCTAGATCTTGGTTAACCTTGACCGCAAGCAGCAATACAACAGCCATAACAGGCATGAGCAAGTTGTCGTAATTAAGCTGAGCAGCAAGCAGCGGCACTACAGGTATCAATACGAGCAATAGCAAAGAGGTGTGTACGATTGCCTTAGAAGCCCCAGTTTTTAGTAAAGCTTTGCGCCACAACACCAGGCCAGCGGCAAAGAAACTAATGTTTGTAAGACGCAAAATCAGCACCTGAGTAGCTTGATTGTCAGTGAAGACTGCGATAAGTTTATAGGGAAAACTCATCAGATAGTGAAACAGGTAGGAAGGATCGCGGGTAATAGCGCCAAAGCTGTCCGCTCCAGCCGGGTGAGCCGCCCAGAATGGACTCAAATGATCAGCATATAGTCGGATGATGCCGAGATGGAAGTCCTCATCAAAAGCCATAGGATAACGGCCACTCAGAGCAATCCACAAAGCTTGGAGCACAAGTAGAACCACTATACCCGCAAAAAAATACCGTGAAGACACAATGCCGATTAGCTGCTGGGTGCGCGAGATTTTTTTCTTCATACGTAGGATTTACGCTCTATTATAAGCTACAATTATTGGATGAGTCGCACTTTATTAAAGCAAATTGCTGCTGTGACCGTGCTGATAGTAACCGGCGCTGCCTTTGCGTACTACTTCAAAACCCATCCAGAAGTTGGCAAGCTTCTCCGTGATGTCCCCCTGACCACCCTCGGTATACTCTTGCTACTCTATATAGCAACTGTGGGCGCGCTGGTGCTCATCTTTACCGCCACCTTACGTCTCTGCAAGCTCAAAATCGAAGCAGGCGAGGTATCTCTGTTAACTGCCTACTCATCGGTGATTAACTTCTTTGGGCCCTTGCAAAGCGGGCCGGCATTTCGCGCGGTTTGGTTGTATCAGAAATACAAGCTTAATCTCAAAGCTTACGCCATGGCTACCTTCGTGTACTATCTGTTTTTCGGCTTCTTTAGTGGCTTGTTCTTAATTTCTGGGCTCTTTGGCTGGTGGACATTGCTCCTGTCAATTATAGGCGCTAGCTGCATATACTTCGCGGTAGGCACACGCTGGATAGCCCCACGTCTTAAGAACCTTGATATGCGTGGTTGGTACTACTTAGCGATAGCGACCCTCATACAGGTCAGTCTGATGGCTGTCATCTACACCATTGAGCTCAAAGCAGTTGATCCTAATATTAACGTTGGACAGGCAATTATCTATACAGGAGCAGCTAATCTAGCACTCTTTGTATCACTCACTCCTGGGGCAATCGGCTTCCGAGAGGCGTTTCTGCTCTTTTCGCAGCAGCTCCACCACATCAGCCCTTCGGTGATTGTAGCCACAAACATCTTGGATCGCACGCTCTACATTACTTTAATGCTTCTATTGGGTATATTTATTTTTGGCAGCCAAGCAAATAAGCGATTTAAATCAGCCACCGATAAAAAAGCTGTCAGCTGATACGGCTACAGCCCAAACCAGCAATACGTTCAAAGATACAAAGAATAACTTCTTAGCCCACTTCTCGTAATCCTTGCTCTTCACGTTTTTATGCCAGTAATAGAGCCAGAATAACCCTGTTATAATCATAATGATCGCGTACGGGATAGTCGTATAGCCGTAACCTGTGAGTAGGCAAGCGGTGATGATAAAACCAAAAATATAGAGTAGAATCTGCTGTTTGGTAGCTTCTACGCCTTTAACTGCTGGCAACACGGGTAGACCAGCCGCCTTGTAATCCTTGAGTCGAAATAGAGCAATAGAGTAGAAATGAGCCATCTGCCACGTGACCAATATCAAGAAGAGCAGCAAGGCACCAGCGTCTAGTTGATTTGTAACAGCCGTATAGCCGGCCACAGGGGGTGTGGAGCCTGCAATCGTACCAATAAGCGTACCATGAACCGTTTTACGTTTACCGACACCGTATATCACCACATAGGAGAATAGACCAACTAGACCAACAAGCGCAGTTAAAACATTCACCCAAGCCGTTAGGATTACAAAACCGAGTAAACCAAGCATAACTGCGTATATAAATGCATTGTGCACCGATATTTCGCCAGTCACCAACGCACGTTTTTTGGTGCGATCCATCTTGGCGTCAATCTCGCGGTCAAGATAATTATTAATCACGCAACCGCATGCAATTACAAAAGAAGTACCTGCAAGCACTGCCAGTAGTACCGCAACATCGATATCACCTTGTGAGGCTAATAAAAAACCAGCAATCACACTTAGCAAATTGCCACGAATAATCCCAGGCTTAGTCAGACGATAGTAAGCGCTGATCAATGCGTCTTAATTCCTTCGTCCTTTATGATGTACTCGTCTGTCTGTGCCGGCGACATGCTTTTGCCATGATGATAATCCAAGTTTGCCATAATCCACAACGAACCAATAACTAAAATTGCCACTACAAGCACCATATAGCCAAATGTTTTGACGTGCCAACGAGGCTTAGCTTCTTCGCCGACATGTAGGAAGAAAATAACTTGTACTGCAAATTGCACCAACGCGAGCGTTATCACAGCCACCGTCAACGTGAGAGGCGGGAAAACTTCTTTAACTACCAGGAAGTAAGCGGTCAATGTTAAGTAGACTGACAACAAAAAACCAACTGTGTACGCTGAAATTTTTAATCGATGTTGATTATTCATGTTGGGATCACTCCTAGCAAATACACAATACTAAAGATGAATATCCACACCACGTCTAGAAAATGCCAGAATAGGCTCAACATGGTAAGCTTACGCACCGAGCCATGAGTGAGTCCGACTTTCGCGACACGTACCATCATAGTAATTATCCAAATAAGACCGATGGTAATGTGTAGCCCGTGGGTGGCTACGAGCGTAAAGAAGGATGACATTGCTGCGCTTGCTTGCCAACTATGACCTTCGTGCACCAAGTTGATGAATTCCTGAAGCTCCATCGTCAGGAAGGCCAGACCCAACACGGCCGTCACTGCCAACCAGAAGATGGTCTGTCGCTTTTGTTTCTGCTGCACAGCCAACATTGCCAGACCGCACGTAAAGCTACTAGCAAGTAGAATCAGGGTCTCTGCCAATACATAGGGCATACTGAAGAGCTCATCACCACTAGGACCACCGTTGGTGTTGTGTCGTAATACGATAAAGGTCGCAAATAAACAAGCAAACAGCACGCAATCTGTCATCAAATATACCCAAAAACCGAGCAATGTCTTGCTGTCATCGGCCTTGCGCAAAGCAGCAGCCTGGTTCATGCCGTTCCTCCTCGACCAGCCTCAATGCGCTTAATTTCATCTACCGAAATCGTTCGGGTATTCTGCTCGTCAAAGGTACGTGCAATAATGCAGATCAATAGTCCTGCACAACCAAACGGCACCACCCAATACATGTGCCAGATGACTGCAAAGCCAGTTACTAGACTTAGCAGACCAATATACAACCCAATCGGTGTGTTCTTTGGTACTTCAATCGGCTTATAACCAGTCTCCGGCTGCTGTTTTAGTTTTTTCTGCTGCCAAAATGCATCTCGAACACTCACTCTTGGGATTATTGCAAAGTTATATTCCGGGGCAGGAGAGGTAGTAGACCATTCAAGGGTGCGGCCATTCCACGGATCGCCAGTAATATCTCTATTCTGGTTGCGCTGTTTGATGCTCACGGCAAATTGAAGTATTTGTAGCATGACACCAGCGACGATAATCAGCGCTCCAAAACCAGCGACGATGAATAGTCCTTGCCAACCCATAGAGGCGTCATAATGATTCAAACGACGAGTCGCACCCATAAATCCGAGAATATAGAGGGGCACAAACGCTACAAAGAATCCAAAAATCCAGCAGTAGGCCGCATATTTGCCAAGACGTTCATTCAGTTTAAACCCAAATATCTTTGGGAACCAATAGGTAATGCCAGCAAAGTATCCGAACACCACACCGCCAATAATCATATTGTGGAAGTGAGCAACAAGAAACAGGCTGTTGTGTACTTGGAAATCGATAGCCGGCACGGCTAGCAAGACGCCGGTCACACCGCCAAGCGTAAAGGTAAAGACAAACCCCATAAACCACACCATTGGTGAAGCAAAGTGAATTCGTCCGCGATACATGGTGAACAACCAATTAAACACCTTCACGCCAGTAGGTATCGCAATCACCATCGTCATGATACCGAAAAATGCGTTGACGTTTGCACCCGCACCCATCGTAAAGAAGTGGTGCAGCCACACTACATATGACAGGAATGTTATAGCCATCAAAGCCCAAACCATTGAGGTATATCCAAATAACCGTTTGCGCGAAAAGGTTGCTACTATCTCAGAATAAATACCGAATGCTGGGAGCACTAATATGTAAACCTCAGGGTGTCCCCACGCCCAAATCAAGTTGATGTACATCATCGGATTACCACCCGCTGCAGTCGTAAAGAAATGCATTCCCAGGATTCGATCCAAAGAGAGCATCGCAAGCGTAGCTGTCAAAATTGGGAACACTGCCACTACCAACATCATTGAGCCCAGTACGCTCCACGCAAAAATCGGCATTTTCATCAGGCTCATTCCAGGCGCTCGCATCTTGAGGATGGTCACCAGGAAGTTTACGCCAGACAGTAGGCTACCCACACCGGCTATTTGTAGGCTCCATATCCAGTAATCAACACCTACTCCTGGGCTATATTCAATGCCTGAAAGCGGAGGGTATGCCAACCAGCCTGCAGCAGAAAATTCACCAACGACCAGTGATAGATTCATCAGCAACATACCTGCCACGAATAGCCAAAAACTAGTAGCGTTCAAAAAGGGGAAGGCTACATCACGGGCACCGAGTTGCAGTGGTAACACTAGGTTGATCAGACCAAACATTAAGCCCATAGCTACAAAGAAGATCATAATGGTGCCGTGCGCGCTAAAGATTTGTTGGAAATGATCAGCGTTCAAAAACCCTTGATTGGGTCCGGAGGCAAGCGCTTGTTGTAAACGCATCATGCCAGCATCAGTCGCACCGCGCAGCAACATCAACACGGCAACTGTAATGTACATCACGCCAATTTTCTTGGGATCAACGGTGGTAATCCATTCCCGCCATAACCATCCTAGTTTCTTAAAATAAATTAACGCAGTTACGGCGGCGAGTGATCCAGCGACCATCGATACCTGCGCACCGGTCACGATCATGTCGTGTTGAAAGTCGCCGAGCGTTAAGCGCCCAAGCAATCCAGAAGCAAACAGACCAATCATTCAGACTCTCCGTGATTCATACCAGACATATTGTGAGACATATACTTACCAAGAATTGTATCGTACAACCTTGGCTGCACTCCACCATATTCTGCAGCCGGATTATTCTGGCTCTGTTTCGCGAGCTGAGTATAGGCTTCGAGGCTCAAAAAGTTGGTTGAGTGTTTCGTGTCATTGAGCCAATAGTTAAAGTCTTGAGCGTTGACTGAGCGAACAGGGAAGTTCATACCCGCAAAGCCTTTGCCACTCAGATTGGCAGAATAGCCCTTGTAAACACCCGTGCTATTGGCTTCAAGATGCAGCTTGGTTGACATGCCACTCATAGCATAAATTTGTCCACCAAGCTGCGGAATCCAAAAAGAGTTCATGGGCGCATCAGACGTAATTTCAAAATTAATTGGTGTCTTTTCAGGAATGGTTAGCGTATTAACAGTTGCAATGTCTTGATCAGGATATATAAATAACCATTTCCACTCCAGTGCCACTACTTGTACGGTCAGGGGTCTTGTCTGTGAAGCTAGGGGCTTAAATGGATCAAGACTATGTGAAGTGCGCCATGTGACCACCGATAAAATTAAAATCAAGAGGGCGGGAATCGCCCACCAAGTCAATTCCAAGGCTCGGTTGTGCCCCCATTCAGGTGTGTACTTTGCCTTACGATTACTTTCTCGATACTTCCAAGCGATACTCACTGTCAATATATAGACAGGGATAAGAACTATTAATGATAATAAAGAGGCAAAAATAATAAGATTGCGTTGTCTTTCAGCAATTTGTCCTTGTGGTTGGAGAATATCAACCGTATGACCGCGCACCAGAACAACAAGTAGCCCAATAATTGCTACTGAGGTGGCAAATGCCAAGAATATCTTTAGCTTTTTGTTCATGTGTTACTCAAAACTTCACCTAACCGTAAGCTTATTGTAGCACGCATAGTGTATACTAAGAGGTATGATTGTACTTATGCATGTGTTGATTGCTCTGTCGAGTATTGCTATGACAACGGCCGCATATATTGCGCCAACACAACACAAGTTGCGCACCAACTATGTTCTGATTGCAGCTACCTTGATTAGCGGCACCTATCTCGTCGTTTCGACTCATTCTGGCCTGATATCAGCCTGTACGACTGGCTTGATCTACCTCAGTGTAGTCAGTTTTGGCACCGCACTGGCACGTCACAAACTCCTCAAAGCCACCAACAATTAACAGATACCAACCCGCTTATGGTATTGACATATGTGGTATAATGTCCTGAAATAACGAGATTGTCTTGAAATTTCATCGTATACATCCCACTACTTCTGCGCAAATTGAACCTCATGTCAGGTTATTTAATGAAAAGATGTACAGGGAAACACCGCTGTACGATGCGTACGAGGCGGATCATCCCGCACATTTTGACAGCCAGGCGGCATTCATCCTCACTAAAGAGCTTCACAGTAGTGGAGAACTTGCACGGTTTGCGCCGGCTGAAGCAATCGCCGGAATTGGCATACTACGCTATAACAGCACAAACAGACCAGATATAGTGCCGAACCTGGCAGCTGTCCGCTTTAGAAAGGCAGATAGCACAAAAGGCATACCGACGAGCAACGATATGGTAAACCGGTTTATCGATATTTCTGCCCCAGAACTTGCAAGACTTGATGACGTCCAACTCTGTATCCGTGCTGTCGCTATTGCAGCCTACCGCCACGTGACAGGGGCTCAACAGCCACTAGACCTGGTGCTAGATACTCTCCAGGACGATGCCTTCGTCCGAGATTTCCTCTTCAACCAACGCTAAAAGTGGTCGCGTATGCGGCCGAATGAATATCCCCAATCGGCGTCGGCTTACCTGCCTGTCATCTCGACCAGTCAGGGAGAGATCTCTCTGAGTCTACACGGGGTTTGGAGAGATTTCTCGCATCAGCTCGAAATGACAGATTTAGAAGTGGTCGCGGATGTGGCCGAATGAGTATTCCCAGTCGGCGTCGGCTTTTTTATGCGGGTTGAAGATATTGTCTGGGTCCATGATTTGCTTCGCTTCTTTGAAGTAGCCGTAGATTTCTTTGCCGTACATTTCCTCGAGCCATGGACCGCGCACGAGTCCATCGTTGTGCTCGCCTGATAGTGAGCCGCCATATTTGAGCACGAGTCGATTGACTGCCTTCATGGCTGGCAGAATTTTGGCGCGGTCTTTTGGGTCTTCAAGCTTCATCAGTGGTATGACATGGAAGTTGCCATCACCCATGTGTCCAGCAATCGTTGCAAACAACTTATACTTCTTGATAATTTTGCGCAGCTGCGGCAAAAATGCACTCAGGTGCTCAGGTGGCACTACAAAATCATCGATAAACGGTGCGGTGTGCTTGTCTTTCACTTTGCTACGGAGCAGCTGAAAGCTATAGCGACGCATCAGCCAAAACTTCTCTGACTTACCTTCAGTGGGGTCTTCTTCGAAACCATTGATCTCATAGCGAGCACGGTGTTTGGTTAGCTCGCGGTGCAGGGCATGCACTTTGTCGCGGACTTCTTGCTCTGTTTCTCCATTAAATTCAACCATCATGATCAGTTTGGGCAAGCCGCGGAACATACGTACACCGGTTGAGGCAAAGCTCAAGAATAGCTTCGCCACACCACCCCAGCCAATCATCTTACGAAATGACGGCATAAATTTAATGCCGAGCAGCATAGTGGCATCATCAAATGACTCAAATGTTGCAGGCTTGGCTTCGAGCACCTTGGGGATTACTTCGCCGAGCGCATCGATGTCTTTCATAAACAGCACAAGTAGACCGGAATGTTGGCGAGCAGGGACCAGTCGGAAGTGTATGTCGGTCGTAAAGCCCAACGTGCCTTGGGCACCTACAATAAGTTGGGTCAGGTCAAATATGCCGGTTTCACGGTTCCACACATTCCATAAGTGGTAGCCGGTAGAATCTTTGGTTACGTTTGGCTTGGCTGCTTGTATTGCGTCGTAATTATCATCGAGCAGCTTGAAGAGCTTTTTGTATACTTGGCCTTCGAAGTCTTTTTGCTTCATTTTTTTATCAAGCTCGGTTTTTTTGAGTGGCTTCACGGCGCGCTTTTTGCCGTCAGCAAACACAAATTCCAGCTCAGTTACATAGTTTTCGGTTTTACCAAATTCTAATGACTTTTCGCCACCAGAATTGTTGTTCACCATACCACCGACGCTCGCCAGTTCCCGAGATGCAGGGTACGAGGGCATCAGCGCGCCGTGCTTTAACGTTTCTGGCTCAAAGTCTCGATAAAACACACCAGGTTCCACATGGGCCGTGGTAGCCGTAACTTTTTTGATCTTTGTAAAATGCTTTTGGAAGTCAACTACAATTGACTCATTAATAGCGCCACCAGACATGTCGGTACCAGCGCTGCGGGCTGTGACGCTTAAGTCAGGATATTCTTTCTTTTGTTTAGCCACATACGTCACCAATGCCTCGACATCTTTGGCGTCCTTGGGTTTTACAACAAACTTCGGCCGCAGTTCAAACATAGATGCATCGTGGCTGTAAAAGTCACGTGCGGCTGGCGTATCATCAATCTCACCCTTAAATCCGGCCTTTTTTAGACCATCGATGATTTTTTCCATATCCTTCTAAGCTTAAGTGGTTTGCCGCCCAACTGCAAGCAACAAACAATCCCTCGCCTTTAGCGAGGCGCCATGGCAGTTATCCGAGCATCAACAGCTGGAACGTGATTTGAAAGCTGTGAAAGCAACAATTCTTGTTTTGGACTCTGCTGAGTGAGATTCCTATGGAATCTATAACGAACGAAGCCGACTGAAAGGAGATGTTCAAAACATTGTTGCGCTTTACAGCATTCAAGTCAGGTGGAGGCTGTGCTCGTGATCTTTTGCTTTCTTTTGGATCAAGCCAAAAGAAAGAACTTGGTTCTTTGTTGAAAGAACAATCACAAAATATAGATCTCTCGACTTCGCTCGAGATGACAGGGAGGGAGCGGTTGAGATGGCAGGAAGTGAGTTTGATACCATATACACATGAAGATAGCCGTAGTGACCTGTTATGACCAGCAAGACTACGTCCGTGCTAACGCCCTAAAAAAAGGCCTCCACTCAGCCAAAGGCGTAGAAGTTATTGAGCTCGCCAACGAAAGTCCTGGTTTGCAACGCTATCTTGAGACGTCGTTCAAAATCCTCAAAGCCCGCTTTACCAGCAAACCCGATGCTTACCTTATAACCTTCCGTGGGTACGAAATGCTGCTCTACATGGTTCTCACACTCGTTCGTAAGCCAATTATTTTTGATGAATTAGTTAACTTTACTGAATGGATGGATGAACACCGCATGATCCGACGAGGCACCATCCCATATAAACTGTTTCGGAAATGGTACGCCTGGCAGGCCCGTCGCTGCCGCATTATTTTGGCCGATACTGATGCTCACGCGAAATATTCAGCCGAGCTTAATGGTCTAAGCCTGGATCGCTATGCGACTATTCCAGTAGGTAATAACGAAGAAGTCTTTGGCTACGACCCAAACGCTACTCCCACTACGCCATTTACCGTGTTTTATTACGGCCATATGCGCCCGCTGCACGGATTAGAGTATGTTCTCGAAGCTGCTGTACTGCTAAAAGGCGTACCCGGCATCAAATTCCACTTTGTTGGTGGCGGCAAAGAGGCAGAAGAAGCCTGTGATGCCGCCGCAAACCAGGGTGCCAACATCTTTTATCAAAAGTGGGTTAACTTTGATCATCTTCCGGCTATTGCCTCAACTGCTGGCCTAACCGTCGGCGGCCCATTTGGTGATACACTGCAGTCGCAATTTGTTGTAACGGGGAAGACGTATCAATTCCTAAGCCTGGGTGTGCCAGTTTTAATCGGCAAAAACGAGGTCAATGAAGATTTTGTAGATAAAAAGAACTGCTTGATGGTGCCGCAAGCCAATGCTGACCGAATTGCCGAAGCAGTCCGCTGGGCGTACAGCCATCCAGAAGAAATGCAGTACATTGCCGCTAAAGGCCACGAGCTGTACAAACAAAAGTTCTCCCAAAAACAAATCAACGACCTAGTTGCAAAACTCGTCGCCCAACTTTAATAGTTCGTTGTTGGTAGTTCGGAGTTCGTCGAACTAAGAACCACGAACTTCGAACTACAGTGTTTATAGGCTATAATCATAAGCAAGATGTCGAAAAAGCAAAAAGTACTAGTGGTGGGCGGTGGTTTTGGTGGCGTAAAGGCTGCTCTAGAATTATGCAAAGATGATCGCTTTGACGTAACGCTACTCGACGACGACCATGAGCTTCGCTACTATCCAACGCTGTACCGCACAGCCACCGGCGGCGCACGCCGCAACTCCAGCATCCCATTTGATCGTATTTTTCAGGGCAGAAATATCACCTTTGCCACCGGCGTAGCAAAAACACTCGATCGCAAAGCCAAAACCATTACTACCGAAGATGGTAAACAGTATCCATATGAGATATTAATCTTGGCGCTAGGCGTCGTAACGAACTATTTTGGTATTCCAGGCCTACCGGAGTATTCATACAGCATCAAAAGCCAAGATGAAGTTGCGCGCTTCAAAAAGCATCTGCATCAGCAACTCATCGACGAGCGAAAACCTGATCTGAACTATGTCATCGTAGGCGCCGGCCCAACCGGTATCGAACTGGCCGGCGCATTGCCTGATTACATCAAACAGGTGATGAAAAAACATAATCTACCCAAACACAAGATCCACATCGACCTTATAGAAGCCGGCCCACGACTGCTGCCGCGCTTACCAAAACACACTGCCAACCGAGTTCGTCGTCAGTTGCGACGCCTCGGCATCAAATTGTATTTCAACAGCGTGGTGCAGGGCCAAAGTGCCGATGAGCTAACGGTAAATGGCAAGCCGATCCGCAGTCATACGGTAATTTGGACCGCCGGCGTTACCAACAACCCATTTTTCAAAGAAAACGGCTTTGCACTGATGGGGCGAGGGAAGGTAGCTGTCGATGCATACTTGCAGACCGACCCAGGCATTTATGTGCTTGGTGATAACGCCAACACGCCGTACAGCGGCTTAGCGCAAACTGCGCTGTATGATGGGGCTTTTGTGGCACACAACCTCAAGCGAATCGCTGATGGCAAAGACCCTAAGAATTATAATCCGCGCAAACCGGTGTCAGTCATACCTGCCGGGCCGCACTGGGCAGCAGTAGTCTGGGGTCGCTATCGATTCAATGGTTATTTGGGCTATCTTATCCGCGAAGCAGCCGATTTTGTTGGTTTCCAAGACCTAGAGCCGCTGGATAGGGCAGCGAAACAGTGGTATTCAGGCTTCAGCTACGACGACGACTGCGACCTCTGCGCCACCAAAACTCACTAGCCTGCGTTCTTCGTTGCATCCCGTCGGCCTAGACGAATATTAATAGTCTTTCCGGAAACTTTTCGTGTATTTTTTTCGCTGCTCTCTCGAACAAAGTTAAATCCAGCCTGTCTACGCTCAATCTCGGTAACAATTTCTGCTTTATATGCAAAGGGCGTAATGATGCCTTTAACTGTTCGTTCGCCTTCAAGTTCCTGATCAACAAGCAACCAACCATGTCCGGGCTCAAACACCACTTCATCAAGCAGCACACCTTTTGCTTTATTATAAAATCGTGAGGTAGGTCGACGTTTTTCTTTCCATAGCTGCGCATTGCCACTAAGTACATCGAGGTGATCGGGCAAAAAAGTGTCAAACTCTGCATTTAATTTTTCAAGACTCCTTTTGACAATTGCAAAGGGAAGAGTGGCTTCTTTGAGATACTTCTCGGCTTCTTCTTCTGAAGCAATATACTCAATACGAGAGGCAACGCCCACATCGCCTTCTTCTACGAGCCGTTCGTGCTCACTCACTACGAAATCTTCATCACCTGTGCGTGCGATTACGTCATGGTGGCTAAACGTACCACTATATGGCATTTCTATTGTGGCCGCCTCTACATGATAGAATCCAAAAGAACCGATATATTTATCTGGCTTCTCACGAACATCAATTTCACCTTCTACGCAGTACATACAGCTCCTGTTATGGCTTAGAGTATACCGTACGCTCGGCGCACAACCATAAGCATCTTATGCATATGCTGGTTACGCTACTTTTCGTACCACATGTTGGTGTTGCCGGTGTGGGCGGCCTTCATGTTCTCGTAGCCAGTCTTAACTAGTTCTTCTAATACGTTCATATCGACATCGCTGAGCTTATTGATATACAGGCAGCTACCTTTGCTGGCTTTGTGTTTGCCGAGTTTGGCCAGCAGGTCAGGGTAGTTGTTGGCGCCGGGCATGATGTATATGGTGAGATTGGTTTTGCGCACTGAGAAAGCGGTGAGCATCCAGTCGCCCTCCTGGCTGCTTTTTTCGGATTTGTAGTGATACTGGCCGAAGCCGATGAGGCTTTTGCCCCACATTTTGGCTTGTTCGCCGGTGGCGTGTTTGAATAGTTCTAGCAGAACAAACCCATCCTTGCGTTTACCCTCATTCTCAACAGAGTTAATAAAGTCTTCAACACTGTCATCCGAAACCCGCGTCTTAATCTCACCCATACTCTATTTATACCACTTTTACATATTGATCGTTGAGGCATAGAATAATAAATATGTTTATACGTGAGTTGTCTATAAGTAATTTTAAAGGCTTCAAAGGGACACACGTTTTGAAGTTTGATAAGAACTTGGCGTTTTTTGTTGGTGAGAACAATAGCGGAAAGTCTACAATTTTTGAAGCGATTGATTTTCTGAAATCAGGAGTACCAAAAAACAAGAAAATCAATAATCTGCAAAATAAAAATACCGATAAACCAATTACTGTAGAGGCGTTGATTCAAGAAGATATATCTGACGTAGTAGCAGACTTTTCCGAAAAGAAATATCTACCATACATCTACGAAATTGATGGCGTAGAGACAATTCGCGCAAAGCGCACGTCTGAAGAAGGTATTGTCTTGCAGGGTAAAAGAGAAATTCCGATTACTGTGAAAAAAATCACCCTTTGGAATCCCAAAACGAGTCAATTTGAAAATCCAACGGGAATAGACTCTGCGTTTGGCTCCTTAATTGAAACTCAGTTTATTTGGGCAGATACGAATCCTGACGACATAACCGATTTTGGATCTACAAAAATATGTGGCAGACTTTTAAACGCTGCGATTGGCGATTTTTTTGATACAGATACCTGGCTAGACTTTACAAAGCAGCACGACGCAACATTTCACCAAGGGAAAGACAGTTTAACTACGCGTACTAAGAAACTCGCCAAAGAGATTGAAAGCATTATCGTTGATCAATACGGCAAGGCTGGTGTTAGCTTTAATTTTGAGCTCCCTGACGCCAGTAGCTTCGTGAAGTCCGGCAATATTAATCTTGATGACGGCACAGAGACAAGCAGCAAAGACAAAGGAACCGGCATGCAGAGAGCATTAGCACTGGCATTAGTTCAGGTTTATGCAGATGTGTTAACAAAACATCCTGAGGATCCGAAGAAGACAAAACCATTATTCTTATTCGTTGATGAACCAGAGACCTTCCTGCACCCTCGCGCGCAAGAAAAATTACTTGCAGCACTTACTAAAATCTCAGAGATTAGACAAGTGTTCGTTGCTACTCACTCTCCATATTTACTCAAAAAGTTTGATCCAAAAAATCATATGCTTTATCTCTGCGAGCAGTCTGCAAACTCAAATAACGCAAAAGCATCGGACTCCTTGAATCTCTTTGGTGCGAGTAGCCCTACATGGGGTGAGATTAATTACTCAGCTTATGGGCTGCATTCAGTTGAGTTCCACAACGAACTATATGGATTCGTACAAGCGAAAGCTATTCTCCAAAGTAGTGACAATGAATCTTTAAAGGAGTTTGATAATTTCTTGGCTAGCCATTCAATCGCTAAAGACTTGGACTGGACTCATGAGCTCGCAGCAGGAGATAAAACATACAAAGTAACACTGCAAACCTATATCAGGAACTCTATTCATCATCCAGAGAACACTAAGAATACCACGTACACATCTGAACAGCTTAAGAATTCGATACAGCAGCTTATCAAGATTCTCACCACCGTAACTTGAAAATTCAGGTTACAATATAGGGAATGGGGATATTTGAGGATGAGTATGGGCGGCTTAATGAGGCACAGAGGCAGGCGGTAGATAGTACCGAGGGACCGGTGCTGGTTATTGCCGGGCCAGGAACGGGTAAGACGCAGCTGCTGAGCATGCGTGTGGCTAATATCCTTCGCAAGAATGATGTGTCACCGGGGAATGTGTTGTGTCTGACCTTTACTGATAACGCGGCGAGGAATATGCGTGATCGGCTTAGTACGATTATCGGGCAGTCGGCGTATCATGTGGCGATTCACACCTTCCATAGTTTTGGTGCGGATATTATCAATCAATATCCTGACTACTTTACCGATCGGCAGTTGCTGCAGCAGGTGGATGAGTTGGGGCGTTATGAGTTATTGCACGATATTTTTGAGGGGTTGCCGCACAGTAATCCGTTGAGCGTGAAGGTGGGCGAGGATTATATCTTCCTACGGGATACATTAAGCACCATTAGCTGGCTCAAACAGAATGCCTTGAGTCCAGATGAGCTGCGAGAGGTTATTACCAATAATCAACAGTTCATTGAAGCTACGAGTAAGGAGCTGGCGGAGACCTTTGCGGCTACGGCATCGCCTAAGTTATTACCAAAGTATGAAAAATTCCTGAAATCTATACAGAAACAAGCGACGGGCAAACGCTACTTTGGTTTTCCAGAATACGCCACCGAAGCCGCCAACGAGCTACAGAAGGCCATAGAAGAAACGCCGGCCGATGGCCGCTACGCCAAACCAATCACCGCTTGGCGCAATGCCTGGTGCAAGAAGGACGGTGACGGCAAGTATGTCTACAAAGACGCTGGAGCCAGCCTACGCAAGCTTCAGGCCGTTGCAGACGCCTATGAGGCCTTGCTGGCGAGTATGGCTTCCAAGGGGCTCTATGATTTTGACGACATGGTTGTGGAAGCGGTGCACGCCATGGAGGATGATGATGAGCTGCGGTTTAACCTGCAAGAGCGCTATCAGTATATTTTGGTGGATGAGTTTCAGGATACCAACAAGGCGCAACTGCGCATTATATCGGCGCTGGGTGATAACCCGGTGCACGAAAATCGGCCAAATATTATGGCGGTTGGCGATGATGATCAGGCTATTTATGCGTTCCAGGGTGCAGAAGTATCAAATATGGTGGCCTTTGCTCGGCAATACCGTGAGCCGGAGCTGATTGCGCTGGAGGAGAACTTCCGCTCAAACGCCCAAATTTTGGAACTGAGCTCGAAGGTATCAGCACAGATCCAAGACCGCCTGGAATCAACCGTACCAAATGCTACCAAGCAGCTGACAGCCCGCAAAACGTACGAGGTAGACGAACTCGATCATACAAACTTTGCCAGCGAGCTGGCGCAATATGATTGGATTGCGAGTGAAATCGGTAGCTTACTCAAAAAGGGTATGAAGCCCCAAGAAATTGCCGTGATTGCACCGCGACATAAGTATTTGGAGCGATTGATGCCGTATCTTGGCCAGCAGCATATTCCCGTAGCCTACGAACGACGAGAGAATATCCTCGATGCACCGATAATCTTGCAAATCAGCACTATGGCAGAACTTATTGTTGCTATTGCTGATAATCGTCAGGATGACGTTGATAGTTTGTTTGCCGAAGTCTTGAGCTATGACTTTTGGGGTATTGATGCAGAAACACTAGTGGAGCTTAGTCTTAGCACCTACAACAGCCATAAACACTGGTTAGAAACACTTACAAAGCACAAGGATGCAACTATTACAGCGATTGCCGCCTGGTTTGTAGAGCTGGCCAAGCACAGCAGTTTAGAGCCAATGGAGTATGTACTTGATCAGCTAATCGGCACGACACCGGATGGGGTTGATAGCGAATATGATGATGGGGTAGTGCCAAAAGCCAAAGTAGGCACGTTTGTATCGCCGCTGCGGGTCTACTACTTCCCGCCAGAGCGCTACGAGCAGGCGACCGACAGTTATTTAACCCTTTTGGGGCAATTATCTACCTTACGGCAACGCTTGCGTCAGTGGCAGCCAGATCGCACGTTGCAAATTAAAGATTATGTAGAATTTGTTGCACTGCATCGCAGCGCCAAGCTCAAGATTGTCGACAGCAACCCCCACACCCAAACAACCAATGCCGTGCAGGTGATGACGGCCTATAAAGCCAAAGGCCTGGAGTTTGAAGTTGTGTTTGTGATTAATGCCCAGGACGAGGTGTGGGGCCCGACTGCACGCAGTGGCAGCCAGCGTATTGCCTTGCCACTCAATTTACCAATCGCACCGGCAGGCGATAGCGACGACGATAAGCTGCGCCTGTTCTTTGTAGCACTGACGCGTGCCAAGCACACACTGCATATCACCAGCTACAGTCACACCCTGGAGAATAAACTGTCACCAGCTTTAAGCTTCTTGATGGATGGAGAAGACTCAATTCACACCAGCGTGCAGCCAAAAACTGTTGATAAGCCTGCGCCCGTCGAAGCCCAAGAAATCTTAGCGACCGACTGGGCGTACCGCTATCGTCAAATTATCGCTGACAAGCCAAGCCTGCTAGAGCCAATACTCGAAACGTACAAGTTAAGCGTGACGCATCTCAATAACTTTATCGATATCAGAGACGGTGGGCCAGAATACTTCTTGCTACATAACTTACTCCGCTTCCCAGAAGCCATATCACAATCAGCTGCCTACGGTGATGCGATGCATAAGACGCTGCAGTGGCTTGGCGTGGGCTATCGCAAGGATGGTGGGCTGCCATCGACAGCAAAAGCTCAAGAGTTCTTTAGCGACGCGCTCGCTCGTACCCATTTGAGGCCAACCGATCTCAAACGCCTTAATACACGTGGCCGGGAAGCTCTAGCTGTGTACTTAGACAAACGCTCCTCTGAATTCTCTACGACCGATTTAATTGAACGCGGCTTCAACAATGAAGGCGTCGTAGTTGCCGAAGCTCGTTTGAGCGGCAAGATTGACAAGTTAAGCTTTACCGATCCAGGAACCGCTGTTGTTATTGACTTCAAAACCGGTAAGCCTGCTGGTTCATGGCAGGGCAAAGATGATTTTGAGAAAGTGAAGCTGCACAAATACCGACAGCAATTGATGTTTTACAAACTGCTCGTTGAACAATCTGCTAACTTCGCCAAAAAGGTGAGGGTGCAGAGCGGGGCGCTTGAATTTGTGGAGGCTGATAGCGAAGGCAAGTTGATTGATAATTTATCTATCGAGTTCGATGATGCCGAGCTGGCGCACTTTACGAAACTCATTGGCGCAGTCTGGCAACACATCATGGATCTCAACTTCCCAGACACCAGTGCCTACCCGCAAAACCTCAAAGGCATCCAGCAGTTCGAACAAGACCTCATCGACGGCACCATGTAAAAATCCCTCGCCTTCAGCGAGGTGCCATGGCGGTTATTCGAGCATCGACACCCGTAGCCTGATTTGGTAGTTGTGGCAGCAACAATTATTGTTCGAGGATACTGCTGAGTGAGATTCCTATGGAATCTATAACGAGCGAGGCCGACCAGAGGGAGACATCCGAGACATTGTTGGTGTTACAGCTAGCAAGTCACGTGGAGGGTGTGCTCGGGAGTTTTTGCATACTTTTGTCGATACAAAAGTAGGAACTTGGTTCTTTGTTGAAAGAACATAAGAGAAAGCACTCCTAACAATCAGCACTACTTAATTAGCCTGCGTGCCGTGACTTTTGAGAGATCTCTCCGCTGCGGTCGAGATGACAGAACGAGAGTGGTCGGGATAATGAGGAAGGTTTCGGAGATGAAAGCAGTAAAAAAGAGCCCCGTAGGGCTCTTTCATTGATTCTCGGAATATATTATTTCTTTTTCTTTGCTGCAGGCTTCTTCTTAGCAGGAGCTTTCTTAGCCTTAGCTTTGGTAGCAGGTGCGCTGGTCTTAGCAGCAACAGTTTTGCTTTCCATAGCTTCTTCTTCGGCGACAGCAGTATCAGCAAATAGCAATGAATACAGCTGAACACCGATAACAGCACCGATAATTGGACCAAGCACGTAGGTGCCAAGTACCCAAGCGCGGATACCAAAGGCAACAGCTGGGTTCAAGAGACCGAGTGATGCTGCAGACGCAGATACGATACCGATGGTAAGACCCAAACCAGCCATAGCTGCGAAGAGGCCGATCTTTGCGCGCTGGTATACAGCTGCTGCAACAGCAAAGGCAAAGATTGCGGTACCGATGATTTCAGCAGTAAGTACACGACCACTAAAGTCGCCGCCAACTGGCTGAAGAGTGTTATTTACATAGTAGGTGTAGAGGCCATATGCAGCCCATGCACCGAGCATCTGTGCAATGATGTAGAGCACAGAGGTAACGGTATTGATCTTCCGTGCAGTCCACATACCGATAACCAACGCTGGGTTGAAATACCCGCCTGATACTCGGCCAACTGCAAAGACCATTAGAGTTACTGTTAGACCCGCAGCGATTGCTACGAAGAACGGCACACCGATTGTTGACCGCTGCACACTGAGAATCAGAAGTGTGAGGGCGCTGGTGCCGAGAAATTCAGCCACAAGAGTAGCTACTTGGCGCTTTCCAAACATTATTGGAACCTCCTTTTAGTTGATGTCCCTAGCGTACCCCTTACGCGCCGTTTTGTAAAGTGTTCCTCAGACTGCTCCCAGGGTTGCTACTTGCTGCTGTTCTTCGATGATGTCGACAGGCAAGTCGCCTTTGGTTAGCACTCCGGTTGTTGCAAGTGTGTAAATGACCTCACCGGCAAACGCCACCTGTGCTTTATGTGTATCTTGCTCATAAAGTCTGTCGGCAATCTCTTCAAGCCGCCACACATCAACAGCAAAAACCTGTGCCTTATTCTGCGTAAGTTCACGGACGAGTTCTTGATTTACAGTGTAGCCCTTAATCTTATTGAGGACTATACGAAGCTCTTTATGTTCGCCTTCAAGTTCTTTAACAACTTTGCCATGCTCAATAACAGTATCGACAACTTCTTTACCACTATAATCAGGTTCCTCTGGAAGGATATCTGCATAGCTTTCGTAACCTGAATACGCTTGCGATATAACATCTTCGCTCACACCGAGAGTATTCATTACTTGCGTTATCGGCTCTTTATACTGAACCGCTGCACGAATTATTGCAGGTGCTTCGTCGATGGCACCACACCCACTTTTTTCACCTGATGCATGTTCTGCAGTGTGAGCACCAAAATCTATACCTTTATGTATAAGTAGCTTAGCTGCATCGGCAAAATCATCATTCAAGCTCTCGGCTTCAGTATCGCCCGTAGCTATTCGTGCAGCCACCGTCATTGCTCCGCCGCCGCCAAGTATTTTTGACCGGTGCAAACTTCGAGCAAACTCTTTTGCTTTCGTAAAAATAGTTTTTACGCCTCTTCCATCACCACAGCCGTCGTCCTGGACGGGGCTTCCATCTTCGAGAGTATCAACCTCCACGACAATTTCTGGGTCTGTGTGCACAATTTCGTGAACTTCAGCCTGCAATACAGAATCTGCGGTCTCGGTGGATATCGAACCGTGACCGAAACCTAATCCTTCACTGATTTCCGTAACCATTATTTCTGGCATCTTTTCTCTTTCGTTTTCTAGATATGTATTAAAATTTGGCGCACTTTCAGACAAGGTTTCTCCTTCGATGTGTGTTTAATATCACAAAATCAAGACTTCATAATAATCCTCATTACACAGGAATGCAAGGACTTTTTATAGGGGTAGGCGATATAGCCCGCCACTGTTAGCGATTTGCTATAGTATAAGCAGTAGATTGGAGGCGCAGATGCTCAAAGAATTTAGGAAGTTTATACTACGCGGTAATGTGGTTGATTTAGCTGTTGCCGTGGTTATCGGAGCTGCGTTTGGTGCTGTGGTGACGTCGCTTGTGAGCAGTATGGTTACACCATTAATCGCGGCTATTGGTGGGCAGCCAGATTTCTCGAGTCTTAGTTTTACTATCAATAACAGCAAGTTTATGTACGGCAACTTCATTAATGCCATCGTATCGTTCCTGATTATTGCCACTGTAGTGTTCTTCTTTATCGTGCAACCACTTAATAAACTCATGTCACATATGAGCCCAGAAGATGACGTGGACGCCCCTGCAGAACGTGAATGCCCAGAATGCCTGAGTGCAATCCCTGCAAAAGCAACACGCTGCAAATTCTGCACCGCCAAAAGCAAACCCTCGTCTAAAAAATAATTCCTTGCGTAGCGGGGAATGTCATGGCGGTTATCCGAGCATCAACAGCTGGAACGTGATTTGAAAGCTGTGAAAGCAACAATTCTTGTTCGAGGATACTGTCTTATTCTCTTTCCAATAGAATTAATAGGAGAATAAGACCGACCAGAGGGAGACATCCGAGACATTGTTGCGCTTTACAGCTTTTAAGTCAGGTGGAGGCTGTGCTCGTGATCTTTTGCTTTCTTTTGGATCAAGCCAAAAGAAAGAACTTGGTTCTTTGTTGAAAGAACATTGAAAAAGATCTCTCCACTGCGGTCGAGATGACAGGGTGCAAACTATTTGCGGTTGTGGCGGCGCTTGAGACCAGCAACTTGCAAGCGAACTGCGTGGCGATCAACCAATTGTTGCGCATGCTCAAGACTAACTTCGTCTTTAGCTTCGGCCTTCATCTTCTTAGCAAGATCTAACGCTTTCTGGACTTCAGCTTCACTGAGTTCATCGGCGTTATCAGCATCATCAACTAATACACTCAGCTGATTGTCGGAAACTTCAATTGCACCGCCATTGATTGCAAAATATTCACGCTGATCGTCACGATCTTTTGAGTCACGACGCACCGCAATTACACCGGTCTTAGCAACACTTACGAGCGGCATGTGATCTTTCATCACGCCAATCTCACCATCTTGTGTTGGCAGCACAACTTCGTAGACATCTTCGTCAAACTTCGTGCCGCTCAAACTAACAAGCTTAAAGTGAATCACGCTTATTTAGCTCCTGCTGACTTCACGACATCTTTGATGCCACCCTTTAAGTAGAAGGCGCTTTCTGGCTTATCGTCGTGTTTACCGTCAAGGATTTCGCGGAAACCTTGGATAGTATCAGCAAGTTTTACGTACTGACCTGGGTTGTTCGTAAACTGCTCGGCAACATAGAATGGCTGACTCAAGAAGCGCTGAATGCGACGAGCGCGGCCAACAAGCTTCTTATCTTCTTCACTGAGTTCTTCCATACCAAGGATTGCAATGATATCCTGCAAGTCTTTATAGCGTTGCAATACGCGCTGTACTTCACGAGCCACATTGTAGTGGTCTTCGCCAACGATTTCTGGGTCAAGAATGGTTGAGCTTGAATCGAGTGGGTCAACCGCCGGGTAGATACCAATTTCAGTCAAAGCGCGGCTCAATACGATGGTTGAGTCCAGGTGAGCAAAGGTTGTAGCTGGAGCTGGGTCGGTGTTGTCGTCGGCAGGGACGTACACCGCCTGCACAGACGTTACCGAACCTTCTTTGGTAGAAGTAATACGTTCTTGGAGCGCGCCCATTTCTTGCTGCAAGTTAGGCTGATAACCCACCGCTGATGGCAAACGACCGAGTAGGGCAGATACCTCAGCACCGGCTTGGGTGTAGCGGAAGATATTGTCGACGAACAGCAATACGTCGTTGCCTTTATCACGGAAATCTTCAGCCATTGTTAGCGCAGACAGCGCAACGCGCAAACGAGCACCTGGTGGCTCATTCATCTGGCCAAATACGAGGGCAGTGTTTTTGATCACGCCTGATTCTTCCATTTCGTGGTACAGGTCGTTACCTTCACGAGTACGCTCACCAACGCCTGCGAATACTGAGTAGCCAGAGTGGAACTTAGCAATGTTGTTGATCAACTCCTGGATAAGCACGGTTTTACCCACACCAGCACCACCAAAGAGACCAACTTTACCACCTTTTACAACTGGACAGATGAGGTCAATAACTTTAATACCGGTTTCGAGGATTTCAACGCTGCCAGACTGGTCGATTAATGGTGGAGGTGTTCGGTGGATTGGAGAAGTAGTCTTAAAATTGCCTTTTTTGCCGTCGATAGGTTCGCCAGTCACGCTAAACATGCGGCCAAGTGTCTCGTCGCCGACTGGCACGCTGATTGGCGCGCCGGTATCAGTTACTTCCACACCACGCTCAAGACCGTCAGTTGAGCTAAGCGCAATTGCGCGCACTGATGATTCGCTCAAGTGTTGTGCTACTTCGAGCGTTAATGTGCCGCCATCATGCTCAAGTTCGAGCGCGTTATAAATCGCTGGCAGATCACCGCCAGGGAATTGAACGTCCACAACCACGCCCACGATTTGGGTGATTGTGCCATTCTTAGCTTTAGTATTCTTGGTTGCTGTTGCCATACTTCTCCTTTATCCTGCTAATGCTTCTGCGCCACCACTGATTTCAGCCAATTCCTGGGTGATCGCAGCCTGCCGGGCAGTATTTAATTCTAATGTGTAATCATCAATCAATTCGTTGGCGTTATCGGTTGCGTTTTTGGTCGCCATCATGCGCATGGCATGCTCCGACGCCAAACTCTCTAACACCGCTTGCCAAATCTGTGCCTCAATCAAACGTGTCGTGACTTGTTCGATAACGGTCTCTACATCTGGCTCAAAGTTACTGAGTGGTTCTGCCTGCTTATCTGACTCAGGGGTGGGGGCAGGTAAGAGCTGTTCGGTAACAGCCTGCTGTACGACGGTTGACTTGAACTTGGTATAGAGGATATTTACTTCGTCTACGAGCTCGTTTGTGTACTGCTCAATAATCGTATCGAGAATCGGCCGTACATCGTTGGCAGTAGGGTGATCACCAAGCGGCGGGTAGACCGCTACGAGGTCAACACCATGTAAGCGTCGAGCAAACTGAGCACCTTTGCTACCAATGGCAATGACTTGGCTTTTTACCTTATCTTTTTCGTCGCGTTGTAACCCTAGTGTCAGCTGCTTGAGTGTGTTGGCATTGTACGCACCAGCCAAACCAGTATTGCTTGTAACAATGACGTACAAACGAGTTTTAACGGTACGCTTTTTGAACAATGGTTGTCGCTCAACTTCACTAATTGCATTTAAGCGTCTGAGCAAACTTGCAGCCATTTCGCCATACGGGCGACTTAGCTGCGCTTGCTCCTGCGCACGACGCAACTTACTCGCCGACACCAATTCCATCGCTTTGGTGATCTGGCGCGTACCCTTAATAGAGGTAATGCGTCGTTTTAATGCAATCGTACTAGCCAAGACGACCTCCGGTCTCAATTAACAATTTACAATTTTCAGTTTTCAATGAATTACCATTGACCATTGAACATTGACCGTTGAATCTTGGAAACTTCATTACTTATCAGCCTTTTTGGCTTTAGTTTGGTAGGCGGCAGCTACAGACTTAGCAGCTTTTAGGACTGTTTCGTTCTGCGCGTCAGTTGGCTTAGCACCAGTGTTGAGCGCTTCAATCACCTTGGCGTGCTTGCTCTTCAGCTCGCGGTGCAATGATGCTTCAGCGGTCTTAATCTTTTCAACTGGCACGTTATCGAACGCACCCTGACCAGCAGCGTACAAGCTGCTGTACATTTCCCAAATCGCGTACGGGCTGTACTGCGGCTGCTTGAGTAGTTCTGTTAAGCGTTGTCCGCGTTCAATGATCTGACGTGTTTCGGCATCCAGGTCAGTAGAGAACTGGCTAAATGCTGCCAATTCACGGAACTGAGCCAACTCAAGTTTTAGCGAACCGCCCACAGCTTTAATCGCTTTCGTCTGGGCATCACCACCAACACGAGACACACTGAGACCAACTGAGATTGCAGGGCGTACACCTTGGTAGAACAGACTTGTTTCTAAGAAGATCTGGCCGTCGGTGATAGAAATCACGTTGGTTGGAATGTAGGCAGAGATATCGCCGGCTTGGGTTTCGATGATCGGCAATGCGGTCAATGAACCAGCACCTTTTTCGTCGGACATCTTGGCTGCGCGCTCGAGTAAGCGAGAGTGCAGATAGAAGACATCACCTGGATAGGCTTCACGGCCTGGAGGACGGCGAAGCAATAATGACATTTGACGATACGCAGCTGCGTGCTTGGTAAGGTCATCGTGAATGATGAGTGCATGCTGACCGTTGTCGCGGAAGTACTCGCCCATAGCTGTGCCAGAATACGGAGCTAGGTAGAGCATTGCGGCTGGATCAGAAGGCCCGGTAGCCACAATAATCGTCTGGTCCATCACACCTTCGCGCTTCAATCGCTCCTGCAGGGCAGCGATCTTGGAAAGCTTTTGACCAATTGCGACGTAAACGTTAATCACGCCAGTTTTTTGACGAGCTTGGTTTACCATCGTATCGACGGCGATTGCAGTCTTACCGGTTTGGCGGTCGCCAATGATAAGCTCACGCTGACCACGACCAATTGGCACGGTTGCGTCAATGGCCATAAGACCTGTCATCATTGGTTCGTGCACGTGTTTACGATCCATCACACCTGGTGCTGGGCGTTCTACACGGCTCTTCTGCTTGGCCTTAAGTGGAGCACCGCCATCAAGTGGGTTACCCAGTGGGTCAACCACACGACCAACAAGCTCTGGACCAACTGGCACTTCCAAAACTTCGCCGGATAGGCGAACTTTTGCGCCGGCTTTTACTTCGGTATCTTCACCGAGTAGTACGGCACCGATCTCGTCTTCGCCAAGGTTAAAGGCAAATGCGGTAACTTTTTGACCGTTTGCTCCTTCGATCTCGAGCATTTCGTTATAGCCAGCCTTGCTAAGGCCATACACCCAAGCAATGCCATCACCCACACGGGTAACAACGCCTACGTCTTCGATGTCAGGACGCTGCTTGAGCTCCTCGATCGCGGAACGTATATCGGCCGACAATTCTGTAATTGATAATTCTGGCACTACAAACTCCTTTCAGTCGTATTTAGCAGTTTACATTGATCATTTATCAGGTTTCGACAAAAGCTAAAAGCTTTTGAAATATTTAATATACCAGCGAAGCTGTCCGAAAATGAAAAGTGAGAAATGAAAATTGAGAATTGGAATGACGAAGTCATGACCCGTCCTTTCCTGCAGTTGTTAACTGTTTAAACTTATTCAATTTCGCTTCCACGCTCATATCAAGCTGCTGATTCGCTAAACTGAGCTGCACGCCACCAATAATGGCTGGATCATGCACTTCAGTTACGACGACTTCTTTCGCAGCAGGGTAGTGACGCTTAATTTCGGCTGCAATATCAGCCCTAACATCAGCCGTAAGTGGATGCGCACTGGCCGCCAACACTTCAACATAGCCTGCATCTGCCCAATCCTGCTGCACATCGCGCAGAATTGAATCCAAATCACTGACGCGTCGTTCAGCCAAAAGATAGGCAGCAACTTGCTTACTGAATTCTTTTGAAGAACCGTTCTTGAGTGAAGTGGCGGCAATTGTGTGGGCTAGTTTAGTGCGCGACTGTTTCATGCTCGCTGCTCCTGTAAATCATTAGCCTTCGCAATTGTGTAGGGGATCCTTCGGCTTTGCTCAGGATGGACGCCGTCAAAGCTCAAAATCATCGTACAGCTCCTTGTTCCTTGAGTGCTCGCTCGATCAATTGCGCGTCTTTTTTGGCGTCCACCTTTTCGCCAATGATAGCTTCAGTAGCATCAGAAACCAGACCAACCAGCTCTTTTTCGAGCTGCTTACGCGCACGAGCGGTGTCTTGCTCGATACGAGACTCAGCTTCGGCAACAACTTGTGCAGCCTTTTCTTTGGCTTTATCTTCGGCTTCACGAACCGTTTGGCGTGCGGCTTCTTGCGCATCGGCCAAAATACCATCAGCTTCTAGGCGAGTATCGGCCAATATCTTGGCAATCTTGTCTTCGAGCTTGGCTTCTTCTTTCTTCATCTTCTCGCCGAGCTTTACGCCATTCTCAATCGTCTCGCGACGCTCGTTCATGACCTTTGCGATCGGCTTAAAGGCAAAGCGCTTAAGAATCAAGAAAGCGAGCAAGAAAGTAATGAGCTGGATGATGAAGGCCTTGCCGTCAACACCAAGCGCACCGATTCCGGATGCCGATTCTGATGCAAAATTAGTTAGTAACATCTAGTGTCCTCTTTACTGGAGGTTTTGTACGATAGTGCAGTTTGTTCAAAAAATGAGCATCGTAAAAGAGCTGTACTGTTTGGTACAGCGAGTGCGAAGCGCAAGTTTTGGGGCAAAATGTGCATTGTACGAAAACTCCTATTTATTTAACAAAGAAGGTTGCTGCAAAGGCTAGCAGACCGTAAACCTCGATCAAACCTACGAATACAAGCGCCTGACCGAGGAACTTAGCTGCTTCTGGGTTGCGACCAACTGCCTGCAAGTAGCTTGAGCCTACCAAACCGATACCAATTGTTGGACCGATAAAGCCAGCACCAATCATAATGCCTTTACCGATAATATCGAGGCTTGGAGCAGCTGCTGCAGCTTCGGCCATTATTGTGAGTTCTGTCATGTTCTATACTCCTTTATTCTTATTCATTGATAAAATGACATACAAATTAATATTCATCTATTAGGCTTTCGCCTCCTTCGGTATTGCCTTCATTGTTTCAGGCTCATCCTCTTCGGTCAACTCATCGTGTGCATGAGCGCTATTAACGCTGATAGCAAGATAGTTGACTCCCAAAATAACGAAAATGTAGGCTTGCAGGGCACTGACGCCCATTTCAAGCAGGAAGAACGGCAAGGCTGTAGCTGGAGCGATTACGCCGCCCAGGTAGGCAAATACGGCGATAACGATTTCACCAATCGCAACGTTTAGGAATAATCGAAGACTTAAGCTAAGAGCTCGAGTAAGGTCGGTTAGCATTTCGATAAGGCCAATGACCAAGAAAAGCGGATTGAGCGGACTGCCCATAAAGAAATGCTTGATGTATTTCACAAACCCACCAACCTCGCGGATAGATGCGGCGTAAACCACGATCATAGTCACCAAGCCCATTGCGAGCGTTGCATTAAGGTCGCCGGTCATAGGGCGCAAAAGCGGATGTTCGTTGGACGTAAAGCCTTCGCCAACGATTGGCAGCAGGCCTAGCCAGTTGATAAGCAAGATAAAGAAGAAAAGTGTTACAAAGAATGGCACATACTTGCGACCAACTTTGCGATCATCAAAGGCACTTACAACCAGATTCGAAATAAACTCCGTACCAGCCTCAACATACTGGATAATGCCACCCTTGGGTTTGACGGTGACACGGCGTGCGATCAAGATGAGCCCCACGCACAACAGTACGCAGCAAATCCAGCCGTACAGCATGGAGTTAGTAACGCTGATGCCGCCAATCTGAAACACCTCGGCCGGTGCCACGTGTACAGATGGGCCGCTCTCGGCTGCAAATAGACTCAGTCCACTAAACATTATTTCTTAGACTCCTTACTCACTGCAGGCGGTAAGTTCTGCAGTTGATACCACACAATACCAGCTGTGCCGACCATGGCAATGAAAAACCCTACTATGGTGAGTAGGGGTGCTGTGTCTAGGGTTTGATCGAGCTTGTAGCCGCCGAGGATTGGTACCAACACCACAATGGCAAGCTGCCAGCTCATATTAAGAACTGATACAAAAAACTCCCGGCGCGCTTGCTGATACTCCGCATCTTTTGCGGGCTTGGCAGATCCACCGGTAGGCGAGGGCGTCTTGGTTGGCGCGGTCGTCTTCGTCATTTCTTATTGATTATATCAGGTGTGAGCTATATCACGCAACTGCATTACACTGTTGGAAATTTAACTTTTACTAGACTTAGTATAGTGCTATTATTTTTTCACAATGAAAGACCCACAAGTGATTGTATATAGCGCCGTATGGTGCGGCTTTTGCCACGCAGCAAAAGATTACTTAGACAAACTCGGCATCCCATATGTTGAGAAAGACATCGAAAAAGAACCAGGCGCTGCCCAAGAAGCGGTAACCAAATCTGGTCAACGCGGCATCCCCGTAATCGACATAGATGGCGACATAATCCTCGGTTTCGATCGCCCCAAAATCGATGACGCCCTCAAAGCCCACGACCTCGTCATGAACTAAAAGTCGAGTGGGCGGCCTCTCTCTGCTTGGCCCAATGCTGTAGCCACTCCGCCGGCAAAATGTTTGATTTTATCAATAATAGTTCTTCTAGCTTGTGCTTCAGGGTATATTTCTGGATTATTCTCAGCAGCAATTGCTGCTTCTACTTCCTCGTTTGATTGTTCTGGTGGTCGCTCTATAGGCACCATTGCGTTCTCCTATCAATCTTTGGAAAGTAGTATATCATTGAAGATATGTCTTTTGAGGATTTCAAACACAAAGATTCGGTGGTAATTGTCTATACGGGCGACAGCAAGGGCAAGACCACGGCCAGTCTTGGTTTGATGGTGCGAGCACTTGGCAATCGCTGGAATGTGGCATTTATCCAGTTTATTAAACACTGGGGCGTCAGCGAGCACGTATTTATTCGCGATATTCAGCCGCTCTATAAAGATCAGCTGCATTTTTACAAAGGCGGCAAGGGGTTTTATCAAGCAGGGGAGCTGAGCGAGCAGCATATTACCGAAGAGCAACACCAGCAGGCGGCGCTCGAAACCTACGAAGAAGCAGTCAAATGCGTGTCTAGCGGTGAATACGACCTAGTAATCTGCGACGAGATCAACAATGCCGTACATGACGGCTTACTGACCAAAAAGCAGCTACAGGCCCTCCTAGAGGCTCGCAGCCCCAAAACCTCTCTCTGTTTAACAGGGAGGAATTTCCCCAAAAACATGCTCAAGGATGTCGATATCGCCACCAACATGACCAAAATCAAACATCACTTCGACGATAAATTCTTGGCCAATAAGGGTATTGACTTCTAAGATTGGCGACCAGCTTCAATCAGGGAAGAGCGTGAGATTGCAGAGATAATACGCGACGGCTTACTGCCCATGAACTCTGTGTTCTTTATACGAGAATTAAATATTTCAACTGCTTTCTTGCCTATGTCGCCCGACAAACGCGGCACGTTATTGCCAAACCTTTCACTTCCAGTTCTATACAACTCTCTGAGTCGACGCGCATTACGTATTTCAAATTCGCTATTGGGGCTAAACCCGGTCGACACATATTGTGTTGAACGTGATGTTCTCTCGCTATTCAGAAGAATTGGCATACACTCCGAGCAGGGACAAAGTGTGCGAGTATCCAGATTGGTCACACCGCGAATCTCTTCTGCGTCGGTACTCGCAGCAACAATAAAAGCTATAAAGTGGAGCGGCTTACCGGGGAACAGCTCTTCAGCCTTGAAGCTTACATCCATTTCTGCACAGTTTTTATATACCTCTGTGGGTATGTCATATTCGTCGTGAATATCACCTATATGCTCGAGCTCCTTTTCTGTTTCCTCTTGATCCTCTTCAAAACTAAGGTCAGCATTCGCTTGTGTGATGTGATTAATCTTGCTGTTTGCACCTGAGATGATAATGAGTTCACCTGTACCGGGCAAGATAGCAATACCTACGCCACCCACATCAAAGTCTCGATGAGACTCAGCATCATTTGAAGCTTCTTGGGCATAGTCTGCAAATTCTTCAAAACCCAACGCATACATACGGTGCGCTTCAATTATCTCAGCGCTATCAAAGTAGTCCAGGGTATTCATCTTTTCATTATATCACATTTTGTCAATATTATCAATTAGCTCGAGGTGCTACACTGTAGAAGATGGCAAAACCACATCTGTATTTACTTGTTGGGTATCCTGGGTCAGGCAAAACTACTGTAGCTCAAATCATCCACGAAGAGACAGGGGCGGAGCATTTGTGGACCGACTGGGAACGCAGAACAATGTTTGAACAACCGACGCACTCCGAGGCCGAGAGCAATAAGTTATATGCCTATCTTAATACCATGACCGGGCAGCTGTTGTCCGAAGGCAAAAGCGTGATTTTTGACACCAGCTTCAACTTTGCACGAGACCGAGATCACTTACGTAACATTGCAGCGGATAATGGGGCAGATACGACGGTCATTTGGGTTACAACTTCTAAAGAGCTGTCTCGTGAGCGTGCACTCAACGGTGGTAATACGCGAAACGGCTACGACGTACCGATGACAAACGAGCAATTTGAACGTATCGCTCATCACCTTGAGCCGCCCCAAGAATCTGAAATAGTTATTAAAATTGACGGTACGGATGTTGACAGGAAACAGCTGCTCCAGTTAATTGGGTAGCACGATGTCTCGCTTATTTGGGGCCACCGGCCGCCGCAAAACCACTCTTATCACGTCACTTATTCTCACCGTATTGCTTTTGGTCGCGCAGCACGTTGGCCTACTCAATACCGTTACCGATTCCGTGGAACAAAATCAGCCAGGCCTATACACCGTTACAGGATTTTCTGACGGCGACACCATATCGGTGGATATGAACGGCAAGAAAGAGAAGGTGCGGTTTATCGGTGTGGATACGCCAGAAACACATAAGCCGAATGCACCGGTGCAGTGTTACGGACCAGCAGCCTCAGCATTCACAAAAAACGTTATTGGCGCCAAAAAGGTGCGCCTCGAAGCCGATCCGCTCAGCACCAATCGTGACCGCTACGACCGCTTGCTACGCTATGTGTATTTGCCGGATGGCACGCTGGTAAATGAACGTTTAATACGCGATGGTTATGGCTTTTACTACCCGTACTTTCCGTTTAAGAAATCGGGTCAGTTCGAAATCGCGCAAAACAAAGCCCGTGCTGAAAATAAAGGGGTCTGGGGCAACTGCACGCCAAAGCAGACCGACAAAGGCGGTTGGCTCTCCAACGACCTTTAATATTTCTGTATATCGACCATTGCCAACCTGTCATTTCGACCGAAGGGAGAAATCTCTCCAAACCCAGCGAAGACCATGAATACATACTGGATTTACATTATGTCGAATCGTGCAAGAACCGTCCTGTATATTGGCATGACAAACAACCTGGAACGGCGTGTTGGCGAGCACCAGCTAGGAGCTATAGCGGGCTTTTCTAGGCGTTACGCATGCACCAACCTTATATATTTTGAAGAGACAAACTCCGTTTTGGCTGCAATAGAGCGCGAGAAAGAGATAAAGAAGTGGTCGAGAGCCAAGAAAGACACACTGATACGCAACGTTAATCCTCTATTGAGAGATCTCTCACTGCGTTCGAGATGACACAAAGGGGTCGAGATGACAGGGTTAGACAACATTGGTGGTGGGGTCAACGCGTGAGGAGGTATTTTCAAGCAATTGGCGCAGGGTAAAGCGCCGTTTTTGCGGATCGTATCCCCGATGCATGATATGCCACGGCAAATAGGTGAAGGCCGCCATAGCTACCACCAGGTACCACACCAATTGGTGGCCAGCATGGTGCTGCGCATAGGTGCGAGGGCTTGCCCAGGTATAGCGCATGAATTCAAGGTAGCTGACGTTGATCCGACGGCATGACACCCCAACCTTTAGATCTTCGTTAAACACAACGGTAAAGCCGCGCTGCTGCAAGTGTAGACCGATATCGTAATCCTCGTGCACCCCATTTTGATAACACACATCGTGCTGAATACGCTGCCATGCTGTCTTGCGCAGTGCCATATTTGCCCCCCATAAGTAGAGGCTACCTTTGAGCTGCTTTGCGAGATACCGTCGCAACCGCACGTCGCCGGCATTAAACACATGTGCCACGCTGAGATCGTAGTACTGGGCCGAGCCAGAAACTGCATCGATAGTCGGGTCTTGAAAGACTTTCTGGATTTTCTGAACCCAATCCTCTGGAAGCAACGTGTCGGCATCAATCCTACCAATAATCTCGCCCCGAGCAGCGTTAAACCCAGTAGTGCGGGCATGTACTACGCCTTGCTTGACTTCTGTGAGCAGTGTCACAAAATCATATCGTTCTGCTACAGCACGCGTACTATCGGTTGAGTTATTATCAACCACGATTACCTCCATCGGTCGGACGATCTGTGTAGCAATTGCGCGCAGACAGGCGTCTAGCTCAAGCGCTTCATTGTATACTGGGATGACAATACTAACATTCATAACTTTCGTTACCTATTATATGCCAAAGGCCCCAAAGAAAACTGAGAAATCCCACAGCAAGCTGCTGCGATATTCGTTGTGGACTCTAGCTGGGATATCTGTGTTTATTGTACTGGTGGTACTTAATTTTTATGCGATCGCTCTCTGGTATCAGCACAGCCAATCAAAACTACCGCTCAAGCAGGGTGCCACCTTCATACCATCGTATGCTGCATATTTAGGCCTGGACCCGCAAAAAACCCTAGACGCAATTATTGATGACCTAGGCGTCGATCAGCTTAGGCTGACAAGCTATTGGAACGAGATAGAGCCTACCCCGGGTACATACGACTTCACAACGCTTGATTGGCAGATGAAGAAAGCCGAGGCAGCGGGGGCCGATGTAAGCCTAGCTATTGGCCTTCGGCAGCCGCGCTGGCCAGAGTGTCATGCACCAGACTGGGTAGACACCTCTAAACCTGCAGAACAATGGCAGCCAGCACTCGAAAAATATATCACCGCTGTCGTGGAACGCTACAAAGACTCACCGAGCCTAAAAAGCTACCAATTAGAAAATGAATTCTTTAACACGTTTGGGGAGTGCAAGAATTTTGACCGAGCACGCTTGCAGAGTGAATTAGATTTAGTGAAAAAATTAGACCCTAAGCACCCAGTAATAATCAGCCGCAGCAATAATTATGCCGGTGTTCCAGTGCGACAGCCGCTGCCAGACATTCACGGTATCAGCCTGTATCGTAAGGTGTATAGCCCGTGGGTGCGAGGCTACTACACCTATCCATTCCCAAGTTGGTACTACGCAGGATTAGCAGGCATTCAGAAACTTATGACTGGCAAGCCTTCAATAATCCACGAACTACAGGCAGAACCGTGGCCAGCTCAAAGCGGTGGCATCACCAATGCCAGCCTAGAGGAGCAGAACAAAACATTTAATGCAGACCAACTGCGAGCCAACACAGCATTCGCGCAGCAAACCGGCATTCGCCACATCGATCTGTGGGGTGCTGAATACTGGTACTACCGCAAAGAGATTCTGAAAGATCCAAGCGTCTGGGAAGCAGCCAAGAAGGTCTACGGTGCCCAAAGCCACGCCAATTGATCCTGCTGCATTCGGGGTCAGCTTCTCTGTTAAGCAGTGTAGAAATTTTGATCTCAACCCGGTGCAGACGCTTGACTGGCTAATCCAGAATGCTGGCTTCCGCCGCTTTCGACTCATGAGCTACTGGAACGAGCACGAAAAACAGCAGGGCACTCTTGATTTCGCGGCGCTCGACAAACAGTTCAAACAGATTGAAAAAGCCGGCGGTCAGATTACCCTCTGTTTGGGTGCCAGGCAGCCACGCTGGCCGGAAAACCACTGGCCTACATGGGCGTGGGAAGCGCCAAAGGCTGAGCGCAGTGCAGCCTTACTGCATTACATCGAAACGGTGGTCAAGCGATACAAGGATTCGCCAGCTCTCGTCAGCTATCAACTAGAGAATGAAGCGTTGCTCAAATCGTTTGGCGTCACCCCAGAAGTAGACCGCCGACGCCTGCGTGCCGAATTTGCCCTCATTCAGTCGCTAGACCCCACCAAACCCATCATAATGAGCACCAGCAACTCCTGGGGCATACCTATCCGCCGACCGATCCCAGATATAGTTGGCTTTTCGTTTTATTACACGCTCTATAACAACGGTGCCTACCACCAGACTAACTCGTATCCATGGACGCACCGGGTTCGCAAGTCACTTATCCGACTCCTACACCGCAGGCCAACCTTCATTCATGAGCTGCAGTGTGAACCATGGGGCCCAACTGCCATCTGGAAAATGCCGGTATCAGAACAGGATAGATCTATGAGTACTGAACATATCAAAAGAAACATTCGTTTAGCTCGAGCTATCAAGGCTCCACCTATTGACCTGTGGGGTGGCGAATGGTGGTATTGGCGCACGCAAACAGATGGCACCACAGAGATAATCGGCACCGTGCTCGACGCGATTCATTGCAATTCTTGACATCTTGTGGTATAATTAGTAATAATAGCTGGTTTTAGATAAAAAAATAATGTAGAGATAGTGCTTACGGTATACTACCCCCATGGCTAAGAAGAAGTCACCTCAGACCAAAATGATTACCAACCGCCGCGCTCGGCACGATTATGAGCTCGGTGATTCTTTAGTGGTGGGTATTGAGCTTACTGGCGCAGAAACTAAGTCTTTGCGCATGGGCCACGGCCACCTTCGTGGTGCGTACGTAACTATCAAGGGCGATGAGCTCTTTCTTATCAATGCAACTATTGCTGGCACTGCTGGTATCCCAATCGAAGCCACCGAGCAAACACGAGCCCGAAAGCTTCTAGCCAAGCGCAAGCAAATTGATGCCTTAATTGCTGCTAAGCAGCAGGGCAAAACCATCGTGCCGCTCGAAATCCACACCAAAGGCCGCTATATCAAACTCAAAATCTCAGTCGGTACCGGTAAGAAGCGCTGGGACAAGCGCCAAACGCTCAAGAAGCGCGATGATGACCGTCGTGCCCAAGCCGAGCTAAAATCACACCGTTAGGTGACTTGCCTCATCAGTGAGGATTCTATATAATCCTATCTGTTCACGAGATGATCCGGCGTAGCTCAGCGGTAGAGCGTTCGGCTGTTAACCGAAATGTCACTGGTTCGAATCCAGTCGCCGGAGCCATAAAAATCCGTTAGCATTTGCTAGCGGTTTTTTATTGTTTCGGGCTGGATGAGAACCAGACCTTTTGCGGAGCAAAAGTGGTTCGTACAGGATTGAGCGTGCAGGTGCTTGCCGCAGTATACTTTCATGCGCCACAGAAGTATAGTGAAGTTATGGCTCAGAAAACCAAAAAACGGATCAGTGTCGGATCTTTAAGGGCCGGGAAGCTACATTTGCGACCCTCCTTATTGAAGACTGTGATTTTGGCACTTCTTATCATCATAATCTTAGGAGCCATCCCTCTCCCATACACATACAAAAAAACCGCTGAATTACCATTTAGCACCACCAACCAGAAGTCCGTCGAATTGGAGCTGGGAGATACAAAAGTTCTAGAGAAAGGCTCTAATGGTAGCATGGTGGTAGAATTCCAATCCCTACAAAGCATATGGGGTAGACTATTTGGCCTACAGCCCGTTAAGCAAAAAGAAGTGGCCACCACATTCCCAAAAAATGCTACGAACAAAGTAGTCTTAGAGGGCACAAAAAAATATCAATACATGATCTGCTCCGACGGAACCCATAGGTACTACACGGATGACGAATTCAAAGACCCCTACACAGGATTCACGAGCAAGAGCCCTGATTACTGCAAGATGAATAACCATGGAACAAGGGTCAAACTTGCTGATACAGCAGACGGAAGTGTCAGTAGCCAAACTCCTCGCAGTTCAAGCAACAACACCCCACAATACAAAACTCAATCATCAGGAACAAAAGCTCTGCCAACAGTGAATACCAGTAGACCCACCGCCAATACACAATCCGAAAATGATGCTGAAGCGGTGAGACAGCAACAAGAGCTAGACAGAAAACACACGGAACGTTTACGCAATATTATGAACTGCATCAACAGTCTAACGGCTCAGGGGATGCAACGTTCTCAGGCACAAAGTAAGTGCGAGCAGTGGTTTTAGTAAACAAGTCAAACTGTTGGAAAAATTATACGTCCAGCTCTATCGAATATATTAAGTCAGGCTTTATCTTGGTTATAACTTCATCCACAACCCGGAGCCAGTCCATGTTAGATGAAGTCAGAACTGTTAATTCGGTTCTGATTTTTATTTACCCTGACTAGAATTGAAACCGCTATTTCCTCACGCCATCCATTAATACGATAAGCACAGAGCAAGATACGGAACCTTACGGCACGAGTACGGTTTTATGAGTTGCTTTTTTACTTTGAATTACATAAATTACACAACCCTGTAATCACAATGTTTCCAGGAATCGCACAGTCAGCAATGGCCCCTTCAATTATGGGCTGAATTTTATCTTTAATATCAGTGTCGCATAGGCGGTCACAGGCATTGCAGCTGAAATGATCATGAGGCTTTACCTGTGCGTCATAACGCACGGCGCCACGATGTGTATTGGGTGCCAAGCCAATTTCATCTCTGCTCGCTAATCGAGCAGTTACACGATGAACTGTGGTAGCACTAAGTTCGGGAAAATCACGCTGCAAGTGATGTAACAACTCAACATTAGTAACATGACCCAGCCTTTTTATAATATCGCGTATTGAGTTGCAATATTTAGTTTCACGATAGGTAGCTGTTTCCATAATCACATTATATACCGAATGTGTTGCTAATGTAAATCGTTTACATTATTATAGAAAGATGAAAAGAGAATCTATGGACAGAATCATTGTTGATGTACGAGAACCACTGGAATACAAACTTGGCCACGTAAAGGGTGCGATTAACATTCCGCCATCTCAAATTATGGCTGGTGCTGAAAAACTTAAAGACGTGCCGAAAGATACTGAAATAGTTTTGTATTGCGTTTCTGGAAGCCGGTCGAACGTATCAATGGGCTTTTTGCGGGATTTGGGCTTTACGAATCTAGTAAACGGAATAAATAAAGAGCATGTCAAAGCTAAATACCTGTAAACAAAAGACGCAGACACTTACAGCCATTACTTGATTTATAGCTAGATCAAGCTTGATTGCGGTTATAACTTCCTCTATTGTTGTGAGACAAGCTGGAATAGACGAAGTCAGAACTGTGAAAATGGTTCTGACTTTTTGTATGCTTAGACTGGGGTTGAAACCTTTATGGCGATGTTTAATCTGTCATAACTGACAACCATCTGTAGCAATCGAACTCAACAGCTACTGTGCATGCTATGCTACCGGGCATCCATGCATTTAATAAACCGACCAGGATAGTTGGCGAAGAGGTTAAATAGAAAAAATATTGCCCGCTATTATACCTATAGCTGTTGCGATACCACCAATTAGTAGTACCTCCACGGCACTCCTAATTGGTGGAACTCTAACTATTTTACCTTTTGCATAACCGAGTACGAGTAGGCAGCTTAAGGCCGCAACAATCGCGACATCTCTTGAATAGCTCATGGGGAAAATGATGATCGCCAAAAGTGGCACCAAGCCAGCCAGAAAGTATGCTCCGAACATTATTAAACCGCTGATTACCGGTACTCTGAATGAGTCACTTCGATCTAGCTGATGTGCGGACTTAGAGCTCAAGTATTGACCAGATCCCATCGAAAGAGCCTCGACTAATATTGTGACAACACCGGCCAATACAACCACCTGCTTATTGCCTGTACCGGTACTAATGCCAACAATAACGCCAGTAGTCGATACAAGTGCATCGTTAAACCCGAACATAGCACTTTGTAAATATTCTTTTTGGACTTTTTTCATAATCTAAGTATACCCCTTTGGGTTTATATAAATGATACACTTAGGTCATGAAAAATGAATTTAGCATCGATGATGCAAGGAAGATTGGCGAACAAATCGGAGTAGATTTTACTAAGTTTGATCTTGAGGAATTTCGCAAAGGATTAGCGATTGAACTAGAGCACGGATCACACGACCCAGAAACTAACGTTACCAATAGCGATCCACTTTTAACCGGCAAAATTGCTTGGGCACATCTTAAAGAAATCCCTGACTACTACACTCGTCTTGAAAAGATGGAGTCCGAGGCTGGCAGTTAATTAGCGCCGTTCTGAAACTATAAGATCCTGCTTAATTATAGTTATAACTTCCTCTATTGTAGGGAGCCATATAAAATCAGTCTGCGTTTGCAGGCTGTTTTTATATCTCTGACCGGGCTTGAACCAGATTGCCACGTAGTGGCTGGTTCGTACAGGATTGAGCGTGCAGGTGCTCGCACCGAAAAGCGAAATTCGTGCAAGCGAAGCGCATCCAGTCGCCAGAGCCAGACTCAGCAGGTAAATACCCAGACCGGGGTTCCTGACCAAAAGTCAGATTTACCCCTTGAGTCAGACAAAGTACCAATTCTTACCAAAAGGTACGAAACCGATGGAACCGTCCGAAAGGGCGGTTTTTTCGTATTTATGCATAATACTTGATTCTGATGCTGGCAAACATGTTTATAGCGCCTGGAGGGGCGAAAATGATCATCAATTATAAAGCATGATATAAAGATATATTTATAATGCAAAATCATAAATTCTCGATGTCTTATCTACCGGCACATCATAACCAAACTCTGATTTGATTCGCGTTGCGTTTGCTTGAGAAATGTATTGGTAGTCGTTTTTTCACAAGTCCTTTTGTATAAGCGCTTATTTCTTCCATCGCCTTACCGCCACGGTTTTGCGTCCATTGCTATCAAGCCCAGCCTCAACGCCTACCATGTAATCGACGAGATTTTTAATCTTTTCGTCGACGAATAAACTTTTGAGGCCCGTTTTAGCCATAAAATCTATAAACTCATCAATCTCCTGTGGCTGGTAACGCATCTTTTGAAAATCAAATTGCTGGTAAAGCAGTTCACCACCTTCATAATTGACCAGGATATCAAATTTCTTCTTATTGACGGCATCTCTAACGAGAAGAGCAGGAATTGCCTTTGACTTCAGGGTGCGTGCCAACAAGTGTACGGAATTCAGCATCAAAGTCCTGTTTACCGAAATCAGGTAGTCGGCGTGTTTAGCTCTATTTCTATGGCTTTTGTATTTAAACTTTTCCCAATTAACAAAATACCCCACAGGGCATTACTCAAGCTAAGGTTATTGGTGATGTATCTAAAAACTGCATCTTCACTTTCAAGCCGAGAGTATTTTATCCATCGCCAAATTCTTCATGACTGTAATCATATCTTAAAACGTTTAATTGATAAATCGTCTCTTTTTCTATGTCTATGCCAATGAATCACGACCATGTTTGTGCGCTGCTAAGCCAGTCGTAGAACTGCACATGAAAGGGTCTAGTACTATGTCGCCCGGGTTAGTTGAGCTAAGCACTACGCGTTCTAGTAGCCCTAAAGGCTTTTGGGTTGGATGCTTACCGTGAACTTTTTCATGTCTTTGAGGGTGCCCAGCGACCAGCAACACCATCTGCTTGTTGGGCACTTTCATCTTATCCTCGGGCCAGTGGCCATTGCGCATTAATCGTAATTGAATGTATGTTTGGCATCTTTCGAAGGCTTTGCCCCACAAAGTGTTTCATGGCTTGCGGTAAAGTAGCGACCACTCAGATTGGGGGCCGCGTTTGGCAACACCACGTGATATCATTTAATATTTTGTAGCCGTTTTTTACAAGTGAATAACCGCATAGATATATAGAATGGTAAGTGCCGCTAATCCACTTAAAGCTTCCGTGCGGCAAGTATTCTTTTTAGCTCTGATATCACGAGTCAAAGAACGTTAGATCAGCATATCAAAACCTTTGCTTTTATCCGATCACCTTTATCAACTTTTATATTTTTCGCGCACACGCTGATGCCGCCATTAGAAGAAAATATGGCGGGTCTGCAAACACCATATCTATGGATGAATTAGGTAACCCCGCGAGAGATTTCAGCACGATTTTGCAGAAATTATAAGTTGGAATATCTGGCAGATGGACGGGGTAAAATATGTTGTGCCTATGAGCTGTAGGCACATAAACCGAGTTATACCAGGTGAGCTAACACTATTTGGTGAGACACCCGACTTGGTTGAAAAAGATGAATGTGAAGGGTGCAAGTATAGTAGGCCTTTGAAGCACAATGGTAGGTATGCAAAAGTTATGGACTGGAGCGAGAACAGAATGATTAGATTTGTTGACATAACAATGCCTGAGCAAGCCAATATTTTCTAGAAGGACTTTAAGTGATATATTTACGAAGCGTTTATGCTATAAAATTAGATAGTCCAATGATTGTTTATGTTGGTGGAACTGGCTTACCTGTTGAGAAGAGATTCGAGAAACATAAGACTGGCTACAAGAGCTCAAAGCATATCAAACAGGCTAAGAACCTGGTGTTAAGACCAGATCTTTACGAACACCTTACAACATTTATTACAGTTAAAGAATCTAGAAAAGCCGAAGCAAGATTAGCAGATCAGCTCAGAAAAAAGGGCTGCACCGTGTTTGGCGGTCATTAAACAAAGTACTGGCAACTATTTTCAAGACTCTCAGAACAATGCCTACGCTCTGTTTCAAAAAGTAAAGTGTAGAACTAAACCATGACAAGAAGCGCAAAAAAAGATGCCGAGCTAGAAATACTTAGAAAGGTTTTTCCGGGCAAAAAGTACACAGTCAACGAAAGACCTGATTTTATACTACACGGAGACGAAGATTTTGGCGTGGAGATAGTCGAGTATTATCCGGACGAAACCATAGCGCGCCTTCATAACCGGCCTGACTACACCAACGAAATAACCAGTAACACGTACGTTCACAAAGATGATGCCGACAAACTCGAAACAGTAATTGTAGAGTACGAGGATCCAAAAACTGGTAAATGGAAAAAGATACCCACACCCGCAGTTAGACAAGAAAATATGCAGATTACTGATCGTATTGCGTTGTTGATAAAGCTGATCGACAACAAATCAAAAACGCTAGAATCCTACGATACAAAATTACAAGTAATAGATCTTGTTGCACAAGATAGCCGCAATACCTTGCTTGATGGCATAAACAACAGCTTTGTGCTAAAAACTTTAGACAACCTAAGAAGGGTGGGCCGATTCAGTAACTCAGGCTTCCGAAGCATTTACGTCATACTGCCCCCTAGCAAAGATATAGCCCAACATATAGTCCAGGTTAAATAGCAGGATTATTGCACATAAAAGTATGGGATACCTATAAAATGATAAGATAATGGGACTGTGCATGAAGACGAAACTTGTCTCAGTAAGGTATATAACTGTGTGGCTCCCTGGTTGCGCATATTATTGAGGGTGCAAGCAGAGGAGGAACAATGAGCGCAACTAAGGCAAAACGGGCAAAGCAGGGGACGAAAGGAACCGGGGATTATTATCGAGTTATCGTACGGCCAAAAGAACAATTCAAATCATTTAGGACGCAAGATGTAGGCGATCCGGGTGGGCTGCAACGTGTAGCGGGTCATCGTAGCAGTGGCTCATGGGCAACACAAGCTTGGTTGATCGGCAAAGATATGGCCCATGTAAAAGACGGTAAGCTGATTGCAGATGATCCTGATGCAAAAGACCTATTGAAACACCTCGGCAGTGAACCGGTACACGACAAAGGTGATGTCTTTCACGCCAAAGACCGGAGGGCTGGTTCGTAGTTCGAAGTTCGAAGCGGCTGGTTAGTCTTTGATAGCTAGGTGAGTGTCTGGTTCTGCTGCGCGGGTCATAAGTTGACCGAGGATTTCCTGGGTTTGGTGGCGGGTAGCGGCAGCGTCTTTGATGCATGTTTCAAATACAAAAGATCCTAGTTTTGAAGGCCACTTAATCGGGTCAGAAGGGATAGTGAATAGCTCTTTATCACTCATTATTAACCATTATACCACACTATAAGCACTTTTGTCAAGTGGGTGGCGTCTTTGGGCATGAAATTACTCTTAACTTTGTAAAAATTACTGGCTCATAAACCATACGGCGGTGCTAGACTAAAAGTATGAAGCGACGGGCCACCACTCTTGATGATCTAGCAACGGCGATTGTAGATCTTGGCACCATGATAAGCGGCGAGATACATGGCATTCGTGGTCAGTTGGGCGGCTTACGCCACGATGTAGATGGACTAAAAGGTGACGTACGGATCTTGAAAGATGACGTGCAGGTCTTGAAGGGTGACGTGCAGGTCTTGAAGGGCGATGTGCAGATTTTAAAGGGAGCTGTGCAGGTCTTGAAAATTGATGTACGCGAGATGAAACATGACCTTCGAAACCATGGCCAACGCATCGACGGCCTAGAGAATGAAATGAGAGCTACACGCAATGATATCAAAGAGCTGTATGGTCTTGGAACCGCATAGAGTTACAGTGTAAGAATATTGGCACCTACGACTAATGCTAGTAGCGTAGAATGGATTCATAACTTCAGGAGGGTAGTATGGGGCAGAAAATCACACCGAACATTTGGTGCAACGGTAACGCAAAAGAGATGGCTGACTTTTATGTCTCCACATTCGGTGATGGCAAAATCACCCATACGATGTACTATCCGACGACCAAAGAAGAAGGCTTGGCAGATTTTCAAGTCGATCTAGCCGGCAAGGAGCTGGTGATCGACTTTGAGGTACGTGGGCGACAGTTCTCACTTATTAATGCTGGCGATACCTTCAAGCCGAATCCTTCTATTTCGTTTTTTATTGACTTTAATCCTGGCGAGGACGAGCAGGCACGAGAGCATCTTGATGAAATGTGGCAAAAATTGACCGACGGCGGCAACGTGATGATGCCACTCGACAAGTATCCATTTAGCGAGTATTACGGCTGGGTAGAAGACAAGTTTGGCGTAAGCTGGCAACTGATTCTGAGCAATCCAGAAGGCGATGCGCGGCAGAGTATTGTGCCTTCATTGCTATTTAGCGGCGATAATACGAATCGTGCTGAGGAGGCGCTGAAATATTATGTATCGGTGTTTGAAAATTCAAAGCTTGGATTACTAGCTCCTTACGAAGAAGATACGGGTCCGGCCAAGAAGGGTTCGCTGATGTATGGCGACTGTCTGCTTGATGGCGAATGGGTGTCGGCGATGGATTCAGGGGTGGAGATGGATGCACCGTTTACTGAAGGAGTGTCGCTGGTGGTACCGTGCAAAGATCAAGCGGAAATTGATTACTTCTGGGAGAAATTATCCACTGTGCCTGAATCCGAACAGTGTGGTTGGTGCAAAGACAAGTTTGGCGTAAGCTGGCAGATTGTGCCTGCAAATATGGACGAGCTCATGAAAAAGCCCGGGGCCTACGCCAACATGATGCAGATGAAAAAACTCGTCATCGCTGACTTCTAATCAAACAATTCCTCGCACGCAGCGAGGAATACCATGGCGATTTGTGGCAGTAGAGCGAAATCGTGGCGTGTATTGCCCAAGATAGCACAATATCTGTGGTGAGACATGTTTGAGCCTCAACTTGTTGAGGTGAGTTGTCGAACCCATTGTGCTACTCGACAACATATCACCCAAGATGAGCGTCCTGCCTTGATGTTTTGCATACCCCCAATCAAGTTGAGGGCATGCTTTTGCATCAAGGCAAAAGTATGGATTTGGTTCTTCATCGGAAGAACATGTATGTCATTCTGAGTGAATACGAAGAATCTGTTTGTGAACCACGGGATAGATCCTTCGGCTTCGCCTCAGGATGGCGAGAGAGTGAGGACGGACTTTTGGAGTGTTCGTGTAGGTTCTGAAACTAGTTCAGAATGACACACCTGAGAAAGCAATTCTAGCAAAAAGCACTACTGTATTTGCATACGTATAGTGACTTTTGAGAGATCTCTCGGATTCCCTCGAGATGACAGAGGAATCGTTACTGGCCGCTAGGCAGGCTCAGGAAGTTGATATTGGTTGGTACGGTAAACTTAGAGAGATCTAGGGTCCAACTTGTACATTTCATATTGAATGCTTGGTTAGCACTTGAGGCGGCTGAGTTCGCCTGACTATTGGCACTTGCGTCAGTGGACATCTTCTGCAGCTCGGCTTTGGTGTAGGTAAATCCAGTAGTTGAGCCACCAGCGGTTGTCCAACCATAGATTTTATCGGAGAGTACGAGCACATTGGTCGAACCCACATTCTCAACAACAATCTCCATCAGGCCACGGCCTCTACCATCTGTGTAAAGCGTACCGTTACTCGTGACATTCTCAACAGTCGACTGAAAAGTACACTTACGCGCCTTGCCAGCGCTCGTAATATCAAGCAGATCGCCATTATAGACATCGCTCTCGGGATCCTTAAAAGCTGACTTTGAGTTAGTGGCAGTAGCTGCCTTTTCGTCGTCTTTATTTTGTGTTGCCACATATGCACCAACACCGCCTACGACCATCAATACCACCACAATAAGACCAATGACTTTACCCGACATAAAACCTCTCCTTGCTTTATTCTATGCCAACAGTATATGCTCTTACGGAAAAATAGGGAATATGCCTGGCCTAAACCAAAATGTCTCTTTTATGCAACTGTCTAATTTGTTCGTTTGCGATGAGCGCATTGAGCCCAAAGGGTGTCAACTGGGGTCCCTGACCATTAACATGTATCAATGCATCTTCACGAGCAGCATCACAAAGTTGATCTAGCTCTTCCATGCCCAATGAGTCTTCTTCACCTCTACCTTGATTAAGGAAAGTAAGGATCTTGCCCTTCTTTTGCTCGATGTCCTCGATGAAGCTAAACTTCTCGGCTACAAATCCTACTGAAAGTAGTAACTTTGTAGGGTCATCGAGCTCTGCAAATGACGATCCTTTGAGGCAGGTACTGAAACCTTTTCTGCAGCCATCTACTTGGAATTCAAAATCAATCTTTCGGCGCAGATCTTCTGAAGGTTTTTTTGGTGCGTGCGGTGTCCGTTCCGGGATTCTTTCGAACCTACCCTTGCGACGGCTCACGCTATCGCTACGAAGCTCTTCGCGAGTATCTGGCTGCGCTACAGCATCTTCGTGCTGTTGGCTGCTATCTATTGTTCGCGCCTGACTACTAGCAGCATGCTCACTCGCTGCATCAAGCGCATCAGCTTTTAAACTCTTCTCGTTTTCGAGCGCGTTCGCTTCATTTAGCAGCTGCTCAGGCAAAGTACCAGCATCAACTGCCTTTTTGAGCGCAGCAGGGTCGAGTCGAATGGCATCAACACGTCTTGCTGCTGCCGAAGCTTTCTCGAAAATCAAAACACCCATGCCGGCAAGCGCTGTACTTGCTGGCCCATATTGACTTGGCTTCAGTCCAGCAGTTTCTCTGAGCTTAAATCCTGCGCTCTCCTTGGCATCTTTCTCAATTGCTCCGCCCTCGCTTATGACACGCGCGACAAGCCCTGACATGCGCTCTTTCATGATTGAACCTTTTTGTTTGCGTGTTTCCTGCTCAAGTTGCTCTGACTGTGTGCCTGGCTGTGGGGGAGTGGGATCTGCGATCACTGGCACGGGCGGAAGCTCGCGGCTCGACCTAGGGGCAAGTGGGCTTTCATCCATCATGGCAACGGCACCAACCATAGAAGAGGATATATCAAAATTGCGCTCGGCTAAATCTACGTTACTGCGAGAAGCTTTGACTGTCTCTTCGTTCATAGCCTCAACGCCTGGCACCTGTATACCACGGGCTTGAAGATCTAAGAGACCCTCGACCGTTGCTGCAACCTCACGTGCCTCATCACGCGCAATAAGCGCCTCTCGAGAGGCATCGACTGCTAACCAAACTGACTCCAGTGTTCTTTGATTTAATTCCTCTTGCCGTGTCATACTTTATTCCTTACCCCAGCCCTTACTTTATTCTTTAACCTGTCCTCTATAGTAACGCGATTGCGCAACTTTTCCAGAAACTCAACTCTAGAGTCATGTTGCGCCCAAATAGGGAATCCCTCTTCGAACCACTGCTTAGCAAATGCCGGGCTATCAAGAAGCTCCTCGGCCACATCAACTGGCACGATACTGCAGCTTGTTGTATCGGCTATATAGACATACGGAGATTCTTTGGATACGATCCGCACAAGGCCAGGGCTTTCGTCTTCAGACGGTATGCGACCACTCCTGTCATATGGCTCAGACTTTTTGATCGTGCCCTTTACGATACGCATGGTGCCATATTCGTCGCTCGCCGAGGAAAAGTACACCTCCGAATCTACTGGCAAATCTTCAGGCATGCGAGCGCCAGGGAATACACCACTAAAGATTTGGATCTCATTTGTCGGTTCGTGCGCTTCAAGAGGCTGTTGTGCAAATGGTGTAAATAATGCTTGTACTGCCTCATCTTCGTACAAATTATCGATGTCCTTGATATCAAGCTGGGTTGCTATAACTTCGTGCACAAACTTTGACGCATGACGAACGAAGTTCTCCTCTTGTTCGGCATCGTAGGTTTTTGCCGCACCAATAATTGCGAGCTCTGAGATGCGCATTAACTTTTCGGCCTGTTCGCCAGTGTGCTTTGCAGCATTATGGGCAGCAAGTGCAGCAACCCACTTATATTCTTCAAGGAGAGCTTCCTGGGCTTCCGGTAAATCTGCCTGGACGCCCTCAATAGTGTCACTATTAGGATGGTGTCCATTCACATATTGACCGGCACTTACCGCACCCAAACGGTCTCGTAGAATTTCTTGCAAAGGTGCTGCGTCGGCGGCAGCATCTACGACTAAGATCTCAAATGCCAGATTAGACTCAGGGGCTCCCATAGATACAAGCACTGTAGCACAGCATAGAAGCAACAGCTATTGTAAAATTATTTACACATAAAAGATGGAGCACGGCAACCATCGTCCTGTACATGTGGATTCTGCACTCATATAATAAGAGACCCCGAAAAACGAGGTCTCTTATTATATGAGTGAGGTTGGTTTATGTTGTTTTAGCGTAAGCCAAGTTTGGCAGAGCAGGCAGGCCAGGCGCCCCAGCCGGAACGAGCCTGTAAGATCTTGCCGCGAGCGATTTGCTCTTCGCGGCTGGCATTGCTTGGTAAGCCACTACCGCCGACTGATCGCCAGCTTGAAAGGCTAAACTGTAGGCCGCCATAATAACCATTGCCGGTGTTGATGTGCCAGTTACCGCCCGCTTCACATGCTGCTAAACGATCCCAGACACCTGCCGCTACCGCTGGTGCAGGAGCACTTGCTACCGGCCGTGGCGCTGGTGCAGGAGCTGCAGCTTGCTGACTTGCTGCTGGGGTTGGAGTTGGCACCGTTTGGTTCTGCGGCACTTCGCGTGGCGTCAACGCTTCTTCAGCGGTTGGCACACGCAGCTGCTGATTTGGATAGATCAAATCAGGGTTGCTAATTCCCGTGTTTGCGTAGAACAAACGCAGAGAAGTGGTTTGATTTTCTGTAGCGATCTTTTCGAGATAATCACCCGACTGTACGGTGACTACTTTGGGCTGTGGTGCCGGTGCAGGCTCAGCCTTTTCTTCTGGGTTGGCTGTTTCGTTTGCAGCAACCTGTTTATTTGATGATTTTTTGGCGCTCGAAGCCGCAAAGGCCGGCGCACTCGTGGCTATTAGCGCAAAACTGAGCGCAATAACAGCAATGAGTTTTGTCAATTTCATATACTTGACCCTCCTTATTCCCCCTTGCTGGCTACCCGCTAGAATTAATATTAGTTGCGGCGTAACAGGGGTACATATGTGCTGTTTTCCACCTCACATGAAAAAAGCACGGAAATTCCAGCATAGCCCGGGCGTCAATTAGTGTCAATAGTTTCGCCCACACGCTACATGTAGCGCCTCTGTATATTTCCTACAACGTTGTATAAAATAATGTGCAGTAACGTGCGTTACTTTTTGCTTGCTACAAACGCTAAATCAACAATTTGCAAACGATATACTTTGCCACCGGCGATTTTACCATCTGCCTCAAGACCGAGCGACAAAACTGCTGGGTTCATTTCAACTTTTAGTATCACCTCAAGTTGCATAGTCCGTCCTGACTTAGGCTCTATAACAGTGGCCGGCAAAACCTGTTTTAGATCAAAAATCGTTGACACATCTTCGTCTGCTACTGCGAACAACGCATCATCATGCATATGGTACCGCAGCACGACGGTCACCTGAGTGTTCTGCAGGGTCTTATGTGTAATAGACAGGGTATGTTGGTGGCGCAAGAAATCACGCTGTACGTCATATATATGCGCTAATGGAAGATCCGGCAAGCCTTGGTCATCCATAAATATATGCGACTTTTTATTTGTCAGCTTAACTGGTTCGTGTGGTGGAGCAAAACCGCTTGGCAAATCTCCCATTTTCTCAACTCGATCTTCAATATAAGCAGTAAAACGCTGTGCGCAGGTTTTATTCACATACTCAAGCGCGTATATATGGCCAAGAGTCTTTAGTTTAACCCCAACTTTAAGAGGCGCATGCGTGAGCACTGTACCGTGCACAATGTCGTAAGCAACTTCAGAAACATTCCCAAAGAATAAATCTGCCTCCACATATAAGACCCGGCGATCTGTGGCTACGAGCATGGCGTGCCACTTCTTTTCATTGAGACCATAGGCAGCCGCCTCGATGTGCTCGTTGCTGCGAATTACATCCGGCAACAGCTTAAACATGTGGCGATGTAGCTCGATAGGGCGCACACCAGCACGTTTCAGCTCATCCTTGATTCGGTCTTGATGCGCAGTATTGGCCATAGTCTTATTGTAAGGTATTCGTGGTTTGAGGCTATTATTAATAATTGTATCACACTTGTCAATATTTGTCAATGTTAGGGGTGCTGCGTAGAGGTGGCGGGCTTGTTTTGCGGGGTGAGCCGTGGCAGAATAACCATATGAGTAATACCAATCAAAAAGTGCACGACTTTTTGCGCGATAATCCTATGGGTGTGGTTTCAACAGTATCCGATGATGGCACTCCCTGGGGAGCTGCCGTGTATTTTATAGCGGATGACGATTTTAACATTTACTTCGTCACTCGCGCCGAAACAACCAAGTATCAGAACGTGAAGCAAGGACGAGTTGCAGCTTTTACCGTGGCGGACCGCAAAACGCAAACCACCGTTCAGCTGACCGGCGAGGTAACAGAAGTATCAGCAGATGACTATATGAACAATCTTTTCGATAAATTTATGGAGTTGCGCCACAGCGACGACCATAATTGGTCACCGCCTATCAACAAAGTACACGCCGGCAAGTACATGCCACTACGCATCAAACCAACACGATTACACTACGCAAACTATGGTCAGCGCAGCAACGACCCAACCGCCAACTACATCGAAGAAATTATCTAACTTTTAGATTTTCTATCGCAATTGCTTGCATATATAAATCAGCTAAGTTGACTTTGCTACTATTTGACTCTTTCGTAATGCTTCGTGCTGTTTTCAGCAAAACGTTTCTGGCATGTATCCAAACGTCTGTGAGTGACGCATTGTAGGGAATGACACTGTTCAGCGCGCCCTTGGCTGCTAGCCCGTAAAACTCTTCCATAAAATCCTGCGCCTCAACCGTATCAAGTTCCGTATCGTCACTCTCTCCAAGCCGCGTTATTAAGCGTTCTTGCCGATGAGCCCGACGAACCGCCTCTATAGGGTCGTCTAACTTTTGCTGACTATCCCACCGTGAGGCATCCATCAACAACTGTTCTTCGAGCGCGGGCGTGCCGAAATACTGCTCCATGCGCTCATGTTTCATCTCTACTTCGCGTAGTCTAGTACGACGTTTCCAACGATTATCATGCGCAATTTCTAAACTGATTGCATCCATATAACTTGCTGTTGTACGGCCAGCGCTTGGAGTAGGTGCAGTACACAAAAAGTTTTCTAGCTCATCTGATTCACGCAACTTTTTTTCGGCTTTCGTTTGTATTTGACGAATGCGTTCTCTGCTGACACCCATTAAACGTCCTACCTGATCAAAAGTGTGCGGCTCGTCGTCTCCAATCCCATATCTCAGCTCCATAACGCGTTGCTCTCGATAATTCAATTCGCCGTTCATTGCTTGCGCCACCATTTCGTAGTCAAGTTTGTCTGCGACTTCCTCAAACACCGGGTCATATTGATCGCGTTCGGTAGGTAGTGTTTCGTCAAGCGACAGATATTCTTCACCATCCTTGCTTGTTATGGCTTCGAGGCTCACATGGCGGTGCCGCGTAGTTTGCAAGATAGTTTTGACCTCCTCAGCGGCCTTATCTCGCTGCCGGTGATACATCTGAAGTGCCCGATCAATTCGCGATTCTGAGTACGGCCTTTCGGCAAAAGTATCGGTGTCTTCGCCGGTTTGGTAGCGTGCTTCGGGTGGACGGGTAGACATCATGCCGCAGCGTTCTGCAATTTCATGCAATGTAGGTTCGCGCATCAGTTCTTGCCGCAAGTCGCTCTCTGCAAAGATTATGTTTTTGGCCGCTGTATGCAAATGCACTGGCAGAGATATCACACTTCCCTCATAAGGCAAGTTGCGAATTATTTTTTTGCGTATCCCGTATGCAAAATATGAACGAAAGGCACCTTCTGAATCTTTATACTTTTCAACATCAGTTGATTTTTCACTAGTAATCAAACCTTCATACCCCATCTGGACTACATCTTCGTATGGCACATGTAGTCGCCGGGCGCTAGCAAAGTATTGTTTGGCATGCCAGATGACATATCTTTGAAAGCTTAGTAGAAGATTATCGCGCGCATCATCATTGCCTTCGCGCGACTCTTGAAGAAGCTTAGCAGTCTCATTGTGATCAATTGGGGGATACTTTGTGCTATTGGCAATAATCAGCTCCATAGCGTCTTGATTAATGCGACGGTCGTGCTCTTCCTGGTCTACTTCTGAAATTGATACGTTCCAGTGGTGCTGCACACGGTTTGGATGCACACCATAGCCGTTCGATAACGGCATGTTGTCGTAGCCAAGAGACTCTGACTGCTCATCAGATACGGGGAAAGGTGACTCCATCTCCTCATTGTATCATACTTGTCAATATTTGTCAATTATACTGGGTCTGGGAAAGCTAAGAGTGCGTAGACAATTTGTCAACACAAAAGACGCAGAAATAACAGAGATATTACGCTTATGAAAAGTGGATAACTCGTATGCTTATGCTTGGGTGCCATATGTAGCGGGCGTACCATGGCTCTATCTGATGGGGCACGGAGTGGGAGCTCTTACCAGTTTGGTGGGAACCACTAACAATAAGGAGGGTTTTTGTATGAACAATACAAATCAGCAGGCTATTACTCTTAGCTTCAACCAGTTGATCACCGCATTTGTGGTTTCAACATTGGTCGCAGCAAGCGCGGTAGCATTTATCACAAACATGGTTATAAACAGCAAAGTAAACGCATTAACACAAACTAACCCAGTTAGCTCAACTGCGGCACAACAGACCAACAACGCACCAGATGTATGCGTAGGCTCTGCTACACCACAGACTGCAGCTGACGGCAGCGTAGTAATGGGCGGCAGCGGCTTTGGCGTTGGCTCATTCAAGGGCGGTCTTGTTGGTAACTATAGCTTCAGCTACAGCAACAACCAGACCAACATCTCTAACACGACTAACACCAGCACTAACACTGCTATCGATAGTCGTTACAGTGGCAACACGATCTCAATGTTCAATGGTAACTCACTCAATTCTGGTAATACTACCAATACCAGCACGAGCACAACTACCAACACGAGCGTTGTGACTAACACGGTTACAAATACGTATACCGACAACAGCAATAGCAGCGTTAACAACAGCGGTAACACAAGCAACACTTCTGCTACCAGCAATACTATTAACGACAACAGCAACAACAGTGTTAACACCGTTGTAACTGGCAACACTGTAGTAGTTCCTATTCCATAAGTAGGACGCTATAGCGCACAAGAGCAGCCCTTCGGGGCTGTTTTTGTATTGCAAGCTGCTCAAGCTATGATAGGCTTGCACTATGGCTGATACGTTAGAACGACAAAAAGAACTAGAACAAGAGTTTGCTTCCATCCACCATCAGTTGGTGGGCGTAGGAATAGCTGCCGTAAGTGTCTTGTGTGTTGGTGCAACTTTTTTCCACTTTGAACAAGGGCTTAAATGGCTCGACGCTTTCTATTTCTGCACGATAACACTCACAACTGTTGGCTATGGTGATATCACACCTGTATCAGACGCTGCAAAATTGTTTACGATGTTTTACGTACTGATTGGCATAGGAATCATTGCTACATTCGCTAATTTACTTATCAAACAAACAATGATTAAGCGAGAGATAAAACGTAATCAAAAAGACCTTAAGTAGTTTTTAGCTTCTCGGAGGGGATGTTACGAGAAAGCAATAGTGACAGTACAACCACAAAGCCTAGGGCAGTGATAGCCGACTTGAGGCCGCTGAGTTGAGCATCAGTGTATTCGCTACTAATTTCCTGAGCTGCTGACTGGCTGCCGCCTTTGCTTATGACGTATTGCTCAACTTCGCTACTTGGCACAATCTGCACACCTGACTTACTATGCTGAGTGATGTACGTTTTAACATCGCTTGGTAGGCTACTGTTATTAATATTAGATACAAAGCCACTCGTAAGGGAAACGACCAGAATTGAGCCGACAAACGCCGTTCCAAAAGATGAGCCAAGGTTTTGGAAAGTGCCTTGTAGGCCACCAACTTCGCTGCTTTTATCGGCGGAGACAGCAGACATATTAATATTGCCGAGCTGTGATGCTAATAGACCTAGTCCTGCGCCTACAGCAAACATCGCGGCAGCGAACGCACCACTTCGAAGCTCTGGATCTACAGCGGAGAGCAAAAAAGCAACTCCAAGTACGAGTAATGCCTGCCCGACGCGCACGATAAAACGTGGAGATCTGGCATTTGTTAAACGTGTACCGAGCACTGAAAAGATAATGAGCGCTGCGGACAATGGCAGTATACGAATCCCGGTTTCCAAGGCGTCCAGGCCGAGAACCATTTGCAAGTACACCGGAACGACAAAGAATATGGCGCCGATGGTCATATACTGCGCCATCAGTACCGATAAACCTGCACGTAGCCGAGTAATGGAGAAAAGTGATGCATGCACCAGCGGTTCTTTGCCAGCTTCTTCGAGCTTTTTCTGTCTATCAAGGAAGAATTTGAGTAAGAAAATACCAATGACGATCAAATACGCTGAGAGTGAAATGCCGAACGGAGCAATCTCCTGCCCATTAATAACCGGTTTGCTCATCGGCTCAACCCAGCCCCAGGTTTTGCTTTGCAACATACCATATACAAGCGTCGTCATACCGGCGACCGAGAGTAGCATGCTGCCAGTATCTAGTTTTTCTGCCGGATTTGCAGACGATGCCTTGAATCGACGAGAGAGAATGAGGACCACTATCATGACTACCGTTTCGCTAAAGAATACATAGCGCCACGACAGATATGTTGTGACGTATCCGCCAATAAGTGGGCCGGCAGCAGCCGCGACGCCACTAATACCACCGACCATAGCAAACGCGGCAATACGATCTTTGCCCTTATAATTTGCAGCCACTAACGCGGCAATGGCGGGAATGACTAATACAGCGCCTAAACCTTCAATAACGGACCATCCGACGAAGAGCTGTGTAATGTTCTGACTCAAACCAGTAATCAACGAGCCGATACCATATATAACTGAGCCGATCGCGAATGCTTTTAGTAGCCCCCATTTAGCACATAACTTAGCTCCGATCAGCATGAATGCTGCCATAGTTAATGTGTAAAAGGTGATTGCGGTCTGCATGCCACTAACAGTGGTGCCAAGATCTTTGACAACAGTTGATATCGAGACGTTCATTACCGTGCTATCAAGCACCATCACGAACTGGGCGAGACATAAAATAGCGGCGACGGACCATTTCTTCATGTGAGTATTGTAAACGGTGTGTGGAATTTTACCTATAACTTCCGGTCCACCGAAGGGTAGGCGACCTTGAATTGCTCGTCCGTTTGTGCCATTATAAGACCATATAAGTAACTAGGAGGCCACTATGGCTAAATCTAACGGTGTATTTAAAACTTCGGGTTGGGTATATTTTGCAAGCGTAATGATGTTCTTGGCGGGTCTTTTGCACGCTGTAGAAGGTCTTGTGGCACTCTTTAAAGAAAATTTCTTTGTGGTAACTCCGAATGCTCTCATTGCGTTTAATTACACGACATGGGGTTGGATCAATATTGTACTAGCTATCGTCCTCTTGACTGCAGCTGCTTCAGTATTGGCTGGTGGTCTGTGGGGCCGTGCTGTGGGTGTTATTGCGGCTGTACTCAGTATCGTTGCTAGCATGGCATTCCTATCTGCATATCCAATCTGGTCAATCCTCGTAATCGTAGTAGATGTACTTGTTATCCACGCACTCGTAGTACGTGCGGAGGAACTGCGTAAGTAACTTGTAAGCGTGGTGGGAGAAGGCAACCGCTATCAGCAATCCAACACTTACGGAATTAAAAAAGGAGAATGCAGCCTTGCGTGCTGAGAACAAAAAACTCAGTCGCACGCTAGCTTCTGCTTCTAACAGTGCGAGGAAAAATCGCTGGCGGTCGCTGGCGGTCGCAGTGCTGGTTATTATTAGTGCCGTACTGCTTTTCCTAGGTAATATTTTCTTCTGGGCTGGCAATACTATTGCTAAAACCGACCGATATGTGGAGACGGTAACTCCACTCATTCAAGATTCTGCCATTCAAACCGCCATCGCAACCTATGCAACGCAACAAATATATGAGAACGTCGATGTTGAGCCGTACATCGCAGAAGTGTTACCGCCACGAGCAGCGTTTCTCGCACCCACGTTGACATCTCAAATACAGGGGCAGACTAAAACCATCCTAAATAAAGTGGTCGCATCTCCAAAGTTCCAACAGGTATGGATTAACTCTCAGACAAAAGCTCATGAGCGCTTTGTAAAAGTAGCCTCTAATTACAATGGCGATGGCACCATAGACCTACATGATATATATCAATACCTTTCAGGCGAGCTAAAGAGCACACCGCTAGCATTCCTAGCCAACAAGCAACTACCAAATAGTGTTGGCAATATACAAGTTGCACAAGTGAAATGGCTACCATTTGCGCACAAGCTTGTTACTAAAATTGATACCTGGCGCATACTGGCCATCTCATTACTTGTACTCACTACTGTAGGTGCCGTGTTTGCATCACGCAGACGTCGCCGCACCACAATCACGCTTGGGCTAACATATGCAGGTATCATGTTCTTAACGCTCGTTTCGATACGTATTGGCCGCGAGATAACCAGCAATAGTGTTAACGCCGAATATCAAGAAGCAGCGCGCCACGCATATCAGATTATTGCCAACCAACTTGTGGTTCAAACGTTTGTGATTATGCTGGGCGGTCTACTTGTAGCTACAGTCGCCTGGATCAGTGGGCCATCACGTTCGGCCCAAGCAATCACAAGTCGCATCAATACATTGCTAGCAGGTCAGGCACATCAAGCATTATTCACTAAAGAAAATTCTCTAACTCTTTGGCTAGGCGCCCACAAACGCGTTATCCAATGGGGATATGTAGCAATACTTGCGGCTATCATGCTATTCAGCCGCCTTACGCCGCTATCACTTGTACTGTTCGCTGTAGCAATGCTCATTGGAGTATTATTTGTGGAGTTGCTCGCAGCCCCACAAAAGCCTTTCAAGGCAGCAAAGCCCAGCATGTAGTTGACAGTTTTGTCGGCTGGTACGATGATAGACTCATAAATCAACGGAGGACCATATTTATGGCAAAAAATAATAACGAAGTTACCGGTTGGGTTGGTTGGGCATACTTTGCTGGTACGATGATGTGGATTGTTGGTATTTTCCAAGCAATCGCAGGTTTAGTAGCGCTATTAAGCCCAACGTACTATCTCGTTGGTGAACGTGCGCTCGTAACACTTAACTACACCACTTGGGGTTGGATCCACCTCGTACTTGGCGTAGTGCTTATCACCGCTGGCTCTTCAGTCATGCGTGGTGGTGTATACGGTCGACTAATTGGTGTATTGCTCGCGGTGCTGAGCATGGTTGCGAACTTTATCTTTATCGCAGCATACCCAATCTGGTCAATCATCATGATTATCGTAAGTGGCTTTATTATTTACGCTCTTACAGTTCATGGTGCAGAAGCTCGCGAAGATTAATATCTAGTTGCTTCAATAAAACACGTCTCTTTTGAGGCGTGTTTTATTTTATGCTTTTAACGATTTGCGTCGTAGCCAGCCGAACCGTGTTGACCGCTTCTTGGATGGAGGCAAGTTGTTGGCTGATTCACCGCCTTTATACACCTCTACAAATACTTTGATAGTTGTTACTAACAAAATCATAATTACCGGGCCAACGATAATACCTAGGAACCCAAAGAGCTTTAAACCAGAAAACACGGCTAATAGCGTGAGTGCAGGATCAAGCCGGGCTTCACGAGGTACCAACTTTGGACGCAACACATTATCGATGTTAGTGACGATAACGATATGCCCGACAATGATCAACAGACCGCCCCATATGTTGCCAGAGAGCATCAAGATGATGCCAATCGGTATTGCCAGCACGCCTCCACCAAGCGGGATGATAGACAGCGCTGTGAGCAACAAAAGGAAAAAGAAGAATCCGGTATGGATACCAGCCAAATAAATCAGTGCCGCGTCTACAAACCCCTGGCACAGCGCAATTATAAATTGACCCCTCACCATGGCTTTGGTCATGGCACCAGCTTTGTCAACATACAGGGCGCCAATATCTTTGCCTAATGGGTTGAGGTGGTGAAATGTAGCGAGTAAACGATCTTGATTTTTAAGAATTGACATAAACACGTACATATAAATAATTGCTACAGTGAAGAAAGCGAAGAAGCTGGAAAGTGTCGACAATGCGCCTGACGCTAGGGTAGCGCCAAAGGATTTTACAGCATTTTTTATTCCGTCAATTATTGTCGATAATTCTAAGGTGTAGTGAATGCCCAAGGAAGCTAAGAATCGATTCACTGAATCAACAGCATGCTGAGCAACGGTGTTTACATCGGTAGTTTGACTATAATTAGATATGTCCCCGACTAAATCAGCAACTTGGTAAATCGTTACGGATACCACCAATAGACACGGGACGATAAAAGCACCGATCGAAACAAGCAGCGTTATAGATGCAGCACTTGCAGGGGAACGCCCTTTCTTGATGAGACGTCGGTACAGTGGGTTAAAAATCAAGGCTACAATTACCGCGAAAATAATTAGCATTAAATAACCCTTTAGAAAATAGAGGCCTAAAATTACAGCAAGAATTGTTGCAATTGCTAGGGCGCGTTTTTGGCTGGCAGTTACCGATATCATGTAAGTCTCTTCATTATCTATCCCACCACTATACCACTGACGCTACCCTAGCGGGAAATGCTCGTTAGTAAGGCAGCAAAGTGGTGATATGATACATGGTATAAAGAGAGGGATAAACCGAATGCCGAAAAAGCAGAAAAGCACTACTACAGCGTCTAAAAACAACAATACAGGCCCAAAAGATAGGCTACTACCACGTTTAACTATGTTTTTCTTCAAGCGGTCTGGTACAGCTGCACTTATCTGGCTGATTGTTGCAGTTTTTGGTATCGCCAGTTATACGACACTTCTAAAGCGGGAGGGTTTTCCCTCAGTTAACATACCCCTCGTAATCGTAAACGGTTCGTATGCAGTGAACGACCCCGGACAAGTGGACAGCGCACTGGCAAAAACCGTATCGGATGTAGCACTCAAGCAAGATGGCGCCACCAAAGTTGTCACCCAAAGCAACGGTAACTTCTTTACGGCGACCGTTCAGTATAAAGAAGACACGGACAGCACACAGGCCAAGAAAGACCTACAGAAAGCTATAGAGTCTCAGAACATACCGCAAGGTGTGAAGCTGCAATACAACGCGCCGTACTTTGGAGTTACGGGAGGTTCTATAGACAAGGTTGATGCTACCGTTTCCGTATATGACACCAGCAACAAGTTGAGTCTACAGCAACTCGTAGATCAGGCGAACAAAGCGTCCACATCTCTTAATAGCCAGGATTTAAACCAGGTCGCGAACACAAAGGTGGCAAATCCTTTTGAGGAAGTCACGAATCCACTCACACAGCAACAAGTTACTATCCAGCGTAGTTTCGATAGATTTGGCCTCCGAGAGAACAACAACACCAACTTCTACCAGTCTGTGATCATTAACGTTGCTGGTACCGAAGGCTTTGATGCAATTAAAATGGATCATTCACTACAGCAGGGTGTTGATAAGGTCAATGCCTCAGGTGATCTCGGTAGCACCAAGCTGATGATTAGCGCCAGTAACGCACCAACTGTAAATGAAAGTATTTCTGAACTACAGCGCGTTCTATTGGAAGGCTTGTTGGCAGTGCTCGTTGTGGGATCTATTGTGATTGCCATACGGGCTTCAATCATTATTGTTTTGGCGATGATTTCTGTGCTTCTTGCAACGCTTGGGCTGCTTTTCCTGACAGGCTATTCATTAAATGTCATCACTTTGTTTGGTCTAATCTTAAGCTTGTCCTTGATCGTTGACGACACGATAATCATGACCGAAGCTATTGACGCTGCCAGGCGGCGTAAAAAGAAAGCCGAGGAAGCGGTCGAGGAAGCTACCAAGAAAATCAGTCGGGCAATGGTCGCCGCTACACTCACAGCCGCCCTAAGCTTTGTGCCATTAATCTTTGTGAGTGGCATTCTAGGAAGCTTCATCCGGGCAATCCCGGTAACAATTATTTCTGCGCTACTTATTAGCCTAGTAACTGCCTTGATAATCATTCCGCTGTTTGCGAAATACCTGCTGCTTGGTAAAAAACAGATGGGCGAGAGGAGCGTAAAAGAAGTTGCAGCTGGGCTAGAAGCTAACATAGCAAAATTCATTGCAAAGCCAATGCTGTGGGCCCGACATTCTCGTAAGAAGGAAATTGTCACTGGCCTGTCTGCTGTAGCTATAAGCTTGGCATTCATTATTGGCGGCGGCATGATATTCAGCAAATTTGTTGATTTCAATATTTTCCCTTCCACCAAGGACACCAATAATATAGCTGTCGCGCTCACATTCCCATCCGGGACAGATATTCAAACAGCCGAGAACACTACCGATCAAGCTGATGCAATAACCAAAAAAGTTATCGGACCTGAGTTTGTAAAGGGTTCTTACTATGGTATGGCTAACGACCAATCAGCGACCCTATATATTGATCTAGTGCCGTATGGCCAGCGCGATGTGCGCGCTCCAGAGTTAGTGGATCAATTAGATGCTGCGTTTAAATCATTTCCAGGTGCACGAGCTGAGGCATACAGCATTGATGCTGGTCCGCCTGCATCTGCATTTGTGATAAATATTGACGCTGGGCAAAATCGTGAAAATGCGATTAAGCTTGCAAATGATATGGCCGCCTATCTCAAAGGCCGTTCACTAGAACGACCAAATGGGACAACAGCCAAGATTACAGATGCAACGGTCTCCAATACCTCATCCTATGATCGCGTCGATGGCAAAGCGGTTGTTAAAGTAAGTGCAACATTTGAAGACACTGATACGAGCACGCTCACAATCATTGCCCAGGATGCAGTCAAGGGTAAGTACACCAATCAAGAGCTTGCCAAATACGGCTTAACTAAAGAGGCGATCTCATTTGACCTTGGCCAGGAATCTGAGAATCAAGATTCGTTCAACACGCTTGCTCTCGCGTTCCCACTCGTTCTACTTGTGATCTTCATATTGCTAGCCATCCAATTCCGTTCATTGCTACAGCCACTGATCATCTTCATGGCAATACCATTCAGCTTCTTTGGCATCGCACTTGGGCTGGCGATCACCGACAACGCGTTTAGCTTCTTCACGATGCTTGGTTTCTTCGCGCTGATTGGTCTGAGCATCAAGAACACAATCCTGCTGACGGACTATGCGAATCAGTCTCAGCAGAATGGCATGGCACCAGTTGATGCAGCTGCTGAAGCACTACGTGAACGATTCCGCCCGCTGATTGCGACCAGTTTGACAGCAGTTGTGTCGCTCATACCGCTCGCGATTACCAGTCCATTCTGGGAAGCGCTAGCAGTCGTGTTGATATTCGGTCTGCTTTCAAGCACATTCCTCGTAGTCACGGTATTCCCGTATTACTATCTCGGCAGTGAGTACCTCCGCCGACGCATAAATCGCCGTACGGGTATTTCTTGGCTAGTGCTAACAATCGTTCTGATCATGGGACTCAGCAAGGCTGCTGCACCGTTAGCAATAGTGGCACCGTTCCTCGCTGCTACAGTAGTGATAGTCGTAAAACGCATTGCCCGTAAAAAGAAATAAATCTTACACACGCGTCTAGCGATCCAGGTTAGAGTAAGAATAACTTGAGAGGAGATTCTATGTACACATTGCCCAAATTAGACTACAACTATGATGCATTCGGTACGTATATAAGCAAAGATATTATGGAACTGCACCATAGCAAACACCATCAAACCTATGTCGACAAGCTTAATGCTGCGCTTGAAAAAGCCCCGGAACTCGCGGAGAAAGATCTGACAGAATTGTTAGGCAATATCGATAGCCTGCCGGAGAATGTCCGCAGCGCCATCCGCAATCATGGAGGCGGGCATTACAACCACACACAGTTCTGGAAGTTTATGTCGCCGGATGGAGGCGGGGAGCCTACCGGTAAGCTCGCTGATGATCTCAAAGCAAAGTACGGTGATTTTCAAGGATTTGTCGATGCTTTTGGAGAGAAGGCGCTCGCTGTATTTGGCAGCGGCTGGGTGTGGCTGCAACCCGATCTTTCAATCATCACAACGCCCAATCAAGATTCGCCCCTTAACAATGGCGACGCAGCACCAATACTCGGTCTTGATGTGTGGGAACATGCCTACTACCTTGACTACACCTACAAGCGAGCTGACTACGTGCAAGCTTGGTGGAATGTCGTGAACTGGAATGAAGTCCAACAGCGTTTCGAGAATACATAGATCTAAATATCGTGGGGTTGTGATTCACGGTAGCCGGCGTTAGTAATTCGCCACAGCTCAGTTTCTTCGCGTAAATGCTTTATGCTTGGTGCGCCAACATACTCCATTGACTTGCGCAACGCCTTTACATAGGCCGGAATAACGTCGTGTACTGAACCCTTATATAACAACTGTGTCTCAACACCTTCTGGCAGCGGTGCGCCAGTGCCAGCGCCATAGCGTTTGCGAGAAGCAGCGCTATCCCGTAGCGCGGATGGAGAGCCCATACCCCGGTACTCAACGACTACTGTGCCGTTCTCTAACACGACCTTTTCACCAGACGATTCTTTAGTCGCAGCAAGCATATTGCCAAGCATGACGTTTTCTGCGCCAGCCGCAAGAGCAATTGGGATATCACCTTTGTCTTTGATACCACCGTCAGCGCAGACAGGGATGTTAAAACGCTTTACCGCTTTGGCGCATTCGTATATAGCAGTCACTTGAGGCGTACCAATGCCAGTCTCGCGGCGAGTTGTACAAATGGAGCCGCCACCTTGGCCTACGCGTATGCCATCAGCACCTGCTTTTGCAAGTTGATAGGCTGAATCACCCTCGGAAACATTACCTGCCACTACATCGATTTTAAACTCTTTTTTAATGCGTTTTAGCGTCTCATACATGTAGCGAGAGTTACCATTGGCCGTATCGATAACGACCACATCGATGTAGTCAACCATGGCTTTGATACGCGCTACCGCTTCTTCAGGGTCGGTAGGCACTGCTGCGCCGACCATTAATCGGCCATCGCTATCGAGATTATAATTCTTGGGGTTGTCATTGATGCTTCGTAGCACATCCGACTTTACATATAAGCCAGTGACTTTGCCGCCTCTGTCGACGACTGGTAGATGACTAAGCTTATTATTATCTACCATCAACTTAAACGCTTGTTGAGAGGTAATTTTGCGAGAAGCAAATGCCATCTTATCGAGCGGTGTCATGTGTTTGCGCACCGATTCACGCTTATCCAGGCAGTAATCGGCATCAGTCTCCGAAAATATACCTACTAAAGCTCCTTCGTCATCAATAACCGGAAAGGTCGAAAATTCATATTTATTATCGGCACGCATCTGCAGGACAGCAGCTACACTGGACTTTTGGTTAATTGTCACTGGATTTTTAATCATGCCGTTGCGGTGCAGTTTAACCCGGCGCACTTCGGCGCGTTGCTGTTCAATATCAAAAGCGGCATGCACAATACCAAGCCCCCCACACATCGCCATGGCAATAGCCATATCAGAAGTAGTAACGGTGTCCATTGGTGAACTAATAATGGGGATTTTTAAGCCTACGTTGCGCGAGAAGCGACTTTTTACGTCTGCCTGAGTGCTCGGTACGCGCTTGTTAGCCGCGACGATGGTCCGCAATCGTACATCATCATACGTCACGGCCAACCCTTGCTCGTTCAAGCTTCGAAAGAACCTGTTCTTTTTGGCGTTCATCGTGCCCTCCAGCCTCAGATGTTTATACGATTCTACCACCGTACATGCGTTTGCTCCAACTCTATACGTAACTTATTTAACTGTTTTTTCATTCGAGCCACTAGATACTAAGACTACTGTAATGATAGGAGGGAATATGACGGCAAACCTAGAGGATAAAAAAGTAGCCATACTAGTTGACAATTATTTTGAAGACGCAGAGTTTAGTGGACCATTAAAGGCGCTTCGAAAAGCAGGTGCAGACGTGGAGATTGTTGCCCCTAAAGCAGGTGAACTGCAAAGCCTGAATCATGTTGTTCCAGCAAACAGCTACCAGGCAGACAAAACAATCGACGAGATAACGATGGATGACTACGACGCATTGGTGCTACCAGGTGGAGCAGTGAACGCCGATAGTTTGCGTATGAACGATAAGGCGCGAGAATGGATCAAAAAGTTCATGAAGCTGGGTAAACCCGTGGGAGCAATCTGCCACGCACCGTGGGCCCTAGCATCTGCTGGAGTGGCAGATAAGCGGCGGCTGACTAGTTATTTCACCATCCAAGACGATATGAGAAACGCAGGCGCTGATTGGGTTGATCAAGAGGTTGTAGTAGATGGCAACCTTATCACAAGCCGGAAACCAGATGATGTTCCAGCCTTTGACAAAGCACTCATCTCAGCTATTCAAGCAGCATAGACGTCAGTAAAGATCGCTCGTAGACAAAAGTACATCCAGTATCAACCCTCCGTCATGATACAGTTAATATAACGAAAACACGGAGGGTTAATAGCTAGTGAAAGCAGCGAAGTTATTTGTGGAGTCACTCGAAGCTTCAGGAGTGCAATATGTATTTGGTGTACCAGGGGAAGAAAATTTGGCCTTTGTGGAGGCTCTGCGTGACTCATCTATCGAGCTGGTAACGATGCGTGATGAGCAATCTGCAGTATTCATGGCGGCCACAGTGGGGCGCTTAACTGGTAGGGTAGGCGTTGCGCTGTCAACCCTTGGGCCAGGTGCCACAAATCTCGTAACGGGTGTTGCATACGCGCAGCTCGGAGGCATGCCACTGCTCGTCATCACCGGCCAGAAACCGATCAAAAAGAGCAAACAAGGTAAGTTCCAGATCCTGGATGTAGTCGGCATGATGAAACCTATTACCAAATTTGCAGAAACTATCGTAAGCGCTGATCGGGTTCCAACTACGGTCTATCAAGCTATACGGACAGCTGAGAGTGAACGCCCGGGCGCAACCCACATCGAGCTTCCCGAAGACATTGCCGAAGAGGAAAGCGCTGAGCCTGCAATTGGGTGGCAAAAAGTCCGCCGGCCAGTACCGGATGAAAAGAGCATCAACAACCTTGTTACACTTGTCGAAAAGTCAAAACGTCCGGTAGTTGTTATCGGCGCAGGTGCCAACCGTAAGCTTATTGGCAAACAGCTCAAAAATTTCATAGACAAGACTGGCATTCCATTTGTCACTACTCAGATGGGCAAAGGGGTAGAGGATGAGAAGTCTGAGTTGTATCTCGGCACTACAGCACTCAGTAGTGATGATTTTGTGCACCGCGCACTCGAAGCTGCTGATCTGATCATTATGCTCGGCCATGATATAACCGAAAAACCGCCAGTAATTTCAAATGGAGATCAGCAAATCGCGCATCTCAACTTTTATGCAGCCGATATTGATGATGTATACAAGCCAACCGCTGAGGTCATCGGCGATATATCTCATGCACTATGGGCGCTCAGTGAACGAGTAACACCACAAGATCACTGGGAGCTAGAAGTATTTGAACCATATCGTCAAAAACAGCTAGCCGACACACAAGTGCATGCTGATAGCGCTGATTTCCCGTTAAAGCCGCAGCGACTCGTAAAAGACATGCGCCAAGCCTTGCCAAGTGACGCCATAGTAAGTCTCGATAATGGCATGTATAAAATCTGGATCGCTCGCAACTATCCGGCGTATGAGCAAAACACTGTACTCCTCGATAATGCGCTGGCAACAATGGGAGCAGGGCTCGGTGCAGGCATGGCGGCTAAGCTACTAAATCCTGAGCGAAAGGTAGTTGTAGTAGCAGGCGACGGTGGCATAATGATGAATATCGCCGAGCTTGAAACGGCTGTACGTCTGGAGCTTGACCTTGTAGTCGTAGTGGTTAATGACAGCGGCTACGGCATGATCAAATGGAAGCAGGGTGGCATGAACCTCCCAGATTATGGCCTAAGCTTTAGTAACCCTGATTTTATTAAGCTTGCAGAAAGTTTTGGCGCGCATGGCTACCGAGTAGAGAAGACAGAGGAATTCCAACCTTTGCTTGAGAAAGTATCTAACGAGTCTGGTGTGCACATAATTGATGTGCCCATCGATTACAGTGAAAACGCAATGTTGATAGGTGACAATCTAAAAAATCGTACAACATAGGAGGGCTTTATGGCATTACGCTCAATCAATCCAACAACCGAAGAAGTTATACAGGAGTTTGATGAGCTCAGCGCTGAAGCCATCGAACAAAAACTCGCGCTTGCCCAATCAACGTTTGAAACGTGGCGCAATACATCATTTGAAGAGCGGGCCACATTAATGCATAAGGCGGCTCAGAATCTTCGCGATAGCAAGGCAGAATTGGCACTAGTTATGACGCGAGAAGTAGGTAAAACACTTACTGCTTCGGAAGCAGAAATCGAAAAATGTGCTTTGACCTGTGATTATTATGCAGATAATGCAGCTACGTTTTTGTCGGAAGAATCAGTTGAAACTGATGCCGGTCAAAGTTATGTGCGCTTCGACCCCATTGGCGTAGTGCTAGCTGTTATGCCGTGGAATTTCCCGCTCTGGCAAGTCTTCCGTTTTGCGGCCCCAGCGCTCATGGCAGGTAATGTTGGCATTCTGAAGCACGCATCAAACGTACAGATGAGCGGCCAAGCAATTGAAAAAGTTTTTGTTGATGCTGGCTTCCCAGAAGGCGCCTTCCTCAATCTCGAAATTGGTTCGGCAAAGGTTGAAGCTATCATCCGTGATCCACGAGTCAAAGCAGCAACTCTCACCGGAAGTGAGTATGCTGGCAGTCAAGTAGCCAAAGTTGCCGGCGAGGAAATTAAAAAAACAGTCCTCGAACTTGGCGGCAGCGATCCATTTATTGTTTTTGCAGATGCCGATATCGATCAGGCAGTTAGTGGTGCTGTTACCGGGCGTATGCAGTTTAATGCAGGTCAGAGTTGTATTGCCGCAAAACGTTTTATTGTAGAGGAGTCAATTGCTAGCGAATTTGCAGATAAACTTACAACCGCAGTTGAAGAGCTCGTGGTTGGAGACCCAGAGTCTGCCGAAACTTCTGTTGGGCCACTAGCAAGCAAACAGCAACTGGACGACATTGAGAAGCAAGTTACTGCCTCTGTTGAGGCCGGAGCTACCTTATTATGTGGCGGTAAGCGTAAAGGTGGAAAAGGCTACTTTTACGAGCCAGCAGTGCTTGCGAACGTCACAAAAGGTATGCCGGTATACGACGAGGAGGTCTTCGGACCAGCGCTGCCAATCATTAGCTTCAAGACTAACGAAGAGGCGATCGCCATTGCCAATGATAGTGAGTACGGCCTAGGCGCCACGATTTTTAGTAGCGATACCAACAAGGCACAGAACATTGCACGCGATATCGATTCGGGGGCAGTCTTTATTAATAATCCCGTCAAGTCAGATCCGCGGTTGCCATTTGGTGGCGTCAAAAAGTCCGGCTATGGTCGCGAGCTTTCGCACTATGGTATTCGCGAGTTTGTGAACGTAAAAACAGTTTGGATTAAGTAGCACAGGGGAAGCGCTATGATTGATGCGCTCATTATCGCGTTCATCATTTTCTCGGTATATCGTGGTCGCGAAGTTGGCTTTGCACGACAAGCCTTCTCTGGGGTTGGGTTTTTTGGAGGCATACTACTTGGCGCCTGGCTACAACAATATGTAGTATCTGACGACATGAATACGACAGAGCGCTCGCTCGTAGCACTCTCTGTCACCCTAGGCTGCGCGCTAGTTGGCCTATCGCTAGGGGAGTATCTTGGGCTTCTTGCAAAACAAAAAGTTAGGCCGAAGGGAATTAACAAGTACGACAATATACTTGGCAGCGGGCTTGCGATTCTATCAATTCTCATTAGCTTCTGGCTACTGGCGGCCGCAATCAACGGCTTGCCGCTTAATAAGCTTAATGAAGCTATCGACCGCTCAAAGATTATTGCTGCGTTGAATAATACGTTGCCTGATGCACCCACCTTCATCAGCAACTTAGCAAATTTTATTGATCCTAACGGCTTCCCGCAAGTATTTATAGGTGATGGACCAACGCCACGAACTGACATTAATCTGCCGGCTCTGGGAGAAATGAGTCCAGCGGTTGAGGCAACCCGCGACTCAGTAGTAAAAATTGAAGGCGAAGGTTGCGGCGGCATAGTCGATGGCTCAGGGTTCGTCGCAAGCAATGGCTTTGTGGCCACCAATGCTCATGTGATAGCTGGGATTAAAAATCCATACGTAAAAGATGTAGGTGGGAGCAGACGAGCAACACCGGTATGGTTCAATCCTAGTATGGATTTTGCGGTACTGCGTGTCTCTGGCTTGGTAGGCAAGCCATTACAACTTACAAGCGGCTCATCTCCAGTAGGCACTCCGGGCGCCGTTCTTGGCTATCCAAACGGCGGTAACTTCAATGTCAGTCTTGCGGCAATACTTGATCAATTTATAGCTAGCGGGCGTAATATATATGACCGGGGCAACGCTGAGCGCGATGTGTATGAAATTAAAGCCAATGTTGTGCCGGGTAATTCTGGCGGCCCACTTATTAACAAAGAGGGTGCTGTAATGGGTGTTGTATTCGCGCAATCTACCAGCCACGCCGGAGTAGGCTACGCGCTCACGAGCGATCAGGTGCGTGGCGATCTTTCCAAGGCAATTCAGCGCGACACTGCTGTCAGCGCCGGGCAGTGCACCGCAGACTGATTTCGGGTATACTATAAGCAATATGGGCAAAATAAAACTAACACTTCCGAAGGCTTTGCCGTACATCCTTACTATTGGCGGTCTGATAGGGGTGTATTGCGCCTTTATTCTTAGCCAAGATAAAGTCCGTTTGCTCGAAAACCCCAACCTAAAATTAAGTTGCAGCCTTGATCCGGTCCTCGCTTGCGGTAGCGTTATTACGTCCAATCAGGGGCACGCTTTTGGTTTTCCGAATCCATTTCTCGGCCTCGCAGGTTTTGCTGCCGTTGCCACTATTGGTGTGACTATATTCGCAGGCGCAAAATTTAAGCGCTGGTTCTGGTTAGCTATGGAGGCAGGCTTGGTGTTTGCTCTCGGCTTTGTGCATTGGCTTTTCTTTCAGAGTGTCTATTCAATTGGCAACCTGTGCATATACTGTATGGTCGTATGGGTCGTCACCATCACATCTTTCTGGTACGTTACGCTCTACAATATCGACAATAAATATATCAAACTGCCGAGGGGCAGAACTCAGAGCGTCTATGGCTGGATCCGCAAACATCATCTTGATTTGTTAGTGCTTTGGTTCTTGATCATTGCCGCGTTGATCCTCAACCACTTCTGGTATTACTACGGCCGCTACTTTGGCGCCTAGCATGATACAATTCAACCAGTAGAAACAATATGAAAAAGCAAAAACAAACAGATTACATCAAGAAGGGCGCTGAAGCCCCAGCCGAATTCCTTGAGAAGACCGTCGTGGGGGCCCAGAGCGTCGCCAATACACTCCCGACCAACAAGATCACCAAAAAGACTAAAGGCTATTGGAATATGCTGGGGCCAGGTTTGACCACCGGGGCATCGGGCGATGATCCTTCGGGCATTGCCACCTATTCACAAACCGGCGCGCAGTTTGGCTATCAATTCTTATGGATGGCGGCTTGGTCATTCCCACTCGCCGTGACAATCCAGGAAATGTGCGCTCGCATCGGCTTAGTCACAGGTAGGGGTTTGGCTGGCAATATAAGAGTGTTTTTTAACAAAAAGGTCTTATACGCCTGCACGATTCTGCTTTTCATATCCAACACCATAAATATCGGTGCTAACCTTGGCGCAATGGCAAAAGCCGCGCAGCTATTGAATCCTACGTTAAGCTTTGGCTGGCTCGTGGTAGGATTTACGTTTTTAAGTCTTTTTTTGCAGATATTCACTCCATACTCTAGATATGCTCGATACCTAAAATGGCTGGCAATGGTGCTCTTAGCTTACGTATTCTCGGCGCTGTTGGCTAATCTAGACTGGGCCCATGTAGTAAAAGATGCGGTTATACCTGATCTGCATTTCAGCAAAGAAGCGTTCATTATAATCTGTGCCGTACTTGGTACGACAATCTCGCCGTATCTCTTCTTCTGGCAAACATCTCAAGAAGTCGAAGAGCAAATCCTTCAAGGGAAGACCACTGTCCGCGAGCGACGTGCCGCTACACCTGTAGAAGATATCAAAAGCATGCGCATTGACGTGTGGTCAGGGATATTCTTGGGGCAAGTGGTAATGTTCTTTATCATTGCTGCCTGTGGTGGCATCCTGTATGCGAACGGTGTTACAAATATCGAAACAGCAGCTCAGGCAGCCGAAGCTCTGCGACCTTTCGCGGGCAATGCTACATACTTCTTATTCGCTATCGGGCTAATCGGCACCGGCTTGCTGGCAACACCCGTACTCGCTGGATCCAGCAGTTATGCCCTCAGCGAAAGTTTTAGATGGAAAGAGGGTCTGTATCGTCCCCTTAGTCAAGCTCATGCTTTCTATGGCATTATTATCATCTCGATGCTTGTTGGACTGGCAATTAACTTCCTCGGCATCGACCCAATCAAAGCATTGATTTATTCAGCATTCGCTAACGGACTTGTGGCGCCAGTAATCCTAGCACTGATTGTACTTATAAGCAGCAACAAGAAAATTATGGGTCGTTGGACCAACAAACGCTCAACAACTGCAATCGGTTGGCTGGCAGTAACCGTCATGACAACTGCTGGAATCGCTGGTATTTGGGCGTTGTTCTAGGCTACTCAGAACGCAGTGCATCAATCGGGTCGCGACGTGCAGCTTTGAGGGCTGGGATGGTGCCAAAGACTACACCCACAATTGTTGATACGAATAGGGAAGCAACCACAATTTGCCAAGTGATAACCGGCTGCAAGTTAGTAGCAAGTTTTAGGCTTATTTGAACAGCATATGCCACACCTACGCCAAGTACGCCGCCAAAGAAGCACAGCACCGTAGATTCAATCATAAACTGTTCAAGTATCTGGCGGTTTGTAGCGCCAATAGCTTTCCTAATGCCGATTTCGTGCGTACGTTCGGCAACAGAAACCAACATGACATTCATGATGCCGATGCCCGCCACAATGAGCGATATAGCCGCCACGCCGGCAATTAGGCGCGTAAGCAAGCTCAGAATTGAATCGCTTTCTCCAATTGTTTGATTACCTTCTTTAACTACTAAATTACTCTGGCCGCCATGCGAAGCATCCAAATTCTTGTTAACTGCGATAGCAACCGCCCGAGTCTTATCGGGATCATCAGGCTTGGCGAGTATTTCGTAAATTGGTGCACCATTTTTAGTAATCGACGCGGCTACATCGTCTGGGATAAATATCGCATTGTTAAAGTTAGCCTGCTCGTTCAATGGGCTAGAATTAAAAGAGTTAAATATGCCGCGCACGATAAATTCTTGCCCATGATACGTGAAACTCCTGCCAAGCGGCACATTCTCATCCTCAAACAATTTGTTAGCAGCATTGACGCCCAATATAGCAACGTTAGTGCCCATATCTTCTTCATTGATAAACGAACCATAGGCCACTGATTGATTAATTAATGCAGGTAAGTCAGGCGTGGTACCAATCACAAACCCCTCGTTGTAGGTTCCGCTATTGCTTTTTGAAGAACCGGTAAGAATCGTCAGCGGGGCGGAAGCGGCAACACCCTTTGTTTTCTTAACAGTCACGATATCTTTTCGGCTGAGCGGAGCATTAATGCCTGCGCCAATAAAATCCGCTTTACTGCTCTCGCCCCCGGCACGCAATTGGCCAGAGCTCACCGTAATAAGATCTTTACCACGGTGCTTAATCTGCCCGCCAATTTGCTGCTTTACGCCCTCACCAATCGATACAATGACAATGACTGACGCTACACCTATGACGATGCCAAGCATTGTCCAAAAGCTACGCGCCTTCGCAGTACGCACCGCGTCAAAGCCGGCCCGCAAATGTCCTTGTGAGGAGATTTTCATGATTTACTCCTCGTAGTTTTACGAGTTTTTGTAGTCTTGGTTTTTGCGCGTGGTTTTTTGGGCTTCTTTTTGCCTCGTTTGGCTTCTTTGTCAGGGATACCTTTCATCAGAGCTGATACCCCAGCCAGATCATGCTCTTCGCGATCGGCAGCCGGTGTGCTCATAACTTTACGAGCGGTGCTTGCAACTCGACCAACTGCAGTTTTTTCGTCGTGGACGATACTGCCGTCGTGCATATATAGCACACGCGTGGCGTAGCGAGTTAGCTCTGGGTTGTGCGTCACAAACAGCACGGTATTGCCCATTTTATGGATGTCAGCCAACAGCTCCATCACCAAGAGGGAGCTGGCACTATCTAGATTGCCAGTTGGTTCATCCGCAATAATTAACTTGGGATTATTGACTAGCGCACGAGCAATCGCCGCACATTGCGCCTGGCCGCCACTTAATTGATTTGGCAAAAAATATTCACGGCTCTGGATGCCAACGCGCTCGAGCATTTGGCTCGCAAGTTTGATACGGCGATTTTGCGAAATACCTTTATACGTAAGCGGCAGCGCGACATTCTCAAGAACGGTAAGGCGGGGTAACAGATTAAAAGATTGGAAGATAAAACCAATTGTGTCACGCCGAATTTTTGCAGCCTGATTTGGTCGTAAACGGGCAACCGGCTTATTGTCAAAACGATAGCTCCCATGGCTCGGTCGATCAAGTAAACCAATTACATTCAGCAAGGTACTCTTACCGCAACCACTCGGCCCCATGATTGCCACAAATTCACCTTTTTCCACGGTCAAGTTGACCTCGTCGAGCGCTAGGGTAGTAGCATCGCCGAAGCCGTACAGTTTACTGACGTCTTGAACATCTATAAGTGGCATTGAATATAGTTTAGACCTGTCTTTGCCATTCCCGCAAGGTGTTTTTGTAGTAATATTGGGCACAATCCTGTGCCCAATATATGACGAGCCCGAGAATACAGGCCTCTATAAACAAAGTATTCTCGGTGCGAAGCTATATATTGCGAACAGTTCTGAGTATTTTTGTATAATGTAGTTTGTGTTTGCCAAAATTCAAACGTTTAGTTTGAATTTTGAGAGGAGCGCCGTAATCATAGGCCGAAGCTTTTGCCGGCAGGCAAAACGAGGTAATGATGTACGGTGCGACGAGGAGGGGTGCAGGAGTGGTTGAACTGGCACGCCTGGAAAGTGTGTATGGCGGCAACGTCATCGAGGGTTCGAATCCCTCTCCCTCCGCCAAGAATATAGTTCGGATCCGACCCGTTCTTCTAAAGTGCATAACTTATGGAGAGGGTCGTTTTCATTTATCTTGAAGCGTTACGAAATGAGCCTAAATTCAGCATTCCCGTTTACTATGGCATGGAATTCGAACTGACTTATTTAAACCTTTTAGACCGTGGTTTTCGTTCTACATAAACCTTTAGATCTTTGAGGAATAGTTCGCCGTTTACATATTTCAGTATCTCTCGTTTTTCTTCTCTAGATCCATTCTGTAGCACGTATTTTGCGTAGGCTTTAAGGTCGATAGCTGGTTTCTGGATTAGCTCCTTGCCTGTATAACCGAGGACTCCGTTAAACCTTTGGTATCGCTCTAATTCATCCCTGAATTGTTCTTGAGCACCTATTTCGTCCAGTTCTAGTTCGTCAATCAACTTCAGGAGCTCGTTCATCAGGTCAGCTTCACGAATGTAGGGCTGGATACAGTCAAGATCATTGGCTCGGCCGCAGTGGTAGTAGACGTATCGTCTGACCTCGCCAGTAGTTATGAGTCGTTTCATATGTTCCTCGGCAGTTATACCTGTTTTACAGGCTCCACACTTGAGTATCTTGGTGAAGCCGAACTCTTTACTGCCTGTGCGTAGTTTCGGGACTACAGTGAGCTGAGTTTGCACAGCATCGAACAATTCTTTAGTGATTAGGGGCTTATGTTTGCCTTTATGAAGCTTGGGATCGGTTTTTGGGTACTGAAACTCCCCATAGTAGAAGGGATTCTGCAAGGTTCGGTAGATGTGGCTCAAAACCAGTCTTTTGCCTTGTCTAGAGCGAAAGTCTATGTCATCAAGCCATCTTTTTACATCACGACCAGAGTAGGCTTGTTTTGCAACACGCTCAAACATTTCAGCCATGATGGGTGCTCGTTCTTCGTCAATGATTATCTTTTCTTCGCCTAACCCATTGTTAAAGTAGCCGATTGGAGCCTGTCCAGGTCGCCAGCCGTTAGCGGCTTTGTTGTGTAAGCCCCTAATTACATTCAGGCCTCGGTTGTCGTTCTCAAGTTTGGCTTGAGAGCCGAGGATCATCAGCAAAAACTTCTCGTTAGGGTTGTTGGTAAACGTCTGGCTATGAGTTCTAATCTCTACTAGTTTGCCTTCGTCCATTAAGTCAACGAGAACTCCCAAATCTCCTGCTGATCTTGACAATCGATCCGGCGCCCAAGAAATTATTCCACCAAAATAACCTAGCTGGATGTCCTTAATAAGTCGGTTAAAAATTGGTCGAGTTCCCGCAACCTTAGATGAATGGCTTTCTTGGCGGATCTCACTTATTTCAATGTTCCAATGATCTGCCAGTAGTTTCATTTCTTTGATTTGTTGCTCAATGGAGAGAGCTTGGCGTTCGTCTTGTTCGCTCGATTTACGTGCGTACAAACACCATCGAATCGGTGCTGTTTTGGGTACTTGTGGTATCTGTTGAAGTATGGTTGATTCCATCAAGGACAAGGTACCGCAATGGTGGTGGAAGTCTAGCATTTAGCCCGATTATAACCCTAGACACAACCACAGTTATATCAATGACGAGAGCTGCCGCCAGATACTTGCTATGCCGACAATGGCTTAAGATAATGTAGACTCTTTAAGCAAAGATAGTTCCTAAGAGGCAACTTTGATAAACTACCAATGAATGACTATAAATGTATTGATTTTTGGAATGGCAAAAGATTTAATGGGTGGCAGCCAAGTTTCATTAAAAATGGATGGTGATTCTGTTTATCCAGAAGAACTAAAACAAATTTTGATTACAAAATATCCCAGGCTACAAGAAGCATCAAATTTTATGATCGCAGTAAATAAAGAGTATTCCAAAAACGAAACCAAAATCAAAGATAGCGACGAGGTAGCGATAATACCGCCCACTAATGGCGGTTAGCTAATACGAGATGATTGACATAAAGATCACTGATGAACCGCTTCAGGTTGAAAAATGCTTCAAAAGAATTACGTCAGATCATAGTGGCTGTGTAAATATCTTTGTCGGCACGGTGAGAGCAGACAATATGGGTAAAAAGGTGCTCTATCTGGAGTTTGAGTCATACGAAGATATGGCCATAAATGAAATTAAAAACATCGCGAATGCAATTAAAGAGAAGTTTAATGTAAAGAACATCCTTATTCACCATCGGCTAGGTAAAGTTGAAGTAGGCGAAGCGCCGATTATTATAGCCGTTTCTGCTTCACACCGCAGAGAAGCAATTGAAGCAACCGGTTATGCAATTGACACTTTTAAGAAATCCGTTCCTATTTGGAAGAAGGAAGTCTACGAAGATGGAGAAGCTTGGGTTTCGGCACACCCTTAGTAAAAATTTATTTGCGGAAACCTTCAACGCCACCAGAGAGAACAAGTATTTTTGCATTAGGATTATCTTGGATTGCTTTTTTAGCAGCTTGGGAGCTTCTGGTATCTGTCCTGCAATAAAAAACAGTCGACTTAGAGAGATCTAATTTAACCTTTTTATTCATGTATTCATCTAAAGGTATATTGGCACCCCCTAGGTTAAAACTCTCGTGCTCTTCTCTAGAACGAACATCAATAATCTGATAATTTTTGTCATTTTGAATGTTAATAAAATCTTCTGTGTTGATTGTCTTAACCTCAGTTGTGTCAGATCCAAGAGTTTCAATTTTTACAGACGAGCAAATTGGTAAACCAACTGTGTAGCTCTGCATAGATAAAGTGTCGAAGATTAGCAGTTTATTTTTAAGCATCTCGCCAATACCTGTAACGTATTTTATAACTTCTGATGCTTGTACGCAGCCAATTATGCCGCCGACCGTTGGGATAACGCCACCGTCGGCGCAGTTGGGTATATATGTATCGTCCACACTCGAGAAAATATCTCTATAATTCGACGAAAATGTATCGCCGTGCTTGATGTTCCAGACACCAACCTGTCCTTCATACTGATATATAGCACCGTAGACTAGGGGCTTTCCCGACAAAACACAGACGTCGTTAAGCAAATACCTGGTATCAAAATTGTCGCTGCAATCTACTACAATGTCGTAATCTTCAATAATCCTCATAGCATTTTCAAGTCCTATCCTAGGATGACAAACTATTTTTACTTCGGGATTTTGCTGAAATAGTAGTTCTTTTGCGACTGTAGTCTTTGGCTCACCGATATCACTCTTTTTGTAAAGAATTTGCCGATGAAGATTTTTGACGTCAACCTTATCGTCATCGGCCAGTCCTAGTGTGCCGATTCCAGCAGCCGTGAGATAGAGAGCAGCCGGACAGCCCAAGCCTCCAACACCTACAATCAACACCCTGGCCATTTTCAACTTTTTTTGTGAGGAAATCCCAAATCCGTCTAGTGGAATTTGGCAGCTATACCGAGCAAAATCATCATGCTGTGTCATTTAACACCTATCAACTCTTGCGCCTGAATCATATCAGCGGGGGTATTAACATTAACTACCGTACTCGGAAGTTTAGGATCAATCAGCTTAACAATGTTCGCACTTTTTATTAGTGCTTTTCTGGGGCAAGAAATCGCGTCTGTTTTGAATGACTCTAATAAAATTTGAAGACTGGCTGGTTCCCATATGGCTGCTAGAGGCTCTGGCAAGCCATTAGCGGGACTTTTATACGCGGTCGCGATGAAGTTAGGATCACGATTCCTAATAAGAGTTTCCGCCGCTTCATCATCAAAAAAGGGCAAATCACAGGCCACTACTAGCCAACTAGCTTTAGCATATTCTTTCATTGCAGAAATTAAAGCTCCATAAGGCCCATCAACACCGGCGAAATTATCTAAAATTGTTCTGTAGTTCAAATCTTGTATTTCTTTGGCTTGATCTTGGCGACAGGAAATATATGTATCCTGACAGTGTCTGTTCAATAAGTCAGCCAAATAATACCTCTGTTTTTTACCATGCCAATTGATTAGGCCCTTATCCTCACCCAACCTGCGGCTTTTGCCGCCAGCCAAAACCAGTCCGAAAAGCTTCTCGCCCATAATTATATTGTCTCATTCTTGTACAGCCAGACTCTGTGCAGGCCGTTTTGTTTGTAAACTGGATGCCCTGCAGGCAATTCTATAAATGCGTTTGCTGAGCTAATACTCGTGTAGTCTCCAGAAGTATTGTTAGCCACGGGCTTGGCTCGCAAGCATGCACTGGCATCAAGATAGGTTTTTACTAGAACGAAGTGTGTTAACGCTGGGTTGATACTTACATCCTGATCGAGTATCGCTGTAATGATGGGCCGTGGCTTGACGCCCAAAGAGAGCTCGAGCCAAGGTATAACGTATCTCAACATTGATATGTAGACCGACACAGGATTTCCCGGTAGCCCGAAGATCGGTTTATCTTTAAGCGACCCAAACCATAACGGTTTACCTGGTTTTTGCTCGACGCCGTGGAAATATTTTGTAGCGCCTAGCTTGGCTAGCGCAGTTTGGACATAGTCGTATTTACCTTTTGAAACGCCACCAACTGTTATGACAGCTTCAAAAGTCTTCAATGCTTTCTTGATATTTTGCATGATTAATTTTTCGTCGTCTTTGACGTGAATCATTTCGGCCTCTACGCCGTAACTACACAAAAGGCCGTAAATTGCTAGGTCGTTCGATCTTCTTATCTGATAATCATTAACGGTTTTATCGGGATCAACCAACTCGTCACCACTTGTAATAATAGCTATCTTGGGCGGGCTCACTACACGAACAGAGGTTTTGCCTATACTCGCCATTGTCGCTAGGAGATCCGTAGTTATAATCTGACCTGAGTCAGCCAGAAGGCTGTCTTGCTGTTTGTCTGAACCTTTGGCGTGCACAAACTGGCCTTTTGATATATTCCCAACGGTTATAGTCGCCAAACCACCTTTTATAACTACGTCCTCTATGCGAACTACAGTATCTAGAGACTTATCAAGTGCTGCGCCTGTCATTATCTGAATGCATTCACCAGCGTTTTTTATTTTAATAGGCAGTGCGCCGGCAGCCTGTATGCCTGTTATTTTGAACTTGCGCTTATTAGCTACAAAGTCCTTATAGCTAATCGCAACGCCATCCATTGTGGCTCTATTGAAAGCCGGGATATCCCTATCAGCCGTTATTGGCTCATCAAGAAACTTGCCAAGCGAATTCGCAAAATCAATACGGCTAGAGCCAAGCCCAATCTTGTGGCGTAAAACGATTCTCGTGGCTTTGTCTACGTCAATCACTACCTTAAATCATAACTCAATACAATAATGGAGCAACAGAAGTTTATGAAACTATTTACAGTTATATGGTTTTATTCTATAATTGGAACTATGCGTAAAGGGCAATTCGAAGTAAAACTACCTCAGGTTGAGGGTATTTCTGCTGAAGTTTTAACGGGTACCTTACCAACAATAGATGAACTCATCGAGCTTGATGGGATGATGCCGTTAATCATAACGTCCGAAATGCCCGACCCGATTGTGGCAACTAAAATTATGTTAGGGGTTAGACCTTTTGATGGACATGATGGAGTACCCCTCATTGGAGTTCGTTTCCTCGGCAACATAGATTTATCAGATACTCAAGAAGTAGAAGATGGTATGGACGCCTTATTGCATCAAGGTCTAGATGATGGCCCTCCAATTGAAAGTGATAGAGATAAAGCCATCCGACAACAAGTTAACAAGTCCGATACTTCTATAATTTTAAGCTCCAGTTCTGTCATAGGCTCAGAAGAAACAAAACTACCCAAAAAAGATCTGTATGCGTTCACCAGCAAAGTTTTTGCTACATCGCTGACAATTATCAGGAACCGCAATATAACAACTGGGGATCCCTCAAGCGCTAAATCTAGTCATTTGGGCAGTTTTGTACTATCGGCAACTTAGTTCTACCGCGCTTTGTATGTAGACAGGTCCTGAAACCTTTTGTTTATGTAGAAGAAAGCAATTAGAGCGCCGAGGGCCAGCATCATTAGAGCTATGGAGTATGAATGCGTCTTTTGATATGTAAATCCAAGAATTAACGGTGGTAAAAAGCCGCCTAGTCCTCCACAGGCACCTACAATTCCCGTAACACTACCCATGATGTCTGGCTTAGATAATTTTCCAACCAACGCAAAAACCGCACCATTGCCACAGCCAAGCGCAAACGCCAAAGACAAATAAGCTATTGTGGTGCGCAACTGCAACGTTGGCTGCAATGCTACGAACATAGCCAAAACGACTACAGCTATTAGAACAATCCGGATAACATGTTTGCCGCCAACTTTATCGGCTAGCCAACCACCGACTGGTCGGGCCAAGGTTGCTAGCAATACAAACCCTGCTGCTCGCGAGGCAGCGTCTGTCAAAGAAAGCCCGTAGGATACTTTTAGTAAAACGGGTAGATACACACCAAACGCAACAAAAGCGCCAAAGGTAATAACGTATACAGTTGCAAGGTCCCAGGTTATGCGGCTTTTTGCGGCAGAGGCGAATCTTTTAAAAGAAGAGCCCTTCGGTGGCTTCCATCCCGGAGCATTTCTACCCCAAACTATAAATACTATCGCCATAACAAACAAAAGGGACGCCACTAGATAATACGTCCATTGTCGGCCGATCGCACCATCTAGCCTAGGTGTAAGAAACCCCGATACGGCAGTTCCAGCATTTCCCATGCTATAAATTCCAAGCACCAATCCACGCTTTTCGGGCGGAAACCAGGCGCTTACAAAAGGAATTCCCACTACAAAAGCCGCGCCACCCAACCCAAGAAAGATGGCTGCAGTTACAAACTGCCTATAGTCACCCGCAAACGTCAATGCGAAAACAGGTAGGGCGGTTAATAAACATATGGTTGCGAACATTGTTTTTCCGCCAAACTTATCCGTTAACATTCCAAATCCTATACGACCAAGCGAACCGACAATAACCGGCACGGCTAATAACAAAGAAAGCATGACTGGCGTTAGTTTAAGCTCGCTCGCAAGCTTTGCACCCAGAGGACTCAGTAACGACCAAGCCCAAAAATTTATTATGAGCGCTAATGTAGCAATAAAGAGCGCAAAATAAGCTCTTTGCGCTGGTATAGCAACCTTTTGTTTTGGCATATCACTATATTGAAGCTTCCCAGTTGAATAGCAAAGTGTCTTCGCGGTAGCCACCACGTCCACGGCCAATCTTCGAATAATCATCCGTGAATTCTATTGCCTTCACCCATTTTGCTGATTTGTAGCCAACTTTATTCTCTACTCTGACACGAATAGGATCACCATAGTTAAGAGGTAGGGCTTTGCCGTTCATTTCATAGGCAAGTATTGTTTGGTCGTCTTCTAAATCACTGGTGAGAACACTCGAATAGTACGGATAGCCGTCCGCATACACATCAAAGCAGTGGAATACTGCGTACTTCGCGCCTTTGGTTGGTTTGCATAATTTTAGGATCTCGCGTGTTGGAGCTCCAGCCCATTCGGCAACCCCTGACCAACCTTGGATACAATTATGTAAGGTAATCTGGGTTTGTTTTTCTATAGATTTTATGTCTTTGAGGGATAGTTCCAGGGGGTTTTCTACCATACCGAAAACTTTTAGGCGATAATCTTCGAAATGATCTTTTCGAAGTTTTTGGTACTCCTCTGTTTTTGGAGGATAACCATTGACTCTAAAGAATGGGGAAATGTCTTTTTTGCTATATTTTTGTCGAGACTTCAAACTACCAAACAGAAATCTTAAAACAGGTGCGTATAGTTTTATCAGAATGCTTCTCAGCTTTATAGGGTTTTTTAAGGTAAACAATGTGGCCCAGATATTAAAGGCCAGAATAAGAATAGCTATTATCAAAAATAATGTGAGCGCTTTAGCAAAATTCATATCTGTGTTTCCCGAAACAAAAAGCTTGATACTACTATAAAAATGCAGTCCCATTGTGATCGTTACATGGACCAAAATAAACAACGAAAAGGCAATCATACCCAAAAAGTGCAGACTGCGAGCTACTTGACGCCTACCCCCGAATAACACCAAATATTTTGGAAATCTGCCGATGAACGCCGGAGACATAGCCAGTCCTGTCAGAATTTGTAAAGGCGCTAAGACAAAAACTATCAAGGCATAGGTGATCTGTTGGAGCGCGTTATATGTTGCTCCTTCCGGGGGAATGTTAAGCGTCAAATATTGACCCATTACATGGATGGCTTCAGAAAAAATATTCCAACTAGTTGGAACAAGCCGAGTCCACTCTCCAGTAATAAGCATAAAGCCGATATAAATAGCTCCGGTTATTGTCCAGATGATAGCAGCGATAAAATGCCAATGACGTCCAGCCCCCAAAAAATCTTGAGCCGCAGGCAGTGCAAGAGTTCTTTTTGGTGGCGCCTCTGCCTCGTCACGAGCTGTCCAGAGCTTGTCCTTTGGCTGTTTTTTCTTGCCGAAGCGTATCCACCAATTCTCATCAGAGGTATGGTCGGTCCAGTAGAGTTTCGGATGATCATAAAGAATTTGGATTCCGCTGCGGATAAGGATTATCAAACAAAATAGATTAACTAAATGGAGAATTACTATGATTAGTGGTAGAGTTTCGGTGCCGGTCATATTTATTTATAACTTTCCGCTATGGTCGACCAATTTTGAGATTCAAAAAGTCTATGTTTATTATAACCTTTGAGTATCCTGATGCATAACAAAATATCACCCCGGTCAATTTTGTACTGTGATCCGAATCACTAAGTATGCCGACATTATCTGTTAACATTAGAATCACATGTCTAGTAAACAGTCTCAAAATGGTACTGTTGAAGCTAAGAGAATACATCAATTTTTAGCCTCTCAAAAGTTTGGCAGTCTAGGGACGGTCAATGCCGATGGTGACCCGTGTGTGACGGTAGTTTTTTATACAATCGATGACCAATTCAATATCACCTTTAAAACCAAGTCGCAAACCAAACTATGCAAGAACCTAAACCATAATGATCACGTTATGTTTCTGGTTTATGATGTGCCCTCTCAAACTACTACGCAAATTGCTGGCACCATCCAAAGAGTTAATGTCGAAGACCAGACGAACCCAAAACCAGAAAGCTCTGGCTTTCAGACGCCAATATCAAAACTCAAGGCTGGCGAGCTAGTAAGTTGCAAGTTGCAACCTGCAAGTATCAACATGAAGGTATATTCTGGCGACGAAGCGGAAACGCTGAACTTGAGCTTCGATTAACAGTGTACGTAGAGCATATAATTTAGAGTGTAGCAAGTTTTTGCCGTCAAATCTCCACCCCTGTCAGCTCACAAGAAATGGGACACGACTGTATATGGCTTGCTGTGTCTCATTTGTCTCACTTTACCCTTAAAACTGTTAAATATGAGACAGTGGTCTAGTTCCAGACCCGTGTGTTCCGCCAGACTAAAAGACCGGCCTAAGTCGGTCTTTTAGTTTGTTGGGCAGGATGCAAACCCGAAGGGTTCGGCGGACGAGGAACGGAGAGCAGGAATGTGCTTGCATGTTCTTGTCGAGTACCGCAGGAAGGAGTGCGCTGAAGGCGCGCGATATCCTGTTCTCTCCGCCAAACAATTTGCTATACTTGCAATATGGGAAGCCCCGAGAACAAACCTTCCTGGACACCCTTTGACAGCGAAAAGCACAGACAAGCATTGGGCAAACGCGCAGACATTAGCTTTATGCCGGACCCATTTGATCCACGCATCGACACTGATGGTGATCCTGCACGAGAAGCAACCCTCGCGGCAATTGAAGCAGGCGCGCTACCGTACACGAAGACTCCCGAAGACCTCAGCAAAACAGCTGGGGAGGTATTTGGCACCACCGACCCAGATGAGCTACGCGCTAGAATCGCGGAAGAATCCATAGCGTTCAACGAGTTTGAAGCTGGCAATAATTGACAAAGCTTGACGCCTGTGCTATAATTATTATATGGACATTGAGGGACTATTTACGACCGACTCGAGTGTAGAGGGTGGAACGCATATACATATAGAAGCCGTTAAGATAGGCGAAGTAACAATCGCCAACTCGTTTTGCTCTGAGCACACGGCGGATCAGGCGAATTATTTCATGAGACCAGACGGAGTACTGTTCACGCCTGAAGAATGCTCCCCTATATACGTATTCGAATAGGGGCAGGTACTAACACTTCTGCAACAGGCTTCACAAGTGATACAATATTGGTTATGCTTGTGGCGGATTTTTTGACGTGGTGGTACGGGCAAGGGTGGAAGTCAGTTTTTGCCAGTTTTGGGCCGCGCCTGCAAGGAGTCCAGGATCTTTTTTCGGTTAAACAACTCCTTCGAACGTTATTTGAACCATGGCGTCGTATTATTACCTATCCGGGCGATAGTTTTGCAGAGAAATTTAGAGCGTGGGGCGATAACGTTGTTAGTCGTGCCGTTGGCTTCACCGTTCGTTGCCTGATGTTGCTGGCCAGTGTATTAAGTTCCGCCGCTGTACTCGCTTTTACTCTGTTCGAAGCCCTTGTCTGGCCGCTTCTACCGCTTGCCATACCGCTACTTATCATCTGGGGGTTGCTATGAACTCTGGTCTCAATCTAAACACGCGCCGCGCACGAGAAGCCCGGGCTGGGAAACGCGTTGGTGCAACAGGACACACCCTATTACTCGTTATTGCCGGTGCGCTGGGAGGTATGGCCGTTTGCGGGCTGATTATTGGGTGGCCGTTTGCTCCGTCATTTTTAGGTTTAGCACTCGCGGCACTCTTGCCGGCAATTTGGTATAAACGTGAACTGGCCATCGTACCCGCCACAGGCACTGACCTAGATGGAAGGCTTTCTGTGGATGTACTCGCACGGTTAAAACCTGGCCAAGAACTCACTCCTCAATCACTCTGGCAAGCGCTCAATAACCACTGGCAAGCAAATTTCTTCTCAAATCATTTACTGGTCGACAAAGAAACAATCAGCTCCATGCTCAGCAACCAGCAGGGTGATGCAGCTAAGGTTTTACAAACAGCAACCCAGATTGCCGATCAAAATGAATCACAGACGATAGAATTAGGGTTTATTGTGGCAAGCTTACTGCAAACATCCCCACAATTTATGCAGTCTATGCAGCAGCACAAAGCTCAGGCGGGCGACATACAAGCGATGGCTGCTTGGCTGGCCCGAGGCATCAAAGATATGCACCGAGCAAAACAGAATTTTGGTGGCGTGGGTCGTGACTGGGCATTTGGCTATACGCCACTGTTAAACCGTTTTGGGCGCAATATTAGCCAGGCAGTTGTACAATACGGGGCCAACTTTGGCGCGCTCATGGGCTCAGACGGTGTACGAAACATTGAAGCGGCGTTTAATAATCATGCTCGAGCAATCATACTGCTGGGTGAAGATGGTATCGGAAAAACAACCAGCGTCAACGCTCTCGCTGAGCGGCTAATAGAAGGCAATACGGTCCCAAGCCTGGCTTATCATCAAGTCGTATCGCTCAATGCTACCGATATAACCTCACGCGCACGCGGCCCGGGTGAGCTAGAGCAGATCATGATCAGCCTTGTCAACGAAGCGTCTCACGCCGGCAACATGATTTTATTCTTCGATGATGCACAGCTCTTTTTCTCAGAGGGGCCAGGCTCATTCAACGCCACGCAAATCTTGCTTTCGATTGTGCAGGCACAAGCCGTGCCAATGATCTTTGCTACCACCCCAAGCGACTTCCAACGCTTGCGTAATACCAACCAAAGCCTAGCCAACCTACTGACACCCGTGACGCTCCAAGAGATGCCGCAGACAACTGTCATGCAGGTTCTAGAGGACAGTGCTGTGGGACTAGAAGCACGCAACAAAGTACTTATTGCCTACGAAGCATTGCACGAAGCTTACGCATTGAGTGGTCGCTATGATCAAGACTTAGCCTATCCTGGCAAAGCGCTAAAATTATTAGAGCAATCTGTGGCACACGCTAATCAGTCCATCGTAACCGCCGCGAGCGTGCAACAAGCGGTGGAGCAATCCTATGGTGTCAAAGTCAGCACTGCTGCGCCGCAAGAAGCCGATGCGTTGCTGCATCTCGAAGATGCCATCCACCAGCGCATGATTAACCAAACCTACGCTGTCAGTGCGGTATCCAGCGCGTTACGCCGCGCAAGAGCAGGGGTGACCAACCCTCGCCGGCCAATCGGCAGCTTCTTGTTCCTCGGCCCAACAGGTGTCGGTAAAACTGAACTCGCTAAGGCCATTGCTGCCACGTACTTTGGCGATGAAAGCACCTTGATCCGCTTAGATATGAGTGAATACCAACAGCCCGAGGACGTGCAGCGCCTACTCTCAACAGGGCAAGAAGAAGCCACTAGCTTGCTGATGAACATTCGGAAGCAGCCGTCGGCTGTAGTACTGCTCGACGAGATTGAAAAGGCTCATCCGAATCTGTTAAATCTACTACTCCAGCTACTAGATGAAGGGCAATTGACAGACAGTGCCGGAAAAACCGCTTCATTCAAAGATGCGGTCATAATCGCAACTAGCAATGCTGGTGCACAGACCATTCGCCAACGTATCGAGCAGGGTGAGTCGTTAGAAGCATTTGCCAATATACTTACAGACGAGCTCATCAATGGCGGTCAATTTAAACCGGAGCTCATAAACCGCTTCGACGACATCATCTTATTCCGTCCACTTAATCCTGAGGAACTCGGCCAGGTGGTGCTGTTGATGCTCAATCAAGTGAACGAAACATTGGCGAATCAGAATATATCGGTACAGCTCACCCCGGCGGCAATCCAAAAAATCGTAGAGAATGGTAACGACCCCCGTCTCGGCGCCCGACCAATGCGACGCGCACTGCAAAAAGCAGTTGAAGACACCGTGGCCGAGAAAATCTTAAAAGGTGAGATCCAACCAGGGCAGCAAGCTACGCTCGACGCACCTGACCTACAGTTTTAGTCAATTACCGTGCCAGTGGTGTGACCCTGTGCGGCCTTGGCGATATTGCCCGATTGCATGGCATCAAATATAACGATTGGCATCTCTTGTTCAAGGGCAAGGCCCATAGCCGCTTTGTCCATAACTTTTATGTGTGTATCCTCTACAGCCGCCTGGAACGTCATATGATCTACCTTATGCGCGTTATCATACTTGGAAGGGTCTTTATCGTATACACCATCAACTTTGGTGGCTTTAAGCACTACTTCACAGCCTAGCTCAAGCGCCAACACCACAGCAGCTGTGTCAGTAGTTAAGTACGGACGTCCGGTACCACCAGCTGTGATCACCACACGACCTTTTTCGAGGTGCTTCTCCGCCAAACGATGCACGAAGGGCTCAGCGACCTGATTCGCAAATATATTCGATAGGCAACGTGTCTTTACACCTTCATGCTCAAAGATATCCGTAAGGGCGAGGGCATTCATCATAGTAGCCAACATACCGATGTGATCGGCAGTGACCCGTTTAATACCGTTACCAGCCAACTGTGCGCCGCGTGCAAAATTGCCGCCGCCAACCATAATTACCACTTGGGTGCCATCTTCGGCAACCTTTTTTATTTCATCAGCAAGCCAGGTGCATAACTCGGCATCAATGCCGCTTTCGAACTTTCCAGCGAGCTGTTCACCAGACAGCTTAAGTAATACACGTTTGTAAGGACGACTCATCTAAACAGTAAGTCTAGCAAATAACTCCGTAGAAAGCTATACTTACAACATATGATTACGGTTTATTCATGGAATGTGAACGGTATACGGGCTGTTGAGCGCAAAGGCTTATTCAAGCCGTTCCTGCAATCAGAACAACCTGACATACTATGCCTACAAGAACTTAAAGCAAAGCCAGAACAGATTGAAGTCGACATTGATGGCTACGATGCGTTTTGGTATTCGGCCGACAAGCCGGGGTATAGCGGCACAGCCATTTTAAGCAAAATTCCACCGGTGCAAGTCATCAACGGATTTCCTGAAAAAATTATTAAAAAGCACAACGTCAGTGGTGATACGTATGGCAATCCAAATCTTGAAGGCAGGGTGGTTGCTGCCGAATTTGAAAAATTTTGGGTCGTAACTGTTTATACGCCAAATGCCAAAGATGATTTAAGCCGCATCCCGCTTCGACATAAGCAGTGGGACCCAGCCTTTTTGGAGTATTGCAAAGAGCTCGAGAAATCTAAGCCTGTAGTGTTCTGTGGCGATCTCAATGTCGCGCACACCGAAGACGACCTGGCAAACCCGAAGCCAAACAAAGGCAAAAAAGGTTTTACAGAAGAAGAAAGATCAGGCTTTCAAGCATTTGTAGATGCCGGTTTTGTTGATACATTCCGCATATTCACCCAAGGCAACGGCCATTACAGCTGGTGGTCGCATTTTGCAAAATCACGCGAACGAAATGTTGGCTGGAGAATCGACTACGTACTCGTCTCGGAAAGCCTCAAACCAAAAGTTGAAGCTGCCAATATTCATGCGGATATCATGGGCTCTGACCACTGTCCGGTATCTGTTACACTTGCTGTATGAACCTAGAGTTTATTTCGTTTGAAGCAACTGATAAGATCGTGCTTCCGGGTTTATTGTATAAGCCCGATAAACCAACAAAGCAAGCCACTATTTGGCTGCACGGTATGGGTGACAACGCGGTCTTTTATAAGCCAGCACTTATTAATCAACTCGGTAAGGCTCATTGCGAGCAGGGTATCGCATTTTTAGCCTTCAATAATCGTGGCGCTCATAATCGTAAACGTCTCAAAATCGCTGACGAAGCCTTACCAGAAGAAGATAGAAGCTACCAAGGCGGGAGCTATTACGAGCTGATCAGCGATGCGCCAAAAGACATCGACGGGGCAGTACGATTTCTCAAAAACCGAGGCTTCACCAAACTATATCTCGCTGGCCACAGTACTGGCGCAAACAAAATTTGTGTCTACGATTCTCAGACGCAACATACACCCTTCAATAAATATATCCTGGCGGGCCCGGGCGATGACACCGGCATCTTCTTTAATGAGCTAGGTGCAAAAAAATACTGGGCTGCGCTCCAACACGCCGCCAAACTGCTCAAAGAAAAACCGCTGCAAATTATGCCAAAATACACGGGCATGTATCCGTTTAGCGTGCAGTCAACGTGGGATATCCTCAACCCAGACGGTAATTACAACACGTTCCCTTACTATGAATATAAAACGGAGCGACTCGGCAAAAAAACACTCTTCGGAGAGTACCGCAATATTAAAAAGCCAACGTTGGTAATCATTGGTGAAGACGACGAGTTTATACACGCGACTGAAGCACTCGATACATTGCTGCACTGCACCGATGCTTCGATGATTAAGCAACATGATTTTGAACTCGTAAAGAAGGCAGATCACAGTTTTCGTGGCAACGAATCTGTATTCGCGCAACAAGTCGTAGACTGGATCAACAAATGAGCAAGCCACAATTACTGACACTTTTACTCGTTATGCACGATGGCGAAATATTGCTTGCAATGAAAAAACGTGGCTTTGGGGCAGGGATGTGGAACGGCGCCGGAGGCAAGGTAGAGCCTGGCGAAACGATAGAAGAGGCGATGATTAGAGAAACCCGCGAAGAGATCCAAATCAAGCCATTAGAATACGAACGAGTTGCAGTACACACATTTACATTTGATACTGGCAAGGTGGCTGAGGTTCATACGTATACCTGCAAAAAATGGCAGGGAACCCCACTAGAAACAGAAGAGATGGCGCCCAAGTGGTTCAAGCTCGATCAGATCCCGTATAACAGCATGTGGCCCGATGACGCACTCTGGCTCCCGTTCGTTTTAGACGGCAAAAAACTAGTCACCGCCTTTACGTTCAACGAGTACAACGAAGTGATCAACGCTCACATAGAGGTCGTGGAGAAGCTCCCAGAGCTTTAGATCCACCTGCTACACTGAAAGCATGGAGACACCCCGACCGTACGCAGCATTTGATATCGATGGCACAATTATCCGCTGGCAACTATATCACGCTTTGAACGATGCCTTAGTAAAACGTGGCTTAATTGATGCGAAGGCTTTTGCAACAGTTCGCGAAGCACGCATGAGCTGGAAGCGCCGAACAGGTGATGACGCTTTTAGCGCCTATGAATCAGAGATGGTTCGTGTGTTCGACGAACATTTGCCCAAGCTTCGGTATGAAGATGTAAAAACAGTGACTGATACAGTAATCGATGAGTATAAAGATCAAGTTTACACCTTCACGCGGGACTTACTGCGTGAACTAAAATCAGAGGGCTACCTGCTATTTGCCGTGTCAGGTTCACCAAAGTTCATCGTAGACCCGTTGGCTAAGCACTACGGTTTTGATGATGCTGTAGGAACCTATTATTCAGTCGAAAATGGCATTTTTACTGGTGATAAAGACTTGAGCATGGGTCGCAAACCAGAGCTACTTCGTAAGCTAATTACAAAATATGGGGCAATATCTACTGGCAGTGTGGCAGTTGGTGATAGCGGCGGGGATGCTTCAATGCTTGATATGGTTGAGCAGCCGATTGCCTTTAACCCGGATAAAAAACTATTTCATCATGCTAAAGAACAAGGGTGGAAAGTAGTTGTAGAACGAAAAAATATGGTGTACAAGCTGGAGCCAAAGAGTGGATCGTACCTACTGGCATAAACAGGAATTAGGCAAGCCATTATTCCCAGATTTACTCTGGAGCCGGCCGGAAACCAAGCGAGCCAGAGGAAAGCTGCTGGTGATCGGTGGGCATTCTGAAGGGTTCACGGCACCAGCTAGAGCATACAGTGAAGCCGTTAACTCAGAGATAGGTAGTGCTCGCGTACTCCTACCGCAGCATGTACAGAAACTATTGCCGAAGAGTTTTTCTGAAATGGAATTCGTGCCTAGCACACCGAGCGGCAGTTTTGGGCGTCAGGCACTGGCCGAACTAGTAACTGGCGCACAGTGGGCAGACGGAGTTTTACTGGCAGGTGATTTCGGCCGAAATTCTGAAACAGCGATTCTTCTAGAGCAATTTATACAAAAATACCAGGGGCAGCTCACACTTGCGCAAGACAGCTTACCGTACTTCTTCGAGCAATCTCTAGCTGTTCTGGATCGCAAGGACACGCTTATCGTTCCTACATTTAGCCAACTGCAGAAGCTTGCGACTGGGGCAGGCATCACCAAAGCATTTACCTCCACTATGGACCTGCTGCATTTCATCGATGCACTCCATGTATTCACTCAGACCCACAGTATCGCCCTAGTAACGCAACATCTTGAAACAATTTTTGTTGCAGTAAATGGGCAAGTAAGCACCACCAAAAGTTCTGCAATGGATGAAGTAACGCTTGCCGCTCACGCCGCTGTCTGGTGGCTTCAGCACCCCACAAAACCATTCGAAGCAGTCACTTTAAGCCTGCTTAACTAGCATCTGAAACATGTGGTGCCGAGGGAGGGACTTGAACCCTCATGGTATTGCTACCACCGGATTTTGAGTCCGGCGCGTCTACCAATTCCGCCACCTCGGCTTCACATAATTCAGATGTTAATTGCGTATTACACTGACACGTAACAGTAGTTTACAAGGGGTAATTGTACTATACTTGAGGATAGAGGGCTAGAGCTCTTATTTATCTATGGCTATAAATCAATCTGCACCAAACCCGAGGCCTCAGGACCTCAATCAAGCACCTGATGCTCAGGCTGCAGCTAACCTGATACGACAGAAGGTTGCAGAAATTTACGGGGAAGAACCCGACGCCGCACAGGAGATAGCCGAGTCCAAGGCAGTTACCCATCGTTCCAAGCATCAAGATTTTATGTATCGCTTGAGCACATCAGGGAAAGATCTCGCTACCGTACAGACTGAATGGCATAATTATTATCAATCGCTGCCTCCGACAGAACAACATCAAGTTTGGCAAGAATTTTATTCCAGCCAATCGATGGTGACCAACCAAGCTAATATTGCCCAAGCCAGCAAACCTCATCCTCAAAATGTTGCGAAACACAAAGCACAAGCCGGTAAAACCCCCCATGCTAAGAAAATCGCTACGCAGCCAAAGGCTCGTAAATTGCGCGATGCGCGTAGTTCGGCCGATGTACAAGAGGCTATCAAACACAAGGTAAGTGCCGGCGGAAAACTCAAGGCTAAACATCATCTGCAGTCGCTACTTTTTGGTCTTGGCATGGGTGCCATTGTATTGATCATTTTCTTGTTTGGGTTCTTCAACGAAGTAATTGTGGCGCCGTTTATCCAGCCGAGTAGGACAGCAGCCTCCACGCCACTTATCGTCAGCAACGACAGCATTGCAGCTAAAACTACGCCAGAAGTTATCATCCCAAAGATTAATGTCCAGATTCCTGTTGTCTACGGCCAGACTTCGATTAAAGAGGATGATATCCAAAACGGTCTAGAAAATGGCGTCGTGCATTATCCAACTACCTCAGTGCCGGGGCAAAATGGCAATGCGGCATTCTTTGGCCACAGCAGCAATAACATCTTCAACAAAGGTAAGTACAAGTTTGCGTTTGTGCTGCTGCACCTGCTCGAGAAAGGCGATACTTTTTACCTCACATACGAGGGCAAAGTTTACGCCTACAAAGTGTTTGATAAAAAGATTGTCCAGCCAAGCCAGGTAGATGTGTTAGACCCTGTACCGGGCAAGACTGCCACGGCCACGCTTATAACCTGCGATCCGCCTGGGACTAGCTTACGACGTTTAGTGGTGGTCGGTGAGCAAATCAGCCCCGATCCCGTAAACAATAAAGCTGCAGATAGCTCAGATGCGTCCAATTCGTTATCCCAGGCCGAAACAGATGCGACCGGCTCTAGTATCTTGCCAGGTAACGGGCCAACCTTACTAGCACGCTATTTGCGCACACCACTCGGTAAGCTAATCGCTGTTGTGTTGCTTGTAGGAGTGCTCCTGGCGGTCATCCGCTGGATCAATAAGCCCCGCCGTCAATAATTACTGGTCTGCTGCGGAACGCAGTGATACCTGCATTAAGTCCATTTGTGGCTGTGCGCCATTGCGAAATGTATATACAAACTTGTAGTCAGGTCCAAAAGCTGGCAGGTAATAGCTGCTGGCCGGTAGCAAGAACTGCGGGTTGTTATGATCATAATCAAATATCAATGTGCGTCCGCCGCTGACATAGGTGAGTCGATTTCCATCCATCCATGTAGCATGTGTTGCCGGGGGATCCATTGGCTCTGAGGCCACATAGTTATATCCGCGCTCGTTTTCGACATCATACACCCCATAGTGATTGCCATTTTGAACCATTACAAACTGCGCACTGGTGGAAAAACTTAAATAATTGGGGTCTGCTACTCGTAGAACCTGTATGGGGGCAGGGAGCTGCTTTGGCTGCTCTTTAATTTGTCCAATGGGGTCCTCGTAAACATAGGTCTTTTGTTGGTTAGAACCAGCTGCGGCAATATATAAGGTGTCACTGTACTTCGTAAGGTCAAGTAAATAAGTGGGGCTTGAAGGCAAGTTACGTATGTCGTAGATTTCTTTGCTGCCGACGGCCAAGCGAATTGCTGTTTTTCCCGCAGGGGCATCCAAATCTGTAGCATAAAGGACCATATCGTCACCGTAGGACTGATACGCCAATACGCGTTCCTTTACTGTAATAAGTGTGGGGTCCGATAAAGAAGCACGCTGCAGAGTGCCATTGGTAAGCACGTAATATTTATCAAATTTTTTGTCAAGCAATGTGAGCTTGCTTGGGGTTACTCCCAGGGTATTGTTAAGATTACGTGATTCATCAACAGCGGTGCGACTGGTGATAATGTATTCTGTTTTGCCATCAAACATATGTTTCAGTAAAAAGTGGTCATTATCGCTTGCCCACGTTACAATCTCGTAGCTCTGTGTAGCTCCTTTGGAGAGCACTGCTTCGGGTAAGCTTATAGTAACGGGTGCTTTTGTTGGATTCTTTAGGTCGAATACTTCAAAACTAGTCACGCTGCCAGGTTGCTGCACCACCAACCAGCGCCGATCAGGACTCTGGGTAGAAAAGGCCGGTGCAGTGGCGTACGTCTTAATCTTCTTGTCGCTTAGTTCTGTGGGGATAAGAAACGGATAGTCAAAGTGTTGCACGGCTCCGCCTTCGACTTCTATCAATCGTTCCCAATTACGGTAGCCATCTCGTGTAAGCTCAAATTTGTAGACGCCTGACAATATGGCCATACGGGTATTTGTGGAGTACTTACTCAGTTTGCCGTTAATCGAGATATTCGCCGGATTAGGCTGGCTTGAGAAGAAGAGCAATCCATTCTGAGTAACATCACCTTTCCTCGTCACACCAAAACCATAGGCCTGGTACAACAAGACTATGGCTGTCAGTACAATCGCAACGGCAATACAGATATAGCCAACGAATAAAATGATGTTATGACGGGCCTCTTTTTTCTGATCTAAGTAATCCATATGCCTGGAATATTATGGAGGGACTTGTCGATAAGAACAAGAGGGTTTAGAATAAGCATAAGTACTCCACCTACAGGTGAGGAAAAGCTGTGAGAAAAACCAAGAATACAATCAAAATAAACGGTCACACCTATGATGCAATGACAGGCGAGTTATTGCAGCATGGTCACGCGTTGCATTCTGACTCTGTTACGCAACCCTCTCAGCCACAAGTAGCTGGTGCTGTTATTGTACCTACTGCCAAACCTGCAGCTGTTGCTACGCAACACCCTTCAAGAGCACAGAAAAAGTCAGTAGTACGACATACGGCCAAATCAACAGCAAGAACTCCTCAGCATTCTAAAACGCTTATGCGCCACAGCGTGAGCAAGCCCAGCCATGCAGCAAATAGCCATGACAAAACCCACATAAAAGCAACCAGCAAACTTGCAAAGACCGGTGCCGTTATCTCCGTTAAAAAGTCGGCTCGCCGGGTGGACGAACGGCGTTTAAGTCACGCTAAAAGCGTGCCAAAAAGTCAGAAAATTGCGAAGTTCACTACATCAACTCCGGTGAAGCACAATCCGGTTCACAAGCCAACCCACCATGTCTCTCATCCCATTCAACATCACGCTACCTCGACCCATCCACGTCGATCAGCGCACCATCAGCCAATACATCGCCCAAAAACAACTGAAGATATCTTGCAGGAGGCGCTGCACCATGCCGACAGCCACAAACAGCCCACCCATAAGCATCATCGGCGCCTAACTCGCTCTCAACAAGCAGCAGGCTTTAGCGCTCTCGTTGTAATAAGCGGTGTGCTGTTAGCCTTTGTGGTTAGCCAAAGCACGCCGGCAATCAAGATGCGCATCGCTTCTGCAAAAGCCGGGTTCAGCGCCAGTCTGCCAGGAGACAGTCCAGCCGGCTTCCATATGAATGATCTTAGTTACGGAGCTGGAGCGGTCGCTATGAGCTACAAGAGTAACAGCGATCAGGACCGCAAGTTCTCAATTACCCAAAAAAGCTCATCTTGGGATAGCGCAACACTACGTGACACATTTGTCGAAAAAACGGATAGAAATTTCCGAGCAGTAGAAGAAGGCGGCCTCACCATCTACCTATACGGCAACAACAATGCCACTTGGGTGAGCAACGGCGTATGGTATCAAGTGCAGGGCAATGGCTCTCTGAGCGACCGACAGCTCGTAGACATCGCTAAAAGTCTATAATTCCCCTATACTATAGTGCAATGAAGCCAGTACGAACTCGATTTGCGCCTAGCCCGACAGGCTATTTACACGTTGGTGGCATCAGAACCGCTCTGTTTGCATGGCTACTGGCGCGCCAGAATAATGGTCAGTTTATTTTGCGCTTTGAAGATACCGACAAAAAACGCGAGGTAGAAGGCGCGCGCCAGCACCTGATCGATAGCTTGACTGCTCTTGGTCTCATGTACGATGAAGGCCCTGATATTGGTGGCCCCCACGCTCCATATGTACAGAGTGAACGGCTTGAATTGTACAAACAATGGGCCCAAAAACTAATCGAGAAGGGCAGAGCCTACGCCGACCCCTATACACCTGAACAAGTGCAAGAGTTCCGGCAACAAGCACAGGCCAATAAACAGCCATTTCTATATCGAAATCATCGGCCAGATAATCCGCCCGCCTGGGATGGCAGCACACCGCTACGTTTTAAGTCGGATCCGAAAGCGTATAGCTGGCACGACGAAGTTATGGGGGATTTGTCGACAGGGCCAGAAGTAATTGATGACTTTGTCCTCATAAAATCTGATGGGTATCCAACATACAATTTTGCCCATATTGTCGATGATGCCGATATGCAAATCAGTCATGTCATGCGTGGCCAAGAATTCTTGGCCAGCACTCCGAACTATCTCAATCTATATGAAGCACTCTCGATCGAACCACCAAAACTGGTTACCTTGCCGCACATCATGGCCGAGCAGGGCCATAAAAAGCTGAGCAAGCGTGATGGGGCCAAAGATGTACTCGACTACATCGCCGACGGCTACCCAGCCGAAGCGCTGGTGAGCTTTATTGCCACACTTGGCTGGAACGATGGCACCGACCAAGAAGTATTCACTCGCCAAGAGCTAGTAAAAAAATTCAGTCTCGGTCGCATTCAGAAGAGTGGGGCACAGTTCGATGAACGGCGCTTAAATTGGGTTAGCGGTTCAATTATTCGTAGCACTCCTCTTGATACACTATTTGACCAAGTCAATGATTTCTGGCCCGAAGAAGCTGCCCAAGCCACCAACGACTATAAAAAATTGGTCTTAAGCCTTACGCAAGAACGCCTCAAACACTTTAGCGAGCTCCCCAGCCTAACTCGCTTTTTCTTTACAGACCTGCCAGTAAACCCAGAGCTTATTTCTACCCACAAACAGCTCAAAAAACTACCCACCGGTGAGCTATTGTCACTGCTCAATCAAGCTCGCAGCAGCATCGAAGCAAGTGATTTTAGTATTACCGATCTTACGGATCGCCTTAACCAACTTCTGGAGTCTACTGGGCAAAAGCCTGCTGTGTTATTCAGCTTAATCCGCATTGCCATTACTCAAGCGCCAGCTAGTCCTGGCCTGGCCGATACGATGGTTGTACTTGGAAAAGACAAAGTTCTGCAGCGTATAGACAATCAGATAGCCTCTCTCTAGTCAAAAAGCATAAGCGGTGGTATACTACCAAGCATAGACCTCGGTTCTGAACCCGATAGTCAATAAAAAACTAAAAACAAACATATGAACACCTTTCAGACGCCCGAAGAGGCCGCTAAAGCTGACCAAATTAGACAACTTGCAACTACCCTCGATAGTACAGGGGTAACGTCAGCGAATCCCTCAACGCGCTCGAGCTGGAAGCAAAAAATGAGCCTCCATTGGCCTCCTGGCAAAAAAGAGTTTGCCGTCATCGCCTTATTTGTCGTGCTATCAGGCCTAGGCATAGCAACATTTATCACTAGGCAACCATCAGCGCCAGTAGCCGCAGTCGAAACAAAGTCCAAAAAAACAGTGCAGCCAACTACAGTAGCTTCGGCACTCAGTGGCTTGCCAGTTGACCCCGCGACCAACCAAAAAACCGTAACTGGCGTAATGATAGAGAACAGCCCTCAAGCACGCCCTCAAGCCGGTCTTGGACAAGCAAGTGTGGTATTTGAAGCAATTGCAGAAGGTGGCATCACACGCTTCCTGGCACTATTTCAAGACACTGCCCCTGATAATATTGGGCCAATTCGTAGCGCTCGACCATATTATGCCCAATGGGCTCTTGGTTTTGATGCGGCATACGCGCACGTCGGTGGGAGTCCAAAGGCGCTGGCAAACATCAAAGAGTGGGGTGTAAGAGATCTTGATCAGTTTCATAATGCAGGTGCCTATCACCGTATCGGCAGCCGCGCAGCACCACACAATATGTACTCGAGTATTCCTAAATTAAATGAGCTAGAGAACAGCAAAGGTTACACAAGCAGCAAATTCACAGGTTTCTTGCGCAAAAAAGAAGCTCCCAGCAAAGCGCCGGATGCGCGTGTAATTAACCTCAATATCTCTGGCCCGATGTATAACGTCCGATACGACTACAATACTGCCACAAATAGCTACAACCGTAGTCAAGCCGGCGGACCACACACCGACACAAACACCAACGCCCAAATTAGTCCAAAAGTAGTTATTGCACTCGTAATGCCTTATAGCCTTGAAGGTGACGGCTACCATTCTGTCTATAACACGCTAGGCGCTGGCACGGTCTACATCTTCCAAGACGGCAAAGTCACTACTGGCCAGTGGGCCAAACCAGACAATAAGAGTCAGTTTAAATTTAGTGATGCGAACGGTAAAATCATCAAACTAAATCCAGGACAGACCTGGCTAACCGCGGTGGGCGCGACCAACAAAGTCACCTACACGCCATAGATATCGGCATGGACCATTTTGAACGGCTCCAACGCGACACCAAGATCTATATTGGCGTGCTGGTGGCTATCGAAAATGTACTGGTGTTTGGCATTTGGTGGCTACTACAAGCTGTTGTTGGCTTGCCGGGTGTCGTAGCGCTTGTCGCAGCACTCATTCTCGCCACAGGGCTGATTGTTGGCGTGGCAAGCCTGGTGAGCTCTTATGCACTGCAGCCACTCCGAGCGCTCTGGCAATCAGTGCTACACCTAAGTCCTACCGAACATGGCATCGATGCACCTAACCTAGAAGACCTTAAGACCGGCAGAGAGCTGGTAACCAGCCTCGTCGCTCAAATACATCAAATGGCTAACGTAGCGGCCGAAGCTGCTAACGAGAATCAACAGCTCAGTCGCGACATCAGCCGCAATTTTGTCGCCCAAAACCTACCACAACCACTCTTTACTCTTGATAATTCCGAAACAATTACGTTTGCAAATGAAGCAGCAGCACAGTATCTCGGGCTTGCAGCTGAAGAAATGATTGGCAAGAACGTCTACATGGTGTTGGATATGTCATTCCCGAGTGAAGACACATTTGACACCTGGCTTAAAGATTCCAAATCAAAAAAGGCAACTGCAACCGCCAGCTGGGAACGGGTACGGCTGAATGTGCGCGACAACCATCCGGCACGATTATTTGATCTTGCATCCTATTACAATCGCGATAATCCCGACAAGATCGAAACAATTCTCACTGTGTTTGACCATACTGAGCAGTACAGTCAGGATGATCAAGCAATCAGCTTCATAGCGTTGAGTGTGCACGAACTACGCACCCCTCTGACGCTCCTACGGGGCTATATTGAAGTATTTGAGGATGAATTAGGTGACACCGCAGACCCAGAACTCCAAAGCTTTATGCTCAAAATGCGCGCCCAAGCCGAGCAGCTCATGGCATTTGTAAATAATATTCTCAATGTAGCTCGCGTAGACGATGACCAGCTAGAGCTTCAGTTGGATGAGCAAAACTGGCCAGAAGTTCTCAAAAGTGCAATTGAATCACTCAGTCTGCGCGCTAAAGTACGGGATATTACGCTGCATTGTCGTATTGCCACAGATCTGCCCACAGTAGGCATAGACCGCCTCAGCATTTACGAAGTAATCAACAACCTGATCGATAATGCCATTAAGTACAGCGGCACTAGCAAAACAATTGAGATTGATGCTCACATAACCAAAGAAGGTTTGGTTGAGACCACGGTTCAAGACTTTGGTCTTGGTATTTCTTCGAATATAATGCCTAATCTCTTCACAAAATTTTACCGAGATCACCGCAATCGAGCTCAAGTTGGCGGCACCGGGCTTGGTCTGTACTTGAGCAAGGCAATTATCACCGCGCATGGTGGCAATATGTGGGTGCGCAGCAAGGAAGGTGAAGGCAGTACTTTTGGATTTACCCTCGTGCCATACGCGCAACTTACTGAAGAACTAAAGAAAACAGGCAACCAAGAAATAACTCGAGGTGCGCACGGCTGGATCAAGAACCACTCACTGTACAGGCGATAGGTGCAGCCACCTAACACTGACTATTTTTCTACGTTTTGACACCTCTCGTTTACCGTTCTCTTTTTGCTCTTTACCGTACATTTGTCGTGATCCGTTCACCAGCACGGTCCGGGGGTAAATAGATAACGCACGGTGAATGGTACGTGGCGAATGGCGAACGATAGCAAAAGTGCATCTCTGGTACAATAGAGATATGCCTGAAGACACCAAAACTCCACAAAATCGAACTATACTCTGTATCGAAGATGAGCATTTTATTAGCGAACTCTACGCCCGCGCACTCACCAAAGCCGGCTACCAAGTAACCGTTGAGGCCGACGGCGTGAAGGCGCTAGAAGCTGCACAGACGAACCAGTACGATATTATCCTACTCGACCTCATGGTGCCCAACATGACTGGCATCGAGATATTGCGAGCCTTGCGCGATCCGGCTCGTGTGCCACCAATTCGTTCCAAAATCATTATCACGACTAACCTCGAGCAGCGCGAAGACGTCCGTGCCGATATCGAAAAGCAAGCCGACGGCTACGTGGTCAAAGCCGAAATGACCCCCAACGAACTCGTAACCTTCCTCTCAACCGTCAACTAAGTGGCCACAGTACCGGTCGAATAACGAGAGAGTAAATTGCCTATGTGAGGTACAAGCGCGCGCTTCTTTTGCTTAGCCTTCTTGGGTGGCTCATGAACTTCGATAGTGTTGATACGATACAGCTCCTCAATCGTCGAGCGACGCCCAGTCTCTCTATGGCTCACGTGCCCGACCTCTTCTAGCGCTTCGTTTGGCACTGGCCACGGTGAGACAAATGCATTACCAAGAGTGCCGTTTTTCTTAGTCACGACCGTATTAACCGAAGCAATATACAGTTTATTTTTACCATCAGCAGAGCGCACTATGCCCCAATTATTCATCCATCTGTAGCCTAGCCCATTAAATGTTTCTAGACGTCTACCAGGCCGCTGCGAATCTTCTTTGATAGTGCGTGGCAGCGGGCTTAAAGTCAGAGGTTTGGACGGCAGCCCACTTTTCTCTTCAGACAAAAAGCCAGGCTGCCGCAGACTTTCACTATTTAACAGGACGAGAGAGCCTGCTGATACCGCCTGGATGGGGAAGTGCTGGCCGTGACTAAAGATATCAAGTGGTTCTGAGTCGGCGGCAATCTTGCCAAGCGCTTGGTTCATAACAAACGTGGAAGCTGAGTTATGTATGAAACCTTGGCTATCATCAGGCACCTCAACAGCTTGGCCATCACCAATCATGTGACCATCCCAATATTCGGGGTCTAAGTAAAAACGCTCATATTGACCATTTTCTGCACTAGCTGCCATAACCGACATACTATACCACCAGAAGCCCCTATAAACACGAGCAGTATTGACAGTAGGGTGTATAATTATCAGTAAGCCATGTGTGGGCTTCCGGAAGGATTCCTCCGCACAGACTAATTTTCAAGAAGATACACTTCGGTCCCTGTTTTCTTTCAAGCTCAATAGTTTCCAGCAACAGACTCGCTTCGAACGGTAGCAACATCTAGCTGGCAGCTCCAAACTCAAAATCCGTTTGCTGACCTCTGTCAGCTTTTCTTCATTTATTAACAATCTCCCTCAATGTCATTCCGACTGAAGCGGAGGAATCTCGTAAAAACTTACACGAGACCTCTCGACTGACGCTCGAGGTGACAGGCAAGGAGCTAGGAGCTTGAACTATGAAAAAGGATTCCAACACCTCAACAATTAACACAAACGAAATCGAAATAACCTCAATCTATCTCAGCAAGGATGGCGACCAAATCCGCTTCCAAAGCATCCCACGCAACCTGATGTACAAAGGCCGCAAGTATGTACTGGCTGAGGCGTAGAGCTATACCGTTTACCATTCGCCGCTTACTGTTCACCGTACATTATCCATTTACCCCGGACCGTGCCGGTGAACGGATCACGGTGAACGCAAAGAAAATGGCAAAAGGAGAATAGATAATGAGAATTTCAAAGGAGAATGATCTATGGACGCAAATATTCAAAATATGGCCGGAAGCGATGGAGTATCAATCCATACCGGTGTTCCGCTCAGAAATAACCACAAGGGACTCTCAAGCCCATGGACCCAACAATACAGATTAATCAGCGAGTGAGCGTTATTACCGTGTTCAAAGAGCGTGGCGAGCAACCAGAACTATGCGTGCCCGTAAAAATGAAATACAAGGGCAAAGAAATTGACCTGCATGAACTAGCGCTGAGACATCCTACGGTCGCAGGGAAGCGCATGCTACATGTTTTCCATGTAAGTGATGGTGCGAACGGATACCGGCTTGAGTTTGACGCCGAGGCACTTACCTGGACGCTAGTCTCCATGATTCCGGAGCTACCGTGAGGCAAAGGTACGGGCTTAACGCCGAACCGCCACGCATGATGCATCTCGACCTCAATAGCGCCTTTGCCTCAGCCGAGCAGCAGGCGTGGCCAGCACTACGTAACCGCCCCATGGGTGTAACTAACCGCTTATCACCTGAATGTTGCGTGATAGCGGCGTCTTATGAAGCAAAAGCGTTAGGAATAAAAGTCGGCGTAAGACGAAGTGAAGCGATGGCCCTATGCCCGGAATTTATCATGCTCGAAACCGACCCCTCAAAGTACACCTACATGTATACAAATCTGCTGCGCATCATGAAACAATACTCACCAAACGTTAAGATGAAGAGCATCGACGAGGGAGTGATTGATTTTCATGGAGTAGCCGGTATCGACACTTCCCAGATGATTAAGATCGGCTTGCGCATCAAAGAACAGATGAAGCGAGAAGTAGGGCAGTGGATGCGCATTAATGTCGGAATCGGTACTAACCGATTCTTGGCCAAAATGGCGGCCGGCTTACATAAACCAGACGGGCTAGATGTGGTTGATCATCGCAATGTAGTTGCTATGTACCGCAATCTTGAGCTCGAAGACTTAACAGGAATTGCAGATGCGTACGGCGCACGCTTACGCGCTCACAATATATTCACTCCTCTGCAATTTTTAGAAGCAGACGGTGACTTACTCCGCCGCCGAGTGTTCAAGAGTATCCACGGCCTTCACTGGCAGCAGCGACTTCGAGGCTTCGAAGTTGACGCCTACGAAACCAGTCTGGGTATGGTCGGGAGGCAATGGATGGTCAAAAACCCGAGCAACGACGACACCTACTTGCGATCCTGCTTGCATTACCTTACAGAAACAGTCAGCATGAAGCTGCGCTACCGCAATGTCGAAGCACGCGGCGTATGTGTATGGCTAAGATTTTCAAGAGGTGGAGGTTGGTCAGATAAAAAAATGTATCGCACGACTTTTTATACCAACCAAGACATATGGGAGCGGGTAGCGAGCATATTCGATAAACGACCGAAGCATATGATACTGAGCTGTCTAGGCATATATCTGTACGAACTCACGCCGTCTACTCGAAGTCAGTTGAGCATGTTCGAAGATGTTGCAAAAGCCGATTTTCTAACCCATGCCATAGATGAAATTAATGATTTTTACGGCAGTTTTACCGTCTTTTCTGCTGACACTTTAGTTGGCACGCAAAACGTAAAGCAAAAAATTCCTTTTGGCGGCACGGAATACTTCGAATTATTACTCAAACGAGCTTAGGTATACTAAAGACAGTGAAAATTCACATTATTACCATCGGCCAGCCAAAACTCACCTATGCCAAAGAGGGCTGGGAAGAGTACTTTGGGCGCCTCAAACATTATCACCAGCTGCGCGTCACTCACATAGCTGATAAACACAACGACGCGGCACACATTCTCGATGCAGCAGGGAATAGCTATAAGGTTGCGTTAGAGATAGATGGCAAGCAGATGACCAGTCCAGAGCTGTCTCACTGGCTTGATGCGCGGGCACTTGATGGCAGGGAAGTGAGCTGTATTATCGGTGGCCCCGATGGACTACCAACAGAGGTAAGAACCCAGGTTGATTTCCAGTGGAGTTTGGGCAAACATACCATGCCACACGATTTGGCCATGGTTTCGCTTCTGGAAGCACTGTACCGGGCCAGCACCATATCTGCCGGTCAGCCCTATCATCGGTAGCGCTTATGCTCGCATTGGGGTAAAAATTGGTATATATTCAGACTAATTTTATTGAGTATCGTAATGAGTTCTATCAGCCCAAAAGAACGGCACGCAATCAGCGAAGCAAAGAATGCACTACGCGAACGTGAAGCAGAAGATGATATCCGGGGCTTTTTACGTGATCTGGCGTTTGCATATTTTAGGGCTGGCGACACAGAGCCTATCACTGAGTATGTTCACCAGCCGTCTGGCGAAAATGAGCTAAAAGGGTTTGTAAAATCGGTACGCCATGCCGCGCGCATTGCGCTTGAAGATCCCTTGCAAAAAAGTGTTTACATATCTCACGTAGCGACCAGCGAATGGCAGCCTCGACTGCCAACCCTCGAAGAGCTGCAGCAGCCACACCGTTTACGTAGCGATGAGACCTTGCTACCCGACAGTGAAAGTCTGTTGTTAAAGTTCGGCCATTGGGCCAGATCTCAGTTTACTATTCTTAGCAATGATGCCGCCGAAAGAGTATCTGACCCTCATAGCGTGGCCAATAGCATGTTGCTACTCCCTGATGATCCTGTATATATTAAGGATTTCGACCTTAGTAGTCCTCGGGTGCCTCGACGTAATTCTTGAGGGCAATGTGTAGTTGAATTTCGCTTGCAAGCCGTCCAGCTTCAGAGCCAAGCCGGTAGCGTTTGGCGGCTTCGCTAATGCGTGTTTCGCCCAGCTTTATTTCAAGCAAGTGATCGACAGCTTCTTCGGTAGTATATTCATCGCCATAGCAATCAAGCGCCTTCTCTAGATACTCAAGGTCGGAGACTCTTGCTACTGAATAAAGTTCCGAGTAGCTGCCATCCTTCCAGCGCTCAACTCTTTGATCGTATTTACTCACGGCATCTTCACCCTGGGTAAGTCTGGTGTAGTCATTCTGCAGGCGAACAGCACTGCGCACTGCTGCAACCTCATCTGGGCCTTCTAGGCGCACGTCAATACTACTTGGTCCACTAATAAAATCCACGTATTTCTTCCTGTTTAGGGTCTATCTTTTTATTATAGCACATTATGTCAAATAATTCAATGTTTACAAGCGACCTGCATCTGTAAATGTATACCGCTTATACTTGCTTTTTCTAAACAAGAAGAGGAAAATAGCTTTCGGTATGAATGAAATTGAGGCAGAACCTATTGGTGGTGATCCTATAGCTCTTGAAACGGAGAAGAGTACATTTACTTCTGCACACCTGCATTTAGCACAAGATGATGTCAGGACATTGCTGACACCAATTGACGAGGTAAAAGGCATAAACCTCGCAGAAAGAGATCATGAACGCCTCGTAAGTCGTATATATCGTGACGTGGAGGCTACTAACTCGGCAGCAGCTATCACATGGATCATTGATCAAGCCGCAATCATCTCGAGAGCCGAAGAACAACAAGAAGAATCGAATAAGCAAGCTGCGCAGCTTATCGATTTATTAGCTGCTATGCCCGAAACTATCCCAGCCGACACTCGTTCTACAGCCTGGGAGCACCTGCTGTCTAAAGATTTAAGCGAAGAGGACGTGCTGCTAGCAGAAGAAAGCCTACGAGTAGTGCACGAAGAGGACGACACTATGCGCGAACCAGCTAAGAAGTTGTTCCACAGAACATTCGATATTTTTGTTAAAGCACACAATCTAGATGAAGAAAAAGACACGCTAAAACGTGAATTTATGCGAAACGTGGTCCGTGATGCCATTCTCCCAACAAGTACGCAAACTGAGCAAGTAGACGCAATCCAAAACGTTCGCACCATTTAATTTGTGCGGGCATCAAAAAGACCCATCGACTGAGGATGAGTCTCTTATGGTGACCCCACGGAGAATCGAACTCCGATTGCCAGATTGAGAATCTGATGTCCTAACCGTTAGACGATGGGGCCAGAACATGCCAGTGGCATGTGATGTTGGAACAAGCGAAGCGTCTCCAGTGAAACTAGAGTTCGCTGCCATAAATAACAGAGATAAGAGTACCACATCTGTTGGACTTCGTCCATATTGCGCAATACCGCATCCACACAGTAGGATAGGGTATGGAATCGAACGAGACACTCTTGATCCTGGATTATGGATCGCAATACACACAACTCATCGCCCGAAAGGCCCGCGAGCTCGGCGTCTACAGTGTGATCGTGCCGTATAGCACTTCGTTTGCCGATATTCAGAAGTACCAGCCAAAAGCGATTATATTATCGGGTGGCCCGAACTCTGTATATGCCAAAGACGCGCCTAAACTCGACAAGAAGGTGTTGGAACTTGGAGTACCGGTACTTGGTATCTGCTATGGGCTGCAGCTTATCGCATTAAACTTGAACGGTAAGGTAGAAGCAGCGGATAAGCGCGAATACGGCATCGCCACTTTGAGCCGGAAGACCAACAGCACATTGCTGCCAAAGACAACAGACAAAAGTAAGATCTGGATGAGCCACGGCGACCACGTAACACAGGCTCCTGCAGGCTTCAGCGTCACGGCCACAAGTGGTGATATTATTACTGCCATCGAAAACCCACAAAAACAGTTTTACGGATTGCAATTCCATCCTGAAGTTACCCACTCAGAAAAGGGCACACAGATTCTTGAACAGTTTCTGGTCAACATTGCTGGCTTCTCTCGCGATTGGACAGCTCAATCATTTATCGACACTGAGCTAATACGCATTAAGGAATTGGTGGGCAACAAAAAGGTGATTTGTGCACTGTCCGGCGGCGTTGACTCGTCAGTAGCCGCTACATTGGTCCACAGAGCAATCGGCGACCAGCAAACCTGTATCTTTGTAGACACGGGTCTACTTCGAAAAGATGAGTATGAAGACGTCTTGGCAATCTACGAACACGTCGGGCTCAATCTCACACCGGTGCGAGCAGGTGAGCGATTCCTCGGCAAGCTCAAAGGTGTTATCGACCCAGAAAAGAAGCGCAAGATTATTGGTAATGAGTTCATAAACATCTTCGAAGAAGAATCAAAGAAAGTCGGTGACGCAGATTTTCTGGTGCAAGGAACGCTGTATCCCGACGTTATCGAATCCGTATCAGTAAATGGGCCTTCTGTGACTATCAAATCCCATCACAATGTAGGGGGGTTGCCAGAGAAAATGAAACTCAAGCTTCTAGAGCCGCTCCGGGAACTGTTTAAAGATGAAGTGCGGGTAATTGGCAAGGAGTTAGGGCTATCGACGAAAGTTACGCAGCGCCAACCATTCCCAGGACCAGGGCTTGCCGTTCGAATTGTTGGCGAGGTTACGCCGGAGGCCACGGCGATCTTGCAGCAAGCTGATGCAGTGGTACGCGAAGAAATCGAACACGCCAACGCACAGACAGATTTGTGGCAATACTTCGCAGTGCTACTGCCGGTGAAATCGGTGGGCGTCATGGGCGACAGTCGTACCTACGAACAAGTTATCGCCGTGCGGGCGGTGCAATCTACCGACGGCATGACAGCAAATTACGCAGAGCTTTCACATGATGTGCTGAGCAACATATCTAGCCGTGTCATCAATGAAATCAAAGGTGTAAATCGCGTCGTCTACGACATTACCTCCAAGCCCCCAGGCACAATCGAGTGGGAATAATTAACACGCTTATGGTAATAGACGGAGTGTCTATTATACTTGCAAGCAAAGACGTTATGGAGGGGACCACATGTCACATGAATTAGAAGTTATAACAAAGCCTCGGGTACTGCGAGCAGAGCTCGAGGCAATACGGCAAGGCGCCGAAACAGAAGTACTACTTACTGAGCTAGGCGGCGATATGCTGAAGCTTGCAGGGGTAGCGTTCCGTGATGTAGAAGGTGACGAGATTTATGCTCAACGCTTTGAGCGAGAGCCAGAGGGAAGAGGCGCTCATTTTGACATTTACAACGAACGTTTGTCAGAAGAGTACCCCTGGATCGCTCTATATAATCTTGAGGGCACCAACACCATAACTACAGCAAAGTTACCGGAAGATCTTGCGAATGATTACTTCGATGTGTACCCGGAACCTACCGATGAAGCTAAAGTAGCACGCAGAACATTTAGCAAGCTAGCCCTGAAGCGCCCAGAAGTTGCAACGTCTACAGGCCAACTAGGGCCTAATATGGGACTCATACTTCCTCAGCACATCAACGGACCACACATCATCCACAATGTAGTGCCAAACAATGCAGAAAATCCAGGTAGCTTTGTAAAAATGGTGGTTCCTGCGAACCAAGAAGAAGCATCGCTTCTTGAAGAGAGCGACTACTTACCCCTTGAGGATTTCCTGCAGAAAGACCATATTCTTCACGCTTTTGGCCGGGAAGATTATAAGCCTGTAATTCCAGCAGGAACACCAAAAGTAAACTTCGGAAGAAGAGTTGTAAACGCTATCCGTAAACAACCACGTAACACTCAGGAAACTTATAGAAGTCCTTGTAACCTCGACTAACACAACGCAGGCGAAAGCATAAGCATTGCATAATCTTCGGTGACGATAGATAATGGAAGCAGTAATTTATGCGCGCAAATTTCTTGATTAGCCGAAGCTGGTGGGATTGGCCAATTGTGTCAGGAAGGGTTTGCTGATGTTTGGGCTTGGTAAATCTAAGAAAGGGGCAGCAAACACCCCGCAAACAACTATATCAGGCAAACTCGGCGACGAAGCCAAACGATTTGAAGTAATCTTCAACGCCATAGATGATGGCGTAATCCTGATTGATAATCATCAAGTTATACGCCAAATGAATCCCGGCGCCTCCACGATCATCGGCTGGCCAGTCGATGAGGCCACGGGCATTAGCGTTTTAAGTGTTATGAAACTCATTAACGATAAAGCCGAGCCAATCGAAAAAGATGACAATCCTTTGGTGACGATTTATCGCCAACAGGAAGCAGTCCGAGACAACGACGTGATGATCGCCACCAAAGATGGCAAACAAATGACGATTAGTCTTAGCCTGACACCCCTAGTGGACAACAACAAGAATGTTACGGCAGTCGTGGCAATCTTTCGTGATGTAAGCAAGCTACGCGCCGAAGAAAAGCAGCGAGGTGATTTTATAAGCACAGCCAGCCACGAGATGCGCACACCAGTTGCGGCAATCGAAGGCTATCTCGCCTTGGCGCTCAACGAAAAGGTCGCAACCATCGATGACAGAGCCCGGGGGTATCTCGAAAAAGCGCACGAATCAACCCAGCACCTGGGGCAGCTTTTCCAAGATCTACTCACCAGCTCAAAGGCTGAAGACGGGCGCCTCACCAGCCACCCAACAGTCGTGGAGATGGGTGAATTCCTCGAAAAAGTCAGCGAAGACTTGCGTTTTTCGGCCGAGAAAAAAGGTCTTATTATGGAATTTAGAGTGGGCACCAGCAGTACCGGCACGATTGACGCTAGTAAAGCACAAGGCAGTACCCGCACTGTCCGACCGCTATATTACGTGTATGTTGATGCCGATCGGCTTCGAGAGGTCGTCACCAACTTGTTTGATAATGCGGTCAAGTATACGCCCGACGGTAAGGTCACTTTGGGTATCAACGGCGACGCCAATGTAGTGCAGTGTTATGTGAGAGATACCGGTCCAGGCATCCCAGCAGCTGATGTGCCGCACCTATTCCAAAAGTTCTATCGAGTCGATAACTCCGCCACGCGCACAATTGGTGGCACCGGTCTTGGCCTCTTTATCTGCCGTAAAATTATCGAGTTATACAATGGGCGCATCTGGGTTGAGAGTGAACTAGGCAAAGGAAGTAGCTTTTATATAAACCTGCCACGTCTCAGCGAACAGAAAGCTGCGCAGCTCAAATTAAGCACCACAGTGACACCAGATGAAAAACCAAGCTAAACAACAGAGTGGCAGCGTGATACAATACATCCAGATGTAAGCATAAGCTAAAACAGGGGCACCATTTATGGCAAAACTATTGCTGGTCGAAGACGACAACAATTTACGAGAAATTTACCAGGCACGATTACAAGCAGAAGGCTACACGATCGTTTCTGCAAAAGATGGTGAAGAGGCGCTGGTTGTTGCTAAGGCAGAGATGCCTGACCTTGTGATTTCCGATGTGATGATGCCCAAAATTAGCGGTTTTGAGATGCTAGATATTCTGCGCAATACCGATGGACTCAAAGAAGTAAAAGTGATTATGCTCACTGCGCTCGGGCAAAGTGACGATCAGCAGCGCGCCGATAAATTAGGTGCCGATCGGTACCTTGTAAAGTCTCAGGTAACCCTAGAGGATATTGTAAAAGTAGCTCATGAATTATTAGAAGATCAGCCCGCTGTCGAAGCCCCGGCCGAAGCCGCTCCCGCAGCAGTCACTCCAGAGCCAGCCCCCGAAACAGCAACACCCCAACCCGCTGCAGAGGAGCCAGCAGTACCGCCAGCACCTGAAGCGCCACAACCTAAGCCTGCCGCCGAAGAACCAGCTGCACCCGCACCAGAGCCTTTAGCAACGCCACCGGCAGCGGAAGAACCAAAGCCTGCAGCTGAGTCAGTGCAGGAAGAAAAAGCTGCCGCACCTGAACCTGTACAGGAACCTGCTCCGGCCCCTGAAGTATCGACCCCAGCAGAGGAACCCAAAGCCGAACCAGCGGCCCCACAACAACCTGCAGGAGGGCCTGCTCCCGAACCAGTAGCTGAAGCACCACAACCTGAACCTATCGCTACAGAACCAGCAGCTGATCCAGAGCCTGCAAGTAAGCCTGAACCAGCATCAGTCGAAGTAGCCACCGAACCAAAAGAGGAAGCTGTCACTCCGGAACCAGCCCCAGCTCCTGAAGCTACACCAGCTGAATCAGAGACTCCAGCAAACGAGGAGCAGACGACTGAAGAACCCGCTCCTGCTGAGTCCGAAGCAGTATCGACTGAGGCCGTGCAGCCAGAACCAGCAGCATCAACAGAAAAAGCGAGCGAAGCTGAGGTTACCGAGGAAACACCTGCAGCACCAGAAGAAGAGAAGGCTCCTGAGGAGCCTGCTGCAGAAGAAAAGCCAGCCGAAGAACCTGCAGCACCTGAAGTTGCTCAGGAAGAAGAGAAAGCTCAAGAGGCTGCACCCACAACTGCTGTGGAAGAAGCAGCTGTGGAAGCCAAAATTGAAGATTTTGTAGCAGGTGCCACCAGTGAGCCCACCGCTCCATCAGAGGTAGTATCCGTACCAGCTGCAACAGAACCAACAGAAGCTGCCAATGAGCCATCCTCCGACGCACCAGCCGCCGAAGCTACCACCGCGCCTGAACCGCCAAAAGAAGAAGCTCCCCAAGAAGATGCAAAGGCAACACCAACAGAAGCTGCCAGCGATGCAGACGCCAACGACAAACTCACATCTGAGGCAGTCGACTCCATCGTGGCGAGCGCAGAGCCAGCACCAGAAGATAGCGGATCAGTTACTCCCGAAAAGAAAACGTCCCTCGAGCCAAGCGCTACCGAGACTACCAGCACCGACATTGATACCGCCACACAAAATGATAATGAAAAACAAGAAACGCCCGCACCAGCTGCTGGCACAGGAGGAACAAATAAAGTGATACAACCACTCGATAACGACGAACCTAAAAAAGATATTAACGAGCTCCTTGCAGAGGAAGAGGCCAAAGAAGCGGCAGCTGCACCCGTAGATGCCGAGCCAGCTGCTCCTGACACGCAGGTTGCACCCGAAGCCACTCCGGAATCTGCAGCGCCAACTGCCGAAGCCAAGCCAGAAGAGAAACCAGCCGACCCCAACAAGCCTAATCCAGCCGACATCGCCCTCTAAAGCCATCGTCTCTGTCATTTCGAACGTACGTGAGAGATCTCTCTAAGCCTCCACGGAGTTTGGAGAGATCTCTCGGATTCCCTCGAGATGACACGATAGGTATACTAAAGGCATGCGCATCAACAAATACATAGCTCAAGCGACTGACTTAAGCCGCCGCTCTGCTGATACTGCCATCGATAACGGGAGAGTGCGTGTAAACGGCCAAAAACCAGATGCAGGCGCTATGGTAGGTGGAGAGGATGTAGTAACCCTAGACGGCGCCGTTGTTTCCCCTCCAAAAGAGAGCACGACCATAATTTTTAACAAACCCGTGGGCTACGTGTGTAGCCGGGAAGGCCAAGGGAGCAAGACAATTTATGACATACTGCCCACTGAGTATCAGCAGCTGAATTCCGTCGGCCGGCTCGATAAAGACTCATCCGGCCTCTTATTACTCACCAATGATGGCCAGCTCGCCCAAGAATTGACGCACCCCAGTTACCAAAAAGATAAAATCTACGAGCTCCAGCTCGATCGCCAGCTTACTGAGCAAGATCGTCAAAGGATTGAACAAGGTATTGAGCTAGAAGATGGCATCAGTAAATTTAGTGTGAAACCCCGCGGCAATACACTTGTCGCAACCTTACAAGAGGGTCGCAACCGCCAAATCCGTCGCACCTTCGAAGCTCTCGGCTACACCGTCACCAATCTCCACCGCACCCACTTCGGGCCCTACCAGCTCGAGAATCTCGACCCTGGATCAATTAAGCAAGTCACCGTTCGAGAACATTATTAATCATTATAGCAAACAAAAGGGGTTTTGTCAATAGCTCGTATCTGTTATAATGTATCCGTAAGGAGCATTATATGCCGAGCCCGTCTTAACGGCGCGAGGCAATATAATAGAGTAAATGGCTAAAAAATTACCTATTGTAGCGATTGTCGGTAGGGCAAATGTCGGCAAATCCAGCTTGTTTAATGCGGTGTTGGACCGCCGTGAAGCTATTGTAGCGCGCGAAGCTGGTACTACCCGCGACAGCATCATGGCCAAAGCCGAGTACAACGACCAGAACTTCTGGCTGGTCGACACCGCTGGCATCAAAGACCCCGAGGACGATTTTGAATTTACGATTCAAGAGCAGATCACTCAAGCAGCCGACAGCGCCGATGTGATCATCGTAATGGTAGAGGCCGATGTGCCTATCACCGACGACGATCGCAGAGTGGCTAAAATGGCGCTCAAAAGCCGTAAGCCAGTTATTTTGGTAATTAATAAGCTCGACAAAGCCAAAGGTCTGGACCTCAGCGGCTTTGATCGCCTAGGCATCAAACCCATCATTCGCACTAGCATGACCCACAGCAAGGGGCTGGAGCAGCTGCTGGACACCATTACCGAAACGATTCCAGCCGCGAGTCAACAAGATGACGATGATCGTCTCAAGGTGGCCTTAGTCGGTCGCCCTAATGTTGGCAAGTCGAATCTGTTTAATACGCTAGCCAAAAAACAGCAGGCAATTGTAGCCGACAAAGCCGGCACCACCCGTGATGTGAATCGTACGGTGGTGAGGTATCAGGGGAGAGAGATAGAGCTACTCGACACTGCCGGTATTCGGCGCAGCGGCAAGATTGAGGTTGGCATTGAACGATTTAGCGTAATTCGCGCTCTAGCCGCTATCGAAGAGGCTGATGTGGTGTTCATGCTGATGGATGTAAATGAGCTAAACAGTCATCTGGATCAAAAGATTGCCGGCATGGTCAAAGATGCGGGCAAGGGGCTGGTGCTGGTCGTAAGCAAATGGGACAGCGTGATTGACAAAGATGCATACACCCGCGATGCATTAGCGCCACAAATTGCTGCAACCTATGATTTTGTGCCGTGGGCACCGCTCATCTTTACTAGCGCAGTCTCTGGCCAAAACGTGACCAAGCTATTCGACCTCGCACTTTCCATTGATCAGCAGCGCAATAAGCGCATTGCCACGCCAGAACTTAATAAATGGCTACGCCAGGCAATTGATGCCCATCCGCCAGCCGGACTCAAAAACCGTAACCCCAAGCTCAACTATATGGTCCAAGAGTCCGATAACCCAACCCCAGCATTTAAGATTTTTGGCAGTCACACCAAGTTTGTTCACTGGAGCTACAAGCGCTACCTCGAACGACGTCTCCGTGAAACCTATGATTACTCAGGCACACCAGTGCAGCTGTGGTTCATCGAAAAGCATCAGACGCACAAGCACGGTGCCAGCCCCACCAAAGCCAAAGATAAGGAAAATTTGTACTAATGGCTTTATTCCAGCGCATGCCGCAAACTAGTGATCCAACGAACTTTTACACGGTTGGGCTCAATAAGACTGTTTTGTTAGTTGGGCTCGGGAATCCTGGTGATGAATATGAGCTAACCCGGCACAATGCCGGCTTTTTGGCACTTGATGCATTCGTGGAGGCCAACGCAGAAATGGAGCCCTGGATTAGCAAGAAAAGTCTGAAATCAGAAATAAGCACCGGGCGCATAGGTGAAACACGCGTTATTGCTATTAAGCCGACTACGTTTATGAATCTTAGCGGCGAGGCAGTACAGGCGGTGGCGAGCTTTTATAAAATCCCACCCGACACAATCTTAGTAATACACGACGAACTCGATGTTGATTTTGGCAATATCCGATTGCGTCAGGGTGGCAGCAGCGCTGGGCATAACGGCATTAAATCAGTTACGCAGCACATCGGGGAGGGATACGGCCGAGTACGAATTGGCATTGGGCCAAAGAAGCCAGCGCGCATGCCAAGCGAAAGCTTCGTATTACAAGATTTTTCGGATCAAGAGCAAGAGCAACTGCCAAATATGACGCGAGAGGTTAACGCCGTTCTCAGCGAATACATCTTTGGCAATCAAGAATTGCCCCAAGACACCCGATCATTCCTCGTCTAGCCAATAATGTCAGAAGGGCTCAGACCTTCTGAGTCAATTGGAATCTGATTAATTATCCTATTAAGTAGCCCTTTGTCTATTGCGAGTCGTGCAAACTCCTTAGCCGCCTCGGCTCTTTCATGAGACAACAGCTTATCATCTTCGGCGTGCATAGCCTGTAGACGTTCATATGCGCTATTAAGTCTCTCAACAGCGCTTTCTGCATCAATGTCAGCTAACTCTATGTGTTCATCAGAAACATCCAGAATACGCATTTCGTTAGCAGTCAACAAAAAGGTGGTTTCGCCAATCTGTTCCATTACTTGCTACCCTCCGTATGTGGATACGTCTGGCTAGCTCTTCCGAGTGCTATATTTGATAATCCGTACACCATACGCGCCAACCGAAACGTATCATAACGCGCAAAGTGAGCTGCTGCATGAAAAGCTTGGTTCATATCATCTAGCTGTTCACGGCGCATATCAAAAAACTCAAGCTCATTCTCAAACTCCTCGACAAGCGCATCATGAGCCATGTCGCACAAATCAAGAATATCTTCATGCGCTACAGGCGGAAGGTCAGTTGAACGCTTCATAAGACGTCGTTCTTGTGATGAAACCTCAATGCTATGCGCGGTATACTTCATAAATCTTAACTTTATCTTAAACCTAGATGCTCAAATTTTAGCATAAAACATAAAGAGCCTCCGGAGGGGGTGGGCACCGCCGGAGGCTCATGACACCCTTCAACCCACCCCAGTGAAACATCATGACGCTATATAGATGTCTGTGTCTCCAGCCCGATTGGACCGGAACCATTTAGGCTCACTTTGAAATGGGGACCCCGGGACCACAAAGTGATCGAGGAATCTAGTTAAAGGGGTTAGTATGGTTTAGAGCGCTTCTGGTAGACCAGAAGCCAAGAGAAAGTGGAGGGTAACAACTTACTACCAGCTCGTCATACAGCCGCTCTTCGCGTGCGAAACCTTGTGAGTTCGAGGCAGAATGTGGCTGTGACGAGGAGAGGTACAGAGATGTACATCGACGAGATACAAGCGCATTCTGGCCGAAACCAAAAGGTTGCAGACCGGATGAGAGGTTGTATGACGAGCTGTCATGGCGCGCTCTAAAACAATCTAACAATGTACCTGGCTAGGCCAGATAGTTAGAATAGGGGTAAAAGGTGCAAGAATCCTTATTAGGACTCACAGATTGCTATTCTAGCAAAAAAGTGTTGTTGTGTCAATACTCTAAAATGATTTTATATAAATTACAAGGTGCTTATGGCTATTCCTAAGGTGTTACAGCAGATTTCTTCGCCGCCAAAAAAGTTGTACTTTGCCGGCGAAACGTTGGATAATTTGCTTGCATACCCGCGTATTGCTGTCGTGGGCAGCCGTAACGTTTCGCCCTATGGTAAACAAATCACCGCACAGCTTGTTGGGGAGTTAGCGCAGCGAGGAATTGTGATAATCAGCGGATTAGCATATGGTGTAGACGCCATTGCCCATCGTGCCGCGCTAGAAGCCGGAGGCAAAACTATTGCTGTGCTGCCCAGCCCCTTAGAGGACATTGCGCCCAGGGGCAACCGAGATCTCGCACAACAGATTATTGATAGCGGGGGAGCACTTGTCAGTGAATACAATACAGAGGAGTATCAGATGCTCAAGACAAATTTTGTAGCCCGCAACAGGCTAGTTGCAGGATTAGCTCAAGCGGTGCTTATTACTGAGGCTGTAGAAAAATCAGGCAGTCTACATACCGCCCGTTTTGCCTTGGAACAGGGGAAGGATGTGCTTGCTGTGCCCGGAAATATCACTAGTACGACCTCTGTGGGCACCAACAACCTTCTAAAGTCGGGCGCGACACTCGTAACTTCGCTTGTAGACGTTCTACGAGCCCTGGGGCTGGCCGAGGGCATCAAAGCGCGAAAACACACCCCCAAAGGACGGAACCCTGCAGAACAAGCCGTCATTGACCTGTTAAAGCGGGGAGTAACTGATGGGGATCTGCTACAGCTGGAAAGTGGGCTAGATGCAGCAGAATATGCGCAAACGCTGACAATGCTCGAAATTACTGGCAAAATCACTCCTTTGGGCGCCAACCAGTGGACGCTAAGCTAGAAAATCGAGCGGTATTCATATATATAGGTTGCAATAAAAGCGTAAGTGCGCTTAAGTAGAGGACGTTATATGGCAAAAAACCTCGTAATCGTAGAGAGCCCCGCAAAGGCAAAAACCATCGAAAAGTTCTTGGGCAAGGACTACTCTGTAAAGAGTAGTTTTGGTCATATTCGTGATTTGCCAAAAAAAGGTTTGAACATTGATATCGAGAAGGGATTTGAGCCAAAATACGAAGTTAGTTCTGATAAAAAGAAGGTGGTCACCGAATTACGAAAAGCGGCTAAAGGTAGTGAAGTCTGGCTCGCATCCGATGAAGACCGCGAAGGAGAGGCGATTGCTTGGCACCTTACGCAAGCACTCAAGCTGGATCCAAAAAAGACTAAGCGCATCGTATTCCACGAAATCACCAAGCCAGCCATCGAAGAAGCAATCAAAAACCCCCGTACAGTCGATGAAAAGCTCGTTGACGCGCAGCAAGCTCGTCGTATCCTTGATCGACTTGTGGGCTATGAATTATCACCGGTGCTATGGAAGAAGGTTCGTACTGGACTCAGTGCAGGGCGCGTACAGTCAGTCGCGGTTCGTTTAATTGTTGAACGTGAACGGGAAATCCGAGATTTTACCCCAGAGAGCACCTTTAAAGTTACTGCTGTTTTCAAAGCCGATGGCGAAGAAGTGCCAGCCGAACTCAACACTAAATTATCAGATGTAACAGCAACCGAGGAGTGGCTCAAGAAGCTAGTGGGCGCCACCTACAAAGTCGATGATATCGAACAAAAGCCAGGGACCCGCAGTCCAGGTGCGCCATTCACGACCAGTACCTTGCAGCAAGAAGCCAGCCGTCGCTTAGGCTACAGCGTTCGCCAAACCATGACTCTTGCACAGCGTCTCTATGAATCAGGTCACATCACATACATGCGTACTGATAGCACCACACTATCGGGCCAAGCCATTGGGGCAGCAGAGAAGTACATCACCAGCAAGTTTGGCAAAGAATATCATCAGGTTCGCCAGTATAAGACTAAGAATCAGAGCGCGCAGGAAGCACACGAAGCTATCCGTCCGACCGATTTCAGCAAACTCAGCGCCGGTAACGACTCTCAGCAAGAAAAGCTATACCAACTGATCTGGCAACGTGCACTAGCCAGTCAAATGGCGCCTGCCAAGATTGAACGCACTGAAATCAGCATTAGCGTTAGTACTCAGTCCGAAAAGTTCATCGCTAAAGGCGAGGTGCTTAAATTCGACGGCTTTATCAAAGTGTATGGTGGCGGCAAGGACGATACGCTACTACCGGCCATCAAAGTTGGGCAGGAGCTCGATGCACAGTCAATTAACGCTACAGAGACGTTCAGTCGCTCGGCAGCGCGCTATTCTGAAGCAATGCTCGTTAAGAAGCTTGAAGAGCTCGGTATCGGCCGTCCAAGTACCTACGCACCGACTATTTCTACTATCCAGACCCGTGGCTACGTTGAAAAGACTGACCTAGAGGGCAAAGAGCGTGAAATCACCGAATTATCACTGGTAAAAGACAAAGTTGAGATACAAAAATCAACGGTTATTACTGGTGCAGACCGGGGCAAACTCGTGCCAACCGGGATCGCCGATGTTGTAACCGACTTCTTAGTTAAATACTTCCCAAAGATCGTAGATTATAGCTTTACTGCCCGCGTCGAAGAAGATTTTGACGATATTGCTGATGGCAAACAGGACTGGGCCAAGATGATCGCAGAGTTTTACAAAGATTTTCATCCGTTGGTGGAGAAATCCGAAGATATCTCACGACAAGAGGTGTCGCAAGCACGAGAGCTTGGTGCCGATCCGAAGAGCGGAGAACCGATTTTTGCACGATTTGGCCGCTATGGACCGATGCTGCAGATGGGGCGCACTGAAGATGAAGATAAAAAGCCCAAGTTTGCTCCAATGCCAGCCGAAACTACTATCGATACTGTAACGCTGGAGCAAGCCCTGGAGATGTTCAAGCTACCACGCACAGTCGGTACGACCGAAGATGGTAAAGAGATAAAAGCAAATATTGGTCGTTTTGGTCCTTACATTCAAGTTGATAAGACATTTGTATCTATCAAGCCCCTCGACCCTCGTGAAATCACCGAAGAAGAAGCCCGAGAGCTATACAAAGAGAAGCTCGTAAAAGACGCCGCTAAGCACATCAATGAGTTCGCTAGCGGGATCAAAGTGCTTAATGGCCCGTACGGCCCCTACATTACAGACGGCAAAAAGAACGCTCGCATCGCTAAAGATGTGGACCCAGCTAAGATAACAGAGGAAGAAGCCAAAAAACTCCTCAAAGAAGCGCCAGCCAAAAAACGCGGTTTCCGCCGCAAAGCTACCAAAAAGAAGAAATAGTTCGCAGTTCGTTGTTCGTTGTTCGCAGAATAGAAGATACCTCGCGTTCAGCGAGGTGCCATGGCGCTTAGTGGCAGTAGAGCGAAATCCTGGCGTGATTGTTGTGATAGCACAATATCTGTGGTGAGACATGTTTGAGGGAGCGATTAGCGAGCGAGTTGTTGAATCCATTGTGCTTTTCGACAACAATCACCCAAGATGAGCGTCCTGCCAGGAGCTTTTGCATACTTTTGTCGATACAAAAGTATGAACTTGGTTCTTTGTTGAAAGAACATTGAAACAGATCTCTCGACTTCGCTCGAGATGACGGGAGGGGGTGGTCGAGATGACAGGGGAGTGAAAATAGTGCAGGGTGACAGGGGCGGTAAGGCATGTAATTTGCGCCTGTGTACAACTCCTGGTTTAGGTCTATTTTTACAACATAGAATACGCAAAAAGGTCATTTTTGTGCTAAAATAAGTAATATCTTTGGAGAGGGTATTGACTTTAGAAAATTATAGTTTTATAATACATATTAACGTTATTTAATAACAGGGAAGAGACACGCCAAATGGCCCAGACTACGACCACAAAAGAACTCGCTACGGAACAGATTGTCACCGAAGTTTTAGCTACTATTGATCGCGAACGTGAACGAGAGATCGTTGCTCGTCGTTTTGGTCTATTTGATCGTAAAGAAACCCTGGAACAGATTGGCGAAATGCTCGGTATTACTCGTGAACGTGTTCGTCAGCTCGAAAAAGCCGTAATGACCCGCCTGACTGCTAGCGCAGAGCAGGGGAGCGTACCTCATATCAAAGAGTTTGAAGCTAAAACTAGTGAGCTTTTGAGCGAAACTGGCGGCGTATCACGCGTTAGCAACCTTACTAAGAAACTTGGTGCTGAACCTACTCGCGAAGAGCAGGCAAGGGTATCTTTCCTCAGTCAACTCTGCCCTAAGATGGTTGTTATCAATGATGACGACAACTTCTATAACAGCGTATCTATTAAGAGTACCTTCGACGACAAGAAGCTTAAGAGCACTGTTACAGAGCTCGTAGCAACGATCAAGCAGCTCGGCGAACCTAAAACTATCGCCCAGATCGCTAAAGCAGCTAGCATCGAAGATGCAAAGCAGGCAGAAGCCCTCGCAAGCACTTCCAAGAAGCTCGCAACCCTCAATGGTCGCTGGGGCCTTATCAAATGGCCAATGGTTAACCCTAAGAACATTCGTGATAAGATTTACGTCATTCTCAAAGAAAACGGCAAGCAAATGCACTTCAATGAGATCTCAGAAGCTATTAAAGACAGTGATTTCAAGCGTAAGGATGTTACCACTCAAGCCATTCACAACGAATTGATCAAAGACAAGCGCTTCGTACTTATCGGTCGCGGTATCTACGCCCTTAAGGAATGGGGTTACGAAAAAGGCACTGTTGCCGATGTTATCGAGAATGTTCTCCAGGAAGCTGGCGAGCCACTACATCGTGACGAAATCGTTAAGCGCGTACTTAAGAGCCGTTTCGTAAAAGAAACTACTATTCTCTTGAACCTCCAAGGCAAACCGCAGTTCAAGCGCGTCGCCAAAGCCACCTACGCCCTCGCCGAATAATATCTACCTATTAGAGAGCTTTTAATATGGATGTCGAGAATCAGCCTGAGGACACTGGCAGGTGGAATGTAGCCACGGCATGCGATACCAACATAGGGCAACTCTTTAAAAACGGCGATTTCCCTCAAGGAGCTATACTGAATGTTGATAACCGTGCGATAGAAACTACGCTTGAGCTGCTCAGTACTCCCGAGACGCCCGATAATGAGAATGTGCGCTTTATTGTGATGGGGCCTGGGTCCAAGTCTCAATGGAACCCCATGATAGGAGCATATGCTGGGGGAACTGCGCAAGAACTCCCAGACAAAAATGTTACAGAGGTGAAGGTCTACACGACACAGCCCAAAGATAGTGAATCTAAACCAACTCAGCCCATACGTGATTTAATCTCCAGAATCCGCTCTATTAGAAAGGATAGAAAGGTTTTTGAAGAACAGAACGAAACGGCTGTTTCTAATGACAACCGCAGTGAGTACTCACTTTCAGATGAATCATATGTGCATTCAACCGCTGTACATGAGCTGCAGCATGCAGTCGATTTTACTGACGAAAGTATAATTGAGCGACATAAAGAACATCATGTCAGAGCAATTAAGAGCTTATTCTCACGATTCGTAGTATGGGGCGCTGTTGGTGGTGGCGTAGGCTACAAGCTAAGCTCTGAGTTGATTAATGCACAAAGCTGGGATATTTGTATTGCGGGCTGGTGTGCCGTTACAGCAGGTGCCTTCATAGGCAACAGAGGCAAAAAAGGGGTCGCTAAAGAGCACTTCTATGCATACTTCAACTCTCCTCTGGAGGTAAGAGCTCAATACCAGCAAGAAAGAGCATCTGAATTCCCTAAGATGATATACCTCACTGAATCAAATTCAGCAGAAAATGTACAAAATACGAACATGGGTGATATATAGCAAGCGGGCAATATGAAAGTGCTTGTAGGTTAACATAAGCTTTATGACTAATTCGATCAGCAGAGCAGGTAGAAACACAAAACAAAATTAGAAACACAAATGCGCAGAGCAAAATCACAAAAATACCATGGGCAAAAGGCAGTGGAGAACACGGCACCGAGCTATAGATCCAATGTCGCACAATGTATATTTTGCGACACATATATTAGTTTTATAGGTGACAACTGATACCTCTTCTGTAGGGGACATGTTTCACTCATAGTGAAACTATTTACCATTTTCCATTATTCATTTACCTGCACAGACTCTGTACCTGCCAACAGCTACCAGCTATCTTCTACTAGCCAGAACAGCGTAGTGTTTGAATGTGATCCAGGACACTATTTGACTTTTCCACACATGTGTCGTGAAATACACGCTTTTCAGCAACAATCACGATATTTTTACATTCCCCTGCCTTTTCGTGAAAACTAGTAATTATTTGACTTTTCACACATTGTGTATGTTTATATAGTTTTTTGATAATCAGGAATATAGACATGGCTGAACAAAATACGAACTAACGGGGTAGCGGAGTGGGGGCATTGGTTAGAAATTCGTCGTTCGGAAGTTCGTGTCAACCAGGCTCGAATACTACATCTACGAACTGCGAACCTCGAACAACGAACTAACAGCTACTGATAATATGCCCTACCCTCTACTCGTACATCAATATACTTGGCAGCAGGTGTGTTTTTTCGCTCCAACATAGCTTTGGTGGCTAGGAAGGTACCGGCCTGCTGCCGGGCGTCAGGTGGCGTCTGTAGGTTAAACTTGACGATATAGGGCTGCCCAGCAATCTTTGCATCTAGCTCGCTAGTGCCCGCCGGCAGAGTAAACGACTCAACTTTTACTTGTTTATTGGCTAGCTGACCTACGACAGTCTCTATAAATTTGATATTACCAGTGGTGAGCACCTGTTCACCGAGCTTAATTTCCAGGCCGCTTTGATCATTTACTTGAGGTAAAGTGTCGCGAACTGAAGATGCGAGCTTGCCACTAGGGATGAGTGCCCGACCGCTGGCATCAAGCACATATGATCCACCGCTGGCATTCAATATAACTGAAGGCTTGGCGGCTTGAATATGTATGACTGGACGGTGTGCTAACAGAGGCAGCGTAACACTCGCATTTGATAGCTCTGGAAACTGCCTAACCAACTCCTGGCTAATCTTATCGGTATTTATAGTGACTTTATTCTGATTAAAGAAAGAGCTGGCCAACAGTTTTTGAGCTGCCGCCTGGTAAGTGGATTCGGGGCTCAGAAACGCAGTAGAGTTGTTGTTGTCAACTGCTACAATTTCGGCATCAGTCGAAAGCGTAAGACTGCTAGTAATTGATGCCGTGAGTGCAAGCAATAGCACGAGCAGCCCTATACGCCGCAACCAATAATTAGCGGGGCTCACCGGCTTTGGTTGATTTTTGGCACGCTGCTCTTCGCGAGCAGCCATTACATCTGTGTCTTGCCGTGTTGAACCATAGGAGAAAGCCGAGGAACGCTTGGGTTGATCGGTAGTTCGCTGTCGTTGACGACCCTCTGGCTTTTTATCTTTCTTTTTTAACAGTGCCATCTATTTTTGTGCTCGTTTCGCTTGATCAAATAGTAGTTGCGCCAACTCTGCGGCCGCATGTGGCTTGGCGAATGTAGCGAATTTATTGCCCAGTTGCTCCCGTCTGACTCTGTCCGAAAGCAGCTCACTCACCTGATTCGCAAGGCGATTTGGATCAGCAGCCAGCTCTGTTTCGTCAATCACAACTGCAGCGCCTTGTTCTTCTAGGTAGTCGGCATTCTTTAGCTGATGGCCACCAGCCAAAAACGGACTTGGCACCACGATACAGGCCTTGCCTTGTAGCGCAAACTCAGCCAGGTTAGTAGCGCCAGCGCGAGTTATCACAATGTCCGCAGCACCGCTATATCGAAACACATCGTCAATATAGCTTTTGGTGTGCACTCTGCCCTGCTCAGAGGTAGATAGGCTTTTGTAGCGCGCTGACATGTCCTCTTCATTGGCTCGGCCAACTGCGTGAATCACATGCAACTCTTGGAACTCACCAAGTAAGTGCGGGACAGCATCTGCTACTGCTGCATTAATACGCTGTGACCCCAGGCCGCCCCCAATTACAAACAGCAGCTTAGCGGTAGCTGGAATACCAAGTTGCTCCCGGTATTCTTGCTGAAGCTTCTCTGTTACCGGCACGAAATCGGCGCGCAGTGGAATGCCTGTAGACACGGTCTTTTCGACCGGGTAGTCGTATACATCAACTGGCAGTGCAACAGCATGGAGCGCAGCTTTTTTAGCAATTATACGGTTAGCGAGGCCTGGTATTGCATCTGAATCATGGGTGACATATGGAATACCAAGGCGCCCAGCAGCCAGGCCAACAGGAACGCCCACAAACCCACCTTTGATAAAAATTACCGAAGGTTGCAGTTTTTTGAGCAACTTCCTGCTTTGCAACATTCCAACAGCTAGATAAAACACATCCCGTATATTAAGTAGCATGGTTGGCACATCAAGAATTTGCTTCCAACCTTCTCCATGGTATCGGCGTAACTTGCCAGCGCGTACGGAGTAAACTTCATCGATATTGGTGTCTTTTTTTGGGATATCAGCCAGTTTATCGCCGGTGTGACCAATATATATCACTTTCGTATCAGGTTTTTGCTGCTTCAGTTCCGCTGCAACTGCAAGTAATGGCGTAATATGGCCACCTGAGCCCCCTCCAGTAAGTACAACAATATCTGCCATTAGTATCCAGGCCTCCGAGCGCTTGTGTTACGAGGTTTACGAGCATCTACTGCCTCACGCCCTGGGGTATTACTCCCACGAGGCGTACTAAACGTCGTGTACTGGGATGCTTGGAACGCTAATCCTACTGCCGCTGCGGCAAAGACCACGCTAGTGCCACCGTAACTAATAAATGGCAGTGTGATCCCTTTTAGGGGTAAAAGGCCGATCATCGCCCCAATATTGATCAACGCTTGGATGCTCAACCAAGCCAACACCCCAACCACTAACAATCGGGCAAAGTCATCTGGTAACCGTTCGGCAATTGATTTTAGGCGCGCAAAGAATGCCACAAACACACCCAGCAAAACCATGCTGCCAATAAAGCCGAACTTCTCGGCATAAATAGCGAATATCGAGTCATTTGCTGCCTCAGGCAAATACCCGTAGGCTTGCACGCTACTCCCTAGACCCAGGCCGATTGCTCCGCCTGACCCAACAGCAATTAGCGCCTGGCAAGCCTGATAGCCGCTTGTCTGACAGTTAGCTTCCGGGTTGAGATAACTTTGCAAGCGCTCACGGCGATACGGTGTGGATGAAACAGCTAAAATTAGGCCGATCATAATAATGCCACTAATCAACGCAATACGGCCAAGCGGCAAGCCAGCGACAAACGCCATCGTCGCCATCATGGCTATCAAAACACCGGCTGAGCCGAGATCGCTCTGCACCACCACAATCAAGACGCCAATAATACCGAGCGCAATGAGTAGCGGCTTGAGCGTCAACTGAGTGCTCGATATGACACCTTGCCGTACTCGATCAGACAAGAACGCTGCTAGCCAAATCAACACCGCAAATTTCACGAGCTCCACAGACTGAAAAGAAAAACTACCCAAACGTACCCATCTATGCGCGGGATAAGACGGATTCACCGGTAATAACAGTGCGATTATAGTTGCGATGACCGCAATAATCAGTAGTGGCTTATAGGCTTGTTTCCACCAACTTAATGGAACTTTAGCAGTAACAATAAATGCAATAATACTGAGTCCAATGGCAAGTAACTGCTTGCTGATATAGTATCCACCCCCGACATGGTTGGCAGCGCTCAGCGCTGGGCTAATTGCGTATACTACAATCAGACCGATAGCCAATAAAGCAGCACATAAAATTAATAACCAGTAATCAGGTTTATGCTTGCGCCCAAGAGTAAGGTCAGCTGATGCTACTTTTTGTCGTCCGCGAGTCGGAAGCTGACGTTGCTGCGGATACATATCACACCTGTCCGGCAGTCAAGAACACAATCAGGCCCAACACAGCACTCACCTGTCCTAAAATCCAAAAACGCATCGTAACTTTAGTCTCTGGCCAACCAATTGCCTCAAAATGATGGTGAATTGGTGAAGACAAAAAGACCTTTTTGCCGTGGCGCAACTTGCGAGAAGTACGATTAATAATAACTGAGCCGGTTTCCATTACGTAGACTGCGCCAATTATTGGCAAGATGTATACCGTATTGGTTTGGAGCGCAATGATGCCGAGTGCTGTACCCAACGCAAATGAGCCTACATCGCCCATTAAGAATCGTGCCGGGTAAATATTGAACCAGGTGTAGCTTAACAGAGCGCCGATGACAGTAACGCAGAAGCCGGCCAGGGCGAATTTATGCTGTACTGCTGCTATGATTGCGTAAGCCATAAATGATGAGGTCAGAAGCCCCCCTGCCAAACCATCAAGCCCGTCACTGATGTTTACAGCATTGGCGGTTGCTACTACCACCAACCAAAATAGTGCAACAACACCGATGCCAATGAACCATTCACCAAAGCCGGGGATATACATCGAGTCCACACCAAGCTTGCTATAAAACCACCAGCCGCCAGCTAGTGCCAACACGCTATATAAGCCAAATTTAAGACGCGCGCTCATGCCGGCAACACCCTTACCGGAGCTTTTGATATTTAAAATATCATCAAATAGACCAATCAGGCCGGCAGCAACCAAACCCGCGAGTGGCAACCACGTTTGACCCCTGTCAAGATTCCCTGTAAGCGTGACGATCGCGATCGCCGCAACAAATATGAGGCCCGCCATAGTAGGAATGTTCCGTTTATGCTTGGCAGCATGCAACTTTTGGTACACCGTCGCTTTCCCACCCGACCAGGCATCAGTACGCTGCCGTTTCCACCACTCTCTTTTGTACGCCACAGTGGTATATATCGGCGTGAGCAACATTGCAAACGCAAAGCCCAAAAACCCAAGCAGCAGAATACGAATCAGACTGTCCGGGTCAATGGCTATATTGAGTGTTTCCATAGTTATATATTTTCGTCAGTTCTTGGTTAAATTATAGCATTTCTCGCCGATTTCCAGGAATTACACACATGTATGCAGTTTGGTTCAAAAGCGAGCACTGCAAGGGAGTCATACTCAAGGTATGGCGAGTGCGGAGCGCAGGTTTTGGGCCAAATTGCGTCAAGTGTGTAGTTCCTCCTATTGCCCTTTTGGTGTCACATATGAATCATTGGTCAACATATGGGCGATTTTGCCGTAAATTGGCTGTGCAGCAGCGGTACCGGCATATCCACCATTGGTTGGTTTATCCACGAACACTACGATTACGTATTGCGGTTTATCACCACCTACAAATCCAGCATACGTACCGTTAAACAGGTGGTCATAATAGCCGCCCCCGGGCTTAGCGATCTGTGCAGTTCCTGTTTTGCCGCCAAAGATGTAATTTGTTTTATCAAGAGCTGGTGAAAAATTACGTTTTGCCACTACGTACTGCATGAGGGGTATCATCTCCTGGCTCGTTTGAGCACTAACAGCGTCTTTTTTTACTACTTTCGGTTTCGTCTGTGTAGCCTTGCCGCTACCATCAATCGTCTGATCGATAAGATATGGCTTGTAGTATGTGCCGCCATTCAGTACCGCCGAAAAGGCGCCAGCAACTTGAATTGGTGTCGCCGTCATTGCTTGACCAAATGAAGTGTTAGCGTAGGTTAGATCAATACCGGCTCCGTTATCTTCTGGATCAGGCACAGTACCGTCTGATTCATAGCCCTGCTCAATGCCCGTCTGCTTGCTGAACATAAATCGATTCACCATATAGTCGTTCCAGGCAACACGGGCTTTATGGTTGATTTTGCCACCCCCCATCTGCATCAGTTCCCAGGTTGCGCCGGTATTCAATGAGAGATTGAGTAGCTCAGGGATGCTGCGTGTACCCGCACCACCGTCTTCCTCAATATTGGTGATCTTAAAGTCGTTCACTGTCCAAGATGCAGGATCATAATACGTAGTGTTCGGTTTGATAACACCTTGGTCAAGTGCAGCAGCCGTTGTGAGCGGTTTCATAATAGAACCGATCTCAATTGCGCCTGTTACGGCATTATTCTGAAACAGCTTGCCGTCTTCAACTTCATTGTACTTTGCAGGATCGTAGGTCGGATAGTTTGCCATTGCTTTAATTGCGCCCGTATACGGGTCCATTATTATCGCGCTGACCCCACTAGCTTTAGTGCTCTTAGTGCCCTCTTGTACAATGTTTTCCAGCTTCTGTTGCATGGCCAAATCTAGAGTTAGCACCACATCTTTGCCGTTTTGTGGTGCTGAACGTGTATTATCCTTGCTGGCAGCCAATGGCACTCCGTTTGCGTCAGTAATAGCCTTTAACTCACCGGCCTTGCCTTTTAGCAATGAATCACTCGCCTGCTCGATGCCGTAGCGGCCTTTACCTTCGTTATCAACAAAGCCGAGTACTTGTGCAGCCATGGCTCCCTGAGGATATGTACGATAGTTTTGCGCCTGCAAGCCCAAACCGGGCGACTTCAGCTTTTCGATAGCATTTTTTTGCTCTTTGCTCAGTTTTTTTGCAAGGATGGCGTACCGGGTTTTTTTGGCCTTCATCTGTTCTGCGTACTTAGCAGGATCCCCGCCAATAATCTTGGCTACTTTTGCAGCAAGCTCATCCGGCTTTTTCACGTACACTGGATCGGCATAGAGCGTATACAGCTGCTGATTGAGCACAATTGGCAAGGTAGCACTGCCATTGTGCGCCTTGATTACTCCACGAGTAGCTGGAATTTCATACTGTTTGAGCTGATCGGCTAGTGCTTCCTTGCGGTAATGCCCGTGATTAATAATCTGTAAATAAAATAATCGGACACAGAATATTGCCACTACCAATACGAGCAAGCCGTACCAGACTCGGACGCGTTTTATTGTTTGTATCGTATCGTTTTTGTTTGGCAAAGCCATTAGCGCTATTATACCCTATTTCATCATATAAAATAAGCAATCGACAACTCGCGACAAAGACTATTCGCCCCTGTTGCTAAGCAATCAACTGCTTATTTAGTTCTTAACGGTGGCCGATGGTGCGACGGACACGAGATTCTTAGCAACGTCGCTGTTCTGAGCGCGGCTCAGCGACTGCAAACGTGCTGATGCGACTTCTAGATCATCATGCTCTGCTTTGAGCTGAGCTTGTTCCTGCTGCAGACTATTGATCTGGTAGCCAAAGGCGTTCGTCTTAGTCACTTGCGTAAGATAGAGCAAGCCTAGTAGACACGCCAAAACAATCAAAATAATGGTGTTGCTCACCGGGCCAAGCGTGCGCGCTTTTGCTCGGAAGCTGACAGAATTCTGATTGCGTCCAGCAAATCGATTGCGATTCACTGCGAGAGAGCTGGAGTATGTCATAGTTATTTTTCTTTTTATGTTTGTTTTTCTATCTAGGAACTGTTTCGGGAATCACTCGTTTGAGTGCAGTTTGGTTCAAAGCTGAGCATTGCAAGCGAGTCGTACTATTCGGTACGGCGAGTGCGAAGCGCAAGTCTTGGACCAAAATGTGCCAAACGTGTGGTTTCCCCGTTGTTCTTGGGTCCAGCCTCGTTATCGGAGGCTGGAGACCGCTTTCGGCTTACTTAAGCCACGCGAACGTGGATTTTGTAAGCACGGGAGCTGCTTTTTACCTGAATAGGCATGCTAGTTCCCTTTCCTTTTTGTTTTCACTGCGGCTCGTAGTTTTGCGCTACGGGCGCGCGGATTATGGACTATTTCGTGTGAGGCTGCGGTGACCGGCTTTTTAGTGAGTAATTGCAATTCGGCGTCGTAGCGGTTGCCACTAACCTGCTGCAAATACTGCTTAACTATCCGATCTTCAAGGCTATGGAAGCTAATCACAACTAGCCGTCCGCCTGGCTTCAGCAGCTCTACCCAAAGGGGTAAACTCTGCGTAAGCAGGCCTAACTCGTTGTTGACTGCAATTCGTATCGCTTGGAATGTCCGAGTTGCGGGATGAACCCGACTATACCCCGGCCAAGCTTTTGCGACGGTCTGCGCCAGTTCGCCTGTAGAGCTAAACGGACGCCCTTCGACGATCAGTTGAGCGATCTGACGGGCTTTTGGCTCTTCGCCATATTCCTTGATCAAATCTGCCAGTTCTGACTCGTCGTAGGTATTCACGATAGTTGCAGCGGACAGGAGTTGCTCCTGATCCATGCGCATATCGAGCGGGCCGTCTGCCTGAATTGCAAAGCCCCTACTTGCCTCGTTAAGGTGCGGTGACGATACGCCCAAATCAGCCAATATACAGTCAAATTGTTGACCTGATTCCAATACCTTTTGGCTAGCTGCTAAAAAATCCTGATGAATCAGGTTTATAACGCTAGTATCGAAGTTCCGTGTCAGCTCATTAATCGCATGTTGATCACGATCAACTAGGACACTGCCCCGATAATTCCCGGTTATGTCCAACACTTTTTGCGCGTGTCCACCGTACCCAGCCGTCAGATCGAGATATGAATCTCCTTCTTTCGGATCGAGATACTGCAACACTTCATCAAGAAGTACTGGTACATGTTTTTGATTTGTATTTTGGTGTTTGTTTTGGTGCATCTTGTCTTGTTTGTTTTTGTTTTTACAAGGTCACCTATCCGATAATCAACTTTTTGTGTTTTTTGTAGTTTTTGTTTTTGTTTGATCTAAGCAATTTGTAAATTACAGTTTGCCAAGATCGGTGTTGAACGTGAGTTCAACTAAGTTTGAGAGACTTATGTGTGAGGTGGAGTTTTGGGAGGTGTTTTGAGAAAGGTGCGAGATTTTTTTGAGTGGTTTTCTTTCATGTTCCACTTGTTGACTATCGGATAGCTAACCTCGAGGCTTTTGCTATCGCTCGTTCGATGCTCGTGGTTGATTGTTCGGTGATTCTCTACGAACTGCTAACTCCGAACTTCGAACTGTTGGTACCAAATTGTTAATGATCAGCTGTGCGCCAACGGCTAATTCGCCATCACTCGCCAGTATTTGCCTGCCCGTACCGCTTTGATGTTGCGGTTTATCCCTGCATAGTCCAGTAAATGCTGCTCGATGCTGACTCGACCTTGTTTTTCGTCGATACCCGCCTCGGTCTTCCCCATTCGGAACTGGACGTTTAAATCGGCCGTTTTTTCATCGAGGATATTCCCCTTGAGTTGTGGCTCGACCTCTTCATCCCACACTGATTTTGGATAGAGATGAAGATATTTCTGGTAGCCTCTGGTGATTACTACTCCGCTGGCAAACTCGGCTCGAAGCTCTGGCGGTGTTGTCAACCGACGCTTGTCGTCTAGTTTCCTTTCGAAGTAATCCACTGTGGCCATCCCATTTAATATTGATAGTGGTTTTTGTTTAATGGTGGGGGTTTGCATGCAACCCACGATTACCCACTACCATGAGTTTACAACCCACCATCACCCACAGCAACACTATATATAGAAAAAAGTGGTGTTTCTGACACCACTTATCCACAGTTTTTTCAGGGGTAGATCATAAAACGCTACAGGTAGCGTTACAGCCTCTCCGCCCTACGCTACAGGTAGTGATTTACGGAGTTGCCGGATTTCGGTCATGCCCCATTTCTGGTTGAACCATTGGCACGGCTTTCAGCTCAGGCACCGATAACACTGCGAGTTCACCAACCCGCTTTGTGCTGGATTCATCAACCGGCTGGCTGCTTGTTTCTGTGCCCCAAAGCATCGTTGCGCCGGCTACGAGGGCAGCAACCGTCAAACGAAGTTCACGGCGATGCTCTTCCTCAAGATCTGACCAAAATTCTCTGAACTTATTCATATAGTAGTATAGTAACAGAATTATTGAGTTTGGTCAATTACTTAACTGGGGTGCTGTGCTGAGGTGGTTGTTCGGCAAAAGCCCCATCTGCCACCTCTACCCCTGCCATTGCAACCAGAATAGCCGCAACAGTAGCAGCAACCATCCACTTCTCTTTAGTACTGAGCTGCCACAACCCCCTATTAGGATCTGGGTCTTGCTCGTGATTCGGTGTCATTACTAGTGGTTTTGAGCTTCAGCTATGAACTGTTGCTCGGCCGCGTTATTCATAACTGCCTGCTTCTCAGCGGTTGTGAGGTGATGTGGCTCGGGATCTTTGTCGAAACCGCCAGTGGCACCGGCCCATGCAAGCACACCGGCAACGGCTAGCCCACCGCCCCATTTCATAATTCGGGCCTTAAATGGTGCACCCTCTGCTATTTCACGCTCAGAGAAGTTCCCAGGACTAAAATGACGCTCGGCAGCAGCTATATCTGCAGGCACCGAAGGTTGATCGTCAAACTTATGTATATTTAATGCTTCATCATGACTCCCGTCTGAGAAGTTTTCGATTGCTGCTTTGAAGCTGTTATTCTGAGTGTCCATGGTGTTATCCTATCATATTTCCTTCTATTAGTCAATGTTTACTTTTCTCGTTGGGCCATGTCGGCTGGAACATTAATTACTATCTCAGAGGGGTCTTTCCCTTCGTGCAATGCCTTATGGATTTCGTTCTCTTGGGTCTGCATTTCTACATGTTCCTGGATATTTTCTATAGGCGGCTGATCACTCTGCTCTTTCACGTCATTGTCACCATTAAGTCTATTGTGTGCACCAGCAACACCGGCGGCGGCCACAAGGGCTACCGCCAAACCGCCCGCGATTCTTGGTTCCCAGGCACGGATTTTCTCAACTTTTTTCCTGCGTGCCTCTTTCTTGTTATATACATATGCGGCAGCTCTTGCTGTTTCGATCTCTGAGTCATCCATTTCACGGAATCGACCGAGATCTCTGTCAAAAGTTGTAGGTCGATTAGATTCTTTACTCATAGGGCTGTCCTTTACATTGCCCCGCTGCGAGCTGGGGTGCGATGCATTGCTCCATAACTTACATAGTGTGGTCCGGTTTCTTCTGCTCGGCGGCTATTCTCTTTGTTAGCGTCGAATCCAGAGTTGTGGCTCGGCATCACTGCTTCAGCTGACCCAGGAGCTGCTGCCCTGCGCTTATCGCTGTCGTGGGCTTCATGTACTTTTGGTGGATGGATGCCAGCGACTTCTGCTGTCATGAGCGCCATAGCGCCGACCATACCAACCAGAGCTGCACTTTTGGCCATGTCGGTGATGTTTTCTTTGATTTTGTCAGTTTTTGTTTTATTTGACATGGTTTTATACTAGCAAAAATTATGCTTTTTGTCAAGCTTATGGTTATGCTCACCCCTGTTAGATTTGCCCTAAAATACAGAATGTTTTTTACGTAATTGAAAAATGCCTCGCCTCCAGCAAGGTGCCATGGCGATGTTCTTAGTTGAAAGAACATGTGTTTGTCATCTCGAGGGAATCCGAGAGATCTCTCTAAACTCTGTGGGGGCTTTGGAGAGATTTCTCCCGTTGGTCGAAATGACAGGAGGTAGTGATCGAGATATGACTGTGAGTTGTTGATTATCCCATGCCGGCGGGGTCCCACGTAACGCGCTGGCCGTCACTGAGTGCATCGAGCGTAAGCATATCTTGCTTAGACAGCTCAAAATCGTTTATCTGAAGGTTGCTCGTAAGATGTTCCACGTTGGTTGATCGTGGCAGTGGTACTGTATCGTGTTGCAGACACCAACGCAGCGCTACCTGCTGTGGCGTTTTCCCCAGACGCTCGGCTATCTGTCTCACCGGCTCGCCTGCATCTGTTGCAACGCGATTAATTGGACTATAGGCTTCCATTACAACCCCCTGCTGATGGCAGTACTCTAGAATCTCTCGCTGCTGCTCGTATATAAACGGATGAAACTCTACTTGATTAACTGCCGGTTTGAAATCACTGCGCTCCAGTAACTGTTCAATATGCTCAACTGTGTAGTTGCTGACACCGCCCGACTTGATTGCTCCGTCGGCAACGAGCTTCTCCATTGCTCGCCAACTTTCGTGACGACGCTTGCTGGCTGGCCAATGTATCAGGTAAAGATCAAGGTAGTCGAGCTGCATCTTCTCCATGGATTTTGCGCACGCCGTGAGCGTCTTATCGAAACCTTGGTCGTCATTCCAAAGCTTTGTAGTTACAAAAATATCATCGCGCGGGATGCCTGATTCTTTTATTGCCTGGCCGACTTCGATTTGGTTGCCATAAATCTCGGCGGTGTCGATATGGCGATAGCCAGCCTCCAACGCAGCAAGCACCAATTCTTTTGTGCGAAGCGCTGGAATTTGCCATGTGCCAAAACCGATTGCGGGCATTTCTTGCCCATTAAGTAACTTTTTTGAGTTCAAGACCTTCCTCTCTGTGCAACACAAATATATATAAAGGTTTTTATTCTGACAGTGAAATTTAGTACGGACGAGCTTCCCTGACTGCTTGTCATTTCGAACATACGTGAGAAATCTCTCTAAGTCCACCCAGACTTTGCGACCTACACAGAGTTTACACAGATCTCTCGCTCACCGCTCGAGATGACAATTCTAGCAACTTACTCGGGCCCTGTAGTACGATAGAAGGCATGCGTGTTGCAATTCAAGGAGATGCTGGGTCATTCCACCACCAGGCAGCCAATCAATTTTTTGGTGAAGATACTGATATTATCGCCTGCGAAACGTTTGCGGATGTTTTTGCAGCTCTCGAATCTGGCTCAGCCGATCGTGCTGTGGCGGCTATTTCTAACTCCTGGTACGGGGTCTTGCCCGAAGTGACTGAATTGCAAGAAAAATATAAGTTTAAAGAGATCGGTAAGCTGGATCTGCCCATTCACCAGAACTTGATTACATTGCCAGACGTTACGCTGGGCGACATAAAAGTCATTCTGTCGCACCCCGTCGCACTCGAACAATGCTCTCAATACTTTGATGAACACCTACCTGGCGCTGAGCGACGTGAGTATCACGACACCGCTGCAGCTGTTGAATACATCAGCGACCGTGGCGATGCATCAATCGCAGCCATTGCCAGCGAATGGGCAGCCGAACTCTACCGACTGCCCGTCTTAGCAGAAAAAATCGAAAACGACCCCAACAACACCACCACCTTCATCATGCTCTCAAAAAACTAGCTTTTTGCGGCGGCAACAATTTTAGCTTGTATTGCTTCTAGCTCATCACTGCTCATCTCTGGACCTTCGATAGTGGTAAGGTAACCACGATAGTCTTTTATAAATTCAGTATCTTCGCTCCAGACTTCTGTCTGCCCTGCCAACTCACCATGTAGAGGATATAGCTTGGCATGCACGTACGCAACGCCCGTACCCTCAAACACCAGCGCAATACGCGGCGTGTCGAAAGCCTTTTCGAGAATATTGGCAACTTTTTTGGTGGCTTGCATTAGCTCAAGATACTCCACATTATTCATACCAAATACATAGTCGCCCAAGTTTGTCTTAGGAATAACAATTGTCAGACCGGGTGTATTTGGGTACTTTGTAAGAAATGCGAGGTGCTTCTCGGTTTCCCATACTTTGTAGGCATCTATTTCGCCACGGACTATCTTGTCGAAGATTGTATCGGCCATAATGCAAGTATATCAACGATATTCGGGGTTTTCGAAATCGAAGCGGGCGCCGGCGTCCCATTTTGAACGCTGGTTGCCTTCTGCGGGGATGCCGCCACTATCTTTGAGCAGTTTTGCTAGGTGCATGAGGTTCCAGGTCATGAATGTCGTGTTGCGATTGGTAAAGTCGTTATCAAACCCTTCCTGGGTGCCATCATCACGTTTGTCACCGTAGCTTGGACCGGGACCTGCTTCACCCAGCCAGCCAGCATCAGCTTGTGGCGGAATCGTATAGCCTACGTGCTGCAAGCTGTACAAAATATTCATTGCACAGTGTTTTAAACCGTCTTCGTTGCCAGTAATTAAACAGCCTCCGACTTTGCCATAAAATGCGTACTGTCCTTGTTCGTTAAGGATGCTGCTGCAAGCGTAGAGTCTTTCTATAACTTTTTTAGTTTCTGAGCTATTGTCGCCCAGCCAAATTGGACCTGCCAGTATTAGAATATCTGCTTCTTGCACTTTCTTAAACAATTCTGGCCACTCATCTTTATCCCAACCATGTTCGGTCATATCCGGATATACGCCCGTGGCTATATCAGGATGATCGATACTACGAATCACCTCTGTTTTTACACCATGCTTCTCCATGAGAGTTGTGCTGATTTTGATGAGTCTGTCGGTGTGGCTTTCGTCTGGTGATTTCGTAAGCGTACCATTAAAGATAAGCGCTTTTAGGCCTGTAAAGTCTGTCATACTACCTCCTCTTTCTTTGTCCCAGTATACGCCTATTGAATGTATTTAGCAGTACAGGAGTTAGGTTGCCGCTGTGCGATCATAAAGCTCTTTGATGTCATTATGGATGGCGTAGATCTCATTCTCAATGCGGCCAGATGTTGATTCAAGAGTGCTCAAGCGCCTATCTTGCTCGCTAAAGCGTCGATCCATCAATGTAGTGAGGTCGCTCACCGCCTGTGCAATATCGTCTAGAGTTGTGCCGCCCTTCATAAGCTTAGTGTAGCACCTCGGTTACTGATGTTGGCAAATAGAAATTCTGCAATTTAATACAAATTTAACGCAGCGTCTTTTGTTGCATGTAGTGCTTTTTGAGGTCTGGGCTTAGGCGCTCAATGCTATACCGTAATGCGGTGCGCGGCATATCATGGGCGTGCTGGTCTAGGAAGTTTGTAAGGATCTGCTCGTCGCAGCGCTTGCCTATTTCACGCAACATCCAGCCGACGGCTTTTTGAATTAAATCATGGGTGTCATGTAGAAGAATTTCGGCAATTTCTAGCGCAGTTGCTGGCTCGCCTCGTTTTATAAACCAAAAGGTCGCAATCATAGCTACCCGTTTCTCCCAAAGACTATCACTCTTAGCAAACTTATAAAGAATATCTCGTGGTTTATCCAATAAATATGCCCCGACTATTTTGTCGGCGCTGGTGTCTACTAGATCCCAGTTGTTCACTCTACCGTCACGAACATTCTTAAGGTATAGCTCATAAATTTTCTGCTGTGTCGCTGCATCAGCTTTTGGAAATTGCAGCGTGAGAATTATGAGCGCTGCCAAGCGGTGTTCGTGGATATCGCTATTGAGCAGCTCCTGGACCTGAGCTAATGGTAAATCCTTGTAGACCTTACAGACCGCACGAGTTTGCGGCACGCGAACGCCTATAAATACATCGCCTGCGCCATACTGCCCTGCACCAGTCTTGAAGAATCCTTGCAAGAACGTCGCATCATATTCGCTGGCGTGCTTCTGTAGGTCATGCTGAACATCTGCAGCGGTCATGGCTATTTCTTCTTTTTCTTTTTGCGGTCGTAGTATTCGAGTTGCTTGCGCATTTGATCCATGCGGATGATCTTGCTCTCAAATACTTTTAGGAGTGTTGAGTATTGCCAGTTGGGAGTAAGGATATTTTTGAGACGGCCCTGCTCTTCAAGGTATTCGGCGAGACTAAAGAAGTCACCGTCGCCCGATACAATAATCGCTTGATCGTAATTCGGCATTTCTTTTAGCGCGTATAGGACCAGCTCAGCGTCAACATTGCCTTTAATTGTGTGCTTTTCTTTTTCGTCTTTATGATTTTTCTTGTCGCCGCTTTCTTCTTGCGAGGTTGTGATATCAATTGTTGGTTTCAGCACAATGAGATAGCCGAGCTCATGCATGTATTCATATAACGCCTCGTTTTCCTGCATATAGCCGATGAACATATAGGCATGTGAAACATCGTGTTTGTCTTTTAGGTACTGACGGAACTTGCGCCAATCGAGCTTCCAGCCCATACGCTGCGTGCCCAAGTTTAAATTCTGACTATCTATAAAAGCATAGTTATTCTTCTTTTTACTCATATTCTTTATAACTCTTTTGGTTAGTGATACTTAGTGATAATTGCGAGACTCTGACCGAGCCTCTACATACAGTTTACCATTATTGATGGTTTGCCAGGCGATATGAAGAGCGTGCAAAGTGCTGATGCACTTTTTCTATCTCTCTCGCGAGCAGCAACCCCATCGGTATATAGACGAGGGTAACTACTACTATGGGCTTACGGACTACATTCATAATTCTTCCGAGTCCTGGGATCACTCCTACCGCCCTACCTACAACCGATGAGGTTTGTATAGCTACAGCGCTGGATTGTTTTTGAGCATCTCCCTTTGTAGTAATTGTGCCGAGAGATTCATCGGTCGCAGTCGCGCGATGCGACACCACTATATTGTTGCCAGTTGGATTGTGGTAGCTGACAATTTCGCCTGGCTGTATGTGGTGCGCTGGCAACACGATCAACGCGTCGCCAGCAGCAAATACTGGATGCATACTGTTGCTCTGCACTGCCAGCAACTGCCCGCCAATCAACCGCAGCACGATCAGTGCGACCGATGCACCTACGGCAATCACAATGCAGATCACCAGCAGCACGCGCGAGACAATATGCAGCCACATACATTAGTTAACGGCCACGCCGCTGAAGCTGATATTGAAGTTATCAATAGTTGCGCCTGGACCCGTATACGCATCAGCATCCATAGAAACTTTGATAGTCATTGGTGCTCGGGTATTACCCGGCATAGCCGTATAGCGCACTAACGGCACGCCACCGGTCGCATTTGAAGCTACAAGTTCTGAAAGCGTAATGCTTTGTTCAAACCCGCCCGACTCTGGATACGCCAAAATAACATGTACTTTGCTTAAATCTATATTACCTGTGTTTGTAAGCGGGCCTGGTACGCTCACACGCAATGCGAGCTTTGTCGTGCCAGTGTTTTTCACATACACCGGAAAGCTTGGGCTCGGCTGGCCACCCGGTACCAATGCCATAAAGCTATATCCTACAGCGCTATCTTTATAGTTAGCATCTTCTTGACTCACCTGCAGATTTGCCGTTGCCGTCATGATTTTATTGCCCGTCAACGTGGCAGCCTGGCTTTGCAAGACTGCAAATGTTACGCCGCCCACGACTACGCCAACCACTATTAGTGCCAATAGCGCTCGAGTTACCACTCCAGCATTGCTCTTCTTATGTTTCTTTGCCATTATTCGTGCCTCCTACATTAGTGGAAGCATCATGCCTGGCAATCGAAATACCATCAACTTTTGGAAGCTTGATTTAATGAACTGTTAATTATTGTCAGCGTGGTGCACAGCGGTCACGACCAAGATTTCTGGACCATATTTTTCTACTTTGCGCGTGCCAAAGCCAGGTATAGCCATAAGCTGCTGGGTGGTTGCAGGTGGCTTAGCAGCAATAGCGCTGAGCGTTTTATCATGCGCAATGATATAGGCGGGCACGCTATCTGCTTCTGCACGTTTGCGGCGCCATTCTTTGAGTTTTGCAAATAACTCTTCATCAACCACCTGGGAAGATTCTTCCACGACAATTACCTCATCGGTAATATCTTCTGTTGTCTCGCTGAGCGTATACGATGCTTGCTGCAATGCCCTGTCGAACTCATAAATCTGTGGATGCATATTGAGCGCCATGGCATTGATGCCTTTTAGATACAGACCTTCGAGACTTCGAACACGACTTAATGCCACGTAGCCCATACCCGGCGTAAATGCTTGCGATAAATCGATTTCAGCTGCATCCAGACTCATACCCTGACTCTTATGTATCGTAATCGCCCAGGCAAGTCGTAGTGGCAGCTGCTCAACCTCTGCACGCGTCTTACCATCTTCCACCAAGCTCCAGCTATGCCGCTCTACTTCTATTGTGCGACCAGTTAATAATTCTACGATTGGGAATCCATCATTAAAACCAATCACCTTTCCGCGGCTGCCATTCACAAAACCTTCGGCGAAATTGTTAGCTACAAACATCACTTCGGCATCAAGTTTTAATCGCAGTTCGGCGGGTGCTAATACACTTTTGGTGAGCTGCTCGACCTTACCTTTGGCACCCTTAGTCTGCATGTGGAATATGTATTCGCTGCCCGGTAATGCTGCCAGATGTCTTTGATTGATAGTATCGACATCGATATTATGCGCGAACAATCGTGTCAGCACGGTCTGCTCGTCGGCCGTTTGCTTCAAACGCGCACCGAGCATGTCCTGATGCATGACATCAAACGTATTCGCGCGCATGGCCTCTAGCAATGTAAGGAGATCGTTGTTATCGCGCTGGCGGTGCTGCTCGGTGATATAGCAAATCTGCGGATCGAGCTCCTGCCAGGCCTGCGACAGATGCGCGAAATCAAAGTCAGTGCGACCGCGACTCACTGGTGGCAGCTGAAATAGGTCGCCTACTAAAATTACTTGCATGCCGCCAAATGCCTCATCACTCCCTCGCAGCTTCTTCGCTAATTCATTAATCATGTCGAGTCGCACACCATGTAGCATCGACACCTCATCGATCACCAACACATCCGTGCTGTTGTACCGCTTCATAAGCCGCTCGCTGGCACCTAAACGCTGCAGGTCTTCATGCGATAAAACATCTAATATACCCAGGCCGGACCATGAGTGAATTGTCGTGCCATTAAGATGACTAGCCGCTATACCAGTACTAGCAGTAACCGCGACCTTTTTGCCAGAACGCTGTGCTCGATTAATAAACTGTCTGAGTGTGTAGGTCTTCCCTGCGCCTGGCGCACCCGTCAAGAACACGTTCGCCCCACTCATCATAATCGTTAGTGCCTGGAGTTGCCGCATAGACTCCGATTGTAGCACGGGGCTACCTGCATACCGCAGCAGAAATTAACTAAATATTAAAAATGTGAGCGTAGATACGATGCCGGTAATGAACGCACCCCAAGCCATATCAACGACTGATACTTTTGTGGACCAAACTTTTAGCGTCGCTTGATTGGTCAAATCATACGTCGCATACATAACAAGACCGAGTAATGCGCCCAGGCCCATCGCTTGCTGCAAAGAGTCCTCGTCGAGAGCCGGATTGATCGCAAATACCACCACACCAACGATGTATAAGGCATAAAATACGGCCGCAGCTACAAAGTTTGGCTTGTCTGCCAAGATCTTCCCAATATGCTTGCGATAAAACTTCGGCGCTACCAAGCCCAGCCACACTGCATCAATCGCCACAAACAGCCCCGCCGCCACCAGTACATGCAATAAAAATTCCATACTCACTCCTCTCGTTTCTTTATTTTGTCGACCGATTTTACAGGCAAGGCCAGCCAACCGCTGGGGATTGGCGCAGCAAGAAAAAGTTCTGGGGGTAAATGTAAGCGAACGCTCTTATTGTCTGTTTTTTTGTATCCGGGTAGTATATCGAATACAAGCGCTCCAACAGATACAGAGCTATGCTCGTCTTCGGATATGATGGGCACTTCAAGACCGGCTACATACCTTTCTCTGTCACGCGCAATGATAAAGTCACTAGTTACAACAGAGACACCGTCTAAGATCCCTGAAGCGTTCAGATAACTCACTCTTCCATATTGCCTGTCAATTAAATGACCCTCATGACGAAAAACCTTATTAGCAAAGCCTCCTACCCGTCGTATTTTCTGCTCGGTATCTAGATCTTCCTGAAATAATATCTCATCGAATTTCTCTATTTTCTTGCTATCGGCCATCGCGCTGAGATTATGATTATTTATTGGTAGTATGGGCTCTAAGTGACTATCCTGTGCCAATACAAAATGAAAGTGATTTACAGTGTGTTGATTGCCTGCTTCATCTGTATATGCAAGATTGTCGGTTTCTAGCAAATGCGCCATTGATTGCACGTAATCCTCACACTCGGGCAAATATATTGGCCGCACTACGTATCCTCGATATGTTCCTTTCACCGGCCCCTTTTTCTTGCTTAATTCCTTATCCATAGCCCTCAGTGGGTACACAGTGGCATCCTCCTCAATAGCCGGAACCAAATGCCTCCCATGAGCCAAAACCTCCTGACCCAATAATGGATGATCCTTTTCAATATCAGCGATAAGCTCAACCACGCTTTCCCCGAAAGCTGTTCTTTCAAGGTCTGCGTTCATTGCGTCATTGAGCCACGCTATGTCCTTGCTAATCTGCTCAATTCTTTCAGCGGGACCAAGCACTTTACCCATATCGGTACAATCTCCCTTTGTCTTCCATTATACAAGTCACGGTGTTTTGCAAAAACATTTATTAGGCTGGTTCTTCTAGCATACACTCGATCGATCGCATTACCGAACGTGGCGCCTCAAAGATATGACACGCTGCTGCAATAGCCTCGACATGTGGAAACCAAAGCTCTGGTTCTGGTTCAGGTACTTCCTCTTCTTCGTTTCCGACGTCAAATGGAACACACACCGGTTCATCATCATCTAGCCCAGTAATTAATTTCGTATGGCTGATACCATGGACTATATCACCTCGAAAAATAAAACAATGCTTAAGGCTTACCACGAAGTTCTTTTCGCTTCCTTCCGGCCATACTAGCCTCCCGCTCTTATCTATCGCCTCGAGAGTACCGTATTGTTCAAGAGTACGCGCTTTTGCGGAGTCAAGTATCAAACTTGCTTCCGGGCTTGGTCGATCTCCACTATTTTTGATTAACTTCTCTACTGACAGCCTGGGGTATATCTGAGGATCAGGCTCATCATCTGCGTAGACTGCTAAATGAACAGCGTACCGGGCGCCTTTATATTCACCACTATCAGGATAATCTAATGGATCATCACCCCCACCAGGTGCAGTAAGCGCAATATGTCGCGCCAAAGGCCAAATAACTTCATCCGCAATTGCTTGCTGTGAAAATGCTTGCAGCGCAAGATCTACGCCATAACCAAAAACAAACTCCCCACCCGTTTCGGAAGCCGCCATATCCATATCTCCTCTTGCTATCGACTATACAGAGAAGAACGTGGGCTGTCTACTGTAATTTCTCAATCAAATTGGGTGCAGAAATACGTTCTTGTTCTGTGGTGTCACGGTTGCGGACGGTTACCGTGTTGTCTTCTAGGGTGTCAAAGTCGATTACGACGCAGAATGGGGTACCGATTTCGTCTTGGCGGCGATAGCGCTTACCAATGTTGCCATTATCATCCCACATCACGTTACCAAATTCTTTCTTCAAAGCTGTGTAGACTTCACGGGCCTTTTCCACTAGTTCTGGTTTATTCTTGAGGAGCGGCGAGACTGCAACTTTAACTGGAGCGAGATGTGCCGGCAATTTGAGATATTCACGCTGCTCACCATTCACTTGGTCAACTGTGTAAGCAGCACACAGTACGGCCATAATCATACGCTCCACACCAAAGCTTGGCTCAATCACATGTGGTACAAAGGCGGGATCACCGTTCTTGGGACGATATTCCATATTTTTGCCCGATACGCGCTGGATATTGCCAAGGTCAAAGTCAGTGCGATACGCCAAACCAAGCAATTCTTCGCGGCCAATTGGATAGTCATACTCAAAGTCGATGGTGCGCTTGCTATAGTGTGCCCGATCATCTTCTGGAACTTCCAACTTGCTGATTTTATCTTCTGGTAAACCGAGTTCCTTTAGGAACATTTCGATGCCCTTAACCCAGCCCTCAAACATCTTTTCCCAATCTTTTGGATCAATAAAGTATTCGATCTCCATCTGCTCAAACTCGCGACTGCGGAATACGAAGTCGCGCGGGCTAATCTCGTTACGAAATGCCTTACCCTGCTGCGCGATACCGAATGGCAAGTCCGGGTAAAAACTATCAAGCACATTTTTGTAGTTGGTAAAAATACCTTGTGCCGTCTCAGGCCGTAGATAGCTGATTGAATGCTCGTCTGCAACTGGGCCCACATTAGTCTTGAACATCATATTGAAAGCGCGAGCTTCACCAAACGTTCCTTCTTTCCCGCACGATGGGCATTTATTTGGATTATCGAGCTTATCTTCACGGAAACGACCTTTGCAGTTTGAACACTCTACAAGTGGATCAGTAAACGTATCTACGTGGCCGCTGGCTTGCCAGACTTTTTGATTCATAAGAATGGCGGCATCAACGCCATACATCTCATCACGGTCTTCAACAAAAGTCTTCCACCAGAAATTCATAATATTTCGCTTGAGTGCTACGCCGAGCGGGCCATAATCCCAAGTACCAGCCAAGCCACCATAGACTTCACTACCCTGGTAGATAAACCCACGGCGTTTGCACAAACTTACAATCGTCTCAAGACTTACTTCTTTGCTCATGGCAATTAGTATAGGCTAGATTGCCCTGGGTTGCCACCCCTGAACACCCTGGCTTCTACCGGCTCCACATCGCCATATGCTTCATTAAGCGCCTCTATCTGCTTGCGTACGCCGTCTGAGTCATTGTATATCGGGCGAAAAAGCTCGTCGGCAGGATTAACATCAGGGACGACTAGGTTCGGTGCTGCCCAAACATTGCTGAGCGAGGTCACCGCAAACGTTCCAAGAGGAATGTTGTACTGTAGTGGGAAGCTACCGCACATACGCTGTTCAATACGACCTTGTTTTAGATAATTCGTTGCCTTCGCAACTTCTTTCCAGCCAAGATATCCGCCACCGTCAGTCCACAAACTACCGATGCTACCGTGGCCAATCATAATTACATCAGTCACTTCTGGGCTCGCCAACTCCATTTTAATATCAAGCGGTACCGCAAACGGTCGGATGCGCACTTCTTGATGACTTTGTTCTCGCTCATGAGCGAGTCGCTCAGCCTCTTCAATAAAAGCTTTATACTGCTCCTCCGGTATTGTGGTAGCTTTCTGATCAGCTGACTTTGAAACTATGATTGATAGTACGCCGTCTCCGGACGGTAAGCTCAATTTCTGTTTGTCTAATAAATCTTGTCGACGTAATGACGCCTTCGCTATGTGGTTTTGGGTACGTTTAAGGCTGCGTGACGCAATAATCTCTTTCATAACCGTATCTTCTTATTATATCACACTATGTCAATATATGCAAGCTTAGGTGCGTATGTATGTCACTAGCATAGTGCGCATCAGGGGTGAAATATCATTGATTGAAGATTCGAGGCCATTCACGTTATGGAGCGAGGATACGGGATGGCCACCAAACAATAAGCGCAGGCCTTTGATGTGCGTTGGAGTAAATCTGCCTTGTGCGTGTGCAATGAACGCCATGCCTTCCGAGTCAAAGTTGTATTTTTGCTCTAGTGACAGTGCTGCACCTGACGTATCAGTACGTAAATTTGGGGTATGCCCTGCCAGTCGCAAGAGCTGTGCGTGGAACCAGCTGCGGATGAACTCTGGGTTGATGTCTGGGTTATCGAGCGCTTCGTACGTACGCTCTAGCAGCTCATAGTACTCAGCATCGCAATTGTCTTCGACGGCTTTGTTGAGTAGCTTAATAAGTTCATAGCCTAGCTGCACGTGATCGATATCGGTGACAATCTGGCCGTAGTGCTTGATGAGTCTGCTGCTTACGAGCGTGCCAACCTCGCCTTTACCGGGAAGATAGGTAATGTCACTGGTGCTGAACAGCTCGATGCCGCCTGCGAGTTTAGACTTATGCCGGCGAACACCGCGCGCCATCATGCTTACTTTGCCGTGATCTGGCGTGAGTACAGTTACAATCCGATCTGCCTCGCCATAATCAACGCGATTTAGCACGATTGCAGTGGTAACAATTTGGTTTTTCATACGCGCACTGGAACGTGTTCGGCCACCGCCTTAACAAGTTGCTGGAGTGTAGTTTGCGGCTTGTACAGATAGGTAGCGACATTGAGTTGCTGCTTGAGAATTTGGCTATTGCCCGCGAATTCTCCTGGCGAAACTTGGGTTTGAATCACTACTGGAATATGCTGCCAGTCCGTGTAGGACCGGAGTTCATACAAGAATTCCACGCCGGAATGTTCGATTAATTGTAATTCTAATATGATTAGATCTGGCTTAAACTCATCGGTTACCATTAAGCCTGTTTGGGCACTTGGAGTTACTACTACGTCGTGGCCGGCAGTTGTCAGTGCTTCGTAGTACGTTTCAGCTAACACACGATCTGGTTCAATGCAGAGAATGTTTGCCACTACACTAACCTCTTCCTGTCATCTCGAGCGTGTCGAGAGATTTCGTACGGCTTTTCTCCACTTCGTTCGAAATGACATCTCATGATTACACCAACTGCAATTGATTATTTGATTGAAGTACCGTGCCGATGCCGTACAGGCCTTGATGCCGTGAGGCGCGCAAATTGAGGTTCATGGCTTTGAGAATAGAATCTGCCACAAAAATGCCCGCCCCGCTGGTGTGCGTTAAGTTCATAAGTGGCTGACGGGTTTGACCTTGCAAGCGACGGCCTTTTTTAAGCGCGTCGTTGGTAAGCTGTTTTGTATCGGTGTATAGCCCCGCCACGATACCATAGCGGCTACTGTGTGTTGCTAACTGGAGTTTGAGCTGTGGGGCCTCAAGCGCCGGCAAGGCTTCGATAAGCGCAGCGCCAAGACTCGTGAGTGCAGCTTGCAACGCCTGGCGATTTGCCATGACCGGGCCGTAGCGACCAGCAATATGCAGCTCGAGTTTTACGCCATAACTCTTAGCTAGAGCGTCGAGCTCTTGACTCGTATCATACAAAACTGAGGAGACAGAGATTGCTTCAAGATCGATATCACGAGGTGCTTGAGCGAGGCGCACTCCGAGCGCGTAGTTATCAACGAGCTGCAGTGCAGTTTGGGCTGAACTTCGAATCTGCGCTAAATTAGGTTGGCCTGTTAATTGTCCGTGCTCGGCTAGACGTGCCACTTGTAGCAACGGCAGCTTTAACTCTTCTGCGACGCCCAGCAAAAGCTGTTGCGACAACAAAACAGATGTATTATCTTCGGCGCGCGACATTGTCTGTGTTACCCTCAATCACTATCTCCAGTATAGCACCATAACAATGAGCAATAAGCGATTCACGATTGACAATAGATTAGCAAATAGCAATTGACCATTGAATCGCTAATCGCAAAACGCTAATATATCGCCATTTGCTCAATGCCAATCGCCAACTGTCTTGTTTATGGCAAAAAGCTAGCGTTTGGCAGAATAATATTTTGGAAGTCGGATTGGTATTGCGAGCCTTCGCTCCAGATGGTGAGCGTGCCGGCACGAAGAGGCAGGATAACCAGTGTTCCCTGTTTATTGTTCTCTATTTCCCCTGCTACCTGTACGCCAACAACACTCGGCACTTTTGGTAAGGTGTACGGGCGAACTGTTACCTTGCCTGATTTCTGTAAGCTGGTGTATCGACTTAGCGTTTGCGCATACGTTTGATTTGTTACTTGTAAACGCAGTGCAAAAGCATTGTTGTCATCGCTCGTGGATGGCACATATGATGGGTGGAAATAGCCATTTACTGGCGTGGAACTGTTTGCGGTATCTTCCACATAGGCACTCCAGGTTTTCGGATACTGAATTGTCACGGCGCCGTATGAATCAGGACCCTTGTAGGTACGAAGCGGATTTTTCTCTTTTTCTACGAACTGTTTATCTTTAGCGGTGCTCTCTTCTTGCTTAGCAATCACTACTGCATCTTTAATTTTTGCATCGGTGTTGCTTTTATAATCCTGGCGGCTCATGTATGCCCAGCCGGCAAAAACCGTAACTGCCAGCAGTAAGACTATCGCAAAAATAAGGGAAATAACTAGGCTGTTAACTGCCCCATCCTGGTTACGCTTAATCATGCAATTACTGTATCATATCGGCCGCTGTTAGCGATAGTCATATCGCAATACGCCATTCGCAGATTTGGTAGGCTTCTTGGTTTTTATATCAAATGCGAATGTCATGAGTTTGACGGGTTTGTGTGGGTACTGCTCAATTTTTGTATCCAATTTTTGCATATATTTCGGTAGTAAAAATACAAAAATCGCGTCTGCTTCCGGCCACTCTTTACGCCAGAAATCACCCCATATAATCGTGACGCGCTTACGATATCTGCACGTTCGTAGCCATGCAACAGCCGCCAGGATTGGATTCAATTCGTACCCAACTACATTGATGCCCTGTTGCGCAGCTGCAATCAATACCTTGCCATCCCCACAACCGAGCTCTAAGAGTGTCTGTCCCTTTTTTAAATCTGCCAGTTTGAGAGCAGCTTGTACTTGTGGCCTAAGCGTCGGCAAATACGGCGCCCCGACTAATAACACCAGACTAAAGCTGAGTAGAACGATACCGCAGACCGCTACAAGCCAAATCACTTGCCGTCTGTGAATTTAGCTTGCAACTTGGTGATGGTGTTTTCGGCGGCTGTGAGTTGTGATTGAAGCTGCTTAACTAGCTCGAGGCCGCGTTCGTACTTCTGTACTGTTTGATCAACGTCAAGATCGCCATTCTGTAGCTCCATACTAATTGCATCAAGCTCCGACTTGAGCTCTTCGTAGGTTGGTGTGGTTTTAGCCATTCTTTTCCCCCGTTACATCCTTGACCTGTGCGGTAAAGCTGCCTTTGGATAATTGTGTTTCTACTATAGCACCACTTGAAAGTTGATCTGTTGCACGCACTGCTTTGCCGTTCTGGCGAACGATTGCGTAGCCTCGACGCAGCACAGCTTCTGGGTTAAGTGCTGTTAATAATTGCTGCGTGTTTTCTAATTGCGATTGTGCAAGTTTGAGTCTGTCTTGTGCATCTCGATGTAGATCACGCCGCAAAAGCACAAGCTCATCATTGGAAGCTTTAACCTGATTTTGGGCAGCACGACTCAGCGTTTGCGCAATGTCCGCTAGCTCCTTTTGCACGTGCTTTCGGTCTGGCACCAGCAATTCCGCTGCATTGCTCGGTGTACTTGCCCGTTGATCGGCTGCTAATTCTGCGAGCGACAGATCGACTTCATGCCCAATGGCAACAAGTGTTGGCACGCGACTAGCCGCTACGGCGCGTGTAACTTGCTCCGTGCTAAACGCCGCTAGATCTTCGGCGCTGCCTCCACCCCTGATGAGCACCACTACTTCAGGTGGCTCGCTCAAGGAGTTAAACTGCGCTAGAGCCGCCACAATCTGCTGTGGCGCGATTTCACCCTGGACCTGTGTATCAATCAGTTCAATAGTCAAACCTCCCCAGCGAGCCCCCAGAACCTTCACAAAGTCGGCGTAGGCTGCTGACTGCCCAGAAGTAATCAGGCCAATACGCTGCGGGGGGTATGGTAGAAGCCGCTTGCGCGTAACGTCAAATAAGCCTTCTTTTTCTAATTTGGCTTTGAGCAGGTCTGCTGCTTTTCGGATGCTGCCCTCACCTGCAGGTTGCACCTGCTGAATATTGACGCTAAATCCATACTGATTATGCAACCGTGGCTGGCCGCGAACTTTGAGCATCATGCCGTCTTCAAGCGGACCGGGCATCTGAAAGACCGTGCCAAAGAATTTGACCGTACATTGTTCGTCCTTGAGATCAAAATATACCCAACGATTTTTACTCACCCGAAAGTTCGCTAGTTCTCCCACAATTGTGATGCTGGGATAGGCATACTCCAGCGTCTGGTTAAACAGCGCCACAAACTCGCTTACCGTTACTTCAATCTCGCTAGCCATCGGGAGAGCCTGTTGCAGCAAGTGTCTTAGATTCCTTCAGTGTCTTATGGTAGAAATAGTAACCTGGAACCACCTGGATGATAGTATTCAAAACGCGGTACATCACCGTGACCGGTAGGCTGAGCCGCGCTGGAATACCGGCACTGGCAAGTACGGCTGTCATCAATGCCTCGTAAATACCAACACCGCCTGGCAATACCGACACTAAGCCAGCAAAATTCGCTACTGCATAGGCCATGATTACAGCGCCAACATTCACGTATTCGCTGAACGCCATGTAGACCACATAAATCGACAGCACCTCTGTAATATTGATCTGCAAGGCATACCAGAACGGCTTTCTAAGCTTGCCAGAATTGTTCTTGATCTCGCGGTAGTTCTTGTGAAAATCATCAAAGACTTCGCGGGCACTATCGATATTGATTGTTTCAGGGTGTTTTGGCCGCACAATCTGAATTAGCTTATTCAAACCCTTCGTCACTGCCGTAAAGAAATGATTAATACGGCTCTGGCTGCCGACGATATACACAAATAACCCCGTACCGACGAGCAGCAATGTAGATAAGACTGCTGCCACCATAACCGTTACGTTACTAACATTGCCCATAATCGACAGCGACAACAGCCCAAAGACAATCAGCACTTCAAACGATAAGAACACCAGCCCGAGTTTCATCACCTGCACCAACGTAGCTTTTGTGGCCGTAAGTTTCTGCCCGTCTCGCATGCGTAGGCCGAAATATGAGATGCCGGTTACACCGCCACTCGGAAAGACGTGATTGACAAAGTTCAGCTCTAGCGAAGCCCTATACAAATGTTTATACGGCAGTTTATTGCCCACGATACCGAATAAATGCTGGTAGAGGCGCGCCTGCGCATGATAGTTCCACGCCTGAATTGGAATCATAGTTAGCAGTATCCACGCATTTACCCTGCCTAGATTATTAAATGTCTCGACAATCTGATCACGGATAGCATAAATCAGCACCATCAACGCCACCAGTGTGACAATATTAATGATCAGCTTCCACCGACGGCGCACAAATGATTTTTCGCTCATTGGCACTATTATATAGCTTCACGCCGCAGCCTGTATACTTATGGGTATGCAAAGTTTAGTACTATTTGGGCGTCAGCCTGCTCTTGGCCTGGCTGAAGTTGAAAGTTTGTATGGTGGCGACAAGATCCGGCGCGTAGGCGCCAAAGTCGCTGTGATCGATATTGACCCCTGTTTTCTAGCCTTCGATCGACTTGGCGGCAGCACGAAATTCTGCAAGATCTTGACCACTCTAGACACAACTAATTGGAAGGAACTTGAGAAATTTTTGATCCAGGTTGCGCCTGGTCATAGCCAAAGCATGCCCGAAGGCAAAATGCGTCTTGGCCTGAGTATTGTCGGTATGGGCGTATCTTTGAAGCAACTCGAAGCTACCGGCCTGACGCTCAAAAAAGCTATCCGCAAAACCGGTCGCTCTGTACGCCTCGTGCCAAACAATGGCGCCACAGAACTCAACAGTGCTCAGGTGATTCATAACCAGCTCACTGGCCCTACGGGTTGGGAGCTAGTATTTATTCGTGATGGGGAGCAAACAATCGTGGCGCAGTGCGTCAAAGTACAAGACATCGCTAGCTACACCCGTCGTGACCGCGAACGACCCAAGCGCGACAGCAAAGTTGGCATGCTACCACCAAAATTGGCGCAAATTATCATCAACCTCTCTGCTGGCAAACTCCCCGAGGACAAGCTTGAGTCAATCTGCGACATCCCTGCCGGCGAACCAATTCCACGTAAATTACTTGGTAAGACTGTGCTCGATCCCTTCTGTGGCACGGGCGTTGTCCTCCAGGAAGCTGCGCTCATGGGCTACGATGTAGCTGGTACCGATCTCGAGCAACGCATGATTGACTACTCCGAAGCTAATATCTCATGGTTGTCCAACCTCTACGGCGAGCAGTTCAACCCGGTCGATCTTGAAGAAGGCGACGCCACCACTCACAAGTGGGACTACCCGGTAGATTTTGTAGCCTGCGAAACGTATCTTGGCCGCCCCTTCACTTCTCAACCGGATGGCGAAACATTGGCGCGAACTATCAGTGAGTGCAATGTAATTATTAAAAAGTTTTTACAGAATATTCATGGGCAACTCAAACCTGGGACACGCCTTTGTGTGGCCGTGCCTGCCTGGCAGCATCGTCCAAACACGTTTAAATTCCTACCCCTGGTTGACCAGATTGAAGATTTGGGCTATACTGGTGTGAGTTTTGAGCATATTCGGGATGAAGAGCTCCTCTACTACAGAGAAGATCAGATTGTTGCCCGTCAGCTCCTAGTAATTACAAGAAAGTAGCTTTATGTCACATGTGAAAGCCGGCGGTACCGCCAAAAACGTACACGATAGCCCTGGTCAGCGACTTGGTGTTAAAGTATATGGCGGCCAAAAAGTGAACACTGGCCAGGTGATTGTGCGCCAGGTAGGTATGACAAAGCGCGCTGGTGACGGCACAAAAATTAGCCGTAACTTTACCATTCATGCTGCTCGTGATGGTGTTGTGCAGTATCAAAAGCGTCGTGTGCGTCTTTTTAGCGGTCGTTCAGTCACCCGCACTGAAGTTACTGTTGTATAGTCACATGGCTTATTAATTAGTTTTGTTCTATGGAATCACACCTACGTAAAGAGTACGCATTATTGTGTCCTCCTGAGCTCCAGGAAGGTACACCCGACATGCGCACTACAGAAGGTAGAGCGGAACGCGACAAGCGAATTGGCAGATATGTGGTTGCGCAAGATATTCTAAAAGATGTTGCAACTCCTGATAAGATTTTGCAAATCGCACGCGACGACAACCCTTATTACGGTAACTTTTATCGTCAGGTGCTAAAGGCCTGGGCAGATCGATGGCCAGGCCACCCTGCTAGCGGTTTATGCGCCGGCGATGTTGAGATTGCGGTTATGGACTGGGGCGTTGAAGAAGACGTAGGTCTACACAATTGTCGCGTGCTCAGTATCTAAGTTTTCTTTGGTGCTATACGTTATTTAGATGGTGGCGGATGCGGTCGATGACGTCGGCAATTACTACTTGAGATTTTACAAGATAGTCATCAACACCAAGTGTCTCTGCGCGCTGCTTGTCGCTGTCTTGGCTGAGTGCTGTGAGCATAATAATCTTTAAATTGGCCGTCTCTGGGGTATTGCGAAGGATATCGAGCACATCAAACCCACTCACCTTCGGCATCATTACATCAAGCAAGACTAGGTCTGGTTTATAACTAAGGGCACTTGCGAGAGCGTCTTCACCATTGGCTACACGACGGACTTCGAACCCTTCGCCCTGCAGACGTGTTACATACATATTTGCTAGCGCGTCATCGTCCTCGACCATAAGAATGCGCTTGGGGTGTCCGGAGCTTTGATTTGGTGCCGGTGTTTGATTTTCTTCCATACTGCTAATGGTAGCCTAGAACGGCCTTTGGCGCAACTGTTATGCCTGAGGTGCTATTGGGTCTTGAGGGCTTTGATGAAGCCGTCGAACATAGGGTGCGGTCGGTTTGGACGGCTTTTGAACTCTGGGTGGAATTGGCAGGCCAGGAAGAATGGATGGTCAGTGCCTTCGATGATTTCAACTAGGTTGTTCTTTGGATTAATACCAGTAGCTTTGATGCCCCATGACTCGTACAGATCACGATAAGCATTATTACACTCGCCGCGGTGACGGTGGCGTTCCACAATCTTCGTCTGACCGTACACCTGGGCTGCTAGGCTGCCCTTTTCGAGCGTACAGTCGTAGTCACCAAGGCGCATCGTACCGCCGGTCATTAACTTATCTTTTTGGTCGTTCATAGTGTTGATAAGTAGATCGTTACTGTCAGGATTAAGTTCGAAGGTTGTAGCGCCCTTAATGCCAGCATTCCGAGCCGAAGCTACTACTGCCATTTGCATACCAAGACAGAGGCCAAGATACGGCACTTTGTCCGCCAACGCATACTGCGCTGCCTTGATTTTGCCTTCTAAACCCCGCGTACCAAAACCACCCGGAACCACTACACCGTCATACTTTTTGAGCTCTTTGGCGATATCAGCATCTGGGGCATCGAACTTGGACGCATCAATCCAATTGAGCTCGATACCTACTTTGTTATGCCAAGCTGCAGCTTTAAGCGCTTCAAAGACCGACATGTAAGTGTCGGTGTTATCCATGTATTTCGCCACAAATCCAAGTTTTAGTGTGCGATCGTGCTTGGCAGTTGCCAAGGCCACCGTTGAGCGCCAATCCTTAAGATCTGCTTTTTTACCCTTAAGCCCAAGACGTTTTGTAATAACATCCGCCATGCCGGTATCTTCGATGGTAAGTGGCACTTGATAAATACTTGGCGCATTTGGAAGCAGTGCGATAGCCTCTTCTGGCACGCCGCTAAAGAGGCTGAGTTTTTCTTTGACGCCTTCGTTAGCAGGCTGCTCACTGCGTCCAACCAAGAAGTCTGGGGAGATACCAAGCCCACGTAGTTCACGCACCGAGTTTTGTGCCGGCTTGGTCTTAGTTTCGTTGCTCGCGCCCAAGTATGGCAAATAAACCACGTGTACGTATACGCAGTTCTCGACACCAACTTTCACGCCAAGTTCACGTATTGCCTCTGTAAACGACAGTGATTCATAATCCCCGACGGTGCCGCCAATCTCTACGATATGCACGTCGTAGCCCTCGCCCGCTTTGATAATCCAATCCTGAATTGAGCCGGTTACGTGTGGGATAATCTGAACATCATCGCCCTCAAATTTGCCTGCACGCTCATCCTGAATCAGTTTGAGTAGTACGCGGCCACTCATCAAACTGCTAGCAGAAGTCATCTCTGTGTCGGTGAAGCGCTCGTAGTGACCAAGATCGAGGTCAGTCTCTGCGCCATCCTTGGTTACAAAGCACTCGCCGTGTTCACGTGGGTTCAGAAGACCGGCGTCAACATTGAGGTACGGATCACATTTTTGCAGGTTAACGTTGAATCCTCGAGCTTTTAAGAGGTTGCCGATTGAGGCGGCTGTGATACCCTTGCCGAGTCCGGAAAGCACACCACCTGTAACAAAAATATACTTAGTCGCTTTTGCAGCCACCTTCTACATACCTCTCTTTATATGGCTCTATGCTACCCTATCCGACCCCTTGTGGCAAGGGTTACTGAGCTATTTTGGTTTGGAGGTAGCTTTGGGCTGCTTGAAGTTGCGTATCGTTGTCGGCTTGTGCGTCTGCAGGGGTGATTTTAACTACCTTATCCGGTGTAATGCCCTTTTTATTGATGTTTTGGCCGTTTGGTCGGAACCAGCTGGCTACGGTAACCTTGAGTTGACCGCCATCATTGAAATTGATTAACTGCTGCACCACGCCTTTACCGTAGCTTTTTTCGCCAATCACGTAAGCATCGCCATTGTCTTTAAGCGCACCGGTCAAGATCTCGGATGCCGAAGCACTTCCCTTGTCGATTAGTACAACTGTCGGAATGCCTGCTAATTGATCATTGCCCGTGGCGGTGTACGTCTTGATCACCGTGTTGCCGCGCTTTTCCTGTAAGACTGTCTCACCGGGTTTCAGCCACTGGCTAGCAACGTCTACCGACGATTCAAGCAAACCGCCAGGATTGGAGCGCACATCTACGATAATACCCTTTACATTTTTGCTCTTAAACTCAGCCACTGCTTTGTTAACGAGTTCGGTGGTGTCATCAGAGAAAGTGGTAATTTGCAGATAGCCGATGTTACCATTAAGAATCTTGTACTTAACACTTGGGATTTTAATATCTTCACGAGTTATGGTGAAATCAAGCGGTTGTTTTTTGTCGCGCACAATCTCAAGCTTCACTTTTGTGCCTTTTGGACCACGAATTTTCTGTACCGCCTCATCGACCGACAAACCACTGGTGCTCTCACCATTAATCGTTACGATAACGTCCTTGGCTTTAATCCCCGCTTTATCGGCAGGCAAACCGTCAATTGGCGCAATCACCTCTAAATTACCGTCTTTGTCTTGGCCCAACTGTGCACCAATACCACTAAAGGAGTTATTTAGCTCTTGGTTGAACTCTTTCGCCTCTTTGGGCGTGAAATACACGGTATACGGATCTTTAGTTGATGCAGCTAAGCCATGTTTGAGCCCATCAGTCAGCTGTTGCTCGGTGAGCTTGCCATCAAAATTATCTTTGAGTGCTTTATATACTTGATTAGTTGAATTGTAATCAAGTCGTGTGGGTAGCGAAGCGTTTTCAGGACTGGCTGTCTTGCTCGGTAGCGCAATGCGACCACTGCCCACGCCAAAGCCGAGCACGAATACTACCAATATGATTGCTACATTAAGTGTGCGACGCAACCAGACGTGCTTTTTCTTTGGTTTTGGTTGTTCTGTCTCCATTGCTACCTAGTATAGCAAAAGAACTTTGGCCTCAGAAGTCTAAGCTGAGAGTGAACTTAGAAGTGGATAAAGACGAGTCCAGCTGGGCTAATAGTCTTGGTTGAGTAGCGGCCATCCCAGGCAGCATTGTACTGACTGATATTGATCGTGCCATTGGCGTTTACGCTCTCAACATACATCGAATGGCCGTAGAAACCAGCATTACTGATAGCTACATCGCCTGCCCGTGGGCTTGAATCGGTAGGAATACCAGCAGCGCGCGCATTATCGTCCCACTGTTTTGCGTTGCCGCGGCTTTGCCAACCCCAGCCGGGCATATATCGGCCAGATGCAGCTACACGGAAGGCTGTATAGCTTACACATTCTCGGTTGTACATGCCCCAGGTATCGAGCACAGTGTCCATGGGGATATTGCACCACTTAGCTGGGTAGCCACCGCCACATGTTGGGCCAGTGCCTGCAGGACCAGAGCTACCGCCTGTAAAGCGGGCGTTTGCAGCAATCTGTTGTCTTTTGAGATCAGAAATTTTACTAGAGTTCGCAGCTATCTGCGCATTGTATGCAGACTGTTGACCTTCATTGTAAGCCAGCATTTGGTTTTGCTGATTCTGATCTGCGGCTAACTGCGCGTTCTGACTCTCAAGCGTCTTCTCTACTGTTACGAGAGTGCTCTTTTGCGTCTGCAATTTAGCCTGTAGGGCAGCAATTTCCTTAATCTTGCCACTCAGGTCATTTTGCACGCTGGTGCGATACTCTTCTTTATCAACGAAATCGCTCAAATTCTTACTGGTTGCCAGCTGTTCAATAGTCGTGGTTGAACCATCTATATACATTGCTTTGATAGTAGCTGCGAGATCGCTCTTTTTATCGGCGATTAGAGCCTGGTTAGCAGTGATTTGCGTTTGAAGTGCGGCCTGCTGAGCTTGGTTTGAGGCAATTTGCCCCCTTAGGCCGTCGATTTGCGCCTGGAGACGACTAATAGCGTCTTGATAACTGGTTGCTTGAGATTGCAAGCCATTAACTACACCCTGTGCGGCAGCATTTTGATTGCTCAATGCCTTAATTTGTTCATCGTATTGATCGGCATACGTAACTTTTGCTACCCCGCCCACAATTCCAACGACCGCCATTAATACAAGGGCGGCGCGCAATATAGTACTGGTTTTGAACTGTTTTTTAGCCATCTTTTGTTTTTTGTTTTGGTCTTTGTAAAACCTGGTTCTCATTATACCATGCCGCATATGCTTTGTCACCCCCTTGCTCACAAAGTGAGCCATTTACCATTTCCTATTTTCCGTTTACCAATTATTTGCGTTTTTTATTTACCTATTTTGCTGAATGTTGGTGTGAGTGCCAGCTTCTCAGAATTGTGCAGTGTGGGATGGAAAGCGAGTCTCGAGCAGAGCCGTACTGTTCAGTACGGCGTAGCGAGACACGGAGCTTTACGCCCACAATGTGCTGTTCTGAGGAGTTGGCGTGTCTATTTCGTTTTAAACTTTAGATAGCGGCGGGTCGCAATAATAGAAGAAACCGCTCCAAGTACTATACCAAGCATTAGCTGAATACCCAAAAGTTGGAAGAAATGCGCACTAAAGTATGTGCTGGCGTAATTGATGTCGAGTAAGCCCAGGCTCGTTGCCTCCAGCGCATTACTTGAGGCAAAGAATACCGAGTTAACAATCAATATAGATAGAACTGCTGCCAGCATGCCATATATAATGCTCTCCACTACAAATGGCCCGCGGATATAGCTTGTACTCGCACCGAGCAAGCGCATAATCTGAATCTCGTCGCGACGGTTAAAGATCGCCATCTGGATCGTATTAAAGATGATTAACGCACTTACTACCGCAAAAATACCGACGGTAATAACACCGATTTGGCGCAAGACATTTGTGGCATGTGTAATTTTATCGATCGCCTCTTTCCTGTCGCCACTGTAGCTTGCTTCGTCGGACTGCAAAATAATTACCTGGGGCTTTGATAAATAGTCTTTGATCTCTTGAATCTTATTTAAATCAATCGGTTTAACGCGAATGGTAGCTGGCAATGGATTGGCAGTCTCGTTAATTGCAGTTAATAGTTGTTCATTACCGGCGTTCTGCTCTTTGTAGGCTTCGAGCGCATCGGCTTTAGTCAAATAGGTAGTGTTGTTTACATTGGGTAATTTTTTGAGGTCTGCTGCCAGCTGCCTACCTTGTTTTTCCGTCGTCGTGTCTTTCAAGAAGACGGATACGTCAATTTTGTCGGTGATTTGGGCAATAGTGTGCGTAAACGTCGCATTTGCAATCAGCGAGAACAACACAATGGTTAGTGTTACTACCATTACTGCAATTGCCGCTATTGCCAGCGTCATATTTCGCACAAAATTCACCATGCCGGTGTGAATAATGCGCGATAATGTAATAAATTTACGGTTCATACTAAATCTTATAACTTGCGTTTGCACGGTCGCTGGCGATTTTACCGCCCTGGATAGTAACGACACGGCGCTTTAATTTATTCACGATCTCTTGGTTATGGGTGGTCAGTAATACAGTGGTGCCGTAGCGGTTGATTTTCTCTAATACCTTGATGACATCCCAGGCGTGTTTAGGGTCGAGGTTGCCGGTCGGCTCATCTGCAATCAGGATTCTTGGCTGGCGCACGATAGCACGCGCAATCGCTACACGCTGACGCTCACCACCAGATAGCTCGCGTGGCATGCGCTTCTCTTTACCCTTCAAGTTCACAATCGACAATACTTTTGGCACCGTGTGTTTTATCTCGCGGTTTGGCACACCCACAATTTCCAATGCAAATGCAACATTCTCGAACACATTCTTATTAGGAAGAAGTTTAAAATCTTGAAATACCACACCGATTTTACGGCGCAGCATCGGAATGTCTTTGTCTTTTAACTTATCGTAATCAACACCGCCAATGATGATTTTGCCCGAGGTTGGTCGCTCTTCACGAGTTAAAAGTTTGAGCAAGGTGGTCTTGCCAGCGCCACTCTGCCCCACTACAATCACAAACTCTTTTGGCTCCACATGGATGCTAATACGATCCAACGCCGGACCCATATTTTTGTTATACGTTTTTGTTACCCTATCTAACAGAATCATTAGCAGTATTGTATCATGTTTTGCGATTTTACGCTCTAGCCAGAATTGCTGAGGGTGTGCTCGAGGTAGGCGGTGATGAACGGGTCAAGATCGCCATCTAGGACTTTGTCAGGGTCAGAGGTTTCATGTTTAGTGCGAAGGTCTTTTACTTGTTTGTACGGATGCAGGACATAGCTGCGAATTTGGTTGCCCCACTCTGCCGACTGGTTCGGGCCTTTAAGCTGTTCGAGTTTCTCGGCATGCTGTTCAAGTTGAAGCTGTGCAAGTCGTGAACGCAGAATCGTCATAGCAGTTTCTTTGTTCTGTAATTGCGAGCGCTCATTTTGGATAGCTACTGTTAATCCAGTTGGGATATGCGTAATGCGCACTGCTGAGTCAGTTGTGTTAACTGATTGACCACCATGACCGCCGCTGCGATAGACATCAATTTTAAGGTCTTTATCATCAATCTCGAGCTCTCCGGGCTGATTGACCATTGGCATTACTTCTACCTTTGCGAAACTGGTTTGGCGGAGATTATCTGAGTTAAATGGACTGAGTCGGACAAGACGATGCACCCCATGCTCCCCTTTGAGCTTGCCGTAAGCGTAGGGACCTTCTACCTCGAGTGTAGCGCTTTTAAGACCAGCTTCCTCTCCAGCTGATTCCTCGACAACAGATACAGACCAGCCGTTCTTTTCAAAATATCGCGTATACATTCTGAGCAACATTTGTGTCCAATCTTGTGCATCTGTGCCGCCTGCTCCAGCGTAAATACTTACAATTGCATCGTGGTCATCGTATGGCCCTGAGAATTTTAAATCATCTTTTAGCTCGTTAAATTCTGCATACAGCTGTTTTAGCTGTTCTGATAATTCCGCCTGAAGACTTTCGTCATTCAGTCGAGCAAGCTCATTAATCTCAGCGATGCCCTTCTGTAATTTCAACCAGGGCTCCACTCGGCCTTCCAGCTTAGCGATTTGCTTCATAACCGTCTGCGCGCTGCTGGAATCATTCCAAAAATCTGGCTCCTGACTCTGCGATTTGAGCGCTTGCAGCTCATTGTCTAGTTTTTCAATACCGAGTTGCTGGACGGCAGCAGTAATTGCTTGCTGCAACTCTTGGATCTGTTTAGACTGCTCGCTCATGGCTCGCCACCTTGACCGCCTTAATTACTGAGCCATTCCATAACGGTGCAAGTTGGTCTTGTAGCTCGTGCACAAAAACTTCACCGCAGTTACCAAGCACGCCGAAGCCCCACAAGTTCTCGGCAAACATCGCATTTGCAACTTCTACAATACGTTCTTTTGTAACAGCCTTGATTCTCTCTGGAACCTGGTAGTAGTTATCGATGATTCCGTCGAAGAAATAACGACCAGCATAGCCAGATGCGGTACCGCCTACCGTTTGCGCACTGCGCTGGAAGCGACCCAGAGCATATTGTTTTGTTGCTTCAATGTCGGCTTCATCAATATCGCCAGCTAGCACTTTGCCCAGCTCTTCTACCGTAATATCGAGCAGTTTTGATGCATTCTTGTCTGATACTTGGGCGCCAAACCACCAATTGCTAGCATCACGCGTATAACTGAGTCCGGAATTCATCCCATACACTAGGCCTTGCTCACGTGCCGTGCCTAAAATTTTGGAGTATAACGTTTCAGTGAGCATAGTATTCACCAAATTGAGCGCATCAGTTTCCGCGTCGCTGAGTCGACGGCTCATAAACGTGTCTATGTAAAAATAAAGGTTTTCTACCGTATCATTTGGTACATACACCGGTCGTGGCAGTTTACGGGGTCTTTCTACCGGCAAAGCAAAACGCTTCCCCGTTTTTGGTAAGTCGATTGATTCTAATAGTTGGGTTACGGTTTCGCGGCGAGAAGTAGTGAGGTTGCCGGCAATCACAAAACGCATGTTGTGCGTGTAATGTGTCTTTTTATAATGTTCCCGGACGTCATCTACAGTAACATTCTCCATGAGCTCCAAGCGTTCGTTGTCTGTCTTGGCAATGAGGCCAAGTGACTGACGCATCTCGAGCGATAGCCGGCGAAAATGGTTGTTGCTCCGTGCAGCCATTTCTTCTTGCACATTGCCATATTCTGCCTGATATTCTTCGTCTAAGAATAGTGGCTTGGTAATTGCGACTAGCAGCAAGCCGAGCACCCTGTCCCATTCAAAGTCAGCACACTCAGTTTCATACGTGATGTCATAGACTCCCGTTGAGGCGTTACTGTAAGCACCGTTTTTTTCTAGCTCTGCCTGGAAATCGCGCGCTCGAGGGATGAGTTCATTTGCGCCAAGTAGCACGTGCTCCATAAGGTGCGGCACCTCCCACTTGCTTTCTTCTACGAGGTACTCTCCGGCACGAAAATTAACATCAAACGTCATGACTGATGCGTTAGGAATATGGATCAATAACCCTTTGGCACCGTTGCGCAAGCGCACCTCATGAACTACGTGTCGCATCGCCATTCAGCGTTTTCTTCGTTTAGCTGCTGTTTTGCGTTTGCGTTCTTGTTTTCGGGCTTTTTTGCGTGCGGTTGAAGCTTTTTTAGAAGCTTGCTGGGCGGTGCGCTTTTCATCAAAATCACCTTCGTCAAATTCCTTTTGAGCTTTGGTGATCTGTGCTGCATTATCGACAGAGCCTTGCGCTGCCCGGGTAAGTTCAGTTTCGGTCGCGCGATCCAGCTCTTCTTGTGATATTGGCTGAGCGTGGAATAGGTGCAATAGCACATCATGGCGCAGCGCCTGCTGCATCTCTTCAAACAGCAATTGACCGCGGCGGCGATACTCAACCAACGGATCCTGCTGACCAACACTCATCCAGTGAATACCTTCGCGCAAGTGATCCATGTTCTCCAGGTGTTGCATCCAAAGATTATCCAACACCTGCAGGTAGATGTCTCGCTCTACTTTGCGCATAATTTCTGGGGTAAATGCCGATTCGCGCGCAGCATAGAGCTCTAACGCCTCTGTTTTCATGACTTTCTCGAATTTAGAAGCATCACTATCGAACAAACGATCGAGTGTTGCTTCGTCGAATGGGAAAATTTCTTGAATTGCATCTTCAAATTGGTCGGTGGTAGCGAGTGAAGATGTGGCGAGTGAACGTGTTTCGTCTTCGATGAGTACTTTAATACGCTTGCTGATGTCTTGACTACGCAAAATCTCACGGCGCATTGAGTAAACTGCTTTACGATGGCGGTTCATCACATCGTCGTACTGCACGACGCTCTTACGCTGATCGAAGTGGAAGCCTTCTACTTTCTTTTGAGCCCCTTCTAGGCTTTTGCTAATTACGCGGTTTTCAATCGGCGTCTGGTCATCAACATTAAGTCGTTCCATAACTTTTTTGATGCGATCGCCACCGAAGATGCGCATCAAATCGTCTTCGGTGCTTACAAAGAACTGTGTAATGCCGGGGTCACCCTGACGACCAGAACGACCGCGTAACTGGTTATCGGTGCGGCGAGATTCGTGACGCTCACTGCCAAGGACAAACAAGCCACCAAGTTTCTTTGCGGTATCGTCAAGCACAATGTCGGTACCGCGACCGGCGATGTTGGTTGCCAAGGTCACTGCACCCTTCTGCCCCGCTTGGGCGACAATCTTTGCTTCGCGTTCGTTATTCTTCGCATTCAACACTTGATGCGGTATCCCAGCTTTCTTCAATAGCGCGCCAAGCGTTTCGTTTTTCTCGATTGAAGCGGTACCAATCAAAACTGGCTGACCCTTAGTATGAAGTGTCTTTACCTCTTGCACGATGGCTTTGAACTTGCCTTTTTCGGTACCGTAAATACGATCAGTTCGGTCAGTACGGGCAATGGTTCGGTTAGAAGGAATTTCTACCACATCAAGTTCATAGATTTGGTGGAATTCCTCGGCTTCAGTCATGGCGGTACCGGTCATTCCAGATAGCTTTTCGTATAGACGGAAGTAGTTCTGGAACGAGATTGTGGCGAGAGTCATGCTCTCTTGCTGCACTTCTACGCCTTCTTTAGCTTCAATAGCTTGGTGGAGACCTTCGTTGTAGCGTCGACCAGCTAGCAAGCGACCAGTGAACTCGTCAACAATAACTACTTCACCTTCTTTCGTTACCACGTAGTCTTTATCTCGGGTGAACAGGCCTTGTGCGCGCAGCGCCTGTTGCAGGTGATAGATAGTGCGGATGTTCTCTGAACCGTATAGGTTTTTGATACCGAGGATGCGCTGCACTTTTTCGACGCCTGCGTCGGTCAAAATTACCGTTTTACGCTTTTCATCGGTTTCGTAATGCTTATCTTTTGAGAGTTGGCGCGTAACTTTAGAAAACTGAGCATACGCGTTGCCGCTTGTAACACTTGGCGCACTAATAATCAGCGGCGTTCGAGCCTCATCGATCAAGATTGAGTCGACCTCGTCCACAATTGCATAGTGTAAGTCACGCTGTCGTAGCTGATCTTCTTCGCGGACCATGTTGTCACGCAAGTAGTCAAAACCATACTCATTGTTTGTTCCATAGGTGATATCTGCAGCGTACGCTTCTTGGCGTGTGCACGGTTTTAGATGATGGAAACGCTCGTCTTCGTGATCAGTATTCTGATATTTTGCATCATATATATAGCTTTGATCGGCAATAATCACTGCCGCGCTCAAACCCAAAAAGTCATATACCTGGCCCATCCAACCCACGTCGCGCTGTGCGAGATAGTCGTTTACAGTTACCACGTGGGCGCCTTTGCCGGTTAAGGCGTTTAGGTATACCGGTGCTGTTGCTACCAGCGTCTTACCTTCACCGGTCTTCATTTCGGCAACGTTGCCTTCGTGGAGCACAATGCCACCAATCATTTGCACATCAAAATGTCGCATACCTAGTGTGCGATCAGAAGCTTCGCGCACCACAGCGAATGCGTCTGGCAAAATGGCGTCAAGCGATTCTTTTTTGAGGCGTTTTTTGAGTACCTCTGTCTGCTCTTTGAGCTCTTTATCGGTCATCTTCTTATACTTCGGACCGAGATCGTTGATACCTTTTACACGCTTGCGCAAACGCTTCACCGTGCGCGCTTGTGGATCCCCTAAAATTTTCTTAAAGACAATATTCATCTACAGGTTCTCTTGCTCCCCTTCAAAGTCTGACAAAACAATTCTTCTATTATACCGGCTTTTCACTCTAGAAGCGACTGTGATTTTACCAACGTTTATTACAAGCATTCCCAGCACTTACGCGAACTTGTCTCTACGTTTAAATTTGCCAATAAGGCGCCGGTGCATCTTGCCGCTCTGATGCGTATCTTTGTATTTTTGAATCTGTTGTTTTAGTTTCGCTTCTACAATATCTACCGCTGCGTACATGTTCAATGCATGCTCTTTGATAATAATATTCTGCTTCGGCAGATGTAATTCCACTTCGCAGATGCAGTGTGTATTATCTTTTTTCTTTTTATTTTCTTTGAGATGCACTTCTGCGTGGGCGCTTTCGCGAGCATTTCGCGGAATATAGCGATCAAGCCCGCCGAGCTTCTTGGTGACATATTTACGTAGTGAGTCATCAACTACAGTGTGTTCGCCCTGAATTTCAAATCGTTGGATCACGCGGCGCCCCCTCATCGTTGTTACGTTTGTATGTAAGGTGTCTATACCTACTTATATTATACGCCTGACATGCAAGCGGAATGGATATGCTGTACGTATAAAATTGCAACTTTGTTGCAATTTTAGTTCACTCAAATTTCGGTTCGGCCACCCATATATGGCTGCAACACATCTGGGATTCTGAGCTTACCTTCTGGTGTCTGGTAGTGTTCAACGATTGCTACCAGTGAGCGAGCTAGTGCGGTGGCTGTACCATTTAATGTATGTAGCGTATCGATGCTGCCATCTTGTCGGCGCACGCGAATATTAAGATTCCTTGCCTGATAGTCTGTACAGTTCGAACAACTTGTAAGCTCACGATAGTTCCCGTCTGCCTTAGACCAATACTCAATATCATACTTCTTTGCTGCTGGCGCGCCCATATCGCCCGACGCAATGTTGATTACGCGATAAGGAATACCCAGCGATTGCCATAACTCTTCTTCAACCACACGGATTTCTTCGTGCATGGCATTACTCTGGTCTGGTGTGGTAAGCGCATACATTTCGAGTTTGTTGAATTGATGGACACGGAATAAACCGCGAGTATGCTTGCCGTAAGTGCCTGCTTCTTTTCGATAACATGGGCTGTACGCCACATATCTGAGCGGCAAATCAGCTTCGTCAATAATCTCATCGGCATGGAAACCAGTAAGCGGCATCTCGGCCGTTGCAATTAAGCTCAGATCTTCGCCCTCTACAAAGTATTCATCACTCTGCTCACTCGATTTTGGCGCAAAACCCGTACCAGTTGCCACGCGAGTATTGACCATATTTGGAACTGTCATGTAGCCAAAACCTTTTTCGCCCACAAAGGTAAGCGCATATTGCGTTAGAGCATTTTCGAGCAGTGCCAAATCACCTTTTAAGAAGTAAAATTTAGCACCTGCGACCTTTGCGCCACGTTCAAAATCAACCCATCCACGTTTATTCATGTAATCGAGATGGTCTTCAGCCCCTGTATTTTTATCGCCAAACGAGCCGACTTCTACACTTTGATCCTCATCACCAATCGGCACATCGTCTTGTATGACATTTGGGATCAACATTAATAATTCTGTGTACTGCTTTTCGATTGCACCAAGTTTCGGTTCCAAATCAGCTAACTGTTGCTTGAGTTCTTTGCCCTGCTGCACTTGCTCGTCGCTTGGACGCTGGCCTTTAGTGGCATTACTAAGCTCGTTACGCTTTTGGCGCAGTTCTTCTACTTGCTGTTGAAGTTCACGACGCTCTTTGTCGAAACCAAGCAACTGCGTGATATCAACGTCGTAGCCTTTTTGCTTGGACTTTTCCGCCACAAGCTCTGGATTCTCTCGAATAAACTGAATATCTAACATGTCCTTATTGTATCCTACTTTTTCTGTATAGCTTCTAGGGTGAGTTCGGTGCGTTGGCGGGCGTAGGTGCAGAAGTCGCAAGGGCCGCCCATGGCTGCCTCGCCTAGTGGTGGCATTTCATCGTTTTCCATGCAGGCTTTCATTTTGACCAGTACCTCATCAACCCAATCGGAGTTGCCGGTGTATGGGATTAATTTAGTGACGAATTCTAGGCGGTCACCGAAACCGTCGGTGTCCATGCGCGCATTTGTATAAACAAAGTAACCCGTGTCACTGACTGCGAAGCCATTCTGACGTAGTAACCACTGATAGATTTCGATCTGACGTTTGTAGCTAATCTGCCAATCGCTATCGATGCTAACTTCTTTGTTCTTTGAAGTCGCTTTATAGTCCACCACGATTAATTCGCCATCGTCATTCACCCAGATATCATCAACGGCACCAAAAATATGTAAATTTGTTGGCTTGTGCAGTGTAGTGACACCGGTGAAGTTATGGCGCCATTTGTCTAGTTCGGCGTGCTGGTACGGCACCGCTTTGATCTGATTATCGGTCATGATTTGGTGCGGTGTGCCAGCTTGGCGATGCGCATCAAACTCTTTTTTGAATAATTCGTCGATAGTTTTGTTGATATTAAATGGCGGACCACTCGGACGTTTGATACCCTTTCGTTCACCCAACCAAAAACAGCGCGGGCACTGCATAAAAAGCTCGATTTTAGATCGACTCAATTTATATGGAGCGCTCTGCCCTGGCTGGTAGGGCTGACTGCGACGTGAGGTATAAGCCATTGTCTGTATTGTATCAGGTAATGGACGGCTTACTGTAAATCTAAAGCCGCTTCTGGGTCGAGCGCCTCAAGCGCATATATTTGCTGTTGTTTTAGCTCTGCAATATACCGATTAATGCCAAGCAGGCTTGTGATCTCTTCGCCCATGTATACAGAAACTGGTTCGCCTAATGCGCGATTCATCTCTGATAATTCCTGCCACATATTTTCTGCGCGCCTTCGACGAATATGACTTATGGCAAAAAGCACATTGTTGGTTAGCTCCGGATGATCATGTATGTAGCGACGACCCTTTTGTGTACTCGTAATTGCAATCGGCCTATGCGCTTTGCGTTCAATCTCTAGCCAACCCTGTTGGTCAGCCTGGGTAATTGCTGCCTTGGAGGCCATTTGTGCGATATCCATCTCTTTTGCAAACAAATCATAGATTTTCTGCCCAGCAGGCGCACTCAACCTTCCATCTTCTGTGCCTTGAGACACATATACCGGTGCGCTTATCTTTAGCTCACGTTGAGTGAATTGACCGCTCAGCAATCGTGCTTTATCGGCCACTTCATCGTAAAGCGGTAATCGCAGTAGACCATTCTCATCTTGTTCGGCGCCAAGTGCCTCAATCGGTAACGGCGGTTTATCAAATGCCGCAAGGGTATGTGACTTCATATGCTCCTTGTTATTTCAGAGACATACCATAGCACTTTTTAATAATACTTACAACTCTTCGAGAAACGCCAACAGCTCTCCAGGTGTATGCACCATAGCTGTTGGGCGCTGGTTACGCAGGTCTTCTTTGCTCGCAAAACCCCACGTCACTGCCACAATTCTCATATTCACTGCGTGTGCCGCTTTGATATCCCGGGTTTCGTCACCTATGTATATCGCATCCGCAACATCGATACTCTGCTCTCTTAATAGTGCTTTTAATGTTTTGGATTTATTAAGACTGGCACCACCGTATACCTCTAAGAAATATGTCTGGAGCTCATGGTGTGCCAAAAATGCATGTATATTCTGAGTTGTATTGCTGCTTACGATAAACAATTCGTGCCCTTCTGCTTGCAACTTACGGATCGCCTCAGGCAAACCAGCGAACACTGGCACCTGATTGATAATTTTACCCATCTCTTTTCGGCCTTCAAACAATAATCTCAGCAGTCGCCACCACGGGTGCCCCATCTTGCGTGCCATTGCGAGCATAGACAATCCGTATAGCTCTCTTTTTTCTCGTGAATCCAAATGTTCACCATTTTTCTTCTCCGCAAGAAAATCAGCTACAAAATCAAAACTGTCGGCTATTGTCCCATCAAGGTCAAAAATTATTGCCGCCATTATACTACCTCCTCATACGGTATATGGCACATCCCTCTGCCAGTGCGTTCTGCAAACTTTTGATGATATTCTTCGGCAGGATAAAACACATCAGCCGGAACAATTTGCGTAACAATTGGCTGCTCATAATTGGACTGAGCATCTTGCTTAATGCTCTCAGCCATTTGCTGTTGGGCTTGGTTGAAATAGAAAATTGCCGAGCGATAGCTATCACCGATATCTGGACCTTGTCGATTGAGCTGCGTGGGATCGTGCATTCGAAAGAACTGGCGGCACAGTGTTTCATATGTTACTTGCTTTGAGTCAAAATCTATCAGCACAGCTTCCGCATGACCAGTGGTGTGTTCGCACACTTGCTCATACGTTGGGTTCTTAGTATGCCCTCCGGTATAGCCCACCTCTGTTTTAACGACGCCTGGTACCTGGTCGAAATAAAACTGGACTCCCCAGAAGCAGCCCGCTGCAAATAGTGCTTGCTGCATCAGAAACCTCCGTGAATCGCTAATGCAATGTTCAGTAAAAATACAGCTACGCCAAGAGCACGCCGGAAATAGTTTGCGCCTTTTGTGATTTCGAGTATCGCCCAGACCATTAATAATACGAAACCAACCCACCATATGGCTTTCGATACGCCACGCGAGCTAACAAAAATTGATACAAAATTGACGCCCGCCCAAGCGATCAGCCAGATATTTGGCCACTGCCAAATAACGACATCGCCGTCTTCGTTACGCCATATTTTGTCCCACAATGAGCGGTCATCTACATACCCACGAAATGTTTGTTGTTCCTCCATGCAGATACCCATTGTAAATGATTTTTCCTGCAACTTAAACCGGCCAAACTCCGTATCTGTGCAAAAAGTGTTGCAAATCTGTTATGCAAGGTATACATTTTGAGTATAAGTTTAAGGAGACGTTGTGATGAGCGCGTTAGATTCATTAGAGAAAAAGCTCGATGAGCTATTTGTTAAGCAATTGCCTGCTTTGCCGGCCGGCCTAAAAAAGTGGATAGTTACATATCTGCCATGGATTAACCTTGTTATCGGTGTATTAACTGCACTCGCTGCCTTAGGCTTGTGGCGAACCGCACACACCGTAAACCAATGGGTTGATTATGCAAACCAGCTTAGTGCAGCCTATGGTGGCACAGCTAAAGTGAACGACCTTGGCCCACTATTCTGGCTTGCATTGATTGTTATTGCCGTAGAAGCAGTATTGTACATTGCTGCCTTCCCAGGCACACGTGAAAAGAAAAAGAGTGGTTGGAATCTATTGTTTTACGCACTTCTCATTAATGTCGCGTATGGTTTCGTAGTAATGTTCACTGATTACGGTAGTGTGGGCAGCTTCATTGGCTCTCTAATTGGTTCTGCCATTGGCGGATACTTCTTGTTCCAGATTCGATCAAGCTACAGCAAGTCTGCACCGACGCGCAAAGCTAAAAAAGCTTAGTCTTTCGCTCTAGCAATCATAAAAACCTCGTCTTCGGACGAGGTTTTTACATTGAGCCCCTCGCCTTCAGCGAGGTGCCATGGCGGTTCTTCAAGCATCGACACCCGGAACTTGATTTGGTAGTTGTGGCAGCAACAATTATTGTTCGAGGATACTGCTAAGCGAGATTCCTATGGAATCTATAACGAGCGAGGCCGACCGGAGGGAGACATCCGAGACATTGTTGGTGTTACAGCTAGCAAGTCACGTGGAGGGTGTGCTCGTGATCTTTTGCTTTCTTTTGGATCAAGCCAAAAGAAAGAACTTGGTTCTTTGTTGAAAGAACATGAATCAAGATCTCTCGACTTCGCTCGAGATGACAGTTGGGAGTGGTCGGGATGACAGGATGGAAGCTCTCGAGGTGACGAGGAGAAAGCGAGGTTTTTTATTCGAGTTCGTGGATTTTATCGTGATCCAGCCCGTAATAATGAGCGATTTCATGCCATAAAGTGTGACGTATTTCTTCTTTCAGCTCTTCCTTTGTAGCTGCATGACTCTGTAGCGGCAACTTAAACAAAGTAATCTTATCCGGCAATGTGGTTATCATCCCCTGGCGTTGACTGAGCGGGATACCTTCGTAGAGACCAAGCAGTGTTTGATCATCCCTCAAAGCAAGCTTTTCACGCTGCTCGGGCGTTGGCTCATCTTCGTACAGAATCGCTACATTCTTAATATTCTGCACGTGCTGCCCTGGCAATGATTCCAGTGCTTCGTTGATCAGCTCTTGAAACTCTTCGTCACTAAGATTCTGCATTTAAGCCTCGAGGCGTAATCGTTTGATAAGCCAATCACGCGGTAAGATGCTCAGGAACCAACCAGCGCGCGGGCCAGAAGTTTTACCGATCAAGGCCTTATATAGCGTGGTAAACATGTCTTTTGGCTGCATACCAAGACTCTCTTTGAACTCATAGATAGCAAGGTGGAACCACTGTCCGTCTGCGTCTTCTGGTGCTTCAGCAACCTTATCGGCAAGCCCTCTCAAAAATTGCTGCTCAGTGTCGGTAAAATCGCCAGCTTGTACCGAATCTGTAAGCGCAAATTTTACATCTTCTGGGGCATGCTTTTCGAGCCAGGCATCTATAAATTTCAACTCTTCGACAATGATTTCGGCATCCTCTTCGGCGGCCTGCTGATACTCTGTGCGACTGATGATTTCTAATGTTCTTTCTTTATCCTTGAGCGCCGCCTGATAACTTGCCACGAGCAACGAAAATGGCACCCGACTCACCGTCTGAGAATCAATTCCTTGCGTACAAATTGCTATTAACTGCTCATCTGCTGGCGTTTTATCTTCTTTGGCCAACAATGCGCTGAATTCATCAAAGAGCTTAACCAAGGTGTCGCCCGTATCAAAAAACAGCTGCTTGTTTGGCGCGTAACGCACAATAAAGAACCAGACTAATTCGGCAGGCAGAATTTCGAGTAACCCGGAGGCCGTAACGGTATCACCTGCACTTTTACTCATTTTCTTCGTCTCGCCGGTGCGATTGATAAATTCGTACGGCACACCAATTGGCGCTGTTCCACCGTAAATTTTATCTACGAGCACTTTCCCCGTATCGTAAGAGCCACCTTTGGCGGCATGATCGCGACCATACGGTTCTGCCATTACAGTAAGCAACGACCAACGTGCTGGCCAATCGATACGCCAGTTGAGTTTTACCTCGCCCTTGCTATAATCGGCGGTTTTTGTTTCGCCTTCGGCGTTTATGTAGCTGACGGTTTTGGCATCTTTATTAATGCCAGTGATCTTGCGGTTTTTGAGGAAGCCATCATCGAGCACTTGCGCTGGCGCCCAACTATCACCAACTTGATGCCCAGAAACCTCTTCGAGAATTGCTTTTACGTCATCAATTTTATCAATTGCCTGCTCTACGGCGCTGGTGAAAAAACCTTTTCGATACTCTTCGTGAGCGCGAACAATTTCCACCTCAAGCTTTAAGTCCTTTGAAGCCGCTATCAAATCGTTCAAATAGTAGTCAGCGTATGAGCCTTCGCCTTCAGGCGCTGGCAAATCGCATAACGGCTGGCCAAGATATTGGCTATAGTCCTCGGGGATACCGACAGGCACTTTACGGAAGACATCAAGGTCATCTGCTATGTGCAAGTGTTTGGCTTGCCGGCCTCGGCGCTGGACTTCTCGCAAGATTGCTTCTGCTGTTAAGACTTCGCGCAAGGTGCCCACGTGATACTTGCCTGATGGTGAAACACCAGAAGAGACGACTATCTCGCCTTTAGGATGCTTCTCGAGCAGTTCATCAACTATTGTATTAAGCCATTGCATATCGCATTACAGTATACGCAAATTCTTCTCTGTTAGCCATAGAGGGCCAAATCGGCCAATTAAAAATTGCAACTTTGTGGCAATTTTAGGTTTGTGCTTTCAGTACTTCAGGCGAAACCATACATATATTTAGGATTAAGCGTGGGTATACAGAAGGTGGCAGCACACCATGAATGGTACGCTCATCGTTGCCCAGCCCGGGAGCGCGTAAAAACATGACATCTCCTGGTTCAGCCGTGAACTCATCTATGACAGTTGTATCCTTATAATTTATATCCTCTGGGTCAGCCTCGTGAATCTGGACCACCGCAGAACCTTGCAGTGTCGCAGTAGCCCGCAGCATGATATCTCCATTAGAATCTCGATGTGGGTCAAGATGGTGCGAGGGATCTTCGTACTGTTGATAGCCTACCGCGTTAGGCATCCAGCCGTGTAAAGCCTCCAGGCCTGGCCGAAAACGCCGCATCATCACTCGCTTACCGAGTTCGTGGCTGAAGCGTGAGGCGAGCGGCACCGTAGGATCATGCACCGCAAAATGCGCATTTTTGTACTTGTATGCGATTTCGCGCTGTGTTCCGGCATTCACAGGATTATCTGCCCGGTCATCAAGTAGCAACGGTAGTCTGTCTACCTCCGCCACAAGACCACTGCACAGCTCGGGATGTATAACGTTGGGTGCAAATCCATAGCCCTGCTCTATAGCCGCATCAACACCATCAAGCAACACCACCCCATCAGTGATGAATTGTTCAGCGTTGAGCGGCATTAAGAAATGTCGGTGATTTTGTAGGTGGCAGTTTCGGCTGGAGTCACGATTTCTACTGATTCGCCAACTTTTTTGCCAATAAGCGCTTGGCCGATTGGTGATTCATCGCTGATTTTGCCATTGAGTGGATCGGCTTCTACGGTACCAACGACTTGGAACTGCTTAGTCTTGCTGTCACCCTTA
>JAXLZZ010000005.1:0-229212 GCA_046350675.1 Saccharimonadales bacterium (SeqCode)
AGTGGGCTATCACAAATCAGCAGCCAAACTGGACATCAATGACACGGTACTTATCGACAGGATTAGCGAATCAATTGGCTTGGCTTTGGATAACAAGCTGCTATTTGAAGAGAACCAATCAGTCTTGCGTCAGCTGCGCGATTCCAATAACAGGCTACGTGAGCTCGATGAAGCCAAGGACGACTTTATCAGTATGGCTTCGCACCAATTGCGCACACCGCTCACTAGCATCAAGGGTTATATCAGCATGATCAAAGAAGGTGATGCGGGCAAAGTCACACCGCAGCAAAAACAGATGCTAGAACAAGCCTTCTTTAGCTCTCAGCGCATGGTGTACCTCATTGCAGATCTCTTGAACGTCTCGCGCATCCGCACCGGTAAATTTATTATCGAAACCGCCCCAGCCAACTTGACTAAAATCGTCGGTGAAGAAATCGAGCAACTGTCAGAGATCGCTAAATCACGTGGACTCAAACTGGTGTATCAAAAGCCCAAAACTAAGGTCCCCGATCTACTGCTGGACGAAACAAAAACTCGTCAAATCATCATGAACTTCATCGACAACGCGATCTATTACACGCCCACTGGCGGCACCATTACAATTAAGTTGATCAATAATCCCTCTACAGTTGAACTCAGAGTGGTCGACACCGGTATGGGTGTGCCGCGCAGCGAACGCGCCCATTTGTTTAGCAAGTTTTATCGTGCTAGTAATGCGCGAACAGCAAGACCCGATGGTACCGGTCTTGGGCTGTTTATGGCCAAAAAAGTAGTTGTAGCTCAACAGGGATCAATTATTTTTGAGTCCAAAGAAGGCAAGGGCAGCACCTTTGGCTTTATCTTTAGTAAGCACAAACTAGCCGTTCCAAAGAAGAAGTAATTACAATTTGTAGGTATAAACAGGCATCATCCCTGTAATGCTTAGTATAGTAAAAAAAGATACTTGACTCACAAGCTAATTTATGCAATAATGTAAGTCCATTCGCCAAAAACGAATGGTTGAGAGCTAATGTGTAAACGAGGTGAGGATATGAAACTACTATCAAAGATTGCGACGTTGTCGAACAAGACACTAGTGTTAAGTTCGGTTACTGCTGCGTTGGTTGTTGGTGTATTAGGCTTTGCCTTTAGCTCCAGCCAAGCGCAGAATATTAGTATTGGTGGGCCAAGTGATTGTGACAGCAATGCAGTTATGTATTGTGGAGCACACACAGTTAATAGCGTTATCAGCAAGTACCGTGAAAGCGGTAGTGTGAAGAATATTTACGCACACTTTGGTATCAGTTCGGCTGATATTGAAGCTATGAATAATCCAGGCACCAAGGTTGTAGCCGGTACCGTTACCAAATCTGGTAATGTACTTGGTCCAAATGGTGGTTTACTGGCAACTAATGCAAAAACCGCTGGCCGTGACTATATGCCTAACAGCAATAAAGTCACACGTAATGGCACAACGTTCTATACTCGTCACCCTAGCGCCTCTTTTGCAAGCAATTCACTCCAAGCTTTCATCGTTCTCGACCAAAATGGTAACTTTAAGTTTGCTATCCTAGCAGCTTGTGGTAACCCTGTTACTGCAACCCCACAACAGCCTAAGAAGCCTGGGTATACGTTACAGAAGGAAGTTAAGGTTAAGGGCACTGAGAACTTTAAGAAGAACGTAACTGTTAAGTCTGGCACGCATGTGATTTACCGAATTACTGTTAAGAGTGTTGGTCAGGCACCTGTTCAGAACATGAATATCCGCGACAACCTACCTGCGCATGTTCAATATGTAAACGGCACGCTGAAGCGTGACGGCCAGGTGTTGACCGGCCAAGCTGATCGATTCTTTAGCAATGGTTTGCCTATCACTAATATTGCACCTAATGATAGTCGTGTATTTACCTTCGAAGCTATCGTTGGTCCGAACGACAAACCTGCAACCTGTAAGGACGAGCGACTTAACAACGTTGCCAAGGTAGCTGTTCCTGAACTGCCAAACAAGGACGATAACGCTGTTGTGAACAAGAACTGTAAGCCAGTTCCGCCTAAGAAACCTACCTTTGCTTGCGTAAATCTACAGGCCATCGGCAACAACCGTCTTACCTATACCTTCAAAGCGAAAGCTAGTGCTGCCAACGGCGCGAAGATCAATGCCTACCGATTCAACTTTGGCGACGGCAAGATCGTAACAGTAAATAGCAAGACGTTGACTGCTACTACTAAGCACACCTACGCAAACCTTGATACGGCTAAGACCTATAACGCTCGTGTAACCGTAATCGCTACCGTAAATGGTAATAAGGTAGAGCACACCGCACCTGCATGTACTGCTACCGTTAAGGTCGCGCCTAAGCCACCACAACCGCCTAAGCAATCGGCTGAATGTAAGTCACTCACCCTTAAAGTTACGAGCAAGCGAACCATTACAGCTACTACGACCGTGGATATGAAGAATGGTGCCAAGCTTGTGAGCATTAACTACAACTTTGATGATGGCCAGACGCTGCTGGTAAACAACTTAAATCCGGTTACGCATACCTATGCCGAAGACGGTGACTATGTTGTGACTGCTAACGTAACCTTCAATGTCGATGGCAAGAACGTTAACTCAGAATGTCAGGCTCCAATCAGCTTCATTCCAAATACTCCTCCACCAACTTGTGAAGAAGAGTACGGTCCAGAAGCATGTGAAGAAACACCTACCTGTGAAGAGTTGGCAGCCCAAGACAAGAGCATTGTCTGTGAGGAAGTTGTTTCCACTACGAGTGAAGAAGTACCTACTGAGTTGGCTAACACTGGCCCAGGCAGCGTAGCTGCAGTATTCGGCGCTGTATCCGTACTCGGTGCAGTCGGCTACCGAACACTGCTTCGCCGACGCTTGAACCAGTAAGTACCGGTTTGACTGACCGCTCACAAAGAGCCAGCTTGAAAAGGCTGGCTCTTTTGCTATACAGGGACATATCGCTTATGGTTACTATTCCATAAAATTGACAAAATTAAATCCTTGTTGTATATTGCCATATAGAAACACTTTTGAACCACTGTCAAATGTGTGAGGGACAAGGAGCAAGTAGCAATCTAATTTATAGGAGGTGTAGCATGCCCGAAGGACACCCAGGATTATCAACAATGGAACAGCCCTCTGCTGTTCTGGAACAACAGGAAGATCAACGCAATCTTCGCCAACAGTTCTTAAGCAGTCGTGTTGGACAAGCAGTAACGGGGACAGTTATCGCTCTAGGTATAGGCGGTGGATTGACTGCCTCAGCAAAAGCTGAGGACGGTCCTATTGGCCCGCTCCAACCATTTGATGGCCCGAGCATCGAAAAAGCTTCATATGCAACTGTTCAACCATACGGTGAGTCTACATTAGAGCATGCTTCCGCAAATCAAACCCAGATTACTGACAGCAATTCAAAAACTACTATCCATGTTGGTAAAGCTAAGATGTCGGACAAAGCATTTAGCAAAGTTACAATTATGACAAATCACAGAACTGTATCTCGCGCAGATGTGAGAGAAGCACGAGAAGACGGAAAATGCCGTTGGTTTAACGGCAAAAAAGTCGATATTTACACCGATGGTCACTTTGAAGGCGGGGTTGCCCAAGGCCGCGATACGCGCAAATCACTATTTTGTAGAGACGGGTTGGGATGGTATCGCGCGGCATGTGGAAATCGTGCTTACATTGAACGTCCAGCACCACGGCCCGTAGAAGCGGTTATTTGGGCAGGTAAACGACTCAATATTAAGGTGGTAACTAAGGCTTCTGCAACTGCGAAGGCCACTTGTGAAACAGATAATACGTCTGCTGAAGCATACGGACGCGGGTCAGGCTTTGCATCAACTAATCTACGATTCCGTAGTGGCAACCGTATCAGCGCTAAAGGTAAGACGGTGAGAATTGCGAATCGATCTAGGTTAAGCGCCGTAGCTATGGCAAAAAGTAATGCTTCCGCCAACGCATGGGCCCGCTGTGAAGAAAATGAAAATCCCGTTGGTCCAACCGGCCCAACGGGACCAACCGGTCCCACAGGCCCAACCGGGCCTACTGGACCAACCGGCCCAACGGGACCAACCAATCCAAATACACCACCAAGTGTTGACTTAGAGGGCCACGTGCACTCAGTAGTTGAAGATGAGGTCTTACTAAAATGCTATGTAGATGATCCTGATGGTCTTCAAGATATTAAGCACGTCTCAATGACAGAATCTGGAACGGGTAGCTTTATTTCGCCTATCGAAGAAATACAACCAGGCGTATGGGCTAAAGAATTTGCCGCAGGACCTGTGCCCGGGGAAGCAGTTGTGACATGCACCGCAACGGATATGGCTGGCCAACAAGCAAGTGACACTGAGCACTGGCCAATTGAAAGATTTACGACGCCGTTAAGAGCTTCAGAAGGGAGCACAAAATGAAATTGGTAAAGCCTCACAACCTCTTGGTTATGATTGTCGCTGTGGCAGCTGCAGCTATGACTTTCTCTGGGACTGTTAACGCCATCGGCGAGGGTCAGATAGCCGGAGGTAACATCTATACTGTACGTAATGTAACCAAGGGTGGTGATTACGCAAATTCAATCAGTGCAGATAAGTGTGACACGGTAAAATACAGCATCCGTTTGCATAATCCAGGCCCAGGTGTGGTCAGCAATGTAAATGTTAGGGTTAATCTGCCAACAGGTGCTTCTACAAGCAACACCTCTACAGCAACTATCACGAGCCAGAATGCAGAACCCGCTACTGTTAGCGATACTGCAACAGTAAATATTACGAGCTCACAAAAGATTGAGTATATTTCTGGCAGTGCGCAGCTGCTAGATGCCAATGGCAACCTGGTACAAGGGCTATCGGATCAGCTTGTTAATGGTTCTGGTGTAAACATTGGCGAAGTAAAGGTCTCTTTAGAGCAAATCCGATTTGTACAATTCCAAGCAAAGATCGATTGCGGAGAAACACCTCCACCATGTACAGATAATCCAGCGACACCTGGTGATGAGTGTAATCCTTGTAAGGATAATCCAAATACCTCAAAGGATGAGTGTAATCCGGTAACTCCAAGCGGTTCTTCATCTACTCCTAGCTCAAGTGAAGATTACCCAACCGGGTCAGAGGGTGTAGACGAGCTTTCTAACACCGGTGCAGGTAGCGTGGCTGGGATAGTTACTGCCGCAATAATCGCAGGGATTATTGCCTTCCGTGTGTATCTTGGTCGCCGGTTTGCTGCAAACCAGTAAACCTGTGGATAAGCACTAGCGCAAAACATAATTTTGTGCTAACGTAAAAGTAAGTTTGAGACTGAGCATTGACTGACCGCTCTAGACTAGAATTCAACACAAAAACTCCTTCCGTAGCGAAACTTGTAATTGCTGTGCGAAAAAGTTGTAGCACGAGGAAGCATACCTGTAGGTATGGTGACGAGCGATACGGCTTTTGCAGCCAGTAAGTACAGGTTGTAGCAGGAACGAGATTTTGGGCTGAGTTCTCTAATAAAAAAGAATTGTGAAATCCTCCAATATTGGCTTGGGGGATTTTCATTTCGCCTCTGTTATGGTATGATAATTCGGTTGCAATTGTTGCAAGGTACTTTTCAATTAGGATGTGCCGCGTTTAGCGGCATCAATCCTTTTGAAGGGTGTGATGGCCGACAAATGGCCTCATATGGTTCCTTCGGACCATATCAGACCTTGCGTTCGGTAGACATCCCCAAGCAAACTTGTGTGCTGTCTGCAGTGGAGCATAGTTTCACTAATGACGCTTCGCTCATCCCAACATCACATGCCACCGGCATGTTCTGGGCCTCATACCGCTGCGCGGTATCAGACCCTTCGCTCGGTAAACTGCTCGATGCAAGCATCTGCGCTGCTTATCCTCACTCAGGGCCTCATCGTCTAACGGTTAGGACACCAGGTTTTCATCCTGGCAATAGGGGTTCGATTCCCCTTGAGGTCACCAATCTAAAAGCCCCACTTCGCGTGGGGTTTTTAGATTGCTAATTTCTCAAAGAGAAATTGAATCGAACCCCGTATGGCACCGCCGTGGGTTCGAAGATCAAAGCAGCGCACAGGAGTTTACTCCGAGCACTGCTGCAGAGCGCATTCCGTAGGAATATTCCCCTTGAGCTATAATCTAAAGATGCAAACACTCTACAACGAGTTTGGAAAATATTTTGACATTATTGCTTCCGCGAGCTCGGTAGACACCCAAAAAGAAGCAGAATTTCTAGATGGAATCTTTTCGCAGTACGGCATCGAGTCTGTGCTTGATATTGCCTGTGGTACTGGCCGGCACAGTATTGCCCTGGCTAAGATTGGTTACGAAGTAGTCGGAATTGATTACGCGGAGGAGCTTTTAAAAGTGGCCCGGAGCAAAGAAAGCTTGCAGAATCTACAATTTATTCGGCAGGATGTATCAAAGATCAGTCTCGACCAAACAGTTGATGCCGCAATCTGTATGTGGTCAACGTTTGGCGAACTTCCGTACAAGGAAATGTTATCAAAACTTAAAAACGTTATTAAACCCGATGGCGTATTCATAATAGACACGACCTACTTCTCTTCCATGCCAACCGGAACAGCGCATAAAAGTTATGTAAATACTACTGACGGCGTTAAGGTTGTGACTGAGATTGATGAAAGATACGAAGGCATAAAACGAATCCGAGAAGTTACAAACATCGTCGATGGCCAGGAGCTTAAAGACCACAGCGAAATGGATGTCTTAACTGAGGCAGATTTTATTGAGCTCTTGAGTCGATATGACTTTGAGCACCAAGTCTCGTACTATGATTATTCACCCGAAATGCGCGAAGAAACCAAACGCATTCAACTTGTTTTTCAATATAAGCCCACAGAGTAGTGTAAATACTACCTTGCACCCACCCCAACTTCGCGGTATTGTCAAATATATAGGCGGAGGATAACTATGGGGCAGGTAATTAGGCGGACAATAGTGTACATACTCTATTTTCTGATCGTAGTGGTTATCGTGGGCGCGATTGTGATCGCTCTGACTTCTAATGACAAAACAGAGGCTCCGAGCAAAGATCAGGATACCGAACAGAAAGAAGGCTCGACAAGCGGCGGCGGTCAGTCTACAGCCGGAAACGTACAAGTAACAAGCCAAGCTGGGTCAACTGCAGCAGCATCAAACCCAAGCGAAACAGCTACAAGTGCGCAGAGCTCGAGTGAAGATCTCGCCAACTCTGGGCCAGGTGAGACGGTCGCAGTGTTTGTTGTGGGCACGCTCATGGGTTATGCAATATATCGCCGTAAGCTTGTTAAACAAAACTCATAATACTCTGTTAAAATCCAAATCTTCACGCTATACTTAGATGTAATTAAGAAAACTCCGGGTGGGTACTTGAAAAACATGCAACAAACAAATGCGGCACCGAAAGTGCCGTTACACGAATTGAAACGAACTAAGATCATCGCAACTGTTGGTCCAGCGACAAATAGCTACAAGGCTATCTTGGCTCTAATTCTGGCTGGCGCAGACGGCATACGGCTGAATTTTAGCCACGGCACGCACGAGGAAAGAACTCAACAGATTGAGTGGATTCGCAAAGCATCAAAAGAAGCAGGTAAGCCAGTGGCTATCGTGCAGGATTTGCAGGGTCCCAAAATCCGTTTGGGTGACTTTGACGGTGAAATAAAAATCAATAGAGGCAAAGGCTATAGCTTTGGATATAAATCAGATTACGTAGATACGGGGCACATTCCAACGCAATATGATTTAAGCAAGAAGGTTAAGCGCGGCGAACGCATCTTTCTGTATGATGGTCGCGTACATATGACTGTTACTAGTATCAAAGATGGTATTGTACGCGCCGAAGCCGATAATGATGGTGAGCTTATCAAGCGCAAAGGCATGAATCTGCCAGACACCGATTTTGCTGGCGATATTATCACGGCAAAAGATAAAGCTGATTTGGTATACGGCTCGGCACAAGATATTGATTATGTTGCGCTCAGTTTTGTACAAACGGCTGGCGACATCACTCATCTGCGAACCTTGCTGCGTAATATGAATAGCCCTGCAAAAATCATCGCCAAAATTGAGACCAAAGCTGCTGTTGATAATGTAGAAGAAATTGTTGCAGAGAGCGACATGGTGATGATTGCCAGGGGTGATTTAGCGGTCGAAACCGAAGCCGAAAGCGTTCCTATAGTGCAGCGCAAGATCATCGGTCTAGGGCAGCGGTATGCCAAGCCAACAATTGTTGCAACACAGATGCTAGATAGCATGACAGATGCGTCTGAGCCAACGCGGGCTGAAGTTTCCGATATTGCAACGGCGGTGATTGTAGGCGCCGATTGCGTGATGCTGAGCGACGAAACAGCGAATGGCAATTACCCGATTGAAGCAGTCAATACTATGAAGCGGGTGATTCTGTACACTGAAGCACATACGCCGCTCAAAGTAAGCTTCCCCGATAATCAAGATCTTAGCCGGCAAGTTGCGATCAGTAGCGCCATTATTAGCCTGGCCGAGAGTGTCGGAGCAAAAGCGATCGTAGCTGAGACTAAATCGGGCGCAACGGCCAATCAAATTGCTGCCCGCCGCTGCAGCGTTCCAGTTGTAGCTGTTACGAGTGTACATCGTGTTGCTCAGCAGTTAGCCTTGGTGTACAGCGTTACGAGTTACGTGAGACCAATCGATGCCAAGGCGGCCACTAAATTGACTGACTGGTTACAGCAGCACAAAGTACTCAATAAGGGTGATGTAGTGGTTTCTGCCCTTGGCCAGTATCCAGGAGTTGTTGGCACCACCGATACAATTAAGGTGCGCGTGCTAGAATAAAAGTGTAAATGGTAAATAGTAAATTGTTAATTGGAGCGCGTTAGCGCGACTAGGGTGGGATGTTTACTAAACAGACAATTCGCGACATAGATCTACACGGCAAAACGGTATTGCTTCGTGCCGATTATAATGTGCCACTGCAAGATGGTAAAATCACCGATGATTATCGAATAGAACAGTCTTTGCCAACCATTAAATATTTGCTTGATCAACATGCTAAGATCGTTATTTGCTCACATCTTGGTCGTCCAACTGGGCCAGATGATAGCGCCCATAGTTTATTCCCCGTAGCAAAGCGATTGCAGCAGATTTTGGATCGTCACGTGTTGTTTGCAACAGATTGTATTGGTGAGGCAGCCGAAAAACCAGCTAAAGCATTAAAGCAGGGCGATGTACTACTGCTTGAAAACCTGCGTTTTCACCCAGAAGAAGAAGCGAATGACGACGCATTTGCTCAAAAGCTTGCCTCTTTGGCAGATGTATTTGTACAAGACGGTTTTGGGGTAGTACACCGCGCACATGCCAGCACCGAAGCCATCACCCATCATCTACCGAGTGTTGCTGGGCTTTTGCTTGAAAAAGAAGTCGATACTATCACCAAAGTGATGCAGCAGCCGGAACGCCCATTAATGGCTATCGTTGGCGGCGCAAAGATTGCTGATAAGTTGGATGTCATACATAGGTTTATAGAAATAGCTGATTTTGTAGCTGTTGGTGGTGCAATGGCCAACACCTTCCTGGCCGCGCAAGACATTGATGTAGCCGATAGCTTATACGATAAAGCTGAGCTCTCGGTAGCTAAAGATATCATGCACAAAGCCGAACTCGAGGCAAAGAAACGTCGTTTTGTGTTTGCCATCCCCTACGACGGTGTGGTTGCGAATGCAGTCGATAAAACCGCACCAACTCGAATTGTGGATTGGAATACCCACGTAATTTCCGACATTGAAAACTATCCAAAGCGCGTGCCAGCACGAGCTCGTGAGATCCACGCCCATGAGAAAATACTCGACATCGGTCCGTTTAGCGCTTCGTTTATCGCCGGAGGGATCCAATTTGCCAATACGGTGATCTGGAATGGCACAATGGGCGTAACAGAGACTGAAAGCCTGCAAGGGCCAGTAGGGCCCTATGCGCACGGCACAGAAATAGTCATAGAAGCATTACTCGGCGATTTTGGCCACAAGCCATTCACGGTAGTTGGCGGCGGCGATACGGTTGGGTATGTAGAAGAGCGAAAGCTCACCAGCAATTTCGGGCATGTATCAACTGGTGGTGGTGCCAGTCTGGAGTTAATGGGTGGTCGCAAATTACCAGGTGTCGAGGCGTTATTAAAGAAGAAATAGGATACAATAAGCATAACAATTATGAGTAAACGTACACTTATCGCCGGCAACTGGAAAATGCATCTAAATACACAAGCTGCTAGCTTACTGGTGCACCGGCTGGATAAGCACATTAAACCGCATCGAAGCGTAGAGGTCGTGCTTGCACCAACCTTGCTTACATTGCAGCCAGTTAGCACAGAGATTGATCGTCGCAAGTTTCGGCTTGCTAGCCAGGATGCATACTACAAAGACGAAGGGGCTTTCACTGGTGAAGTGAGCTTCACGATGCTCAAAGACCTTGTGCACTATTCAATCATTGGGCACTCAGAGCGTCGTATTTATTTTCATGAATCACTTGAACTAATACGCGATAAAGTCCAGGCAGCCATACGCAATGGGATTGCGCCAATTTTATGTGTGGGTGAGACTAAACAGGAACGTTCAAACGGCGAAACTGGCAGAGTAATTCACGATCAGGTGGTGAGTGCTCTCGCTAATTTGACCCCTGAAGAAGTCGAAAAAGTTGTAATTGCCTATGAACCTGTGTGGGCTATCAGTACGTTTGGCGGCGAAGTTGCAAAACCAGATGATATGAAGAAGGTGATTGATTTGATCCGGCATCACATTGGCGAATTATATGGCGAGCGTGCAGCCAAGCAAATGCGTGTGCTATATGGTGGAAGCGTAAACCCAGACACTGCCGGTGCGTATCTGGCTATCGATGGTTGCGATGGTGCCTTAGTCGGCGGTGCAAGTCTTAACTACAAGCAATTCGCAGCAATTGTAGATGTCGCATACAGGTTACATAGCGCGGAAAAATAATATGGCTACAAAAAAACCAACTAGCAAAACTGCACCCATCTCTGATGTTGAAGAGCCAGGCAAGTCTGCAGCTTCTGCTACTTCAAAACCAGTTATAGTAACCAATCGACCACTTATCAAAGACCCGATGGTTGTAGAAGAGGCCGACGACGCTCCTGCCAAAGAGGTCCTACCCAGTAAAAAAACGTCTACAAAGCCAAAGCTACAGCCGCTGAAACCAACCGCCGATAAGCCAGATACAGAACAACCAGAGCCAGTAGCAGAACCAGCCTCAAAGACAGAAGCGAGCGAACAGAAAGCCGCAGCTCCGAATCCTAATTCAAAGCAGAAACCTAGCGAAAATGACGAAAAGAACGCCGAAAAACGCAAAGCCGAGCATGATACAAACCTGCAAAAAATAGTCGACGCGAAAACGTATTATTTGCCAATTAACGCTGTTGAAAAACGCAAAACTAAACGATTTGTGCTACTGGGGGTACTACTAAGCATCCTGTTGATCATGCTCTGGATTGATATTGCGCTTGATGCTGGACTGATTCAGATCGATGGTATCACGCCAATTACGAGTTTTTTCTAGCATAACTCTTAAGTTACAACAGATTAACGGCCGGTATTTTGATAGAATAGGCAGGTGCAAGATCAGCTACTTGAGGGCTTAAATTCAGAACAGCGCCGGGCCGTAGAAACCACAGAAGGTCCGCTGTTGATTCAAGCCGGAGCCGGTTCAGGCAAAACAAAAACGCTAACGCATCGCATTGCCTATATCATTGCTTCCCACAAGGCCACGCCGTATAACATTCTAGCTGTTACATTTACGAATAAGGCAGCAAAAGAAATGCGTGTACGAGTAGCGGAACTGCTTGGCGAAAATGCCGAAAACCGAAGCTTCATGCCCTATATGGGAACATTCCATGGTATTTGCGTACGGTTGTTGCGCCAAGACGGTGAGCATATTGGTATACCCAAAAGCTTCGTCATTTTTGATGAATCCGATCGCCAGGCAGCGGTTAAACAAGTTAGCAAGCAGCTTATGTTGGACGAAAAGGCCTTTCCGGCTCGTGCCATCAGCGGGCTTATTAGCAGTGCCAAAAATGACATGATTAGTCCGGAAGAGTATCAAAGCATCGCCAACAGCCCATCCCAACAGGCTGCAGCCAAGGTGTATCCGCTGTACCAAAAAGCCTTGCGTGACGCCTCGGCACTGGACTTCGATGATTTGATTAATCGCACTGTGCACTTGTTTGAAACCCAGTCCGAGATTCGCGCCAAATGGCAAGCACAGTTTCGTTACATCATGATTGATGAGTACCAAGACACCAACGCTGCGCAGTACAAGCTTGTAAAACTGCTCACTAACACTGACCGAAATATCGCAGTGGTAGGTGACGATTGGCAGAGTATTTACAGCTGGCGTGGGGCAGATTTTCGCAATATCCTAAAATTTGAGCAAGACTACAAAAATTGCACCGTAATATTGCTCGAGCAGAATTATCGCAGCACCAAACATATTCTTGATGCGGCCCACGCCATCATCACAAAAAATGCCCAACGTAGTGAAAAAAAGCTTTGGACAGACGCCCAAGACGGCACGCCAGTGCAAATGTTGCAGGTGATTGGGGAGCGAGCCGAAGGCGAAGCGATTATTCGCCGAATTCGTGCAGGTGTGGATAGTGGTCGCTACAAACTGGCAGACTACGCCGTGTTGTATCGCACCAATGCGCAAAGCCGCTCAATCGAAGAAGCGTTTGTGCACTATGGGGTGCCGTACCGTGTTGTTGGCGGCGTACGCTTTTATGACCGCAAAGAAATTAAAGACATCCTGGCGTACTTACGTCTTATTTTTCAACCAGATGATCGTGTTAGTTTTGAACGCATCGTGAACACCCCAACCCGTGGCATTGGCGCAAAAAGTGTGCAGGTATTTACTGCCTGGCAGCAGCCAAGTGGTTTGAGTATTATTGCGGCGCTTGAACGGGCGGAGGAATGTGCAGAGCTCACTCCAAAAGCACGTAAGACATTAGCTGAACTTGGTGATATTTTGAGCAGTTTACAGGCAGTCGGCGAAGATGCCACCGTGGCTGGACTCATTGATTCATTACTTCGTCGTATAGATTATTTGCATTTTCTTGACGATGGCACGCCGCAGGGCGAAGCCCGCCAGGAGAACGTAAAAGAGCTATTGAGCGTGGCGCAAGAGTATCAAGATGCAGGCTTGGCAGGGTTTTTGGAAGAGGTTGCGTTGGTTAGTGATTTAGACAGTGCAGATTTTAGTGGCGACGCGGTCACACTCATGACGCTACACGCCGCCAAAGGCCTAGAGTTCCCAGTCGTGTTTATGACAGGGCTAGAAGAATCCATTTTCCCACACTCTCGTGCGCTGTACGATCAAAGCGAAATGGAAGAGGAGCGCCGACTGTGTTATGTGGGAATGACCAGGGCAATGAAAGAGCTGTACATGCTGCACGCCAATAGTCGAATGCTGTATGGCGGCGTGCAACACAATCCGCCTTCACGTTTCTTGAGTGAAATCGACGGCACGATGGTTACAGACAGCCCGGCAACTAATTTCCAGTTTCAGCCAACGGGTATGTCGCAAACCCAAGCAAGCGATGAACCACGTTACATCCCTGATCTGAATGAAGGTGATGGTGTGCGACACCAGGTATTTGGTGTGGGCACAGTGCTCGAGATAGAAGGCGACATGGCGGTAATCTACTTTAAGGGCAAGGGTGCCCGCAAATTAGATATTAGTTTTGCCCCACTCGAAAAACTCTAGCGGCCCTGGCTTCAACAGGGGTTATTTGATACAATTACATGCAGGTTTCAGGGAATTTTCCAGAGAACCGTTTTACATATGCAAAATCCATTCAAGCAACTCAAAGCGCGGATCAAGCGGCCAAAGAAGCTCAAGCTTCCCCGTAATCGCGATGAATTCAAAATAGCTAGCAAACATCCGTTTGTGGTTCCAATTATTACATTTGCCGTTCTTCTTGTGGGAGGACTAGCAGTATATGTCGGCGCAAGTTTATTCCATAAGTTGCCCACCGAGAACGACGCTAACATTGTGATTGTGTCTCACGATGGCCAAAAACAGACAGTCCCAAGTAGCGAGTCAACCGTCGGTGGCTTACTAAAGAAAATGAACATCAAGATCAACGAAGGTGATGTAGTTGAACCAGCGCTCAATACGCAAATAGACCAAGATCAATTTCGTATCAATGTTTATCGTGCCGTTCCAGTAACAATTGTCGATGGCAATAATCGCACTGTTGCTTCCAGCGCAGCTCGCACCCCGCGTGCAGTGGCTCAGCAAACTGGCGTGCAATTGTACCCGGAAGATAGAGTTACGACTGCTCCTGCCCAAGATTTCCTAAAACAAGGCGGTATTGGCGAACAGGTAGAAGTTAGCCGAGCCACACCAGTCAACGTTGATCTATACGGTACACCTGTTGTACTACGCACGCACGCCAAGACAGTAGGAGAGTTAGCCAAAGAAAAGAATATCAAACTGGTGCAGAATGATCGTATGGAGCCAGCAGCTGATACACCAATTACCCCAGGCCAAAAAATCTCCTTTATTCGCACAGGGACCAAAACCGAAACTGTGACTGAAGAAATAGCAACTCCTGTAGAAACGGTGAATGACCCAACGCTTGCCTATGGCACCAAAGCAGTACGTCAGCAGGGCTCACCCGGTCAAAAGAAAGTTACCTACGAAGTCGAACTGGTGAACAACGTGGTGAAAAATCGCAAAATAATCCAAGAAGTTATCAACAAAGAAGCCGTGAAGCAAATTGAAGTTATGGGAACGAGCCTGAGTGGTATCAAGGGCGACATGGCACGCGCCGGCATTTCGCCAGCTGATTATGCAGCAGCTGACTATATCATTAGTCATGAATCCGGTTGGCGACCATTTGCCGGCCCACGCGGTATCAGCGGTCCTTACGGACTGTGCCAAGCCTATCCAGGAACCAAGATGGCATCAGCGGGGGCCGATTGGCAAACAAACCCTGTGACTCAACTGAAATGGTGTTCAGGGTACGCCAACAGTCGTTACGGTGGCTGGCAAGCTGCTTACAAGCATTGGCAAAGTGCCAGGAACTGGTAATGTCTAGCCCCGCACCAAAGAAGTCTCTTGGCCAGCACTGGCTTGATGATGAATTTAGCCTAGAGGCAATGTGTGAGGCCTCGGCAGTGCAGGTGGGGGATACGGTACTCGAAATTGGCCCAGGCCCCGGCGCGCTCACCAAGCTCTTAGTGCAAAAAGCAGACCATGTAGTTGCCGTGGAGTTTGACGCGCATTGGGCACGCGAATTACCAAAGACAATTTCGGCGACTAATCTCGAAGTGCAGCAGCAAGATATTTTGAGTTTTGATTTTACGAGCTTGCCTCACAACTACAAAGTCATCGCTAACATTCCATATTATCTGACTAGTAATTTAATTCGGGTGCTCAGCGAAACTTCAAATCCACCTCAAAGTGCCACAATTTTGATTCAAAAAGAAGTGGCCCAGCGAGCAGCTGCCAAACCCGGCGATATGTCACTGCTCAGCGTAACAGCGCAGTATTACTGGCAGGTGGAATTGGGCGAGGAAGTGCCAGCCGAGCTATTTATCCCACCACCAAAAGTTGATTCGCAAATTCTCGTACTGCAGTATCGCACCGAACCGTTATTTAAAAACGTTGATACCAAAAAATTCTTTCACATTGTAAAAGCTGGCTTTTCGCAAAAGCGCAAAACACTGCTCAACAGCCTCAGCGCCGGGCTGCAGTTAGATAAAGCGACTGTTCAAGAAGTCTGCGATGCTGCTGGTATAGATTCGCGGCGTCGAGCACAAACTCTTAGTTTAGATGAATGGCATGCCTTGTACAGTAAGATAAACGCTTGACGTGTTAAGAGTGGCCGACTACGCTTAACATATGGGACCAACCAATAACCTCAGCTACCTCATTCAACACCTGTCCGCAGTCATGGGCAAGCAGGCCGATCAGGTCTTGCAAGAGCAATTGGGTATTGGCTTATCACAGTTCAAAATCTTGATGGTTGTAGAGTGGAACCCTCGTGTACAGCAAAAAACTATCGCTGATAGTCTCGGCCAAACCGAAGCCAGCATCAGCCGCCAGATCAAATTGCTTAAAAGCAAAGGATTATTAGTCACCAAGCCCGATCCACACAATCGCCGCAAACACATCACCGCGCCAACGACACTCGGCATGCAGATTACCGAAGCGGCCACCGCCATTATGCGACGCAACTTTGGCCCAGAATACGCATCGCTCGGCGAAGATCAATTGATGCAGCTTATTGCCGGCCTACAGAACCTCCACCGCGTTGTCTGCCGACCAGGCAAACTAGGCGCCTGCGACCACCCATTAGGTTTGTAAAAGCGCGTAGTTTCGATTTGCGGCACATTCTGCGCGTAAAGCTGCGCTTCGCACTCACCCGAACCTCGGTTGTCATCCTGAACATGTTTCAGGACCCATGCGTAATGCAAAGTTAACGATTATCATGTTCGCACAGGTTCCGGAACAAGCCCGGAATGACAGGACTTCAATTGCTTGATAAGTGCCACAAGCCGCAGTGGCTGCATTTGTAGGGTTTAAGTTTTGTGCCGTGCTGCCACTCGGCTACATTTGCCGACGCAGCAGCCTGTTCGCGCGTATCAAACACCAATTTTTCAGCACACGGCAATGTTTCTTCCATCTGCTCATCATAGCAAAATAAAAAAAGCACCAGCATTAGCTGATGCACCTTTGGTGTAGCCAGCGTCGGTTAGTCACCAGGCATGTAAATTACGGGCAAAGGGTGAGACAACTTATCCGAAATGCCTTTGGCGTCCCGGACTAGTTTCTGTTGCGGTTTACAAAGACGAGGCCACCTACTACTACTAAGGCACAAAATACTAATGCACCGACTTTAGTTCCCGAGCTTGCTTGGCCAGTAGTATCTATATTGCCTAGCGAGCCAACGGACATAATTCCAAAATATACACCTACACCAAGTATGATTACTGCAAAACTCCATAGCGCATTAGATGAAGCTGTCTGTACACCGCCAGCTTTAAGTTTTGCCTGATACCTATCTATGGCAATCGCTCCGAATAAACTGGGCAATGAAATTACTAAGAATGGTACGCCTATTACAAACCCAAGTGGCAACGTCGGAATGCCAATTATCAGTAGTAAGATTTTTAGTGCACTTAACATTTTAGTTTTCCTTGCATTATTGTAAAGCATAGCATAGTCCGGAAGAATGTCACCCGTGACAACAAGTAGTGTGCATAAGCAGTAGCATCATTGACTTTTTATACCGTTAGTGCTATAATGGTATTTACCGCTGAAATATGCGGTTGTATTTCTGTGGCAAGATAAGACTTGCCATGCCAGTTGATCAAACACAGTTTGAGCAACTGAAAGGAAGACCGTAGCACTAGATCGAAGCTTTTGCGAATAGCAAAACGAGATAGGTGCGTACGGAATGACGCGGGGCTGAATTTTAAGCTCGACGTTGGACTTTATCGGTTAGATCAGCAGGTCGCTTGTCAGCGTATAGACGGACTATATAGATGCAAAGACTTCTATTAGCGATGCAGTTAACAAAGTCCTCGGACAGCGTCAGCTAGCATTCGCAACAGCCTAATTTAATTATTAGTGCCGTGCTGCGCATGACGCCAGATAGTGCAAAAGCACGCCATATCTTCTGGACGCTCGACTAAGACTATCCTAATTAGTCGCTAAGACTTAGGATTGCTGCGATGGAATGTTTGTTCGTTTTGATACCCATCGCCTAAGATTTTAAAACGTACTATGCCTGTAGACGACTAACCAAGATAAACCGGCGGACGTGGGGGCAGTACCCACCAGCTCCACCAATGTAAGAGCCCGACCTTAAAGGTCGGGTTTTTGCATTGGTGATAACACTTGGGATGGGTGCTGCCCGGGAGGGCGAGAACTGCCAGTGGCAGTTTGAGGAATCACTGCTTGACCGAGCGAGCATGCCAACGGCATGTTGCCGAGCGAGTACTATAAGAATGTACCCACCAGCTCCACCAAGTATAAGCATTATGACTCCGCTAGGGGTCATTTTTGTTATACTGCAAGTTATGACAGCTAGCAAAAAGAGTTCAGACAAGAGCAACTTTAAATACGTGAGCCCATCCGTCGCTATCACGTTAATTATTCTTGGTCTGTTTGTGAGTGCATTTTTCGCCTTCGTCGGCATCATTTTAGGCATGATCTGGCTATTCCGTTGTTCAAAAGACAATCCTAGGCTCCGTACACTATGGTGGGTATTACTCGTGCTGCTAGTTCTGTGGTTCTTTGCAATGATGGTTGGTGATTACAGGGATTACAGCGAATTTACCAAGACACAGCCTAAGTAATAACAACAAAGCTCTTCCATCGCCTCAGTTCTGCAATCAGTTGAGGCCAATTATTTCGGCACAGCTCCACCAAGCATAAGCATTATGACTCCGACAGGAGTCATTTTTGTTTGCTATAATTCTTAACAGATATGAGAAAAGCAAAAATCGAACAAGACTATAAGATCTCGCAACCATTTAAGATATTGCTCGGCTTCGTAGCGGTCTGTGTGCTGCTGACCTTCTTCGTGCTCATCTGGAATGGCGCAAAGCGTTCGCTGTTTACGTTGAGCTTGTGGGAGCCGACAGCAACAACAAAAGCGAGGGTGATCGATTCAGTCTTTGAAAACCATATTAAGAGCCCGGACAACTATAAGATTTCGTATACATATACCGTCGATGGCAAGGTATACACAGACAGTGATTCGGTTAATCCCAAAGATTTTAAGCAACAAGAAGAGCTGGATGTAGTGTACAAGCAAGCCGATCCTTCTGTGAACAAATTGGCCCTGAGCATTAATAACCCGTTATATTTACTTGGAGTATCATTAACGAGCACAGGAGCTTTGGTACTATTCGGCTTGGCAGTTGCTTATTATTTAGTAAATTTTCGGCCTAAAAATCTCAAAAGTCTCAGGCGGACTTGTCTCACGATTGTTTCCGTAGGTTTGCTTATTGTGATTGTGTCACGACTACTATAGTTACACGCCATATATAGTGATAAGATTCCTCCACCTCGTTAGCTCGTCCACTACTTGTGGCCAATTATTTCGGCAGAGCTCCACCAATGTAAGAGCCCGACCCTAAAGGTCGGGTTTTTGCATTGGTGATAACACTTTGGGTGGGTGCTGCCCGTGAGGGCGAGAACTGCCAGCATCTGCTTGAGGAGTCATTGCTTGACCGTGCGTGCCAACATAAAATCTTCGACCGGCTATAATTGACACAGATAGATTAATATGTTATCATACTGTAATGAGTCAAGCAGAATCATTTGGACACGAACCGTTGATGTTGCGTGTCGCGAGAGACCTTGGGAAATACGAACGAGTAGCATTTAAGCCAGCCAGGGAGCTCAGAAATTTCAGCAGTCACATAGGTAAGAGGGTGGTGGCGAGCGCCCGCTCGACTGCAATAAATATTGTTAGCACGGGCGAAATGCATGATTTAGGAATAGATGAGGATGATGCAATTGAGTGTCTTGAAGAGCTCCAAACAAGCGCACGCCGCGATGAAAGAGAAGATCGTATCGCCTACAACCTGGGCATTCGAGTGGAGCTCGCCGACCAGATAGAGGCATATGAGAGAGGTAAAGATATGCACCTCGGCATTCCGATACTGGGCAGTTCTGCTATTGAGATATCGCGTGAAACCGTTGGAATTCTGGACTGCTTTTATCAGAATACTGGTGCTGATTTGCGTATTGAACCACCAGAAGTACCCGTGCTGACAATTGCAATTATTGAAAAGGGCGAGAAGGAAGAAGCCGAACAGCTGGCTAAAATTGCCAATAATCTTCTTTTCACAAAACACAATCCTGTGCCAATCCAGCACGATGCATTCACGTATGCGCCTCAGATTGAGGATATACGGTGGTCATACATCAAAGCCGGTACTTTCCTGAACCCGCACGACTCCGTTGCTTAGACAGCTAGGCCGACGAGGTGGCCGATGAGGTAGGTGATGGCCATGGCGGCGCTGCCGCCGATTAGGACGCGACTGGCCGCACGCAGACGATTGCCACCGCCCAAGAAGGCACCGGTAGCACCCGAAATGCCCAGAGCGATAATCGCAAAGATCACAATCGTCCAGCTTTCCATATGGCTTGGAGCTATCAGCGCGGCCACAATTGGTACGGCTGCACCAAGCGAGAATGAGACTGCAGAAGCGATTGATGCCTGCAGGGGATTGGCCCCACCAAAGTCATAAATACCGAGCTCATCACGTAAGTGCGCGGCTTCTGCATCATGGTCGTGGAGCTCTTGTGCGACTTCGCGGGCGAGTTTGGGCTTGAGCCCGCGTTCTATATAAATATTTGTTAGCTCTTCTAGTTCTGCTTCAGGATTGGCGGCGAGCGAGCGCCGTTCGATATCGATATCGGCCAGTTCGGAATCCTTTTGCGAGCTCACCGAGACATATTCACCGGCAGCCATCGATAGCGCGCCAGCTGCCAAGCCAGCAATACCGGCGGTGAGTATGGTGCTGCTGCTAGCTTGGGCTGCCGTAACACCCAGCATAATACTGGCGGTTGACACGATACCGTCATTGGCGCCAAGTACGGCAGCACGCAGCCAATTACCGCGATGTGATTTGTGCTCTTCTTGCGGGTGAGCGCTAATAGTTTTGTTCATAACCGCTTCATTATACCCGTCTCGTCTCGGCTTGCATACGACGAACAATTTATTGAAAAACTTGACAAATTGTGGTATAATGTATAGATGAGCATTGAAACTCAACAGCCAGCACCAGTTATACCAGCTATCAAAGGTGTATTTGCACCTGATCCTGGGGTACGTGCCTTATTGTCTAAACATGTAGCACCCGGCTCAGATGTGCTCGACGCAGGAACTGGTTCTGGTCGCAATGCGATTCATGCAGGGCGTTTGGGTCATACAGTTGTCGGTGTAGATGCCAATCCCGAGTACATCAATCAAGCAAATGCCATGAAACTGTTGGTGCCAGAGAAGATAGATATTGCATTCACTGTCGCGGAGATTGAAGCGTTTCAACCCGAGCAGGAGGACTTTGATGCAGTACTACTAACGCGTGTGCTTCAAGAAATCGGCTCAGATGATCGTGGCCAGCGCGTAGTTACTAAGCTCCAGCAACTGACGGCGCCTGCAGGGAGCAATATCGTTACTGCCTATATTGGCACAGATGCAGATCGAGACACCATGTCGCATCTACTTATATTTGCACCAGACGAAGTTGAAGCTATGTACGAAGATGAAGGCTGGGAGATAGCCCACCGCCATCAGGAAATTAAGAAGCTTGGTTTTTTCGCAGGCAAGCCAATGTGTAAATCATTTGTGGAGTTGGTAGCAGTAAAGCCGGAATAAAGTATGAAGAAAGCATTAAACCACGGCATCGAATTAGAAAACTACACCGAGCTGTGTGCGGTTGATGCAGCTTTGGATTGGTACGAAGCCAGCGCTAAGTCAGGTGTTTTCCTAGAAGACGACGACGATGTGCTAGCTATGGCTCGTCAAGGTGTAGAGCACATGCTTGATCTTGCTAAAAGTACCATGGTACCAAAGGGCCGGCTTGAGCCAGAAGATTTTACGGCCATACTGCCAAAACAGTGCAATGTAATTGTGTCTGGTGTGCTGAGAGGCGTGGCAGAAGCCGACTATGCGTACCCTGATCCGCTTCCGTCGTACTGCGCATCAATGCTGGAAGAATACTACGGTACGCCGCGTGGCAACCAGCTTGATATGATAGACGCATGAGTAAATCAAATAAGCCAGAAGTCTTTAGCGATCAGCTTGAACGTTGGCTTAAGGGCAAAAACAATACAACCGTCGCAAGCTTAATCGACGCATTCGAAGAAAAAAGCTTTGCAATCGTATTTGTGCTACTGATGCTGCTGCCTGCGCTGCCGATTCCTACTGGCGGGGTACCCCACGTGCTAGAAATTATCGTAGTAATTGTGGCGTTTGAAATGATTATTGGGCTTAAGACTATTTGGCTTCCAGGTTGGGCGCGGCGGCTTAAACTGGGTGACTCAATCAAAGGCAAGGCAATACCACTGCTGCTCAAACGCGTTCGTTGGTTTGAAGAGCGATCACGTCCGCATGGGGTGGCCGTGTTTGATTCAACAATCACAGATCGCTTTATTGGGTTGCTTGTGATTGTGTTTACTGCTGCAGCTTTTGCGGCACCACCATTTACCGGGCTGGATACCTTGCCGTCGCTTGGGGTAGTGATTATCGGGCTGGCAATAATCTTCGAGGATATACGTCTGTTGTTTGCTGGTGCTATCACCGGCATTGCGGGCGTGACCCTCACGATTACGCTCGGTGCAGCGGTATTTGAGGGAGTGCAGCGCATTTTATAAACGAAAAGCCGCTGCTGACAGCAACGGCTTAAGGTATTCGGCCTACGTAGGCAGAACATATGTGAAAAGGGGGACTACTGCGTGCGTACCTCCCGCACATCAGCTTGCATTGTCTGCCCGTTAGATCTAGGACTTTTCAATTGATTACCCCCTTTTCTGTGTTGCAAATTGTTAATGCTTATATTGTAGCATTCGGGCGTGGACTTGCAATAGTAAAAATTAGATTTTCATTAACCCCTGTTGCAGTATCGCCATAGTATCTGTTACACTTACATCGCTAGAGAAGCTGCTACATAACGTTCCGTTAGATCTAGGTTAAATTAAATAAGTGTTTCAGAGGCGCAGCTAACTGGTTTGCCAGATTACCTCGAGAAAACAGGAGAGTAATACTATATGGCAACTAAATTATTCGTTGGCTCCCTTGCATGGGCTACTACAGACGACAGTCTAAAGGATTTCTTTAGCTCAGCAGGCACCGTTGTTTCAGCAACAGTGATCCAGGATCGCGAAACTAACCGCAGTAAAGGTTTTGGTTTCGTAGAAATGTCTAGCGAAGATGAAGCAAAAGCTGCTGTAGACCAGTTGAATGGCAAAGAATTGGACGGTCGTCCAATCGTTGTTAACGAAGCTCGTCCACGCGAAGAACGACCTCGTTACTAGTTTGACGTTGAATAAAAGACCCGCTATTGCAGCGGGTCTTTTTGTTTAGTTGTAAAGAATAACTTGACCACCCCGTGGGGCCATCTATAGGCTAAGAACATGAATAAAGCAGACGCGGCACTGACAAAAGCGAAGAATATTATCACCAAAACGCTGCAATTTCCGCTGCGTACTGGTAAAGATCTGACGCCAGAAGATGTGCAAGAAGCACGAGAATATATTGCAAAGTACTGGAAAAATGTAGAGCGGTATCACCCGAAAGATGACGAGAGTTTACTCGGGTTGCCAAAACCATATCTAGTCCCATCGTATCGCGAAAAAACCGGTTTTGACTATAACGAACTCTACTACTGGGATAGTTATTTTATGGTGCAGGGGATGCTCGATGCCAAGCACGAGGAATTGGTGACGGGCATTCTAGAAGATTTAATGGCATTATTTGAGCGGTTCAAAGTTATTCCAAATGCTTCGCGCACCTATCTGACTGGTCGTTCTCAACCCCCTTTTCTAACCACCTTTATCTTTGATGTGTACCAAGCCTACAATCCTGGAGACAAATGGCTCAAAGAGGCCATTGCTATCGCCCAAAAAGAATACGAAACGGTGTGGATGGGCATGAAGAAGCCAAATGAACGCCAGGTATACAAGGGCCTTAGTCGCTACTACGATATTAACTATTTGCATGATCTGGCTGAAGCCGAGAGTGGCTGGGATATGACGCCACGGTTTGATCGCAAAGCTCTTAACTTTTTGCCGGTAGACCTTAACGCCTTGCTATATAAATACGAATCAGACTTTGCGCGTGCAGCTCGTATTTTTAATGACAAGCGCGGTGCAGCTAAATGGGAAGATCTAGCAGCCGTTCGCAAAAAGAACATGGATAAGTTGATGTGGGATCGCATCCGCGGACTATATTACGATTACAATTATGTGAAGAAAAAACGGGGTAATGTAAGCAGTTTAGCCACCTTCTTCCCAATGTGGGCCGGTATGGTAGACGAAAAGCAAGCAGAGGCACTGGTAAAAGCATTGCGTCGCTTTGAGAATAAAGGTGGGGTGGCTACAACTGATGCATTACCACTTGGGCAGTTTGTGCTTGGTAGCATGCCAACGCAGTGGGCTTATCCAAACGGCTGGGCGCCATTGCACTACATTGTTGTAAAAGCATTGGAACGCTATGGCTATCATCAGGATGCTCGTCGTGTGGCTATGAAATGGCTCAAAACAAACCTTCAATGGTTCAATCAAGAGCGAGTATTTCTGGAAAAATACAATGTAGTTTCTCCCGAAAAACCACCAGTTAAAGGTGTGTATCCGAGTCAAACCGGCTTTGGCTGGACAAACGCCGTCTTTGAACGCTTCTGCCAAGACTACGTTGACCGCCCTGAGTAGTACAATAGAGACATAACAGGAGGTGCCTATGGCGGAACTGCCGGCAGATGCGTCGCTCAACGAGTATCAAGCATTGATAAAAAAACTAGTTGTTGAACGTGGCTATGATTCAGAGACGGTGTCCGAGGTCTTTATCTTGTTAGTGGAAGAAACAGGTGAGCTTGCGAAGGCGATTCGAAAATACAATGGCCAGAAGGTGCATACTGACTCACAAACGCATACTGTTGCCGAAGAATTAGCCGATGTACTCTGGCTTATTATTGATCTTAGCAATCGTCTTGGTGTAGATCTTGAACAGGCCTTTCGAGATAAAGAGCTCAAGAACCAGAGCAGAAAACTCGTCTAAATAACTCGTCCGTATCTGTTATACTGGATGTCTATGAGCAACTACTATGTAACCACCTCAATTCCGTATGTAAATGGCGAGCCACACTTGGGTCACGCGCTTGAATTTATCATGGCTGATGTCTTGGCGCGCCGTGCACGAGTAGCCGGCGAAACAGTCGTATTCAGCACCGGTACAGACGAGCACGGCGGTAAAATCGCCGAAAAAGCTGAAGAAATGGGGATAAGTCCCAAAGAACTTGCTGATCAAATGAGCGCCAAGTTTGTCGAACTCGCCAAGAAACTAAATATTAGCAACGATCGATTTATTCGCACCACAGACCCAGGTCACGAACAGCGCGCACAACTTATCTGGAAAGCGCTCGAAAAGGATATTTATAAGGATACCTATACCGGCTGGTACTGTACCGGCGACGAAGCGTTCTTTACTGAAACCGAAGTCAAAGCCAATGGCGGAGTTTGCCCAAACCATAACCGTCCGTATGAAAAAATCGAAGAAGAGAATTATTTTTTCAAGTTGAGCGCCTACACCGACCAAATCAAAGCAGCAATTGAAAACAACGATTTTCTTATTTTGCCTGAATCACGACGCAATGAAATTCTTGCCGTTCTAAAAGAAGGTCTGAAAGACATTAGTGTTAGTCGCCCGCAAGACAAGATAAGTTGGGGTATTCCAGTGCCCGGTGACAACAAACAGGGCATGTATGTATGGTTTGAGGCCTTAATGAACTACATCACTGTGCTTGGGTACCCTGAGCATAAAGATTTTAAAGAGTTTTGGCCAGCAAATGTACAGGTTATTGGCAAAGACATCATCCGATTTCATGCGGCGATTTGGCCAGCAATGTTGTTAAGTCTCGGTGCTGAGCTACCAAAAACCCTCTACGTACATGGTTTTATCAATGTTGATGGTAAAAAAATGAGTAAGAGCTTGGGCAACTATGTGTCGCCAAACGACGTAATCGATAAGTATGGTGCCGACGCGTTTCGTTACTACTTCTTGCGCCATATTCCGAGTTATAACGATGGTGATTTTAGCTGGGGTTCATTTGATAATGCCTACAATAGTGAGCTTGCGAACGAGCTGGGTAATGCGGTGCAGCGAACGGTTAGCATGATTCAGCGCTATCAAGCGGGTATGATTGGCGAAATGCCAGCTGCCGAGCACGATATTGCTCAATACGAAGAAGCTATCGAGGCCTGTCGCTTCGACCGCGCACTCGACGAAGTGTGGGAGCAAGTACGAGGCCTTAATCAATACATCGATGAAGAAAAGCCATGGGTCATCGCAAAAGAAGACGACCCAGATCATTTGCGTGAAGTCTTGGCGTACCAAGCTAGTGCGCTACTGAGCATCGCGAACCTCCTTGAGCCATTTTTGCCAGATACCTCAAGCAAAATTAAAGGCATTTTTGGACAGGGCAAGGTAGTGCCAATCGAGGGCACACTTTTCCCAAAGCATGAAGCAAGCGAGTAGGTATGAGCCAATTTGTTGATACGCACTGTCATATTCAGTCAGCAGGTGGCGACGGTGGTGAGCGCACCACGGCTGGGCTGTGGGCAAAAGCACCAGATATATCAGCGAGTGAGATCATCGAAGCTGCCAATGAAGCTGGCGTGAGTAGACTAATTTGCGTAGGTTGTGACGTTCCAGACAGCCAGTTGGCAGTCAGCTTTGCATCTAAACAGGCACATTGTCGAGCGAGTATCGGCATCCATCCGCACGAGGCGAAGCTGTACGTGGATAACGACGCTGAACTTGCTGCGTTCGCGGCATTAGCAACAGATCCTGCTGTAGTAGCTGTGGGGGAGTGTGGACTCGACTTTTATTACAACCACTCGCCAAAATCAGATCAGGAAAAGCTGTTGCGGTACCAAATAGAGCTCGCGCTCAAGCATGACCTGCCAATCATCTTCCATGTGCGGGAAGCATTTGATGATTTTTGGCCAATTTTTGAATCGTACGAAGGTATTCGAGGTGTGCTCCATAGCTTTACCGATTCTTTGTCCAATATGGAGAAAGCTATTGAAAAAGGTTTATACATTGGTGTGAATGGGATCGCCACATTCGCAAAGGACCCAGATCAGTTGGCGGTCTACAAAGCCATCCCTCTCGCTAATCTATTGTTGGAAACAGATGCGCCGTTTTTGGCACCAGTGCCGCATCGTGGCAAGACTAATGAACCAAAATACATACCGGCAATTGCTACATTCTTGAGTGAACTGCGTGGTGAAAGCGTTACCCAGATTGCCAAATCCACTACCAACAATGCCAAGAAACTATTTGGAGACCTAGCATGAGCCAGAACGTATATCTTGATTATGCGGCTGCCACACCGCTCGACCCAGAAGTTCTTGAGGCGATGCAGCCATTTCTGACGGATCAGTTTTACAACCCTTCAGCAACCTATAGTGCAGCCATCAATGTACGCAAACAGCTCGAGGCTGGGCGGTCAAAGGTTGCACATTGGTTGGGCGCAAATAGTTCTGACATTATTTTTACTGCTGGAGGAACCGAAGCAAATAATCTAGCTATTCATGGTGTTATGCAGCAGTTTGCAGGTGCAAATATTGTGGTGAGTAGTATTGAGCACGACTCAGTATTGGTGCCCGCGAACCAATATGAAGTGCGCCACGTTGCAGTCGATGAGAAGGGCAGAGTCAATCTAGAAGACCTGGCAAAAAAGATTGACGAGAATACGGCACTGGTAAGTGTAATGTACGCCAATAACGAAATTGGTACGATTCAGCCCATCCGCGAAGTTGCAAAAATAGTTCACGCTATCAACGACGAACGACGAACGACGAACGGTCTACCATTGTACCTACACACCGACGCCTGCCAAGCGGCTAATTATCTTGATTTACACGTGTCGCGTTTGGGGGTTGATCTGATGACGGTAAATGGAGGCAAGATCTATGGCCCCAAACAATCAGGTTGTCTCTATGTAAAGCCCGGCACAAAACTGACGCCTTTGATATACGGTGGCGGACAAGAGCGAAAGCTACGTTCGGGTACAGAAAATGTAGCAAATTGTGTTGGTTTTGCTCACGCGCTTGATATAGCTCAACAGTGTCGGCACGAAGAAAATGAGCGCCTGCAGCAACTGCAACAAACTTTCATTAAGGCACTCCAGGCATCTGTGCCGTCCGCACAAGTAAATGGTTCGCTAAAACATCGCTTACCAAATAACGTCCATGTAACATTTCCAGGGGTTGATAACGAACGCGTATTAATCCAGCTTGATGAAGCTGGCATTATGGCGGCAGCCGGTTCGGCATGTAGTGCAAGTACCGAAGAGTCGTCACACGTTTTGCGAGCCATTGGTGTAAGCGAAACGGACGCTCAAGCAAGCCTTAGATTTACCATGGGCCGTCACACTGACGAAGCGGCGATCAAAACGACTGTGGCCACACTCGCACAATTAGTCAAAACTTAACCAAAAGCGGTATAATCTGCCTAGGTATGCGTAGATACAAACAACAGATACGTCGAGTATTTATCGCACTATTCGCGGTGCTGATTTTTTGCGCCCCAGGTATTGGTACGGCTGCAGACAAGACTGACAGCACCAAAAAAACAGATTCCAAAACAACGACTAAAGACATATCCAGAGACGTTACACAAACTTACAACGCTGAACCTACTGTGCAGATTGGCATGTTGGTAAAACTGAAAGACAAAGCTGGTGATGTGCTTGTACCAGTTAGCAGTGACAAGGCCGAAGATATTCTAGGCGTAGTTATACCAGCAGATAATGCAAAGATTGTACTAACTTCGGAAACGGCGAAACAAAAACAAGTACTGGTAGCTAGTTCTGGCCCACTTTCTATGCTGGTGAGTAATCAGAACGGTCCCGTAAAAGCAGGAGACTACTTAGCGGTATCAGCCGTAGCTGGGGTGGCTATGAAAGCAGATGACCAGCAAAAATTTGTAGTAGGGCGTGCAACTTCTGATTTTAGCGGCAGCTCTGGTATCATCGGGAGCCTCAAAGTTAAAGACACCCTTGGCAAAGAGAGCAATGTGTCTATTGGTCGGGTTGAAGCCGACTTACGCATAGCGAGTAATCCGTTATATCAAAAAAGTGCGAGCTTTGTACCCGCATTTGCCGCAAAAGCTGCGAGTGCGATTGCAGATAAACCAGTAAGCGTAGCCCGAATTTACCTCAGTATGGCCGTGCTCGGAGTTACCGCACTCGTAACGTCAATTGTGATGTATAGCGGCATTCGAAGTGGCATGATTGCAGTAGGTCGTAACCCTTTGTCCAAGAAATCAATTATACGTAGTCTGATTCAAACTGTTATTGCAGGCTTAATTATTTTCCTTGCCGGTGTATTTGCTGTATACTTATTACTGAAGCTTTAGCGTTTTCACAACAGAGGTGAGAAGCTAGAAGTGTAATCATGAGCATACACATGGTGGGTAAACAAACATGACAATCTGGTGGCTCGTCTTAATTCTTGCCTGTATCGGCTTTGCTGGTATAGGTTTTATTTGGATGTTAGTGCTTGTCAGCCGGTTAAACACCGGAAAGAAGTCTGGCGGTATGTCGGACTCTATCGAAGAGGCGGCCGAAGAAGACGTAGAGCATATTTTCAACCAGGAATTCCGCGAAGAACTACGAAACCGTGGCCGTCTGCACTTTGAAAAAATCATTGGCGAGAATGCAATGTTCCTCCAACAGGATTTGCGTCTTACGACTTCGCAGCTCAATGACTACATGAAGAGTGAAATTACTCAAAAGCTGCAAGACGAATTCGACAAATATGAGCAGTCCATCATGGACGCCAAACAACTCGCTGTGGAGTCTATCCAGAAGACCAATGCCGCAATCGATGAGCAGCGTGAAATGCTTGGCCAGCAAGTCAAAAAAGAAATTGTTGGCGAAAAAGAGCAAATCATCAAACACTTCGAAGAAAACATGGCTGACATCGTGAATCATTACGTGATGGCCGCCGTTGGTAATCAAATTGATCTCAATGACCAGCTTGAGTACATACTCGGCGAACTAGAAGCCAACAAGAAAGACATCATGGAGGACATTAAAAATGGCGCATGATGCCGCAAAGCCAGCGACTGAGAAACAAACCATGGTATTGCCAGTACAGGTTTCGACACCGGTAGACGTTGGACGATTGCTACGTGAGACACAGGAAGTGAATGAGACGCTTCTGCAACTGCAGTTGCGTCAGGCAGGGAAACAACCTGCGCTCCCCAAGATCAGTAGCGGGCTTGATCAGCTAGTACAGCTAAACAAACTCAATCTGCTTCAAGAGGCCGATCGCAAGCAGCTCGAAACATTTCTAAAAACGCTAAAAGATAATGCGCCAGTTGTTCATGTAAGTTTTAGCGCTGACCCGTCCGTGTCATTTATGGAGAAGCTTGTTGCGTGGTTGCGTCGCGAGATAGATCCCTTAATCATTGTTACCGTTGGTTTGCAGCCTGCAATTGGCGTGGGTTGCGTGGTGCGTACCACCAATAAACAGTATAATTTTTCGCTTCGTGAGAATTTTAAGAAAAAACGTGATCTGCTGCGTGAACAAATAGCTTTGCAGGAGAGTAAGGCGTGAGCGACAGCAACCAGCACTTTGAAAAACTCGTGCAGGCTGGAAATCCTGTTGGAGAAGTTATTGGGGTTGAGAAATTCTTGATTAAGGTCCGTGGCTTGCAACCTGTCGCTGTGCACGCACTTATCATGTTTGAAGATGGGAGCAAGGGATTCGTACATCAAGTACACGAGAACCACGTCGTAATATTGCACCTTGGTTCTGAGACGTTGCGCATCGGCGTTGTTGCAGTTGTACAGCACCAAGAGCTTGTGGCGAAAGTTGGGAAAGACTATATCGGTCGTGTGGTATCTATTACCGGCGAGCCGCTCGATGGCAAAGGGCCGATTGCATCAGATGACGTGTGGCCCGTATTCAATACGGCACCTGCGCTCTATACTCGTCGACTTGTGGAAGACCAAGTGGAAACCGGTGTAACAGGACTTGATCTCCTATTCCCGATTGTGCGAGGTCAGCGTATGGCGATGCTTGGCGACAGCAAGTCTGGTAAAAGTACCCTCTCGACACAGATAACAATCAACCAGAAAGATACTGACCAGATTGTGGTTTATTGTTTGATCGCTAAACGCCGAAGCGACATCGATACGCTGCTATCTCGCTTGCAGGAAGCCGGCGGCTTGGATAAGGCGATCATTATGGTGTCCACAATGTTTGAGTCTCTGATCATGAGTTACATCGCTCCGTACGTTGCTTGCTCTATGGCTGAGTATTTGTGGCAAAAATGCGACCAAGACACGATTATTATCTATGATGACTTAACAAGTCACGCCCATGCCTACCGCGAGGTAGCCTTGCTGTCAGGTGTGAGCCCTGGCCGTGACTCCTATCCTGGCGATATGTTCTACGCACACTCTAGTTTGCTTGAACGAGCAGGGCGCCTAGATAGTACCGGTCATAGTTTGACCTCGATTCCGATGATTCACGCAGCCAACGGTGACATTACTGCGTACCTCCCAACCAATGTTATGTCGATTACCGACGGGCAATGGATTTTGGACATGGAAATTTTCCGTTCTGGCATCCGCCCGGCGTTAAACATTGGTTTGAGTGTGACTCGTGCTGGTGGTGTAGGCCACAATAAGCGGCAGAAAAAACTCGCTTCAGAGACTCTGAAAATTCTTGCAGCCTATCGACAGGCAGAAGAGTTCTCACACTTTGGTTCTGACTTATCTGCGGAAGCCAAGCGCGCCTTGAAAGTCGGTAAAATGATCTTCGAGGCTTTATCCCAGACGCCTACTGACACGTATTCATTGATGTCACAACAGCTTATTTTTGATATTATCCTTGGTCTCGCAGACGGCGAAGAGATTGATATCAATGCCCTAAAAACGAATGCGGTTGAGTTAGCAAAGAAGGTGACGAAAGATGAAGAGTTCGATGCGGTCCGTGATGAGCTAAAACTAAAGGCGCTAAAAGCTGGTAGTGCTCCTGCTGCGGCTCCAAAAGAAGGTGAAGCTCCAACCGCAGAGGGCGGTGAAGCACCAAAACCAGAATCTGAGACTAAAGATCAAAAGAAAGCTGAAGAACCAGCAAAAGCAGAAAAATCAGACAAGGAAGCCAAAAAAGAAGAAAAAGAACTTGCGGGGGCTAAAAAATGAAGCACCCTAATGAAATAGCTCGCGAAGAAGCCTCAATGGGTACGCTTGTAGAATTGACGAGTGTGTTCGAAGGAATTGCCAGCATGAAGATTTCTCGCATCAAAAACCAAGTCATGCACTCCATGAAATTTTTTGATGAAATATGGGCAATTTATACCCAGTTACGAGTTGATAGTTTGTTCAGTTTCGGCCGGGACGAAAATACCAACAAATCAGACATTATCGATAAAGAATTGTACGTAATCATAACCGCTGAGGGTGGTTTTAGCGGCGACATCGACCAAAAGCTCATTCGTCTGATGCTTGAAACGTATGATAAAGAAAAAAATGAAATCATAATTATTGGCCATCACGGAGCAATGCAGCTAAAACAGGCAGGCGTGGAGTATAAAAAATATTTCAAACTGCCAAATAGCGACACTAATATTAATGTGGTGCCGATCATTCGTGAGGTCCAGAAATATAAAAATACCAAGATGTTCTACCAAGAGTATGTATCGCTTTCCCAACAAAACGTAAAATCCATTGACTTGTCCTTGGCCGTGAAAGAACGAGGTGCAGCGGGTGACGCAAGTGACGACATAATTAGTGAAGACACGTACATATTTGAGCCAAGCAGCTATGCTGTTGCCGCGCACCTTGAGCGCGCCATGATGCAGATTGCTGTCAGCCAATTGTTGCTCGATTCCAAACTTGCACAGTATGCCTCACGTTTCCAGGCAATGACCGCATCACATCAACGCGCTGATGAATCTCGTGGTGAATTAAAAATGGAATTTAACCGAGCTCGACGTGCTATTAAAGATGAACGCCTTAAAGAGATTATTAATGGCATGAAGAAAAGTAAAGCGGGGGCATCAAGCTAATGGCTGGCACAGTAGTTATGGTCAAAGACTTGGTCGTTCGCGTGCAGTTCGACGAAGATTCGCCAGAAATTAACGAATTAATTGTGGTGCAGAATGGCCATGATACGCAACTGCTTGTTGACCACTTAGAGCCAGGCGGAATTGCCTTTTGTTTGAACGTACGCTCGGATCTACGTATGACCAAAGGTATGGCAGTAGAACGCACCCACAAGGGTATTGAGATACCGATTGGTGATGTCACTATTGGTCGCATTTTGAGCGCAATCGGCGACCCGCTTGATGGTGAACCGCGCATATCTGGTGACGATGTCCGCTACAAGGACATCATGAAATTACCGCCACGCAGCACGGACTTTAGTGTGCGTAAGCCAGAGATTCTTGAAACAGGCATTAAAGTTATGGATTTCTTTACGCCATTCGTAAAAGGTCGCAAAATCGGCGTTATCGGTGGTGCTGGTGTGGGCAAAACCGTACTTACTATGGAGATGATCAACAACATTGCTCGTAGTGGTAGTGGTCTATCCTTCTTCTCTGGTATTGGTGAGCGTATTCGCGAAGGTCACGAGCTATACGTCACGCTGAAAGAAAACGATCTTCTTAAAAGTACCTGCATGTTTTTTGCACAGATGAATGAAAATCCTGTGCAGCGTTCGTTAGTTGGTATTGCGGCAACAGCGGGTGCCGAGTACTTCCGAGATGAGCAGAACAAAGACATCCTATTCTTTGCCGATAATATGTTCCGCTACATCCAGGCGAGAAACGAATTGGCCACTATTCTTGATCAAGTGCCAAACGAAGGTGGATATGAGCCGACCATCTTCTCCGACGTTAAAGTGCTGCAAGACCGCTTAAGCTCTAACGAAAACGGATCAATTACCTCTGTGCAGACCATTTACGTGCCTGCCGACGACGTTTCCGACCCCGCTGTGCAGTTTATCCAGCACGAAATGGACTCAATCATCGTACTTTCCCGTAAAGTTGCGGAGCAAGGTATCCGTCCAGCTGTGGACCTTACACTCACAAACTCGTCCTTGCTGACACCTGAAATTGTGGGTGAAAGACATTACATGCTAAGTGTTCAGGTGCAGAAGATCCTACAGAAATATGAGTCGCTCAAAGGTATCATCGCGATTATTGGTGAAAATGAATTGAGCGCCGAAGACCGCGCTGACTTCAACAAAGCCAAGAAACTCATCCAGAATTTTACGCAAAACATGAACGTGATGACCAAGCATACTGGTGTGCCGGGAGATTTCTTCACACGAGAGCAGACACTGGATAGCATCGAAGAGATTATTGTATGAGCGACGATCAGTCCAAAGTCGATGATAAGAAAGTAATTGGTGCGGAAAATGCTGCGCCCCAGACTCAAGAAGAACAAGAAAAGACCCAGGCGGTTGAGGAGTTTAGTAAGATTGAGGAGAATGGCGAGCTTAGCATGCGCGTCAAAGTTTACTCACCGTTTAATGATTATTTTGAAGGCCAAGCGTTTAGTGTCTCTGCCGAGAATGCGACTGGCCCGTTCGATATTCTTCCGAAGCACCACAATTTCATATCTCTGTTAAATGCCTGTGAAATGGTGGTCCGTACGGTTGCCAAGGGCGAACAGCATATTAAGATATCGGGCGGCATTATGCACGTCAAAGCTGATCAAGTGGTTGTGTTCCTAGACGTTTAATTGATTACAAAATAATCGAAACTAAATGAAGCTCCGCCAGGAGCTGGACTCGCAGTACAGATACTAAAGCTGCTTGTTGAGCGATTTGTGTAGTAGGCAATTGAACCGCCGGCAGCACCTACGGGAGTGATTAGCACGCGTGGCGTGGAATTATAGCGGCTCGAGAAGTTTATGGTCACAAAGCAGCCCGTATTTCCGCCACCTCCCGTGTTGATTGCGACTGTGCCAGCGGTGTCAGACCCACTCACACTTACCGAGCCACCACCACCTAGTGCTGGGCCAGGGCTTCGACCAGGGCTTGGCCCCCCGGTAACGATATGCTTTGTCAACACCAAGTCACTGTTCAGCTGCAAGTTTGAAGTAGTAATTTGTGGCGCTGAAATTGGGCCGCCAAAGGTTGCACCACCATTTACCTGAAGGCTTTTGGCCAACGTTAATGCACCTTGAATACCGGTATCGCCACTTACAGCAAGATTCTTACTAATCTGCACCTGTCCGAACTGACTGTTACCAGAAACGGTAATGTCATTCAGCGCAATTGTGCCGCCAATTTGCAAGTTACCAGCTACTTCTAACCCACCCTTAATCAGTACTTTGCCGGCAAATACGGCGCTCGACTGCACGTTAAGTACCTGCTGGGAGTTACCAACTGTTGCGTCGCTATTTGCGATCTGATCTAACGCTGCTTGCGTTAAGTCTTGAGTCTTGAGTGTTGTGGCTGTAGTAGCTTTCTTGCCCTGGAAATAAGCAACTGCAAGTATTCCTCCAGCAGCTACCAAAATGAAGATAAACATTAAAAGATATATATTGTACTTCTTGAGTTTATCTTTTAAGCCACCACCTTTTTTTGATTCGGTACTGGGTTTCTTATCGCCGCCTTCTCCTGCAGCTGTATCAGTGGATGCACCTGGCCCTGGGGAGCCGGTTGCGTCGATAACATTAGAATCCGCACCGCCTTCAAGTGCGTTGCTATCGTCCTCCGTTGCATCTGGAGGCGGAGTCTGACCTTCTGCAGGTGGTTTCTTTTCTTCCTCAGCCATATGTCTGTTTTAAAAACCTTATGGTTTAACACTTATATAGTACCAGATTATTGTCATAAACTCGATAAGCGTAAACAGATTGCCATTTGGACCACTTTCCAGCATTATAGTAAGTAGCGTATGAGTGTGTGGAAACAAAAAATACGAATACTTGTTTTGGCGCTGCTGGTGATAGCAGTCGTGCCAGGCGTTGCTATGGCGGCCCAAACACAATCGACGCACTATCAAGTGAATGAGGCGTTCTTTGGTGCCGGCGGTGAGTTAAACGCCTGTAGTACCAACTTCTGCTCTAAACAATCAGTTGGTGATCTAGCTGTTGGGAGTATTTGTTCTAATCTTTACTGCGGCCAAGCCGGTTTTAACACCGATCGTGAACCCTACATTCAGTTTATTGTCGCCAGTACAGACATTGACCTCGGTGAATTAAGCACAGAAGAAACGAAAACAGCCACCGCAGCATTCGCCGTAAAAGCATATCGGTCCCACGGATACGCGGTCACAAACGCATCCGATCCGCCACGCAACAATAGCCACGTAATGAATGCAATCTCAACACCAACTGCCGCACTAGTAGGAGAGGAGCAGTTTGGTATCAACCTGGTAGCAAACACCAGCCCAGTAAACTTTGGGAGCGATCCGCAGCATGCGCCTGATACAACTTTTAGCTTTGGTGAGGTTAGCGCTGATTACGCCACTGCCAATTTCTTTAAGTATGAAAAAAACGATACGGTTGCGTATTCTAGCCGAAGTTCAAGTGCAACGACATACACAGTGTCGTATATTTTTAACATGAGTAACGTTACCCCAGGCGGTACTTACACTATGCGACATGTTTTGGTAGCGACCGGGACATATTAGACCTGTGGATAACTTTTCAAAAAGTATTGCTATTGTCTTGTCGGCTAGTCATAAGCGTGTTACGATAACAGCGTATAACGTAAACAAAAACCACAACATTACAGATGAACGACGTGTTTTCCATCAATATACGTGCAGTAAAGCGCATTGCGTACACAATGCTCGCTGCATTTCTGGTAGTTGCTGGCTTACCGTTCTTGCAATCGAGTAAAGTTTCAGCAGATCTGTTTACAAACCGCAGCATACAGATGAGCGACTCTTCCCCAAGTGGCGGTACGATCACTTCAGGTGTTGGTAGTGGTGAAAACGTTACCTACCGTGTGAGTTTCGATGCCATTCATGCGGCAGGCAGTATTGTGATTGATTTTTGTGGCGGTAGTTCCACCCCTATTCTTAATGACGCCTGTACCGCACCGACAGGTATGGATGCATCTGCAGCAACGCTATCTGGGGTAACAGGTAATGTTGACTCCGCTTCATGGGATGTTACAGCAACCGCGAGCCAGATTAAACTTGCCAATTCTACTTCACCTACAGACGATATTGCCGCGAACAGTACAGAGGTATTCGACCTCTCAGGAATTACAAACCAGTCGGCTACAGGCACGTTCTTCGCTCGTATTTACACTTTCCCAGACGACTCCTGGGGTACATACGTTGATGCCGATACGGTAAACCTTGATCCAAACTCCGACTTTGGTGGTATTGCCTTGAGCACAGCAGCAGTTATTACCATTACCGCTCGAGTACAGGAGTCCATAACCTTCTGTGTCAGTAATGCCGACCCAACCACCTGGACCGCAGCTGGCGGAGGTACAGCATATAGTTGTAGCGCCTCGGAGGTTGCCGATAACCCGCCGGCGGTCACAATTGGTCACACCGTTGGGGGTACTACTCTGGTGTTAGATTCGGGGGTTGTTGATAAAGGTGATACGCCTATATGGTCTCAACTGTCAACCAACGCCACCCACGGTGCGGTTATCAACCTCAGAAGCAACTGGGCCTGCGGTGGTTTAAGTGCTGATGGGGGCACTACCTGTGCAATCCCGCCTGTTGGAGACACCGCAACAATCATGACTCCAGGCGATGCTGCATTTGGTATATTTGTTAGCGACAGTTATGGCCGTCCCGAAGCGGTGGGAGCAACTACTCCTTCTGCCGCATACAATGATGGAGTTAACGAAAACGAGACCGATATGACGCAACTGGCTTTTGGTATGGACAACACCACTGCCACCGCTCAGGTTAGTGGACAATCAGCTTATAGCGGTAGTGTGAGCGGAACTTTCGGTAGCACACTTGCTAAAAGTACCGGTCCTACCTATCGAGTACAAAATCGTTACATCTTCGGTGCTACCGCAGCACTTACCACTCCTGCAGGTATCTACACCTCAAACATGACCATGACCGCTACGGGTACATTCTAGGGGCGGAGATGAATGAGATCTCTTCGCTTCCCCAGGCGTAAGCAACCGTACCTACTGCTGGTTTTCGCGCTCGTGATTATCACAGCGTTGGTTTACAGTATGTTGCTACCTGCTTCAGGGGCAGATATTGAAAGACAGGCGTTACAGCTGGGTCAAGGTAGTCCTGGTAAGGTTACAACCTATAATTTGTCGTTTGATACCACCACACCCGGTGTGCTTGGGTCTATAAAAGTGGAGTTCTGCTCTAATAGCCCACTCATCAACCGACCCTGCACCCCACCAGTGGGCTTTGATGTATCGCAAGCTACCTTAGTGAGTCAGAGTGGCCCAGGCGGTTTTAGCATTAGCCCGGCAACCGATGCAAACACGCTCATTCTAACCCGAACACCGAGCATGGTGGGGGTCGGTACCATAGAGTTTCGCCTAGAGAACGTTACCAATCCTTCAGACGCCGGATCCTACTATGCGCGAATCTATGCCTTCCCGACAGCCGATGCTAGCGGCCCGCAAGGTGACGCCGGAGGCCTAGCTTTTGTAATGACAAACGATATAACTCTTAACGCTGTGGTGCCACCGTTCTTGACCTTCTGCACCGGCTTATCCATTACGGGGTTAAACTGCGATACAGCCACTGGAGATTACATCGATCTCGGTGAGCTTTCCTCCAAAAAAGCTAGTCGTGCCTCTTCGCAAATGTTAGTGGCAACCAATGCAGCTAACGGCTACGCTATTACTGCATCGGGTACCACCCTTACCAGTGGCAACAATGAAATCACCCAACTAGCGCCCGGCGATATATCTCGCCCAGGAGTAGGGCAGTTTGGTCTAAATTTGCGGGCCAATGCCACCCCTGCAGGCGGTAATAATCCGATAGGTCCTGGCACGGGCAACCCAAGTCCGCCGTATAATCAGCCGAATTTCTATCGTTTTGTGAATGGCGAGACTATTGCCAGCAGTGCCGGGCCAGACGATAAGCGACAATACACTGCGAGTTACCTGATAAATATACCTGTCACACAACCTGCAGGCATCTACGTAACTACGATAACGTATGTCTGTTTGGCAAACTTCTAACGTTTTGATACTATAAACTCTAAGGAAGGGAACACACATAAACCGTATGAGTCAAAAAAACATCTGGCGACCGGTAGGCTGTCTTCTTATTGCACTTGCAATTGCCCTAACTAATGCACCGCTTCACACCAGCGCAGCGACGAGTGGTGGTAATGGTCAGCGTGTAAGCCCTGTACGCACCGATGTAACTATTTATCCTGGAAAATCCGAGACCGTAACAGTAAACATCACCAATGTTACGACCAAGCCTGCCGAACTACAGGCGGTTATTAATGACTTTATTGCCAATCCCAATGAGTCCGGTGAACCAGCAATAATCCTCAACCCCAATCAATATGCGCCAAAACACAGCCTCAAACGCTATGCAAAAGTGGGTGTTGGCAACTTTACACTCGGCCCAGGCCAACAAAAGAATATCCCAGTAGTTATCAATATTCCTCCTAATGCCCCTGGTGGCGGCTATTACGGTGCGGTGCGTTTTGCGCCTGCATCAAATAAAAACGGCCCCAATGAGAACGTCAGCCTCGCTGGCAGCGTTGGGTCGCTAATTCTAGTAAAAGTGCCCGGTGATGTTAAAGAGCAGTTGAGCATTGCGAGTTTTGATGCTCGAGTGAATGATCGACCAAGCACCTTCTTCTTTAGTAATAAAGATATAGATGCAGTGGTACGCTTCCAAAACCAGGGCAACATCCAGCTGCAACCTTTCGGTAAGATTGTTCTGAAGAACCGCAGCGGTAAAGTGCTCGGTACATATGAGGTAAATGGCGAACAGCCGCCTGCCAATGTATTGCCAGACAGTATTCGCAAATTCCCAATTCCGCTTAAGGACAAAGTAGGGTCATTTGGCCAGTTTAAGCTAGAGGGTAACTTTGGGTATGGCACCAATGGGCAACTGTTGAGCGCCAGCACCACTTTCTATGTTATTCCACTCTGGCTCATTATCGCCTTCGTTGTGCTTGTGGCACTGATCGCCTTCCTCGTATTTGGTATGCCGCGACTGGTTAAGGCCTACAATCGCCGTGTCCTACAACGTGCCGGCCGCCGCTAGAACTTTCTGCCCATAGAGGTTATGCTTATAGTATGAAGAATAGGGTATGGATCACCTGCAGCGTACTGCTATTGTCTGTTGTTGCGACTATGCACAGTGCTCAGGTGTTGGCTGCTGATCAGTTCCCAGATCAGCAAAAATCAGGTTCAGTCGGTATTCAAGGAACCATCTCATCAGGACCACCAACCAGAGCAGCTACCATCTCAGTGCCGGGAAATGGCGCTGTATTCACCACCGTCCCAATCACTGTGAGTGGTATTTGTCCCGCAGGTACTGTCGTAAAAGTGTTCTCTAACAATGTATTTATGGGATCGGCATTCTGTAATGGCGGCAGTTACAGCATGCAAATCAGTTTATTTAGTGGCAAAAACGACCTTGTAGCCAGAGTGTATGATGCGCTTGATCAAGCTGGGCCTGATTCAAACACTGTTAGTGTGACATTTAATGATGCCACATATGCTCAGTTTGGCACTCACGTCATGCTTACCAGCGTCTACGCGCAGCGTGGTTCACCGCCAAACGAAGAGCTCACGTGGCCCGTCATCCTCAGCGGAGGTATTGGCCCATATGCTATCAGTGTAGACTGGGGCGATGGATCGCCCACAGATCTTATTAGTCAAAGCATCACCGGAACCGTAGACTTGAAACACATCTACAAATCGCCCGGAATTTATAAGGTAATTGTAAAAGTCTCAGACAAAAATGGTGGCACCGCCTTCTTGCAATTAGTGGCACAAGCCACCGGAGCCGGGCAAGATAAGGTAAAAGATGGCAAAGGCAGTGATACATCGTTGGTAAAGGTTCAGGTGATCTGGTGGCCAGCCATTTTAATGGTGCCGTTAATTGTCGCAGCCTTTTGGGTCGGCCGCCGTCACGAGCTGTATACCTTGCGCAAACAGCTCGAAAAGAATCGCTCTGGCAAAGCGTAAAACGATTACCAATTAGCGAATTGCGATCGGCGATAGATTAGCAATTAACGATTAGCCATGACGGTACACTTGCGACTCAATTGCTATTCGCCAATCGCTAATTTATTGCAATTCGCCCATTGCAAATAGTCAATTGTTATCTGCTAAGATAGGATGATGGCAAAGAAAGTGTATGTAGGCATGTCTGGTGGCGTTGATTCGTCAGTAACGGCCGCTCTTTTGAAAGAGCAGGGCTATGATGTCACGGGTGTGTATATGAAGAATTGGAGTCAAGATCTTCCAGGTTTTGTGTGCCCCTGGAAAGAAGATTATCAAGACGCCAAGCGCGTGGCTGTGCAGCTGGATATTCCGTTCAAAATGTATGATTTCGAGAAAGAATATCGCCAAAAAGTCGTTGATTACATGGTGGCTGAGTACCAAGCTGGTCGTACCCCCAATCCTGACATCATGTGCAACCAAGAGGTTAAATTTAAGCTGTTTCTAGAGGCTGCGTTAGAGGATGGGGCAGACATGATTGCCACCGGCCATTACGCTCGGATTGTTCGAAGTTCGGAGTTCGAAGATCGGAGTGACGACAATCAACGAACTACGAACTACGAACTACGAACTGGTTTGGATAACAATAAAGACCAGTCTTATTTCCTCTATCGTGTCACCGAAGAGGCTCTAGCCAAAAGCCTGATGCCGATTGGCGAAATGGAAAAACCCGAGGTTCGTAAAATTGCAACAAAATTGCAATTATTCACAGCCGATAAGAAGGACAGTCAGGGCATTTGCTTCGTGGGCAAGGTCGGCATCAAGGAGTTCTTACTAGCAGAACTCGGTCCGCAAGAACACGGTCCAATCATTGATCAAGACGGTAAAACTATAGGCGAACACGACGGCGCAATCTTCTACACCATCGGTCAGCGCCACGGTCTGAACGTTGGCGGCGGTCTGCCATACTACGTCAGCCGCAAAGATATGAAAACCAATACAGTGTACGTTACCACCAACCTCGACGATGCGAATTTATGGACTAAAGAGGTAAAACTTGAAGATATCCATTGGATCAATGTCACGAACAACGAGCCACGAGCCACGAACCTAAAAGTTCGCCTCCGCTACCGCGGTCCCCTCATTGACTGCAAACTCGAAGATAATACGCTTACTCTCGCAGAAGAACAGCGCGGCATCGCCGCAGGCCAATCCGCCGTCCTCTACGACGCCGACCACGTCCTCGGCGGCGGAATCATTACCTAGCTTCTAGTTGCTTTGGAAGCTTTGTCTTGCGGGATGATCTGCATGAAGAATGGAAAGTACTGGAACATACGTTCGTCCACGATTGTCTAATTGATAGCCAAGTGAATAGTGATGATCATAGCCACCGGTACCGTTCTTTTTAGAAGTATCAAGTTGATATGCGAGCGTATCTAGCCCATGTTGTTTCGCCTCGCGCATAGCTATAGGGTCATCGTTGAGCGGTATGCTGTAGCCTTCCGCATCAATCTCATATGTATCCACGCTATAAACATTAATCGAATTAGGATGCCATTTTGCACTCATTGCTAAACCTTGCTCATTGACAATCTCAAGCGGAAGATATGGGTAAATTTTTGCCATAGTTTCTAATGGTAAAGATCGAGGGCTAGCATCGTGAAGCTCTTTGATGTATTTGCGACTCACCGCATAGTCATCGGCTCCAGGCTGATAGCAGCCAATTGCATCACGCAAAAAGGAAATCATCAGTTCTTCTTCTTGAGTTGGGTGGGCTGAGGAAGGTTTTGTTACTAGTTCTAGGTTGCTAGGAGATTTGGTATATCGTAAAAAGGCCATAATATAACATTATAGCAAATTTATTGGGAAATGTCAATATTTTGGTATACTCTAACAGATGACAGCACAGGAAATTCGTAAGGCTTATATAGATTTTTTTGTGGAGCGCCAGCACAAGGCGATTCCGCGGGCTCTGTTGGTGCCATATAACGATCCAACCACGTTGTTTACTGGTAGTGGCATGCAACCACTGTTGCCGTATCTGTTGGGTGAGGAGCACAAGGACGGTGTGCGACTGGTAGATAGCCAAACTTGTTTGCGGGCGCAGGATATCGAAGAGGTTGGCGATAATAGCCACACGACTTTCTTTGAGATGCTGGGTAACTGGAGCTTGGGCGATTATTCCAAAGAGCAGCAGATCCCTTGGTTCTTTGAATTCCTGACGGATAAGGTTGGACTCGACCCAAACAAGATCTACGTAACTTGTTTTATTGGCGATGAAAAGCACGGTATCGAGCGCGATGAAACTTCGGCCAAAATTTGGCAAGAATTATTCAAAGAAAAGGGCATTGATGCCAAAATTGTAGCGATTGGCAGCCAGGAAGACGGCGACAAGAAAGGCATGCAGGGCGGCCGTATCTTCTTTTATGACGATGGCGAAAACTGGTGGAGCCGTGGCGGTGGTCTGGATAAAACGCCAATGGGCGATCCGTGTGGTCCTGACAGTGAAGTGTTTTATGACTTTGGCGATCAGAATCACGCTGAGGGCTATGGTGAGCCGCACCCAGCCAGTGATTCAGGCCGTTTTATGGAAATTGGCAACCAAGTGTTTATGCAGTATCAGCGCACCGAAGACGGCTTTAAACCATTGGCTAAGCAGAATGTGGACTTTGGTGGTGGGCTAGAGCGAATTGCCGCCGCTTCTATCGACTCACCTGACGTATTCCAAATCAGCCTACTCAAGCCAATTATCGATAAGCTCGAAGAGCTTTCAGGCAAAAAATACGAAAGCCATACCGAAAGCATGCGTGTGATTGCTGATCACCTTCGTGCTGCTACATTCCTGGCCGTCGACGGCGTAAAGCCGAGCAATAAAGAGCAAGGGTATGTAATGCGTCGCCTGGTGCGCCGTGCGATTCGCTATGCATTTGATCTTGGTGTGGAGCAGAATTTTATGGAAGAAGTTGTACCGGTCATTGCCGATATGTATGTTGATGATTTCCCTGAGGTAGCCGACAAGCGCGAGGAAGTGATTGCCGTACTTATCAAAGAAGAAAAAGCCTTCCGCCAAACCCTCCGCAAAGGTATCCGCGAAATGGACAAAATGGCTGATAACGGACTTACAGGCGAAGAGTTATTCAAACTGTATGACACATACGGTTTCCCAGTTGAGTTGAGCGCTGAGGAGGCTTTCAAAAAAGATATCAAGATTTCGGAAAATTGGCGCGCTGAGTTTGACGAGAAGATGAAAGAACAGCGCGAGAGGTCACAGACTGCCGCTAAGGGCACATTTAAGGGTGGTTTGGGCGGAGATTCGTTGATTCACAAGAAGTATCACACGGCGACGCACTTGATGTACCAGGCTTTGCGCGATGTGCTTGGTGATCATGTGGTGCAACGCGGCTCCAATATTACCGAAGAGCGGCTGCGTTTTGACTTTAGTCATCCAGAAAAGGTGACTCCAGAGCAACAAAAACAAGTGGAAGACATCGTGAATGAGCAAATTGCTAAAGATCTCAAAGTGTCATTCAAAGAGTATCCGACCAAAGTTGCGATTGAAGAAAAGGGTGCACTGGGGCAGTTTGGCGATCGCTACGGTGACACCGTAAAAGTCTATGAAATGATTGCTGACGGCGCTGACAAACCATTCAGTTTCGAAATCTGTGGTGGTCCACACGTCGACCACACCTTGCAGCTCTTTGAAGGTGACAAGAAATTCAAAATCACCAAAGAAGAATCATCTTCAGCCGGCATCCGTCGAATCAAAGCCGTATTGCAATAAGGTGTTGCATCAGCGGTGGGTGTGGTATAGTAAGCATTAGCGTAAGCTAAAACAAAAAATCAAAACAAACATATGGCAAAAAAGAGTACGCGTCGTGCTGCTCCTAAGAAGTTACGAGCTGTTCAAACCAGCCGACACTTTCGCATAGCGCACTCCCGTCACACCGGTCACATTACTCCCCATCGCACTACCTCATACCCCGTGTTAGCGATGATTTTGTTGATTGTAGGCGTATTAATGTATGGCTGGTCCGGCATGGTGAACGCGGTGCAATATGGCCCAGAATCAGGTCATTATGTGGTTCGCACCAGCGTTAAAGGCACTGCCCCTACTACTAAACCGACGATCATAAAACCGAATAACGGTAGTCATTTTACCGAAACCCCGATTACCGTGTCCGGAAGCTGCCAAGTTGAAACCTATGTGGTGCTGTATCGCAACGGGGTATTTAGCGGTGTTGGGCAATGCTTGGAAGACGGTACGTATAGTATTAGAACTGATTTATTTGTAGGTCCAAATAAACTGCAAGTGCGGGTATTTAGCCCAACCGATCAAGCAGGGCCATATTCTGATGTACGAACAGTGTATTATGATCCACTCAAACAGATGGTCAGCGACCCAGATATTCGTGATCCGCTCCTGTTGAAGTCGCAGTTTAGGTATCAGGGCTACTACACCGGTCAGCCAAGTTCGTGGGATCTTAGTATCAGTGGTGGCACGCCGCCATTCGCCATTTCTGTTGATTGGGGTGATGGCAAAACAGATCTGGTGAGCAAGGCAAGCATTGGTGATTTCAATCTTGAGCATATCTACCAAACAGCAGGTGGTTACAAGGGCAGTTACAACATACAGGTTACGGCTAAAGATGCTCGCAATGCGCAGACGTCTCTACAGCTCCTAGCGATTATTAATAACCCGAATGGCGCAACCAGCACGACAGGTTCTACAAGCAGTGGTGTAACCGATCCTAACTCCTACGAACACCTCCTGAAATATGCGTGGTCAGGCTATGCTGCAGCGCTTTTGATGCTGGTTAGTTTCTGGCTTGGTGAGGTCCGCGAGAAGCAACTATTGCGGCCGTATTTGCGCAAACAACGAAAACACGCCTAAGCTCAGCGTAAACCGTATATGTTTTTAAGCTATTTCTCAGTGCTGTATATGGTAAAATAACGGATATGCTTAAGAAGTTTAAAAATGCGAGCACCTCGGTAGCGCAGCGAGCCAAACAAGGCGCTGCCAAAGCGTCCGAAAAAGCCAAAGCAAAAGCTGGCAAACAGGGAGAACAACACCTTGTAGCGCTCGACATTGGTACAGAATTTGTAAAAGCACTGATTGCCGAAGTGGGCAAAGACGGCTCCATTGAGATCATTGGCGTTGGTCGAGCGCATCAATCCCTCACCGACATGCAAGCTGGTGCTATATCCGACATTGCAGGCGTGGTTGAAAACTGCGACCAGGCGTTGAACGAGGCAGAGGAGCAAGCTGGGGTGAGTGTTCGCACAGCCATAATTGGTATCGCTGGTGAGCTAGTAAAAGGCACCACAACAACGGTGCGCGTAGCACGCAAGCAACCTACCACGCCGCTCGATATTGTGGAGATGGAAAAAATCATCAATCTAGTGCAAGATCGTGCACAGGATAAAGCAAAACAACAACTTGCCTGGGAGTTAGGTGGTAAATCTGTCGAGGTTCGCCTGGTAAATAGCGCATTAGTAAGCATCGAAATTGATGGCTACCCAGTTACGAACCCGATTGGGTTTCAGGGTCGCGACGTAGTGGTGCAGCTCTATACGGCTTTCGCACCCATGATTCACATTGGTGCGCTTGAGCGAACAGCCCAAGAGCTTGATCTTGATCTTTTAGCTGTTGCTGCCGAGCCATTTGCAGTATCACGCGCGGTGATTGGCGATAACGCCAACCAGAGTCTGAGTGCCATATTGATGGACGTGGGTGGCGGCACAACCGATATAGCAGTTATCAATGAAGGCGGCGTGCAGGGGACCAAGATGTTTGGCATTGGTGGCCGAGCGTATACTCGCGCTGTCGAACGCGATTTAGGTGTTGATTTTGAGCAAGCCGAAGAACTCAAAGTTGGTTTAAGCAATAATTCAGTGGCTGTGCAGCAGCGGCCAGCTGTGGAGGCTGCGCTTGGTAAAACAGCCGATGTGTGGGCGAGTGGTATTGAACTTGCGCTCAGCGAGTTCACAAAACTTGACCATCTTCCACACAGAATCTTCCTTTGCGGCGGCGGTTCATCCCTAACTATGCTCATGGATAGGCTCCAGGACAACAAGTGGTACAAAGGCTTGCCATTCACCCGCAAGCCAAGCGTACATTTGATTAAACCAGGTCAGGTTACGGGCATCGAAGATAAGACTGGCAAGGTGAATGACCATACCTACATAACGGCTATGGGACTACTGCGTGTGGGGCTTGATACCATGCAATTTAGCAGTGGCAGTAGCTCAATCCGCGATAAAATTGATAAGATGTTAAGTACATGAAAAGTAATTTTCCATTTTCCATTTTCCATTTTCCAATTAATGACCAATGGTCATTAGCAAATAATTGGCAAACGGCAAACGGCAAATTGTTAAATGCAAATCGGAGATTTGCCTAATGGCAGTAGACAAAAAAGACACCATTTACGTAGATATCGACGACGAGATCACCGGGATCATCGATAAGCTGCGCAATAGCGACGGCAAAGTGGTCGCCCTGGTGCTGCCCAAACGCGCTACAACCTTCCAGAGTATCGTCAACATGAAACTGCTCAAGCGAGCTGCTGATGCGGATAACAAGAATCTCGTGCTTATAACGTCAGAAGCCGGTCTCATGCCGCTTGCAGGTGCCGCCGGGGTGCATGTAGCCAAAACCTTAACCAGCAAACCAGAAATACCAGCCGGTCCAGATGGGTTCGAAGATACAGAGGAAACCATCGACGAAACAGGCGAAGAGCTGCCAGATGATACAGCCGCTAAGGCTGCAGGTGCAGCAACCGTAGGCGCATTGGCTGGTGCAGCAGCGGCCAAAAAAGCTGGCGCCAATGATGATATGGAGACAGTTGAACTAGATAATACTGACGCTGCAGACGCAGCTAGCGCAGCCAAACCAAAGTCTAAGTCATTCGCACCGCCAAAAGGTGGCAAGAAGGGCAAAAAAGACAGCAAGCTTAAAGTCCCTGATTTTGATAAATTCCGTTTACTCTTGATTATTGGCGCTATCGCCTTCGTTCTGCTCATCATCTTTGGTTACATGGCAATCAAAGTGTGGCCAAAAGCGGTCATCACTCTCGACACTAATGCTACAAGTATCGATACCAACCTTGATCTAAATCTTTCAACGACCGCTACTGAACTAAACGAAGAAGAGAAAATCCTGCCCGCCAAGAAGGTTGAGCAGCAAAAAACCTATACTCAAGAAGTGGCAACAACTGGGCAAAAGAATAATGGTAATAAGGCTAATGGCACGGTAACATTTACAAACTGTTCGCAAGTAGATGACATTACATTAGCAGCGGGTACCGGGGTGACCTCAGGAGGGAATACCTTTATAACCCAACAAACTGTTACAGTCCCAGCGAGCTCATTCAAGAAGGGATCATGTCAGAATGACGGCAAAGCAAGTGTAAATGTGATTGCGCAGAGTCCAGGAAGTGCTTCGAATGGCGCAAACAATTTTAGTGTACCTGGCAACTCATCATTGACTGGAAGCGGCTCAACGAGCGGCGGTACCGACAACATCGTTCGAGTCGTGAATCAAAACGATATCAATAACGCACAATCGAAGATCAATGCGAGCGATTCTGGGGTCAAATCTGACTTAGAGGATCAGCTAAAAGATGCAGACTATTATCCGCTGCCATCGACTTACAGCACCGGTACACCAGCGGTAACAAGCAGCGCCAAAGTGGGTCAAGTCGCTGATAATGTTACCGTGACACAGACAGTAACCTATTCAATGTTCGGTGTGAAGGAAAATGATTTGAAGAAAGTGGTTAATAACGAGATTGAGAGCGGCATTGATACGAATGAGCAATCAATCATCGATGATGGTATCAGCAAAGCTACCTTTACGGTGGCAAGCTCAAGCTCAACTGGTGCTCAAGTAAATATGCAGGGCAAGGCTACCGTTGGTCCAGAACTCAATATTGCTAGCATTCGCAAAGATTCACTCGGCAAGAAATCACCTCAGGTTAAGGCCATGTTCAACAACAATCCCGATATTACCGGTGTCGACGTAAAGCTCAGCCCATTCTGGGTTAATAGCGTTCCGAATAACGAGAAGAAAGTAACTGTTAAGATCGCTACTCCGAAGGCAAGTAACTCTAATAGTTCCAATGACTAAATCCCCTGATGCAATCTTGGCATTAGATGTGGGCGCTAAACGCATAGGTGTTGCGGTTGCTTCACTGATTGCACGGCTGCCTCGTCCGCTAATTACCTTGGAGAACAACGAAACATTTATGCCGGCACTCACTGACATTATTGAAGTTGAAGGTATTGGAGCGATAGTGGTGGGCTTTCCGCGCGGCTTGCAGGGTCAACAGACTGCTCAAACCAAAGAGATCGAGGACTTCACCCAGCAGCTCCGTGAACAGTTCGCTATGCCGATTCGTTTTCAGGATGAATCTGTTACGTCTAAGAAGGCAGAAGCAGAACTACGAGCACGTGGGGGACAGTATGAGCGTGGCGATATCGACGCGCTTGCTGCAACCTATATTCTCGAGGATTTTCTTCGCGATCCCAAAAATCTGGTAGAGTTGGAGGTGTAATGGCCAGGTATAAGACGCACGATCGTAAAAGCCGCTTTAGTTTGCCCAACAGGGTATGGCTCGTAGTGGGCATCGTGCTTGGAGTCGCATTGTTGGGTATTGTGGCAGCGCGCACCCTGTACTATCGAGGCCTTGAACCCGTCAGCTCTAGTCAAGAGACTACCATTTTCACGGTTGAGCAGGGCGCTACCGTAAAAGATGTCGCTCAAAACCTGGAAGACAAGAAACTTATTCGGAGTGCCTGGGCAATGGAATTGTATATGCACAGCAAACAGCTGACCGAAAAACTCCTGGCCGGCACCTATGCTCTCTCTCCGAGTGAAGGCACCCAGTCTATTGTGCGCACCATGACCAAAGGCGAAGTAACAACTCGTTTGGTCACGATCTTACCAGGGAAGCGTATTGATCAGGTCCGAGCTGGACTGATTAACGATGGATTTGACCCTGATGCAGTCGATGCAGCACTAAACCCGGCTCGCTATGTAGATTTACCAGTAGTAGCAACTATCAAACCAGCCAATGTTAACACCTTAGAAGGACTATTATGGCCGGAATCATTCCAGCGAGATAGCAGCACAACCCCAGAAATGATTATCAGGCAGTCGCTTACAGAGATGAACGAGCAGCTTACCACTGACGTGCAAGCCGATTTTGCCAAACAAGGTCTTAACACCTACGAAGGCATTACGCTGGCTTCGATACTGATACAAGAAGTAAATAACCCAGCCGATCAGGCGCAAGCTGCACAAGTGTTCTTAAAACGCCTCAGGAGCGGTATTTCTCTGGGCTCTGATGTAACAGCGCGCTATGGGGCAATTGCAGCCGGTCGTGCACCAAGTCTTACCTATGATTCACCGTACAACACACTGTTGCACAAAGGACTGCCGCCGACGCCAATCAGCACTATTAGCAAACAATCGCTTGATGCTGCTGCTCATCCTGCCGCTACTGACTGGCTATTCTTTGTAGCAGGTGATAATGGCACGACGTACTTCTCTAAGACCAACGAAGAACACGAAGCTCTAAGCCAAAAATATTGCCATAAATTGTGTGGTAGATAATACTCTTTAACAGGGGTAGAGTAACCATAAAAAGGTTGCATTTGGCACAGCGATTTGCTATACTCGGTTAGTAACGATTATCAGAGGTCCCTATCTGTTAAATCTCTGATGAAGTTACCTCTTAAGTAGACAGCTAAAATTTCAAACACTTTGTTACATTAAACGTCTATTTGTAGAGTATCGGAATCCATTGGATCCCAGGAGCTTGTATTAGTACAAACCCCACAATTCCATCGTTAACTACACGCTTAGCTGCACCGTCCAAGAAGTCAGCTCGGCTCTATCATCGTCTCCAATCGAAATTTCAGCGCAAAGCGTTTCGCAAGCGTACGGTTCGATATGGTCTGCTTGCATCCAATGTGGTGCTGCTGGCGGTTATTTCAGCCATTGTCTTGCACAACCCGCATACTACTGGTCAAAGCTCGGCCCCAGCCATCCTCAATAGCGCAACCTCCGATGAAGTAGCTAATCCAGTCGATCAATTATCATCTGCTGATATCGCTCTGACAGTAGCTCGTCTTAACGGACTCCCTGAAACAACAGCAATTACTAACCAGGCGCAATCTCAAGCAGCTGAGGTAGCAGCGACGACTACCAATGAAAATGTTGCCGCCAAGCCACAGGTAGTAGAAACCACCCTTAAATCGCGCGCAGACATCAAGCACTACACCACGCAACCAGGCGATACCATTGCGAGCGTAGCTTCTAAATTTGGCGTCAGCTCAGACAGCATCCGTTGGTCAAACAACCTTGCTGGTGATGGCGTACCAATTGGTGTGTCGATTGTGATCCCACCGGTAAATGGCGTTGTGTACACCGTACAGGCGGGTGATACAGCAGATTCACTCGCATCTCGCTTCAATTCAAATCGTGATCAAATTCTCGCCTATAACGATGGCGAGATTTCTGGTTTACAGGTAGGCACTCAGATTATTATTCCAAATGGCACTCAATCTAACGGTACAGCGGCTGCTGCAACCGCAGCAGCATCTGGTGGCTCTGCATTCCCTTGGGGAGGCGGTGCACCAGTGTATGGTGGGTATAACGGGTATGACTATGGTTACTGTACATGGTATGCAGCTGGTCGCGTTCCAGTGCCAAGCAACTGGGGTAATGCCAATACCTGGGACAACCTCGCTCGAGTGAGCGGCTGGAATGTGAGTGGCACGCCTCGGGTAGGTGCGGTCGCCCAAACCAATAGGGGTTACTACGGTCACGTTGCTGTGGTTGAGGCCGTATCTCCAGACGGCACCATGATTAAGTATTCTGATATGAACGGACTAGCTGGTTTTAACCGAGTTGGTTATAGTGGCTGGGTTCCAATAAGCAAATTCGACAATTATATCTATCGTTAGGCGCCCTCTGGCGGCACATTTTTGGCGAAAGTCTGCGCGTCTCACTTCGTCGTACCTTGTAGTACGCCTCAGTTCGATGCTCACCTTTCATCCCAAACTGCACTCACCAGAAGTCGCCTTCGGTCAGTGGAGCTATGTATTTGGCTCGGTTTTGCTGGACTTACAGGGGTGAAAGAGGTAAGCTTATGGGTAAGAGATGAGTTTTGTAGATAAAGTAGAAATAGTGTGTGTTGCTGGCCGTGGTGGAGACGGCTTAGTTAGCTTTCGCCGAGAAAAATTTATCGATAAAGGTGGTCCTAACGGGGGTGATGGTGGCAACGGTGGCGATATTGTTTTTCAAGCAAGCCGCAACCAGAACACCTTAGCAGCGTTTCGATATCAGAAAGAAATTGCAGCCGAAAACGGTCAAGCTGGTGGCAAAAACCGCAGACACGGCAAAAGCGCACCAAAAATGATCGTAAAAGTACCCGTCGGCACCGTTGCAACGGATAAGAATAGTGGTCGTATCCTTGCCGATTTAGTAGAAGATGGCCAAGAGGCGGTAATCGCCAAAGGTGGTATAGGCGGGTTCGGAAACGCCCACTTTGTATCATCCGTGCGACAAACACCTAAGTTTGCCGAAAAGGGCGAACCGGGAGAAGTAGTAGAGCTAAAGTTGGAGCTGAAGATGATTGCCGACGTTGGCCTCGTTGGTCTACCTAACGCTGGAAAATCAACGTTACTTAGCAAGTTAAGCAATGCTCGCCCCGAGATAGCCGATTATCCATTCACAACGCTTACACCGAATCTTGGCGTAGTGGATATCGATGGTAATACAAGTGTCTTGGTGGCTGATATCCCCGGCCTTATTGAAGGTGCTGCCGAAGGGAAAGGGCTCGGCCACGACTTTTTACGGCATATTGAGCGTACGGCAGTAATACTGCATCTTATCGATAGCTACAACGACAATCTCGCAGAAGTCTATCAAACAATCCGCGCTGAGCTCGAGGCCTACCAGCCAGAGCTGATAAAGCGACCCGAGATTGTGGCACTTACCAAGGTCGAGGGCCTCGATAATGAGATTATTGATGACTTGATGCAGCAGGTGCATGGTGCAGTGCAGCCAGATACACCTATCTTTGCAATTTCTGTAAAATCCGGCGAAGGATTATCGCAGCTGCTATTTGCGATTAAAGATGCCGTAAAAGTAGTGCGGGCACAGCCTGAAGAAGAAGGCGAAGAGCCAGACATCCCTATCTTGCGGCTTGATGACACATCAGAAGAATGGCAAATCCACAAAAAGCACGGCATCTATTATGTTTCCGGGCAGCGTGTAGAACAGTTTGCTCGCCGAACAGATTTTGAGAATGAACAGGGTATTCAGCGACTTCGTGACATTATGCGCCGCCAAGGTATCATGCACGAACTAGCGCGCAAAGGCATAGAAGCCGACGATATTATTCAAATCGGCACATCAGAAAACCAACAGTTTCACTACTAGATTCAGAATAAATTAATGCCAAACTGCTACACTGGTAATACAAATGGCAGCTAGCTTCTTTTTTTATGATCTTGAGACATCGGGCTTTGGCGCTCGATCGGCTCGCATTATGCAGTTTGCCGGTCAACGTACCGACATGGATCTAAATCCCATTGGCGATCCCATAGATTGTTTAATTAAATTATCGCCCGATATTTTGCCGGACGTTGATGCAGTATTGCTTACTGGCATCACACCCCAAAAAACATTAAACGATGGCTATACCGAAGCAGAATTTCTAGCATATTTCTACAAAGAGGTTGTAAAGCCGGAGACTACATTTTTAGGTTTTAACAGTATACGTTTTGACGATGAATTCATGCGTTTTCTGCATTATCGTAACTTCTATGATGCATACGAATGGCAGTGGAAAGATGGCTGCTCACGGTGGGACGTGCTGGATCTAGTTCGTATGACCCGTGCCTTACGGCCTGACGGCATCCAGTGGCCATTCGATAGCGAGGGTAAGCCTGCAAATCGTTTAGAGTACCTATCTAATGTCAATAAATTGGAACACAGCCAGGCCCACGATGCACTAAGCGATGTTGTGGCAACCATTGGCATAGCGAAACTCATCAAAGACAAGCAGCCAGAGCTATTCAGCTATTTATTTGAGCATAGGAGCAAGCAAGCCGCAAAAGAGTTGGTGCTCAAAAATGAGCCATTTGCGTATGCTTCGGGTAGATATGGCAGTGCGCATCTCAACACTACCGCAGCCGTGCTACTAGCCAAGCACCCAGAACAAGATGCGGCACTAGTATACGATTTACGCTACGATCCAACTCCGTTTATTGAAATGTCGGTGGATGAGCTTGTCGAAGCATGGAAGTATACCAAAGACCCCGATGCTGTGCGTTTGCCAGTAAAGACACTAAAGTACAATCGCTGTCCTTCGCTGGCTCCGCTGGGTGTAATGAAAGACGCCAAAAGCCAGGAGCGCATAGAGCTGTCATTAGAGACAATTGCTAAACACTTGGCACTACTCAAGAAATCACAGAAGGAATTTGCCGAAAAAGTCATTCAAGCTATTCGCAAACTTGATCAAGTAAGGGCACAAGAGCAGATTGGGTTAGTCGATGATCCGTTAACCGCAGACGAGCGTTTATACGAAGGCTTCATTGCTGATGCTGATAAAAACACCATGTCGGCACTACGTGCAGCCGAACCTGCAGACATTCCGCGCATCGCTGAAAGCTTTAAAGATTCGAGGCTGAAAAGCATGGCGCCTATATACAAAGCGCGGAATTACCCTCGAACACTCAGTGACGAAGAGCGACAAAAATGGGAAGAGTTCTGCAAATTAAAGCTCTTTAGCGGTGGCGCAGAGAGTAGAGCAGCACAGTATTTTGCTCGACTTCAGACAATGGCCGCAGACGAGAATCTATCTGCAGCGCAACAGTACTTGATTGAAGAGCTACGACTCTATGGTGAGTCTATACTACCCGACGATGTAGCTGATTAGCGTGAAGTGGTTTGCGAGCAAGCAGTCGCTGCTCTGTATCACGTACAAATTTATTAATTCGTGGCCAGTATCGGTACGCTGCGAAACCCACGACAGCCATAATAATAAGCCAGGCCTCAAAAGAGATGCTGATATTAGTTCCTGGGATCCTCCCCAGGATAAAGAAACTATACATTGTGGTGCCCCTTAAAATTTTGTTGAGTTTGGTGATAATTATACACCTATTTGTCAATACGTCAACAAAAGTATATTAACTCTTATGCTTGTTGTGATCTTTGTTACGCCAGATACTATATTGCCACCCCTGTGAGTGCGTACGTTTATCGAAGAAAAGCAGCTGTTATTAACACTACATCATATGTTTGCGCAGCTGATCACAAGGTTTTACTATGAAATCAGTGGTTTCAAACCAAAACGGAGGCAGATATGGCAAACGGTATTCGCGGTAATATTATTCGTAGTCGTACAGGTAGCTGTAATCGCGAAGACCGTCCAAGCGTAAAACGTCAATTAGCTCAGGCACGGTTCGGCCTATTTCGTCCCTTAATAATGGAAAGCGCAAATGAACTTAGCGAAGGATTGGAGCCTGCACAGAAAAGTATAGATGTATACCTCTCCAGCCGTAAGCGGTTCGGCCAACGAGCCTCAGTTCAGCAACGCAGCTGGTTCGGTGTTACATATCTTTCACCCCACAACTCAGCAGAAGCAATACGCAAAGAGGAGCTTGATCTATTTGCAGGTCGACGAGTTGCAAAAGTATTAAGCGCTAACAATGCAGTTGCTAAAACAGTTAACGTGCCGATTAATGGTTTTGAATGGTATGGACACAAAGAAAACAAGCTGGCAGCCGTTATTCGACCGTACGGAAGTATTGACTCTGAAGATAAAAAAATGGCGAAGCTGCTTCAGGAAGTAGGCCCTAGACCCTGGACTAAAGAACAATCCGAAAGAGAAGAAGCGGGTAAATTTGAGCAACTAGCGGAACTATCCAGTACACAAAAGAAGCAAATACAAGTGTACTCTGGCGACGCCGATGCGATACGATATGGAGTAATCGCAAAAAGCGCCGATACACTCACCTCGGAGGTTTTTACGCCAGATTACATACCTATCTTAAGCTACGACACTCCATGCCATTCTTCCGTTGCGGAGACGCATAAGCAAGATATACAAGAGATTATGTATGATCACTTCGACTTTGAAGATGAACCACTCACAGTTTCGCTTGGTCATCTTATGTTAGAAAGCGATCGGCCCGATTAAGCCTAGGCAGGAATAAAAAATTGAAACGCTCACAACGCAAACAACCTCCATCGCGTAGTCAGTTACGTGAGTCAAAGCAATTTGAAATTGGAGGGCATATACCCTCCTTTGCAGTACGCCGGCCAGTTATCATGGATGATAAGCAAGCTGCAGAAATATACAAGTCGCTACATCGTGGGATCAAACAAGAATTTCCCCGAAAAATGGTTAAGAATTTTGACGTAATTCCGCCGCAAGAATGGTCTGTTGCAATTCTAGAGAAGTCTAAATTCGAAGATACGCTGCGCAAGAGCCCCCGCAAACCCACTCAGCTTGAGATGACACAATTAACTGCTGAATTGGGTTCACGGCTGCGCGATTCAATTGTCGACAAGCCCGACACAATTGCAATGCCGCTTGGGCAGCCTGATCGCTTCGGAGGTGTCGATAAAAACCGAAGGATTGGCTTGGCGCCAGAAGGCTGGCGTGGGCTCAACGGTCGGTACGCGGATCTTAATCTTGACGGCACGCCATCGGCACTAGGCACATTGGTTGCAGAAAATCTTATTTGTGTCGATGCGCTACTCGAGCTGCCACTTGATGAGGTTGATTCAGAGAAAAAGCTGCTCGATAGAGAAGCAGCGATGAACACGCTGACCGCAACACCGCATGTAGCTACTCTCGAGAACAAGAAGGGTATACGTGATTATGGGTTTCCAGAAGTTGCGCAGTTTGTAAGCGAAACCTTACCCAGCTATGTGACACTCGGTGATCCTGTAATCTATCTGTACGCTAACGAAACTTGTCGGCGACCATATGAGATCACTGTGCGGCCTGGTTCGCTGTATGAAATGCAGCCAGAAGACCCACGTGCCTACGAAAAGGCGGCGTAGGGGGTCGACAAAATCTTGATACCCCTGTATAATTGACCGACTTGGAAGGGGAGAATTTTGGCTGACAAGATCGTAGTTAAAGGTGCTCGAGAGCACAATTTGCAAAACATTGACGTAACAATTCCACGCAATAAGTTGGTGGTTATTACGGGCTTAAGCGGGTCAGGTAAATCGAGTTTAGCTTTTGACACTATCTATGCCGAAGGCCAGCGTCGTTACGTTGAATCCCTAAGTTCTTACGCACGTCAGTTCTTAGGCTTGATGGAAAAACCAGATGTCGACCAGATCGATGGCCTCTCGCCAGCAATTTCGATTGATCAAAAATCAACCTCACGCAACCCTCGTTCTACGGTGGCAACCGTAACAGAAATTTATGATTATCTGCGTTTATTGTATGCCCGAATCGGTATTCCGCACTGCCCAGTAGATGGCAGCCCAGTTGTACGACAAACTACCAACGGCATTGTTGACCAGGTAGTTGCTACTACAACCGGTAAGCGAATTATGGTGTTGGCGCCCGTTGTGATTGATAAAAAGGGAGCTTTTGAGCACATACCCGAAATGTATCAGCGAGCCGGTTTTGCTCGTGTTCGGGTTGATGGCGTTGTATATGCGCTCGACGAATTTCCTGAGCTAGACAAAGCCAAACGCCACCGTATCGAAGTGGTTGTTGATCGCCTAGTAAACGATAAAGATAGTCGTAGCCGTCTAGTCCAGTCAGTCGAACAAGCACTCGAAGTCGCTGAAGGTAAAGTGGTGATCCTTGATGCTGATAAGGATGAGACCTGGACCTATAGTCTGATGTACGCCTGCCCACAACATCCAGAAGTGAATATCCCCGAGCTCGAACCTCGCACTTTTAGCTTTAATAGTCCTCACGGCGCATGTCCGGTTTGTACTGGTCTTGGAAACCGCCTGGAAGTTGACCCTGACTTAGTAATTCCAAACGGTAATTTAACTATCGCCGAAGGTGCAATTCGACCGTATAATCGCATCAATGTCGATAACTGGTACATGAAAAAACTGCAGGCAGTAGCCGAAGCCAATGGTTTTTCTCTGCAGGTTCCCACAGGGGAGCTTACCCAAGCTCAGCTCGATATGATTATGTACGGCACAGGTAATCAAAAATACCGTGTAAGCCTTGGAAGTGGCCGCAGCTTTGAAACAACCTACGAAGGCGTTGTACCCAATCTTGAGCGTCGCCACAAAGAAACCGACAGCGATTTTATCCGGCGCGATATTGAACGTTTCATGCAAGAGCGTCCATGCCATGCCTGTAAAGGTTTGCGATTAAAGCCAGAAGTATTAGCAATTACAGTTGGCGAGCACTCAATTATGGATGTGTGTAATCTATCGATCGACGATGCACTGGGCTGGTTCAAGGGCCTCAAACTTAATGCAAAAGAAACCACTATCGCGGAGATGATCCTTAAGGAAATTGGTGCAAGGCTCCAGTTCTTGCAAGATGTCGGTCTCAACTATTTGAACTTGCTTCGTAGCGCTACAACGCTCAGCGGCGGCGAAGCGCAACGCATTCGCCTGGCTACGCAGATCGGTTCAGGTTTGATGGGTGTTCTGTACGTACTCGATGAACCAAGTATCGGTTTGCATCAGCGCGACAATGAAAGGTTGATCCGCACCCTCAAGCACCTCCGCGAACTTGGCAATACGGTGATTGTGGTTGAGCATGACGAAGATACTATCCGCACAGCCGACTACTTATTAGATATCGGTCCAGGTGCTGGCGTTCACGGCGGCAAAGTTGTAGCTCATGGTTCGCCTGAGCAAGTTGCTAAGACCAAGGGCAGCATCACAGCCGAGTATCTATCGGGCAAAAAGACAATCGCTGTTCCAAAGAAACGCCGCCAGGGCAATGACAAATCGTTGGTCATAAAAGGCGCTCGAGAAAATAATTTGCAAAATGTTGATGCCGAGATTCCGCTTGGTAAGCTAGTAGTTGTCAGCGGTGTCAGTGGTTCTGGTAAATCAAGTTTGATCAACGATATCCTTGCCAAAGAACTACAGGCAAGACTACACCGAGCAAGCACGGTTCCAGGCAAGCATGATGATATCGAAGGCATCAAACAGCTCGACAAAGCTATTATTATCGATCAGTCACCAATTGGTCGCACACCGCGCAGTAACCCTGCGACCTACACTGGCCTCTTCACACCGATCCGTGAGCTATTTGCAAGCATGCCAGAGGCAAAACTGCGTGGCTACAATGCTGGTCGTTTTAGCTTTAACGTAAAAGGTGGTCGCTGCGAGAACTGTGCTGGCGATGGCATCATCAAAATTGAAATGCACTTCTTACCTGATGTGTACGTGCCATGCGAGGTGTGTCACGGCAAACGTTATAATCGTGAGGCGCTTGAGATTCACTACAAAGGCAAGACTATTAGCGATGTCTTAGAGATGACGTGCGAGCAAGCCTTAGAGTTCTTCAAAAACATTCCGGCAATATCACGCAAGCTACAAACCTTGGTGGATGTTGGCCTGGGTTATATCAAACTCGGTCAATCCGCTACAACCTTGAGTGGTGGTGAGGCACAGCGCATCAAACTTTCCACGGAGCTGAGTCGTCGCCCAACAGGCAAGACACTCTACATTTTGGATGAGCCTACAACCGGTCTACATATGGCAGATGTTGATAAATTGTTACAAATGCTGCATGCGCTCGTTGATGCTGGCAATAGCATGGTGGTAATCGAACACAACTTAGACGTAATTAAAAACGCTGATTGGGTGATTGATATGGGCCCCGAAGGTGGTAGCGGCGGCGGGCAAATCGTGGCGGAGGGTACCCCAGAGCAAGTCAGTAAGAATAAACAGAGTTACACTGGACAATTCTTAACAAGTATGCTATAATAGTAATATTATGGCAAATTCCAGTATTTCAGAGCTCAGTAATAGTGTTAACGTCGAAGTTCACAGTGAATTAGAGGCGCAATTTGTAGAGCGAGCAGATGCATTTATCGCCATGGCGAGTCAGGTTGCGATTGTGAGCCAGGAAATTCCGGATATACGTGCCCAGCAAGAGGCGGTAGATAACTTGGCCCTCGTTAGTATGGCGCTGTACGAGCTAGAGACAGCTGAAACAGGCGGCAAAGCTTCTTTTTACCCTCAGTGGATGAGAGCTGCCCAAGTACGTCTGGATGCACACACCGCAGATGACCCAGACAGTCAAGAATTAGTCCATGAAACCATCTTCTTTGAGCCCAGTGGTAAGTATGCACGGGAGTTCAACAGTCAAATGTATGGGCGCATAATTGAACCACACAAAACTAGGCAGCTTTCTCCTCAACAATTTGCCAAAGGGGTGCTAGAAGGTACCGTTACTCTTAAGGCTTAGCTTCTTGCTCAGCGTCCATGCGGCGTTTTTCGAGGATGGCTTTGATAACATGATAGACCGTTGGGCCGAGTGTAATCACGATAACCGCTCCAACAGCGAGCATAATGTACTGATCGATGTTAGGAATTTTGCTACCAAACCAGTAGCCAATCAGCGTGACGCCAACTGCCCAGGCTAGAATGCCTATTGCATCAAAAACGACGAATTGCTTGTAATTCATTTTTGCCACCCCAGCCACCGGTGGTGCAAAGGTTCGAACCACTGGCACAAAGTGCGAAACGAGCATCATTTTGCTACCCCATCGTTCATAAAATTTTTCAGCCTGGTCGACGTACTGTTGGCGGAAGATAATACCGTCTGGCTTTTTGAACAAACGTCGTCCGTATCTTTTACCGATATGATATCCAACATTGTCACCAGCTATCGCAGCTACTGTGACCACCATAACAACGCAAATTAGCGATAACTTACCTTGGGCAGCGAAAATACCTGCAGATAACAGTAACGTGTCGCCCGGCAAGAAGAAGCCCACAAACATTCCCGACTCAGCAAAAATAATAATTCCGATCAGCAATAGGCCACCGGCGCGTATGATTTGGTCGACATCTAGAAAGCCTGCTGCAAAGAGTTGCGTCGTGGTGTGAAGGATTTCTGTTATGCCGAACATGCTTACTAAGCCTATAATTTTTAGGCTTCGGAGTCCAGTCTCAATCTGTTTCTGTGGTATAATTGGTGTAATCGAAAAGAATTAAGAGAGGAAGCATTAATGTCTAACGACCCTATTTCGGTAACACTTGAACCACGTGAGGTAACTGGTAAGGCTGTAAAGCACCTACGCAAAGAAGGTAAGATTCCAGCAGTGATTCATGATCACGGCAAAGACTCCATCGTAGTTCAGGGCGATTATCAGCAGCTCAACAAAGTTTGGAAGCAGGCTGGCAAGCACCACCCTGTACAAGTTAAGGCTGGTAGCAAGTCGTATGTTGCACTTATCAAAACCGCAGACTTTGATCCAAAGAAACATCAGCTAACCCACCTCGTCTTTAATGCAGTTGATAAGAACCAGAAGGTCGAAGCTGAAATCCCTGTACATCCTAAATATGCCGACGATAATGAATCAACACCAGCAGAACGCAACAGCTTAATCGTGTTGTCACAACTCGAAGTTCTCCCAGTAAAAGCTTTGGCCGACAAATTACCGGATGCTCTGTATTACGATGCAGAGAAATTGGTAGAGATTGGTGACAGCGTAACGGTTGCCGACATCATAATTCCAGAAGGCGTAGAAGTCGAAATGGAAGATACTCATTCAGTTGCTACTGTCTATGAACCAAGTGCACTTGCCGCTGCCAACGATGCCGCAGGCGGTGATGCAGAAGAAGGTGATACGCCAGAAGATGCCGAAGGTGAGGCTCCTGAAGGCGAATCCGAAGACAAACCAGCCGAAGAAAAACCTAGCGACGAAGCTAAATCAGAGTAGCGCCAACTAGACGCTACTCTTCAATAAAGCCACCACTTTGGTGTGCCCAAAGCTTGGCGTAGACACCATCTTTGCGCAGCAACTCTTTGTGTGATCCTTGCTCAGCAATCTTGCCATTCTCGAGCACGATGATGCGATCCATCTTTTGAATGGTGCTCAGACGATGCGCAATGACAATTGCCGTGCGTCGTTCCATCAACTTCCAAAGTGCATCCTGAATTAGGACCTCACTTTCGCTGTCGAGAGCAGACGTTGCCTCATCAAGCACCAAAATCGGTGCATTTTTAAGCATGGCACGAGCAATAGCTACGCGTTGGCGCTGGCCACCTGAAAGTTTCACTCCCCGTTCTCCTACCAATGTATCGTAGCCTTGAGGTAGCTTGGAAATGAATTCATGGGCATGTGCCATTTTGGCAACCCCTTCAATCACCTGGTCACTGGCATCAAGCTGGCCATAACTAATGTTTTCGCGAATCGAGCGATGAAACAGCAGTGGCTCTTGCGGCACATACGATATATGCTGACGCAGAACAGTTTGTGTAATCGCTGCGATATCCTGGCCGTCTATCAGTATCTCGCCACCATTAATGTCATTGAAGCGCATGAGTAAGCCTGTAAGCGTGGTCTTGCCACCACCACTTGGGCCTACAAGTCCGACTTTTTCGCCCTGCTTAATACGAAGATTAAGCTGTTTGAACAGTTTGTCAGTCGCCCCTGTGTGCGAAAAACTCACCTTGTGAAAGTCGATACTACCGCGATGAATGCGTACGCCTTCAGGGATTTCAGGATCTTGAATCTCCGGTTCGATTTGCAATGTTTCAGTCATCTGCTCAGCATCACCAAGGGCGCGATTAATATTACGTACCACTCGGCTAAATTGCCAAAGTCGATCAACAATACTGGTCGTGTAAGCTACGACTAAGTACAGAACACCCGCGTTTGCACCAAAATGCACAACAGCGTAAATACCGAACACGAACGAAAGTGCACGCAGGGTGTTAGTCATAGTGTGACTTATGGTGTCGTTCTTTAGGGTTGCGAAAGCTAAATCATTGTAGGCATCATATGCTTTATTCGCGACTCGGCTAAAACGTTTTAGTTCGTACTGTTCGTTTGCAAACGCTCGAATTGTACCAACATTCGTTACGGCATCAGCTAGAGCTGCCGTGCGCGCGGTATCTTTCTCTGCTTCTTGACGGTTATATGGAAATGCTTTTTTGACGCGCCAAGTCATAATCGCGATATATATAGCTACGGCCGCCAAAAGAATAATCGCGAACTTATATGAAACAAAAAACAGCACAACAAGCGAAGCAATGAATGCAGTAAGGCCTGGTATGATGCTCCAAACTAACTCATCAATAAGCCTTTCTGATGCCCCAATAAATTTATTGGATTGTGACACAAGAGCACCGCCGAAATTATCGGCGTGGAACTTTACACCTTGACGCTGCACATGACTAAAAATATGTACGATTTGGTCTCTCTGCAGTTTGATCTCTAGGCGCCATATAACGTACCCTTGCACACGCCAAACCACTAGCGCAATCAGCATGGACGCCACAAAACCGTCCACATATGGGGCTAGATTAATAGAACTTAGTGGCGCACCAGACGAATACGCCGCCTGCAATTTTGTAAAAGCCTGGGAAACGATGAGCGGTGGAATAATATCTTGCGCCAATACGGCGAGAATCGGACCAATAACACCAACCCAGAACATTCCTCGGTACGGTGAAAGATCTTTCCAAATAGTTTGAATAGTTTTACGAGTGGTTGACATAGCAGCAGCCTCCAAGCTGCGCTTTATGATTGATAGAAAATGTTTGTAAAGGTTTTGCTTTTGTAAGAGTTAGCACGCCGCGAAGACGGTAATCTTAGACATGGTTTTTGGTGTGGTATACATTGTTGCCGCCTCCTGGTTACGCCGCTTTATACACAAGCGACTTTGCTAATAAGTGCGTATAATCGTATACTAAGTTGTTAAGAATTGCAAATTAGAATAAGCAGTTAGAATTATGGAAGGCGCACCATTTATTCCAGAACAACACGATGACGACCCTGAGCGTCTGGAAAAGCGCATACCAAAAACCGAGACAATTGGCTCGCTGGCAGTAGAAACCAACCCAGAAAAAGATCCTGATAATCGCACGTATTCACACGAGCATCTTGGGAAAACATTGATAAGTAAAGAAGCCTTGAAAGAAACCCCAGAAGTTAATTACGAGCAAGATCCCGTACTGCGCCATGCGCAAAGTGCCGGCGCCATATCACGAGCTTCTGGTTGGATTGGTAGCTTGCTCAGCAGCAAGTCTGACCTGGACCTTGGGAGCTCAGGCCCCGCATCTGATGATGCGGGCAGCACCACCTCTACGACACCAAAAACCCCCAAGGCTTCTAACCCTCGCAGCGCAGCAGACATGATCATGCTTTCAGTAATTGTAGGCCTACTATTCCTCATCATACTCGTGATAATCCTAAAGAGTTAAGGTATACTACAAGCGATGAATAAGGTGATTTTATACTACAAGTTTGTGCCGGTATCGGACCCTGCCATGACGGTTCGCTGGCAAAAAGAGCTGTGTGCCCGTCTTGGCTTGAAAGGCCGAGTTATTGTAAGTAAGCACGGTATAAATGGCACGCTTGGCGGTGATATTGAACATCTACGCGAGTATAAACGAGAGATGAATCGCTCTGTCATCTTCAAAGGCATCATGTACAAATGGAGCGACGGCACGGGCAGTGACTTTCCGCGACTCAGCGTAAAAGTTCGTGATGAGCTAGTAAGCTTTAAAACTCCGGAAGAGATTGAAGTAGACGAAAAAGGCGTCAAAAACGGCGGCAAGCACCTTAAACCGGAAGCAGTACACAAACTCGTTGAAGAGCGTGGCGATGATGTAGTTTTCTTTGATGGGCGTAACAAGTACGAGGCACAGGTGGGCAAGTTCAAAAACGCGGTGGTGCCCGAGACAGAAACCACGCGCGATTTTGTGCGCGAGCTAGAAAGTGGAAAATACGATGACATCAAAGAAAAACCAATTGTCACCTACTGCACTGGCGGTGTTCGCTGTGAAGCGCTTTCGGTATTAATGAAGAATCGTGGCTTCAAAGAGGTCTATCAAATTGACGGCGGTATCGTAAAATACGGCGAAAAGTATGGCGATGAGGGCTTATGGGAAGGTACGTTGCATATTTTTGATGATCGCATGAGCCATCGCTTCTCCGACAACGCAAAAGATATTGGAACTTGCGTGCATTGCAGTGGTAAAACCAGCAATTACGAAAATTGCTCTAACATAGCTTGCAACAAGCTAGTGCTCATGTGCGAAAACTGCAAAACGAATACCCTTTGTGCAAACTGCACAACCCAGTCAGTAACGGTATAATATATTTGTGACTGAAGCGGTAGAGAAAAAGTTAGCAGAATTACCGAAAGAGCCCGGTGTTTATTTTCATAAAAACAAAGCCGGCACTATTATTTATGTTGGCAAAGCAGCTGTGCTGCGCAACAGAGTACGCCAATATTTTCAAAAGTCCCGATACCGTGACCCCAAAACCGATGCCCTTGTAGCAGAAATTGCCGATATAGATTGGATGGTCGTAGAGAGTGAGCTCGAAGCGCTATTTCTCGAAGCTGAAATGATTCGTCGTTACATGCCGCAGTACAACATCTTACTTCGCGACGATAAGTCGATGAGCTATATTCGTATTGATTACGATAGCGACTACCCGACGGTTACAACTACGCGCAGACCGTTGGATGATGGTGCAAAGTATTTCGGACCGTACTTCAGTGCTTACGCAGTACGTCAGGCGCTGAAGCTGTTACGAAAGATTTTTCCTTTTGCTACCAAGCGCACACCGGGACAGAAACGTGCAACACTCCATTATCATTTGGGTATGGACCCTGGGTTAGAAGAGGGTAAAACTAGTTTAGAAGAGTATCGCAAAAACCTGCGAAAACTAATTGCGGTTATTGAAGGTCGGCGCAAAACTATCATCAAAGAGTTAGAGCGTGACATGAAGCGAGCGGCTAAAGCCAAAGAGTTTGAACAGGCTGCAAAATTACGAAATCAGCTCGCGTGGCTGCAGGGGCTGGATAAACAAGTTATCTTTAGCGACAAAGAATTCTTAGACATCAGTAAAGACCATGCACTGAATGAATTAGTTAACTTGTTAAGTATTGAAAAATACCCATTCAGAATTGAAGGATACGATGTATCGCACATGCAAGGCACAGATGTTGTTGCCAGTATGGTTGTCTTCACAAATGGCGTAAGCAATAAGGCTGAATATCGAAAATTTAAAACAAAAATTGATCACAATAACGACTTTTATAATATGCATGAAACTATTAAGCGACGGTTAAGCGAAAAAAATCGTAAGTTGTGGGGGCTCCCGAGCCTTGTCTTGATTGACGGTGGGAAGGGGCAGCTCGACGCCGCTATTCGAGCAAGAGACGAAGCTGGCTGTAGTACTATTCCATTTATCGGGCTGGCCAAACGAGAAGAACAGATAGTTTTGCAGAATAAAAAGTCAGGTGTGATACTTAACAAGTTAAGTATGCAAGGTCTCGGAGGTTTCTCAACGGAGAGCGAAGACTTTACGCTTATTAATCTGCCGCACAACACTAATCTTGTAAAGCTGCTTCAGCGTATTCGTGATGAGTCTCACCGCTTTGCAGTCACCTACCACAGCGTTTTAAAGAATAAGCGACAGACAGCCAGTTTGCTTGATGAGATTCCAGGAGTTGGCCCTGTAACTCGAAAAAAGCTACTAAAAAAATTTGGCTCAGTTCGTGGTGTAAGTCTGGCGTCAGAGGCGGAGCTTGCCACAGTTATTGGGGCCAAGCAGGCCAAATTAATTACTAAATACGTTACCCCTGCTAAGTAGCACAGAGGGCTTAGCTGGCAAAAATTTGCTATACTGTACGTTCGATTATGGAATCATTTTTTACCAGCGACTTTTTTACCGACAACCGCGCTAAGCTACGTCAGCTTTTTACCGGAACGGCACCTATAGTTATTACTGCTAATGGTCTTTTGCAGCGTGGTGGCGATAGTGCGTTCAATTTTGCCCAGGATGCAAACTTTTGGTACTTAACTGGGCTCGATAAACCCGATCTCATTTTGGTCATGGATCGTGATAAAGAGTACTTGATTGTGCCAGCCAGATCAGCTAGTCGCGAAACATTTGACGGGGCAGTGGCTACAGATGAGCTAGCAAAGCGCTCTGGTATCAAACTTGTCTATAATGACGAAGCAGGGTGGGAGCAACTAGGTGGACGGCTAAAGAAAGTAAAGCACGTAGCAACCATTGCCATGGCGCCTCAATACATAGAAAGCATCGGCATGTACACCAATCCAGCCCGTGCGCATCTTATTCAAAAGCTGAAAGCAGAAAACGAAGATCTTGAGCTGCTTGATTTAAGTCAGCACATCAGTCGTATGCGCATGATCAAGCAACCAGAAGAGCTGCTTGCTATCCAGAATGCTATAGATATTACCGCAGCAACCATTAAAGAAGTTTTTAAGCCGGCTAAAGTCAAAGGCTACGCGCACGAATATGAAATTGAAGCAGCTATTTCCCAAGGATTTCGAAAACGTGGCGCAACAGGACATGCGTTTACCCCAATTGTCGCAAGTGGCGAACGAGCATGCACACTCCATTATGTTGAAAATAACGGCGCTGTAGCGGCTGGTGAATTGGTGGTTACGGATATTGGCGCAGAAGCTGAGCACTACGCTGCAGACATTAGCCGCACAAAAGCACTAGGCGAGCCGTCAAGACGCCAACTAGCCGTGCATCAAACGGTCTTGGATGTTCAAAAGTACGCCATGAGTCTTCTCAAGCCTGGCGTCATGATGAAAGAGTACGAGCAGAACGTCGAACAGTTTATGGGTGAAAAATTGCGCGAGCTAGGGCTTATTAAAAGTATCAGTCATGAAAATACGCGCAAATACTTTCCGCATGCCACTTCACATTTTCTTGGGCTTAATGTGCATGATGTGGGGGATTATGATCGTCCACTCGAAGCAGGCGTTGTGCTCACTGTTGAGCCCGGTATTTACATTCCAGAAGAAGGAATTGGCGTGCGAATAGAGGATAATGTGCTAATCACGGACAAAGGTATTAAAAATTTAAGTGGCGCATTGCCAAACAGCTTACGGTAAAATAGAATCATGAATCACCCTCTTGTTCGCTTTTTGGTGCGCTGGCTTGTTTGTAGCCTGGGGCTGTGGATCGCGGCCGGTCTGTTGAGTAACAGTATCAGTTTCAATGGCGAAATAACCGCAGTAATTATTGCAGGGCTAATACTAGCTGTTATTAATGTCGTAATTAAACCGGTGCTAGTAATATTCTCACTGCCCGCGTTGCTGATAACCCTGGGGCTCTTCATGATTATTATTAATGGTTTCACGGTGTTCATAGCCAGCAAGCTGTATGAACCGTTACATATTACTAATTTCTGGGCGGCTATCTTTGCCGGCATGGTGATTGGTCTGGTAAACTATCTAGTAACGACCATTTTGGAGGACGTACAGAAACCATGAGTATTTATAACTACATCACCATTGCTTCGACTGTATTAATGGTGTTTTTGATTTTGATTCAAACCCGTGGCGCGAGTCTTGGCGCTGGTCTTGGTGGGGCCGGCGAAGTTAACACGACCAGACGAGGCACAGACAAAACCATTTTTCAGCTAACGATTTACACCGCACTTGTATTTAGCCTTTCGCTAATACTGAGTGTGACTGTCGGGTAGGAAGCACTCTTCGATGAATTTTCGACGCCTGCGCCTGCGCTCTCGCCGACTCTTTCGTAAACAGCAAAAGCAAGTAGAAAGCCTTAGTGCTCAAACCGAGCAGCAAATTGAGAAGCACGTGGTAAAGCGCTTCGGGCGTTTAAGCGCTGTTCGTCGGTTTGTGATTAGCTGGCTGCTGCTGGTGCTCCTACTGATTGGCGGTATGGTCGGTCAAAATATTGCTCTCAGTAATTATTTCCAAACAGTACAGCCGGTGCCGGGTGGAATTTATAAAGAAGGGGTGCTTGGATCTTTCACAAACGCCAATCCAATGTACGCCACTAGTAATGCTGATGCTACCGTGTCGCGCCTGGTCTTTGCGGGCTTACTCAAGCACGACGTTAATAACAAGCTAGTAGGGGAGCTTGCTACTGGATACACCACAGATGCCAATGGTTTAACGTACACACTAAAATTGAAACCTAATCTTAGCTGGCAGGATGGCCAGCCGCTCACTAGTGCTGACGTAGTCTATACCTTTCAAACCATACAAAATCCTGATGCACAATCACCCCTAAAATCAAGCTGGCAAGGTATTGAGGTGACCGCTCCGGATCCACACACAGTAGTGTTTACTTTGCCAAGTCCGCTGGCAGCATTCCCATATAACCTTACGACTGGCATCGTACCAAAGCATATCTTGTCTAAGATCGCTCCTGCCGATTTGCGCTCAGCAGAGTTCAATACGGTAAGCCCTATTGGTGCCGGGCCATTTGTTTGGCAAGCGATTGAAGTAAAGGGAAGTGATCCCAAAAAATCACAGCAACAAATTGCACTGCTGCCGTTTGAAGACTATATACTGGGCGAGCCGAAACTTTCCGAATTCATCGTGTACGTCTATGCAGATCAGCAGCAGCTACTTGATAGTTTTTCGGCAGGGAAAATCACTGCCATCGAGGGTCTTAATTCACTACCAAAGAAAATAACCAACAAGCCTGGTGTATACAGACACGATTTACCACTTAACGCGGCAAATATGGTTTTCTTTAAAACAACCAATGGAATACTAGCTGATAAAGAAATTCGTAAGGCGTTAGTTCAGGCAGCCGATGTGCCTAAAATCATTAGCAAACTATCATATCCAGCTCGTATGGTAAACGAGCCAATTCTACAGGGCCAGGCCGGGTATGATCCCACCTATGCGCAGGCTGGTTTTGATCTACCTGCCGCCAAGCAACGGCTCGATGCTGCCGGATGGAAGGCTGGTGCCAATGGCGTGCGACAAAAAGACAATAAGCGCCTAACATTTAAACTCGCGGTAGCCGACACGCCGGAATCAAGAATGGTGGCTTCACAGTTGCAGCAACAATGGAAAGCCCTCGGTGTAGACATGCAAATCGACGTTCAGAAGCCAAGTGATTTTCAGAGTACATTATCCTACCACAGTTATGATGCCGTGCTCTACGGTATAACCATTGGCTCAGATCCTGATGTATTTGTGTATTGGGCGAGCTCACAAGCAGATGTACGCTCAGGCAGCCGGCTCAATTTATCAGAATACAAGAATAGCAATGTTGACACGGCACTTGAAGCTGGGCGCACTCGCCGCGATCCCGCATTGCGAACAATCAAGTACCGACCATTCCTGCAGGCATGGCAACAGGACGCTCCGGCACTTGGGCTGTATCAACCCCGTCTGCTGCATGCTACCAACGGTCCGCTATTTGGGCTGAGCGACCACAGTATTGATTCACCGGTTGGACGACTTAACAATGTTCATAATTGGCAAATCCGCCAAGCTAAAGTGACAAATGAGTAATTATTCTTCACTGGGCCTTCTTGGATAAATCACAATAAACAATAAGCAGTGTACTCACAAAGCGTACATCCCGCAGGTGTCACGAATGCTTAACTTTGCTAACGCACAGTAATTAATCGTACTGACAACTTAATAGAGCACCTGTTACTTTGCTTTTACCATATAACATAATGCGCGAAGCATAGGAGGTGTGTGATGAGCGAGCAATTATCAGACAATAGTATGGAGAATGATGTTGCGGATAACATTCTTCGAGAAAGAGCAGCTGATGAAGCGGGTAAAATAACAGTACTGGAAGCTCTGGCGGAAGAGTCGACTCTAACTGGGGTTAGTCGATCGAACATGTCTACACCTTCAGCTGCAGATGCTGATGACCAGTAACTTAGTTGGGTACAGAGGTTGTTAAACTTTTAGTTACGGAATAAGCTGAAGAGGTTTACATTTATTTGTCGAAGGATCGGTATATGGTTTCTCGAACACAAGAGCTCGTACGACTTCTGGAAGAAGATCAACAAGAGAGCCGCATTATGGGGCGAGCATTCTTTCAGGCAGACAACACAAATCTTGTCGATCAGCAAAAAAATATAATGAGGAAACGCGATCAACGTGCCAAAAAAGCTCTTCAAATACTAAAAGAGATTGGTGATCCGTCTATCTCGAACCTAGGTGTCGCAGGTGCACAAGCAATGTCGATCTTGGCGCTTCATGCCTCGCCTAATGTGTTGAGAGAAGTTTTGGGTGCATTTACCAAACTCTACCAGCGTAAAGCCGAGGACACATATTACCAGGCCATACCCTCAATGACTGATCTTCTGCTAATTCTTGAGCACCATAAGCAGCGGTTTGCTACCCAGTGGCTGTTTGATAAGAACAAGCAGCCATTTTTACCCTCAGTGGAAGATTTCGAGCATGTAAACGAACGGCGACACCTGTATGGTATTGAACCACTGCATTGGCCCAAGTCGTTAGCCCTACCTGCATCGAAGCAACCTTGGTTAAAACGGCCGTTGTCGGAGCTTGTCATGAGAGATCTCACGAAAGATGAATATGATGAACTTTTACTTAATCGATAGAGGAGGATTGCAAAATGGAAAAGCCAGTACTAATAGCTACAGCCAGCTTTGACGAGCATGCATATAGCCCTGTCGCAGAAATCTTAGAGCAAAGAGGCTACCCAGTTGTGATTTATAGAACCGACAGGCTACTTTCGGGGGAAGATAGTTTTACTATTGATATGGCGGCCGAAGGTGGACCTTCGTTGCAGTATAACGGTGTCCTAATTCAAGAGGAACGTATTAGTGCGGCATGGTACCGCAAGATAGGTAGTTTTGCTCTCCCAGATGTGGAAGAGCAGTTGGCTAAACAGTTGCATATGAACAACGAAGTAAGAGCTCTCCATGATACAATCTGGCCTGTATTTTATTCGGATGATATATGGCTTAATTCACCCTCCCGTATATCCCAGGCAGATAGAAAACTTAGTCAATTAATGGTTGCAGAAGAGGTGGGATTCTCCGTGCCACGTACATATGTAGGCAGTGACTGGGAGGCTATACGCGAAGGGCTGGTGCCAGGTGGTGAAGATGAGATGATCATTAAGATGATGCGCGGTGTCACTAGTGAGGACAACAACGTAAAAACAATGCACACCACAATCGTTGATCAGCAAAAACTCGATAAACTTAAGACCTACACTTCTCCATTCCCCGGGCTCTACCAACCTTTTATAGACAAGGCTCGTGAGTGGAGGGTTGCTGCGGTGGGTGAAAATATTTTTCCAACTGCGATTTACACGACCGATGAAGCAAAGAGTGATTGGAGAAAGTTACAGGAAACTGATGCGGTACAGTTTAGAGACGAAGCCTTACCAGAAGGTATTAGCGAATTATGTATTGGGTATTTAGAGAAGATGGGGTTGAGGTTTGGTGCTTTTGACCTAGTAGAGAAGCCAAGTGGTGAAGTAGTTTTCTTGGAGTGTAATCCAAACGGGCAGTATGGGTGGCAAGAAGAAAAGACAGGTTTCCCTATATCTGTCGCCATCGCGGACGAACTAGTATCGATCGCGCATAGCTAGCAGGCACTTGAAATTTTGCTCCAGAACAGATACGCTTGAACGGTCTTTCTTTGGCCATGTGCGGATGTGGCGGAATTGGTAGACGCGCTAGCTTCAGGAGCTAGTGAGCTTCGGCTCGTGGAGGTTCAAGTCCTCTCATCCGCACCATCAAAAAGTGACTGTCCGTTGGGCGGTCGCTTTTTGTTTATATTGAGGACTTGAACCGTAGGTCGACAATAGCCAGTGGCTATTGGAGTTTTCCTTGCTTGGCCGAACGAGCAACGTATTGCGAGTGAGCATCTCAAGAGAAGTCCTCTCATCCGCACCAGATTCGTGGTATCATATTTGCTAGACAGTTTTACGATTTTTACGGGGGACAGACATACTCAATGAGTAAAGTTGCACATTATTTGCAAGAACACCTAGTGGGCGAGGTGATGACCAGCACTGATGCCCGCCGTTATTTCTCTACCGACGCTAGTATTCTTCAAGTCGCGCCAGCATTAATTGCGTATCCACGCAATGAAAATGACGTGCGCAAGACAGCACGTTTTACCTGGCAGCTTGCTGAGCGGGGTCGCGTAATTCCTATCACCGCGCGTGGTGCAGGTACGGATCAGTCCGGTGCAGCTATCGGTAGCGGCATCATGATCGTATTCCCAGCCCACATGAATCGCATTTTGGAGCTCGATACGAAGGCCAATACCGTTACGGTTGAGCCAGGGATCAATTATGCCAAACTACAACAGACTCTTCATACGCATGGTCGTTTTCTTCCGCCGTATCCAGCTTCCTTGGAGTACTCTACGATTGGCGGCGCAGTTGCGAACAACGCAGCGGGGGAGCGGTCGGTAAAATACGGGACTACCCGTTCCTATGTGCAAGCTTTACGTGTAGTACTGGCAAACGGTGAAGTTATTGAAACTCGCCGTCTCAACAAGCGAGAGCTCAGCAAAAAATTAGGGCTAGCAACATTTGAAGGTGAAATTTATCGATCAGTAGACACCCTGCTTGAAGAGAATAAACAGGTACTGGAAAGCATGGAGCTGAATGTTACCAAAAACAATGCAGGCTACGATTTACTCGATATTAAACGCAAAGATGGCAGTTTTGACCTAACGCCGCTTATCGTAGGTAGCCAAGGCACGCTCGGTGTAGTCACAGAAGTGGTGCTCGAAACCGAAGAACACAACCCACAAACCAGCCTTACACTTGCCACCTTTGATAGTCTCGAGAATCTGCAAACAGCCATGCTAGAGCTGCGCGATTTGCCAGAAAAGCCAAGCGCCATCGAGCTCATAGACGGCAACGTTATTCAGCAGGTGCATGCGTTGAATCCAAATCAGCTTAAGGATGTGATAAGCGAGCCGTTTCCACTTGCAGCCCTGTTAATTGAATTTGATTGTGGCGAAAAACGTATTAAGAAAGTCGCCAAGAAAGTTGGTCGTATTCTTGATACTTACGCTGTAACAGAAGAGACTGCAACCGAGCCAGACCAGCAACAAAAGCTGCTCAAACTTCGTCAGGCTGCAGGGTCACTTATGAGTCACAACGAAGGCTTACTGCGTTCAGTGCCGATTATTGACGATGCTGCCGTACCGCCTACACAGCTTCGGGCCTACATAGAAGGTATTTATAAATTGCTCAAAACAAATGGTGTTAAACCTGCCGTTTGGGGTCATGCGGGCGATGGTAATTTGCACATGCTACCCAAACTTAATCTAGGCCAGGTAGGCGATCGCCAACGTGCTTTCCGTATGATGGACGAGCATCGCAAACTTGTGAAGAGTCTTGGCGGCACCATTAGCGCCGAAGCTGGTGATGGCCGGCTGCGAACACCTTATCTCGAGGATGTGTACGGACCAGAAGTCTACGCACTCCTAAGAAAAGTTAAACTAATTTTTGATCCGTACGGTACGCTCAACCCGGGGGTAAAGTTTGATACATCAGTCGACGATCTAAAAGAAATAATCCGCCCCGACTACAACTTCGAACACCTCTACGATCACCTTCCGCGCAGCTAATTATTTGTTGGTAACTTTACATAGCAATAGAGGGACAGCGGACTTCGTCCTTCTCCGCTCAGCCATATAAAAAGTCCCACATTTGTGGGACTTTTTATATGGTGGGTGATGAGGGACTCGAACCCCCGACCCCCTCGGTGTAAACGAGGTGCTCTAGCCAACTGAGCTAATCACCCTTACTTGTTAACGCCTGCGCCCTGGTGCGGACGAGAGGACTTGAACCTCCACAGGATTGCTCCCACTACCACCTCAAGGTAGCGCGTCTACCAATTCCGCCACGTCCGCGTGGAAAGACCGTACTATCGTATCTGTTTTAGTCAAAAATTTCAACTATAATTACACAGCTATGGCATTGACGCACTGATTGTTATTTCTTGGCTGGGATCCGGTCGAGTTTTTCGAGTGAATCGAGTACAAGGTAATTTCGAAGATTCATACCGTATTTGCTGCGATTTTGGGTGCTGAGATTGACCGATCCGACCCAAGGATCAACACTTGGTGAGGTGGCCAAGTGGATACCATCATTTTTGAGGCCATAATTATTGCTGGCTCCTATAGTTTGTTTTTGCGCAAACCATAGATCAATCATAGGAGTCCTATTTGCCTTGGCTGTGGTACGAATCATTCTGTTGATTTGGATGACACGATTCGCTCCATTTGACCGATTCATGCCTGTAGTCCCATCTTTGGCAATTGGGGCGGTAAACAGAACGGGAGTTACTCCATAGGATCGCGCAGTATAAATCATCTGCGTGAGTTGTTGCTGCATTGTGTTTAACTCGGCTGTAGTCATGCTAGCCCCGCTCGATAGACGGGCTTCGTTGGTACCGAACTGTATAAAAGCATACCGAGGATTCACTGCTTTAATTTCACACACAAGAGTGGTGTCGCTACAAGGTATATTTGCGCTAGTGCCGGGAGTTAATGCGTATGAGGCAGTCGCGCCGCCGCGAGCCGCGTATGAAACACGGCTAAATGAGTTTGCAGTTGCACCAGTGTTACAGGTTTGGCTCATTGAATTAGGATCACCAAGTGGTAACTTTGTCTGACGGTATCGTTGCACTACTTGCTCAAGTGAACTTCTAAGCCCCACAGGAGTGTAACGGTAACAACCAAGTCCGTAGAGCGACATATGATTTTCGGTGTTTGAATCGCCAACTTTGATAAATGTATAACGGTTATTGCCCTTGGCTTTACTGTTCTTTAGGTCAGCTTGAATCTGTCGATACGTAGCCTTGTCATAGCGGAGATAACTAGGAGTAGTTGTGGTAGTTGCAGCCGATACAGAAGCACTCAAGCTGGCAACAGCTACGGTAGCTACAAGAGTGATAATGCATATGATTTTTCGCACCAGATAAGTATAGCGAAATTCAACGCTTATGTCTAGCATGCAAGATAGATGTCAAAACGTCTACGTTATTGTATTGTCTGCTAGTTAAAGCGGGTGGGTGAGACGCCACCAGGGAGACGGTTGGGAAGGAGTTGTGGCTAGCGTGACAGGTACCGGTGGAAGATTGCTGGTGGCGGACTTGCCCACACCAAGCGTGCCGACCGTACTGCCTGCTTGAGTATTTGATCCGATGTCGTCAAGCTTCAGAACTGCCGTTGCACGCGAGCTATTCCAAACTTTCACAGACACATCTTTACTGGCGATTACGGGCACTGAGCCACCCCACGGCAACGAGTAGGAGCCTACCTTATCCCCGGTTTTTGCAAATTCAACGGTGTGGAAGTTTGTGCGAGCACTTTTCATGAGCGTTAAACTCTCCGACATTGCTGCTGCACGGTTCGGCGCACTCATCACAGCCGTCACAATAACCACAGTCGTGTTGTTCATCTTTGTTTCGCTGGCTCCTAAAAAGACGTAACCCGCTTGATCACTATTGCCAGTTTTAATACCTACGATGCCTTCTTGACCGAGCAGGGTATTAGTGTTCGTTAACGTTCCTGCCACAGGGAAATTATTGATTTGCTTGGTGCCAACAATCTTACGCAGCACAGGGTTATCCATGGCTAATTCGCCAATCTTTACAAGATCGGATGGCGTGGAGGTTGTTTCTGGCAGCAGGCCGCTGGCATCGCTGCCAACTTTTGTGGAGTTAATATTGTGTTTGGCAAGGAAGGCGTTAGCGGCAGCGCTGTACCCGCCCAGCGATCCAAATGCCCAAACTGCTGCAGTATCAGCCATATTGTTAGCGGATGGCAGCATCATTGCTTGCAGCATTTGCAGCTGCGTAATTTCTTCACCGGCCTGAACACGCACGAGAGAACCATTTTTTGCTGCGTAGGCATTGTAGAGCGCAACATCAGCGTCAGTAAGTTTGATCTGGGGCCCGTCCTGACCTGGTTTTAAGGGATATTTATCAAGAATAGTCAATGCGGCGATAGTTTTCGCGGTGCTGGCAGTTGCCGATGGAGATTGGTCGTTTTTGGTTTCTAAAATAGAACTTCCCACAATACCGACGGCTGCCTTATCAGTTGCAGGCCAGGCTAGCGTGCTTTTTTCGGCTGGCGCGGAGAACTGATCTACGCTTTGCACCGGCGCCACAAGCGTGATTGTTCGAGTGAGAGCATAGTATGCATATCCAGCTATGAGCACTAACAATACAATGACAACAATAGGCCAGCGTCGTTTGCGACGTGGCGAGTATGGGTATCTTTCCATAAGCTCTTTCATCATAGCATTTAGCTCGCCACTGTTGTATACGGGCGTAATTTATATACGGATATATTTCGTAGCAAGCGAGCTTCAACTTGTACGCTTCCGCTGGTATAATGAAAGCATAACCTAAGGAGGGATCAATGGTCTTTGTCATTATCGGTGTCGTCGTACTTATCATCATAGTGCTGGCGTACATGTATAACAGCTTGGTGCGATTAAATGTACAGGCGAAAGAAGCGTGGAGCGATATCACGGTACAGCTCAAGCGCCGGTACGATTTGATTCCCAATCTTGTAAAAACTGTTCAGGGCTATGCCAAACACGAAAAAGGTGTATTCGAGGATGTTACTAAAGCACGTGCCGAAGCAATGAATGCTGAGGGTCCAGCTGAAACTGCCAAAGCAGAAGGCGACTTCCAAAAAACCATGAAAAGCCTGTTTGCAGTTGCCGAAGCGTACCCAGATCTGAAGGCTTCACAAAACTTCCAGCAGCTACAGGCAGAAATTACTGACACAGAAGATAAAATCCAGGCTGCCCGCCGCTTTTATAACGGTGTTGTTCGCGATTTTAACACCAAGCGCACGGTGTTCCCAACCAATATGTTTGCAAAGATGCTTGGCTTCAAAGAAGACAAAGAGTTCTTTGAGCTTGATGATGCTCAGACTGCAGCCGTTCAAGAGCCAGTTGACGTTAAGTTTTAACCCAGTTTAGGTAGGTAGCTCACGTGTATAGTGACATCGCTAGTAATAAGCGAAAAACATTCTTAATAATGTTCATATTTATACTGTTTGTTGCAGGCATTATTTGGATATTCGATCAGTATCTCGGTGGTGGATATTACGTCTTCTATGGCGGTTTAATTGGCGCCTCAATCTATGTACTGATTACCTATTACAGCGGGGCCAAAATGGCACTGGCGATGAATGGCGCCAAAGAAATTCAGAAGAGCGATAACCCTCGTTTGTATCGAATAGTCGAGAACCTCGCGATCACTAATGGTATGCCAATGCCCAAGGTGTACGTTATCGATGACCCAGCTGCCAATGCGTTTGCTACCGGTCGCGACCCAAAACACTCCGCAGTGGCTGCTACAACCGGCATCCTTGATCTGATGACCGACACAGAACTTGAAGGTGTCATTGCGCATGAGCTCGGGCATATTAAAAACTACGATATCCGAGTCAGCATGGTGGCCTTTGCGCTTACAGCGGTAATCTCATTAATTGCCGACATGATGCTGCGCATATTTATTTTTAGCAGTCAGGATCGCGACAACAATAATGTGGTGTTCATGATACTTGGTCTTGTGGCAGTGATCTTGGCGCCATTAGTAGCCGCTATGATTCAAATGGCAATATCGCGTCAACGTGAATATTTAGCGGATGCGACTGGCGCCCTTACCACTCGATACCCAGAAGGTCTAGCCGATGCGCTTGAAAAGCTTGAAACCCACAGCACCACAATGCGTCGTCAGAACACTTCAACTGCGCACTTATTCTTTGCTAATCCATTGAAAAAAGGTTTCTTTTCAAAACTGTTTAGCACCCATCCGCCAATCGAGGATCGCGTGGCACGACTCCGTAAAATGGGCGACCACGCCTAAAGCAACACCAGGCTATGGCAAAGAAAAAAAACGAATCTAAAAAAACAGCTACACAGCCTACGCAATATCCCTCTTTGCCAAATGTTTTACAGCTAACAAAAACGACTACTCACATGCTTTGGAGTAATAAAGCAGTGTTAGGTGGGATTGCGTTAATCTACGGACTGCTATCGATCGTTTTAGTGCAAGGCTTGGCTGCTACGACCGATGTTGTATCCGTCAAGCAGCAGCTGAATCAGGTATTCACCGGCAATTTAGGTTCTGTAGCGTCAAGTTTTAGCGTGTTTATGATCCTAGTTGGGTCTGCCGGCAGTGGATCAAGCCAATCAGCTGGAGTATATCAATTCTTTCTAGGCTTGATTGCCAGTCTGGCTATTATTTGGGCATTACGGCAGTTGTATAGCAATGTAACAATTCGGATTCGAGATGCGTACTACAGAGGCATGACGCCCCTCGTACCCTTTGTTTTAGTGCTATTGATGGTTGGGCTGCAGCTATTACCGATGCTTATCGGCTCCAGCATATACAGCACTGTCATTAGCAATGGTATCGCGGTTACAGCTATCGAAAAACTACTTTGGTTGGCTCTTTTCTTGGGCCTCACTGCAGTGAGCTTGTACTTTATCAGCTCTTCGGTGATTGCACTGTATATTGCGACACTCCCAGATATGACGCCGCTAAAAGCGTTGCGCTCCGCTAAAGAACTCGTAAAAAACCGACGGTGGTTGGTGATCCGAAAACTACTGTTTCTGCCAGTTGCCTTACTGGTTGTGGCGGCGGTAATTATGCTGCCTGTGATAGCTATCATTCCGATAATTGCGCCATGGTTATTCTTTGTTCTAACGATGTTAGCTTTGGTGGTAATCCACACATATATTTACACGCTGTACCGGGAGTTAATCCGTGAATAAACAACAAGCTAGTGAGCGGATCGCTAAACTACGCGAGCTTATTAACGACTACCGCTACCATTATCATATACTCGACGAATCCATTATGTCCGAGGCGGCAGCCGACAGCCTCAAACATGAATTATCCCAACTAGAAGAAGAATTCCCCGAACTTATTACGCCTGATTCACCGACCCAGCGCGTGGCTGGTACGCCGCTCCCAAAGTTCAAGCAGTTCCATCACAGTACTCGTATGCTGAGCTTGAACGATGTTTTTAACGAGGAAGAGCTACAGGCGTGGAGTGCACGGATTCAAAAATTGTTGCCCGCAGATGCGCACATAGAGTACTTTGCCGATATCAAAATGGACGGTCTGGCATGTGCATTGGTATACGAAGACGGGCAATTGGTCCGCGGTATCACCCGTGGGGATGGCTTTGTGGGAGAAGACGTGACTAGCAATGTTCGAACCATCGATTCGGTGCCTTTACGTATGCGCGAAAATAGCAAAACACGTGTATTTACTGAAGGTCGAACAGAGGTAAGAGGCGAAATCGTCATGTACAAGGAAGACTTTGCTGCTTTAAATGAAGCTCGTGCCAAAGCCGGCCAGCCTTTGTATGCCAATCCGCGCAATACAGCGGCAGGTACTATTCGCCAGCTTGATGCTCGCTTAGTTGCCGAACGTAAGTTGCACTTCCGGGCGTATGACCTGCAACGCGACGATCCAGCAGAAGTCCCGAGTTATAGTTTTGCCTATGAAACAATGCGTGAGCTTGGTTTTTTGGCGAACGCTGATGCCGCTGTTATGAAGACGGTAGCAGAGGTTTTTGCATTTGCTAATCACTGGGATGAGGCACGTCATGATCTACCTTACAATACCGACGGCCTGGTCGTTAAAATTAACGATCGCGCCCTGTATCAAGAATTAGGGGTAGTTGGCAAAGCCCCCCGGGGAGCCGTAGCCTATAAATATGCTGCCGAGCAAGCAACCACTAAAGTCAAAGATATCTTTATTTCGATTGGTCGTACCGGCGCTGCAACGCCAGTAGCCATGCTCGAAGCAGTGGTGGTCGCAGGCAGTACCGTCCAGATGGCAACGCTACACAATGAGGGAGAAATTGCTCGTAAAGACATCCGGGTTGGTGACACTGTGATTGTGCATAAAGCGGGCGATATTATCCCAGAAGTTGTTGAACCTCTTGTGAAGCTACGGGATGGCTCAGAAAAACCGTATCGCATGCCAACAACCTGTCCCGAATGCGGCACAACACTAGTGAAACAAAAAGCCGAGGATGCTGTATGGCGTTGTCCGAATAACAGTTGTCCGTCTCGATCCTGGAAGCGCATTGAGCACTATGCGAGTAAGTCGGCTCTAGATATTGAGGGGTTGGGCGAAAAGAATGTGATTGCACTCTTGCAAGCAGATTTGATCAAAGATCAAGCAGATATCTATACGTTGAGTGCAGAGCAGGTTGTAGCTTTAGATAGATTCGCCGAAGTTTCTGCTAATAAACTTGTAGAAGCAATACAAAGTAAGAAGCAGCCGCCGCTTAATCGATTTATCTATGGACTAGGTATTCGCCATGTTGGGGTGCAAACAGCAGTTGACTTAGCCAATCATTTCAAAACACTTAACAAGTTAAGCATTGCCACCATTGATGAACTTTCAGAAGTGGACGGTATTGGCGAAGTGGTTGCTGAGTCGGTCGTTGAGTGGTTTGCCGAAGAGCAGAATCAGCAGTTACTCACCAAGTTTGCTGAAGTTGGTGTGGAGCCGAAATCGGTAACCACTGTCGGTGGTAAGTTGTCCGGTTTGAGTTTTGTCGTCACTGGATCGCTTGATAGTATGGGCCGCCAAGAAGCTGGCGAAAAAGTACGCGCCCTTGGTGGAACCTTCCAAAGTTCAGTTGGTAAAGATACAGATTATTTAGTAGTGGGAGCAAATGTAGGTGCCAGTAAGTTGGCCAAGGCAGACAAATTCGGCACCAAGCAACTCACCGAAGAAGAATTCCTGGAAATGCTGTAAACCAGTGGTATACTGGAAGACAGAAAATAAAACATAAACGGTACGGAATATGGAGCCAAGAGGAGATCAACCACAGCGGTCAGATAGCCAATCGACGCCACTAGAGCGCCCGAATAGTTTTGATGTGCCAGTCCATCGCCGTCCACCACTGTCACGCGGCTCAGCACCGCAGCCAATGGCTCGTCGACCAGCTGTACCTACGGTAGACAACCCTCAGCAACCGACGGCATCTGCTCCACCACCTGAACCGATTGTGCATCCTGAACCGCTTGCGGCACAGCCGGTAGCAGCTAATGAGCCAGAGCCAGTTATTCAAATGCCTCAGCCTGAGGCGTTGGCTCCGCCTCAACAATCCATCGAAACACCTGGGGCCCAATCAGATCAGACCCAATCCAACATAGAGCAACCTTCTGCTGCACAGCAAAATCCTTTAGCTCCTACGTCACCCCTCGCTAGACAGTTGGACTTTACACCGCCGCCCAAACAGAAAAACTTTCGACGTTGGATTAAACCAGCTCTGGCAGTAGGCGTGGTAGCGATTCTCGGCATAGGTATTTTTAGCTATACCAAAGTTCTTGCTGCTCGCAACAATCCGGATACTGTGATGCGTGACGCTATCGCCAATAGTCTTTCTATTACCACCGTCCAAGGCACCACAAAATATCCAGGTACTACCATAACGACTCAATTCGATTTTACCGATGCCCGAAACCCGGTTATTAATGCTGCCAATTCTGTCACCTCGCCAAAGGGGCAAAGCATGATTAACGGCTATGGCAATCTGAAGAATACCTATATTAACTACGCAAGTTTACCGAAGTCTGTTGCCCCTAAAATCGCCAAGCAGATGAGCACCACCTGGATCCAAGTTCGCGAGGATGGCGAGTTGCCAAAAACAGTGCCGGAATATGTGTTTAAAGCCACCGACCCGCGCTATCAAGCGTTTGGCCCGATTATCATGGGGAATTTTGAGGGCAAAACCAAAGAGCAGCTGGTTGATTTTATACTGAAAAACAAAGTCTATGGCTATGAGGCAGAAAAAACCAAAAAAGAAGCCTTGGGCGATGAAACAATGTTTGTATTCCCGATCAAGCTTGATGTGAGCTATCTCAAAGTAGCCAGTCAGAGTGCAGCAGTGAGTATGGGGCTGGAGCCAACAGATACTCAGGTGGCTGTGGATGCAATGGATTCACTCCGAGGAGCATCCGTTACGCTGTATATACGGGCCAGTGATCATACGATTGCTCGCATGTATATCAGCAAAGACGGTGTTGCCAAAACCATAGATCTCACTGCCTATACAGAAGCCAAGGTTCCGAGCCCTCCACAAACCAAATTACTGTGGCAAGGCTTTACGCCGCTACAGAATCAAATCGAAGCCCAAGCTGACTTGACAAAAACTCAATATTAGTTATGCTTATAGCAGATCGTGCGTTGCTAGCGGCGCGTGAAACAAAAACAAAAACAAACAACGTATCGCCCGCCGCCGGGTGGGCACGCACGAGATACGGAGCCGGTGCATCTACCGGCTCCTGTGTCGTATGATACAACCCTGTATAATGTCGCTAAGGACACCACTATGATCAAGTATTATTACAAAACGCTTCGTGCTGAAACTGTCAAAGAGCTTACTGAACCACAGCGTGGCACCTGGGTGCACGTAGAGGCTCCGAGCGAGGCTGAGATAGCTGAGTTAGTTAAGCGCTTTAAACTCCAAGAAGGCTTGTTAGAGGATGCTCTCGACGAAGATGAGGTGCCACGCCTAGAGCGCGAAGGTGCTCAGAGCTATATCTTTGTGCGTTACGCCTATCAAAATGCGGAAGGTGAGATGGATACCGCACCTTTGCTTATCATGTTCGATGCAGAGGTGGTTGTAACAGTTTCTTTGTATCATCTCCCAGCCGTTGATGCGCTATTGGCTAAAGCCACAGGGTTCGCCACTACGCAGCGAGCAAAATTGATTCTGTTGATCTTGTCACATATTAGCGAGCAATATGACACCTCAATCAGTCAAACTAGTCGCAAAATTAAAGCAATTCGTTCTCGATTACGCGCACAAGGCATTACCAACCAAGACCTTATCGACTTTGTGACCCTCGAAGATGAATTAAATGAATTCTTGGCTTCACTATTGCCAACCAACGCCACTTTGCGCCGCTTACTCATTGGCCGCCATATTCCGCTGTTTGAAGAAGATCAAGATATCGTAGAAGACCTCTTGCTCAATAACGAGCAATCGATTGACGCTATTCGGTCAAATCTTCGATCGATTGGCAATATTCGCGAAGCGTATACTGCAATTAGCACCAACAACCTTAACCGAACCATTACTTTGCTGACTATCGCGACGGTACTGATCGCGCTACCAAACGTGTTCTTCGGCATGTACGGCATGAATATTGACCTGCCTTTCCAGCAATCTGATTGGGCTTATGCGATTATCGTGGGCTTCAACCTCGCAATCATAGGCCTAGTTATTGCTCTCGTCCGCCGCAAGCGTATAATCTAATCTTTGCATTTCACCCCTGTTTTGGTAGAATAGCCTAAGTCAAACACGGGGATATAGCTCAGTTGGCTAGAGCGCTTGCATGGCATGCAAGAGGTCCGGGGTTCAAGTCCCCGTATCTCCACCATTATTTTTGGTTTGGTTTCTGCCAAACTAAAAATAATATTGACGTTAAGAGAAGTCCCCCTACCTACACCAATGAGACAGTTGTTTCTATCTGTTAATTCGTGTAGAATAGCATCTGTTGCTGGCTCTTTAGCTCAGTTGGTAGAGCAGAGGCCTGAAGAGCCTTGTGTCCCCAGTTCGAGTCTGGGAGGAGCCACCAAGATCATTCCAGACGAGAACTGGATAGCTGCGAAGCAGCCAGTCCGGTGGAGCGACTCAGAGCACAGGTGGTTACACCGAGCACTGGGGAGCGGAAAAGTCCGAAGGACGCTGTCTGGGAGGAGCCACCAAAATTACTACGTGCGGGTCTAGCTCAGTTGTTTAGAGCGCATCCTTGCCAAGGATGAGGCCACGGGTTAGAGTCCCGTGACCCGCACCAATGAAAACGCCCAGCATCGTCTGGGCTTTTTCATTGGTATTGGCGCCACAGATTCTCAGCCGTGGCCTCATCAAAATTAAAAATGTGCCACGGTGACGCTGCCAGCCCTGGCTGGTTGCGGCATAGAGTCCCGTGACCCGCACCAAATGTTTGAATTATGAGCCGCAAGGCTCTTTTTCTTTGTTTCAATGACTGTTCTAAAGGGGTCGTTGAGTATATAAGACAACTTCTTGTCCTTTAGTTCAATGTTTGAAAGTACGTATTCTAGCAACTTCTGTCTTAGGCCCTCATCGCTCTCATTGAACAGCTGTTCAGCCCGTTGTGCCAAGTCTAACAGATAGGATGCGGTAACTTGAAAGTCTTTGTTGTCGCTTGTTAGCAACTTTAGGCGGTCATTCAGCTCCTGCTGTTTCTTTTCTAGCTCAGTTGCAATTTCATCGTGGAATGTCTGTGTAATCCCCCCTACCAACACGCACTTTACATAGTACCCCTAGGGGGTATATAGTAAAGTGTATGATTGGTGATATAAAACAGCGAGCAATGCACCGAGCCAAGATACTTGAGGGACAAATGCGTGGTGTTCAAAAGATGATTGAGAACGAAGACTACTGTATGGACATACTCACGCAGAGCCTGGCTATTCAAAAGTCCATTGGCTCACTAAACAAGCTCATTCTAGAGAACCACGTCCGCACTCATATCAAAGAAAACCTTAGTTCAAGCTCCGAAAAAGAACAAGAAAAAGCCGTTGCTGAGTTGTTGGCTCTTTATGAGCTAACCAATGTGAGAGGTAAATAACAGTGAAGTTAGTAGCAACGATTAAAAACGCTCTTATCTTATTGGCTGTTGTCCTGCTCAGATTCTCTTACTTTTGTTGGTCATTCAGCTGCTATGAGTACAATGTCGCACGATATGGGCGGTATGAAACTTCAAGCGATGCAACCTCGTGTGCAACTCTTTTGCACTTGTAGTTGTTAACAAAACGCCATTAGGAGCGATGAGAACGAAGATGATGACGAGAGCCAGCCTTGCCGTTCTATGCTCAAAACCAACAGTCGGCGCTTAGATAGTAAATCTATATCTCAACGGCTATACGCAACCGAAATAAAACCGCCGCCAAAGATACCGATTTATATAATCTACGGCGTATTCAGAGCAAGTTTGTTTGTTAGCTCAAACAATATCTTAAACATAACTTTGGAAGAACCTATGAAGAAGAACAATATAATTATCGTCGCCATCATCGCAATCGTTGCGATTGCAGGTGTTAGTATCTACGCCATTAGCAAGAACAATGACAATGGAATGATGGACGACAATATGATAAGTAACCACTCATCACAGCAGTCAGCAACTGGTTCGGTTGATAAAAACTCATCCGAATATAAAATCGCTACAGCGAGCTTAAAGGTGAAGACTATGACCAGATGTTTTATAACCAATATGATAACCCATCATCAAGGTGCGGTTGATATGGCGAACCTTGCCTGACCAGTGCCAAACGCAAGAGATTAAGGATATGGCAAGTGCCATTATCTCGGCACAGACAAAAATTAGCGATATACAAAAGCTGGCAAACGGCTTGGGGCTACCCAGCAAGCAAGCGGCTCTATGATGGAAGACCACTCGTCAATGGGAATGATGAACGATATGGCAGGTATGACTGAAAAGCTCAAGGGTCTGTCTGGCGATGCGTTTGATAAGGTGTTTCTGGCGTCAATGATTGAGCACCATCAATCAGCTATCAATATGGCATATCCAGGTCAAGAGAATGCACAACACCAAGAAAGTAAAGACGCTAACAGTAGTTATTTGACGCACAAAGCAGAAATTGCCCAGATGAAACAGTGGCAAAAGGATTGGGGCTACTAGAAGACTATGGAACATTCGCACCACACCAACACAGTGAGCACCAAGAACACGACAAACACGCTGGTCATTCGGTTAAGATGTTTAAGGATAAGTTCTGGCTTAGTTTTATTCTGACCACTTTTGTCCTTGTGTATTCGGAAATGATACAGCACTGGCTCAGTTTTCACGCCGCCAACATTTCCTGGCTCGCAGTATGTACCGTTTGTGCTTCTGAGCACCATCATCTTCTTTTACGGCAGCACAGTGTTCATTAAGGGTGCGTGGGGCGAACTAAAAAAGCAGATTGCCAGGTATGATGACGCTCATCAGTACTGGCAATTATTGCAACGTATGTGTATAGCGTTGCAACACAGTTTGGCTATCGGAGCGAAGGTTTCTTCACGGGAGCTGGCTACTTTAGTTACGATTATGCTACTTGGTCATTGGCTAGAAATGGCATCTATTGCCAAAGCCGAAGAAATGCCTAGATACGTATCATCTAAACTCTTGCCGTCAGCCGAAAAAACTAGTTAACGGCAAGCCGGCGCAATGCCTTATTAAGCGAGGTAAAAGTTGGCGACTTGAAATTACTGATACGACCAGGCTCAAGCGCTATGCCAGTTGATGGTGTTATAACTGACAGCAGCTCGTCAGTAAACGAGGCAGCTATTACAGGCGAAAGCAAGCCGACAAGTAAGACAAAAGATGACGAGGTTATGTGAGTACGATAAACCAAGACGGCTCACTGACAGTTAGAGTTACGAAACTCGGCGAAGAATACAGCACTGGCTGGCATTATGCGTCTGGTTGCCGAGGCACAAAGCTCAAGTCTAATGTCCAGGTACTTGCCGATAAAGCAGCTTTTGCCTTAACTATCATCGCTATCCTAACGGGCATTCTTACTTTTATCCTGGCTCGTTACAAGGATGCGGCATTTGCACTAGAACGCTCAGTAACTGTGCTGATTATCAACGCCTCACGCTCTTGATTTGACGATTCCATTGGTCGTTTCTATATCCACTACAATCTCAGCACGCAATGGTTTACTGGTTCGTAAGCGTTTAACTGGAAGCTGCCCGTATGTTAGATTGGGTGCTCTTTGATAAAACAGGCACACTTACGAGGCGAACACGGCGTAACGGATATTTGGGCAACAAAGGGTTATACCAAGAAGATATTTTGCATCTTTACGGCGAGCCTTGAGCAGAATAGCGAAACATATTGTCGATAAGTGTGTAGGCGAGGCTCAAAAGAAGCACGTCCACTTGGATAAGGTTGAAGATTTTTCTGCCATACCTGGGTTAGGCGTTAAAAGGAAAGCTACACGATCACGATAACTTCGTAGCTGCAAGTTACCTTTACATCAAAGAGAATAGCTCAAGTACCTGCTGATATTTGAGCGATATTCCAGAAACAAGCCGCTAAAGACAGCAAGACAAAGTGTACCTAATCAAGGATGTAAAAGTAGTGATTGGTGCAATCGCCCTAGCCGATGTAGTTCGTGAGCAGTCCAAACAAACTATTACTTGCACTCAAAGCTGAGGGAATTATAAAGACCGCTATGGTTACTGGGGATGATAACCAGGACGTTGCGGCATCGTAGCAAGCAGTTAGGTTTAGACCAGTATTTTGCCGGTACGACCAGAAGTTAAAGCCAATAAAGTTAAAGAACTACAGAAAACTGGCAGCAAAGTAGCCTTTATTGGCGATGGTATTAACGACACTGCCATTGACTACTGCTGACATTGGAATGGCAATTGGAGCTGGTACGGACGTGGCTATTAAGTCGGCTGATATTATCTTAGTTAAGAGCGACCCACGAGATGTAATAAAGGTCATACACTTGTCTAAAGCAACTTATCGCAAGATGACACAGAACCTAATCTGGGCTACTGGGTACAATGTCGTTGCCATTCCTCTAGCTGCAGGTGTGCTGTACTCGTCTGGCATTTTGCTATCGCCAGCAGTAGGTGCTGTCTTGATGTCGCTTTCAACTGTAATTGTAGCTATAAACGCTCAGTTATTAAGACGAGTAAATCTAAAGGGGGTGTAATGAACGAGCAGAAATATCAATGTTCTGAATGTGGGCTACACTATGAAGATAAAGAAATAGCTGAAAAGTGCGAAAAATGGTGTAGTGAAACTCAAAGCTGCAACCTAGAAATAACACAATACTCTATTGAAAGTAAAAACTCGCATAAAAAATAGGCATTGCTGCCTAGAGGTTTGAAAATCTGAACCGACTTATATCAAATTGTCGGCAAGTTGGAATTGTTCAGCTAGGTGCTTTAGCTTATAATCCTCTTGAGCAAGCGTAGCTGCCGTTTGAAATGCGTCAACTATGTTGCACCAAGAAAAATGCCTCACATTCGTGGGGCTTTTTTCTTGCTCGGCGCTCACAGATTCTCACCCGTGGCCTCATCAAAATCAAAATGTGCCACAGTGACGCTGCCAGCCCTGGCTGGTTGCGGCATAGAGTCCCGTGACCCGCACCAAGATGACATTTAGAAAAGCTCCCTTGTTCGGGAGCTTTTTGTTTATTGATTGGCCGCGCGGTTTCAACTTACGTCCGGCGAATTAGACCTCACAAGACAAAATATAGCATTTTATAGATTGAAATGATGGTTATAACCTTGGGCGAAAAGGTATACTGGCAACATGGAGTACACAGTTATATTCAATAATTTGATGACAGAATTATCCGTGAATCCTGCTGTAACTTTCAAGCAGGGCAAGTTCCTTAATCGGACAGGGATAGCTCACGTTAACACAGACAACAAGGTTGCATACCCAGATATAAATGCGCTACAAGTTTATTGCAGAGATGAAGATAGCGACGAGGATGGTTACCACCAACACCTACAATGCTTGCTACGACAAGCTTTGTACTTGGCAGAAGAAATATTAACGGCAGTAGCAGCCTATTATCAGGTGGAATGCTATTTTGAACGTCCAATAGCTTGTGTATATAAAGACGAGACCTATGAGCTACGAGACAACTTCTGGCGAGAAGTTGACCCGAATGTCTCCACATCTTACGGGGGTAAATTTGCGGATGATTTAAGTTTTTTGGATGAAAATAAAAACGTACATCCCATGTTTCATTTATATCGTCAGGCGAAAGATGATACCCAGTCCGGCGACTATCGTTTACTAAACTCATGGCGCTTCTTAGAGGCGTATTATGGCTTGCAGGGTGAAAGCCTGAAGAAACATTTGAAAAAGCTAGGAAACAAGTCTAAGTTTGTAGACGATTTTTACGTTTCTTATAGGTGTGCTGCAGCACATGCTACAGCTTTAAATTCTGATCCTACTACTGAAAGTGTAATGGTTCCGCGATCTTGGGAAACGCAGTTCGACGGCAGCATAATTTTACAAATGAGTGCTATTTTGAAGCTAATTGATAAATTGGTGGCTGACTACAAACCTAAACTTATTGATAAGCAGAGATAATCCCAGTTTTAGCCTCAGCAATAATGCTGCACCATAAAAGAATCTTTGGACGCTTTGGCGTCCTTTTTCTTTTGTTGCGGGTGCTAGAATTATAGAGGATGCAATTTTAAAGAGGGGAGTGGATAGTATGGGTAAATATGTTGATGGATTTGTGTTGGTGGTGCCTAAAGGTAAAGAGGCAGAGTATCAAAAGATGGCTGAAATGGGGCGAGATTCATGGATGAAGCACGGTGCACTTCAGTACTTTGAGTGTCGAGGTGATGACCTAAAACAGCACGAAATGGGCGATATGAAATCACGTGATTATAAAGAAATGGCTGGTGCAGGTGATGCCGAAAATGTCTGGTTCTCTTTCATTGTCTTTGAATCTAAAGAGCATCGCGATGAAGTAAACAAAAAAGTTATGGCCGAGATGGACGAGGCCTATAGCGACCAGACCGAAAGCTTTGAAATGCCAAATGATATGACAAAGATGGCATATGGTGGCTTTGAAGTTGCCGTTGAAGGCTAGCAAGAATCATAGTATGACAACACAGCAGCGACTGGTATTGATTGTGGCAGTACTGGGCTCATTCGTGGCGTTCTTGGATGGCTCGGTAGTTACTGTCGCATTACCTCAGATTAGCGATCAGCTCGGAGGCGATCTTATTATCCAACAATGGGTAAACGATGCGTATTTGATAACTCTGGGAGCGCTTATCCTTGCGGCCGGCTCACTCTCAGATATTTTTGGACGTAAGAAAATCCTAGTATTTGGACTAGTGGGCTTTATGGTTACTTCTCTGCTGTGTGCTGTAGCGCAGACAGCGGAATGGTTAGTAATAGCCCGCGGGCTGCAGGGTATTGCAGGCGCATTGTTGGTACCCAGCTCGTTAGCACTTATCATTAGTGCGTTTAGTGGCAAGGAACAATCGAAAGCGATTGGTCGATGGACTGCGTGGACGGGCGTCGCTTTTATCGTAGGCCCGTTGGTAGGCGGTTTGATGGTCGACTTTATATCTTGGCGTCTGGTATTCGCAATCAACGTTTTGCCAATTGCTGCTGCCCTTATACTCGCTGCCAAGCTTGATATGAATGAAAAGAGCGCAGAGGGCCGTTTTGATATGCTTGGGGCTGTCCTTGGTGCCGTAGGTCTGGGCGGTGTAGTGTATGCGCTCATCGAGCAAGGTAATTATGGCTGGGCGAGTCCTATGATCTGGGGTTCTTTTGGCGTCGGGATGATCGCGCTAATCGCATTTATTTTCCATGAACACCGAACACCGCAGCCAATGCTTCCCCTTGGCCTCTTTCGCGAACAAAACTTTAGTGTTGGCAACCTGGCAACCTTTTTGATCTACGCTGCTCTTGCACTGCAGGGCTTCTTGCTTGCAATTTTTCTTCAGCAAGTAGCGGGCTTTACTGCCACATTTGCCGGTTTAGCCTCACTGCCAGTAACTATTCTCATGTTCTTGCTATCATCACGTTTCGGCGCACTATCAGGGACGTATGGCCCTCGAGTATTCATGACGGTCGGCCCCATAATCGCCGGCATCGGGACCTTCCTGATATCTGGCGCAAGCACCCCAGTAAATTACTGGGTCGAACTGCTACCCGGCATCATTATATTTGGCCTAGGGCTTTCCATAACGGTTGCCCCGCTCACTTCAGCAATCCTAGGCTCAATCCAGCCATCTCAGGCAGGCATTGGTTCGGCCGTGAATAACGCAGTTGCGCGCATCGCTGGCCTTTTAGCAATCGCGGTAATCGGGGTATTTATTGGTACGGCCATGACTTCCAGCGGCTTTCGCACCGGTCTATACCTATGTTCGGTGTTACTAGTAGGTGGAGGTGTCGTCTCTGCCGTGGGAATAAGAAATAAACAGGTTAGCCAAGATTAGAAGTTGTACTGAACGAAATTTCTAACACATCTGGATATCTAGCATTTGTTATGATGAGGTCATGAGGAAGATTGTTGTACTGAGTTTTATTAGTTTGGATGGGGTGATGCAGGCTCCCGGCGGACCAGAGGAAGACACATCGGGAGGGTTCAAGTATGGTGGCTGGACGGTGCCTTATTCCGACGATGTCTCGGGCGGCTGGATGCTTCAGCAAATGAGTATGCCGTTTGAATTGCTGCTAGGTCGCAAAACATATGATATCTTTGCAGGCTATTGGCCTAAACAAGAAGGAGCGATTGCCGATCCGTTCAATAAAACGACAAAATATGTGGTTTCTGATTCATCACCAGAGCTCACTTGGGATAACTCGATACTTATTGAAGGTGATGTAGTCGCCAATATTAAAGATCTTAAAGAGAAAGATGGGCCAATGCTGCAAGTTCACGGCAGCGGCAACATGATTCAGACACTGTTACGAGCCGATCTTGTTGATGAATTATGGCTCAAGATATATCCAGTTACGCTTGGCAAAGGTAAGCGATTGTTTGCAGAGGGTGCAATCCCTGCGGCATTTGAGCTGACTGAATCAAAAGTCACCCCCAAAGGTGTTATTTTTGCCAATTACAAACGCGCAGGCGAGGTCGAAACCGGCTCATTTTAGATTAGAGAGTTATTTTACATGTATCTTCTGTGCTTTTGCTATGATTGGTGGTATGAAAACCGCAATTTCTGATCAAGTTTCACATAATGGTCACATCCTTCGCATTGTTGCAGGCACAGGAGCTATTCTTCTCATCCCATTAGTTGCAATGCTAGTTAGCGATGAGGTGCAATGGTCGCTTTGGGATTTTGTGATTATGGGAGCTTTATTGCTAGGTGCAGGCTTAGTATATGAATTTGTATCGCGGAAACTGAATCGTGCTTCGCGAAGAGTGATTACAGCAGTGATTGTTGCTATTGTAGTGGCAGTCGTATGGATACAGTTGGCCGTTGGAATATATGACTAAATAAAAGACCCGGTGGTGTGCCGGGTCTTTTTGTAGGGTCGTATAGCTTAGTTTTCTTGCGAGGTAATCTTCCAAGCACCTACATCGCTGTTTCGAACGAGGACGGTGGTGTAATCCTTGTTGCCAACTTTGACGTTTACGTATGCTTTGCGAGGTGTGTGAGGTATGACTTTCTTCTCGGTCAATCCCTTAGCATCTACTCCTGGTTGTGCATCATCTTTTTGTGCTTCGTCGCCATAGAATTTAGCAAGGCATCGCTTGCGGGCTTCAGATGGTCGTTTTAGATCTGCACACTTACCTTCAGCTTGTTTTTTCTGATCTTTCTTCTGCTGATCGGTCTTTACCACAACTTTGCCGTTGCGCTTTATGAAGTCACCATTTTCGTTTAGGAAGCGGATAGGGTTCTCGGCAGCAAGCTGTAGCCGTGGACGTTGATCGATGTTGTAGTCGTATTGCACTTTACGCAAGGCTTGCGCTTCGTTGTAGTTGCGCCATGCCTCAATTCGAGCTTGCTTAATTTGGTCGAAGAAGCTGTTAAGACCCATGCCTGCAAGCGTGTTGCTGTAGCTGGTAGCTTTGCCTTCGGTCGTTTGGGTGACTTGAGCATTTTTGAGGGTTTTAAGCATTGCTTTCTCGTATGCCATCAAGCCTGTATTTGTACCGTTAATGCTGGTGCCAATGGTTTCTCGCGCTGTATTGAGGCGGGTTTCTATCTCTGACTTGAGTGCGTTGTTTGAGATGCTCTTGTCGCTAGATTGGTTACTTGGTGCATTGAATAGATTATATGCACCGGTATCAGCCTTGATGTTCTTGTCGATTGCTACTAACGCAGCGATTTGACGTGCTCGGAAACTGCTTACCTGAATTTTAAAGGCTGCTTCACAGTATATTTTTGCAGCATCAGATGGTTTCTTGGCAGCAGCCACTTGCTCTTTTAAGCCCCCGAGGGCCGTCTGATCGGCTGTCAGGCCGTCCAAAGCGATTTGCTTGGTTTCGGCGTTATTGATCTTATTAGCTTTAGATTTAAGTTGGTTAATTTTCTGTGTTCGGTCACTAACAAGCTTATTGACTCTCTTCTTTAGGAGGTCGGTGTTGGTTTCGCTGCTGTAATAGTTGACACAACCTGCATATGTTTTAGGGCGAGTAGGCTTAACCACGGTATCTTTGTGGGCGTCAAGTCGCGCCTGTGCTACTTTTACGGCTGCAGCGAGTTTGGCTGCCGTTAGGCTACAAATAGCGCGTTGAGGTGTTTTTTCTGGTTTCGTTTTACAGAAGTCGCTCTGTTGTTTTACGGTCTTCTTCAAACAGGCTGTAACATCGGCAAGCTTAACATCAGAAAGCTTCTGAGTATTATCAATGCTATCGAGCTTACATTTTTTTAGGAAAGTAAGAGCTTCGGTGGTGCTGTCAGATTGGTATTTACCAGCTTTATCTTTATTGCTTGAGACTATGATCTCGGCTAAATTCTTGTCATCGGCAGCTGAGATGGTAAGACCGCCGCTTGGTGGCGTAGCACCGCCATTACCAGGTGAAACTCCACCGCTCTGGGTGGCAGCGCTAGTGGTTGGTATGAGCACAACACTAAATGCGAACACTGCAATTGCAGCGAATGCAGAGAATGATTTGAGTATTTTATTCAACGACATTGTCAGTCTCCTGTGTAGTTACGGCACTGTTGCTGCTTGCTTCTGCTTCGTTAGCAGCTTTAGCAGCCTCGGCTTCTGAGGTGGTGTCAGAAGGTGACGCCTCTTGCTCATCAGCAGTTTGTGATGAGGATGTAGTTGTGTCGTTACTAGAGTCGTTACTCTTACTCACACGCATGTAGGCAAATGCGCCCAAGCCGACTACGACGACGATAAGTACGATGAGCCCTAAATGAGCGATGCCTCGCTCGTTGAGGGAAGAATATTTTATCTTCATGGTTTTCTCTTTTTATTTTTTGTTTTGTAAATAGATATACGGTTATGTTTATAACGGTATTTTTAGCTGAAGTCAAGCTGAATTACCAAATACAGCCAACAATTTGTGGATTCTTGTAGCTTCCACTGGCAACCAATTGGTTTTTGACCTCTGGATTTGCCGTATATATATTGTTTGTCAGCTTGGCGTTGTACAGCGTATAGAGCGGCTTGTTACCGGCTAAGCATTTCTGTCCATCCCACTTACCGACATAGCCGGCTACTTGTTGGCGAATATAGTTGGTATTTCCACTGATCGCAAATTTACTATTCGTAGTGTAGTAGTGATTGGTATCCTTTACGCTCCAGTAGCGATACAGAGGCACAATAGTGGCAGCATTCGCTGGCTTACGATTGTAAATCTGGCCGATTGAGCCATTTTGTTGATAGCCACCAAAGCCGGATTTCTTATCCTTGCCTGGAGCGACTTCGTTCTTAACATCGATCGTATAGAAGTTATCTTGATCTGATTGCTTGTCCCACACCAGTTGATGAAGCGTTACGAGTCGCGGAGTCGTGTTTTTGGGCGAAGTTGCCGGTTGATTAGGATCAGCTGCGGGAGCTTCGGGTTGATCTTGTTCACTTGGTTCATCACCCGTACCGCCAGTGGCCGAAGCTGCGCTAGCTGGTTGTTCGCCGGAAGATGCGGGTGCGTTAGTGGCAGGTTGCGGAGTGGTGGTAGGTGTATCTGCTGAATTGTCGGCAACCTGTTGTTCTGCTGCAGAGGCGAGTTCATCTAGATTTGCCATTTCTGGGTCATCTGGGATATAGAACGTGTCATCGAGCTCATCCTCGCTTACTTCAAAGTCAGGGTCAATCTCCATATCTTGTGCGTAGTCTTCTAGACCGCTTGCTTCGTCGGCTTGTGGGAAGTCTTCGTCTATCTCGTCTAGATTGTCAAACGCTTCATCCGGGTCACCTTCTAGTAAAGATGTTTTGGCGGAATCTGCATCGGATATATCATGTGCCCAACGCACGGTATCAGACAGGAGGGCATTGAGCTGTTTTTTTGTATTACTGGTGGTATCAGCTCGAGGTGCTTCGTTGAGGGTACGTGCCGCGCTGGCGTACAACCGTTTGTCCATTTGGTTCCGGGCAGTTGCCACAGCTTGGTTAGCTAGTAATTGGTTCCGACTGTATTTAATCAACGGCGTAACGAGCAATAACGCAACGATCGCAGCGGCAGCCACACCAAATTTCCACCGACGTGATTTTTGGCTGAGCTTATATGCCAGCCCTGATGGCGGTGTAAGGGTAACATTCTCGGTTTTACCCCAACCACACATCGGACATACTACCGACGTGTAGTATTCGTTATAGAGCTGGGTTCCACATTGAGGACATTTTTGTTGTTGTGCCATGACGTACCTACAGTACAAAACTGCTTATGCTGCCATTATGATGACATTACTCAGATTCGTCAACCAGACCGAGCATGGAGTTTGCTTCTTCATATTGTGCTTGTAATGCTTGTTGCTCATCGGAGTTGCCTGCTTTTTCGGCTTGCAACAAGAGCTGCTGATAGTCAATCAGCTGGGCATCAATAATCTTTTCAAATGACTTATCAAACTTACCAAACTCGATAGTTTTTTCGAGAGCATCATCGATGCTGGTATCGGCAGTAGCGTTTAGCGTTTCCTCGTCGGGCGTCGTGCCTCTAGCTGCAAGGAGTTTCAGAGTGGTTTGCAAAGATGTATCAATACTGTCTTTGATGGATTGAGCGCGAGCTCTAGTGTCTTCGTCTTCTGATTTTTCAACCCCAATACTCGCAACTCGACTAACTTCAGTTTGAATTTGTGCAATGCCGATGAGGCGCTTTGTCTGTTGTTCGTTTGCTTTAGCTTGTGAATCAATTAAGGCCACCATGCCCATAGTTATCAGCGCTAACAATAAGGCGATAGCTATGAATAAAGCCTTTTTATTCAGCCGCTGCATAAAAGATTTTTTTTCCGGCTCAGGCGCAGTCTGAAGTATGAAGTCATAGGAAGGTGTTGGATCAGTTGTTTGTTGGTTTTGGTCCATTTGACAACATTATATCAAGTTACCCGTACTCTGGTTTTTTCGTGATAGACTTATAGGGTTATTGGCGCGTTGGCTCTACCTTCGGTAGACAGGCGAGGAGTTAGGCAAGGGTCTGTCATGCCTTCGGCAGATCTCCCGAAGGGAGACAAAACCTACCATGAATTACTATGTGTATATATTGAAGAGTCAAGTTAACGGCGACTTGTATGTAGGCAGCACATCTAATCTTGAAATTAGGCTTAGACTTCACAATAACGGTAGGGTAAAATCTACCAAGGGCTATAGGCCGTGGGTATTAGTTGAAGCTAGGACCTGTAGCACAAGATCAGAAGCAGTAGCTTTGGAAAAATTCTTAAAGACTGGTCAACAGAAAGAATTACTGCGAAAGAAGTATAGATAAGGCGCGTTGGCCGAGGAGTTAGGCAAGGGTCTGCAAAACCCTGTACACGAGTGCGAATCTCGTACGCGCCTCCAGCTCATTCAATAGCTCCAGCTTCCATAAAAAGCTGGAGCTTTTTACTTTCAGCTTACGTATTGAGCCTCGCTTCACCCCAAGTCGAATCCTCTCGACTTGGGGACCCCTGTAAACATCGTATTGAAAGTGCTATTATTTAACAGACCAATTTTAGAGATCTGGGCGAGTGGCGGAATTGGTATACGCGACGGACTTAAAATCCGTTGGTTGCATAAACCTTGTGGGTTCAAGTCCCACCTCGCCCACCAACTAAAATACGACTGCCAATTGGTAGTCGTATTTTAGTTTTGTGTCATGGGACTTGAACCGTAGGTCGACAATAGCCGGTGGCTATTGGAGTTTTCCTTGCTTGGCTGAACGAGCAACGCATTGCGAGTGAGCATATTAAGAGAAGTCCCACCTCGCCCACCTACAAGGTATAATTAAGATAATGATCAAGCTTCAACTTCCATTCAATGGTGCATGGCTGACCTTTTGGGGTGGTGACACGCTAGAGCAGAATCATCACCACGAGGTGACATCGCAAAAATACGCTTTTGATTTTATTAAAATAAATAAAGCTGGCACATTCTTCCGCACCGATGGTGAGACATGCGAAGACTACTTTTCATTCGGAGAGGATATTCTAGCGCCTGCAAGCGGCATTATTGTGGAGGCAGTGGATGGGCTGCGTGACAATAAACCAAGGCAGATAAACAGCTTCAACTACCTAGGCAACTACATAATGATTAAGCATGCTGAGAATGTGTACTCTGTTCTTGGTCACCTTCGACAAGATAGTGTTGTTGTGACGAAAGGCTACAAAGTAGATGTCGGCCAGAAGCTAGCCACGTGTGGCAATTCCGGCTACACGACTGATCCGCACCTGCACTTTCATGTTCAAGATTCTGATGTCTTTGCGAAGGTAGATAAGAGATACAATAAGGTGAATGCGGCGCAGGGTCAAAAGGTTGCTTTTGAGAATATACGAGTAGCTAACGATAAAGCCGAGAGAGTTGAGAAAATCTATTCTCCTGTCAAAAACGATATTGTATCGAATGAATAGGTATAATAGTGCACATGATCAAAAAACTTGGTAAAGCTGTTCTTTGCATGAAGCTGGAGAGTCAGGTTAAACGACTGCGGGCCAACAATGATTTCATGATCGTGGCGGTTGGCGGCAGTGTAGGCAAGACGTCGACGAAGTTGGCCATTGCAAAGACTCTCGGTGCGAGCAAAAAGGTCATCTACCAAGACGGCAACTACAATGATCGCCTTACTGTCCCATTGGTCTTATTTGGTGAAACTGAACCAGCCATTTTTAATATCCCTGCCTGGATATCGTTATTACGTCGCACCGCAAAAATCTCAAAGCAAAAGTTCCCCTACGATGCAGCCGTGCTGGAGCTTGGTACCGATGCACCTGGTCAGATGGAGCAGTTTGCGTACCTAAAGCCTGACTTATATGTATTATCATCAATCGCCCCAGAGCACATGGAATACTTTGGCAGCTTGGACGCAGTCGCCACAGAAGAGCTTCAGCCCCTTTCCTTTGCAAAGCATGCACTAATAAATACGGACGATAGCGAGGCAGAATATTTGGCCGGCCACACATTTGCCAGCTACGGCTTTTCAGACAGCGCGGACTACAGAATTACCAATACTACACAGCGAGATTTTCTGGGGCAACGCCTGACAATTGAATTGGCGTCGGGCCAGAAGATTGAGGCAGAGGTTGCCGCACTCGGCAAGCAGGGTGCAAAGTTAGTATTAGCAGCCGCCGCAGCAGCCCATCAGACTGGCGTGGCACCAAAAGATATTATAAAAGGTTTACAGCAAATTACCCCAGTACCCGGCAGAATGCAGATACTCTCTGGCATCAAGAATTCGGTGCTGATTGATGATACCTATAACGCAAGCCCCTTAGCCGTAAAGGCAGCGCTAGATGTGCTCTACAATGCAAACGTTCGCCAGCGAATTGCAATCTTGGGCACGATGAACGAAATGGGTGAAGGCAGTGCGCATATGCATGAAGAAATAGGTGAGTATTGCGACCCAACTAAGCTCGATGCAGTGGTCACGATTGGTGATCAAGCTGCGTTGTATTTGGCCCACGCCGCTGCCCAAAAAGGCTGCAAGGTAGTAAGTTTTCTTAACCCTTACGAGGCAGGTGAATGGGTGAAGGATAATCTCAAAGACAAAGCAGTGGTCCTAGCCAAAGGTTCACAAAATGGCGTATTTGCCGAAGAAGCGCTCAAGACTTTATTGGCTCGAAGATCAGACGAAAAAAAGCTTGTGCGTCAATCCGAATATTGGATGAATGTAAAATCCGAGCAATTTACGCCGCCAGAGGCCGAGTAAGCGCAAACTGCACCAGTTGATCACAGAGTTGGGGCATCGATATGCCGGCTTGCGCTGCTGCTTTCGGCAATAGGCTCTGGTTGGTTAATCCCGGAATCGTATTAGTCTCTAATACGCATAATCGGAAATCAGAGGTGATAATGATATCTGTGCGGGACATGTCGCGACAGCCGGTGGCATCGTGAATGGTTTTAGCGAGCGCTTGTGCAGCTTGCTGGGCTTCAAGCGAAACATGCAGTGGTGGGCATAATTCCTGCGTCATGCCGTTGTACTTATTCTCGTAATCAAACTCTCCATCTTGAGGAGGAATAATTTCGATAACTGCCAATGGCATAGCACCAAGCACGGCTACCGTTGTTTCTACACCTTCGATCAGCTCTTGCAGTAAGAGTGTGGCGTGTCTCTCGAAAGCTGGCTCAAAATCTTGTTTATCGAACTGTGCCACGTCCCTGATGATATATGTGTCAATGCTTGAGCCCCCGTCGTTTGGCTTAAGCACGAATGGCTTCTTAATAAGTTCGGACTGTTCAAATGCAACCTGGTCGACCAGTTCAGTTTTTGGAACATAGATGCCACGTTCGGCAAGTAGCTGTGTGTATTCGTCTTTGTCAAAACATAGGCGCGAAGCTTTGCTGTCTGATCCCACAAACGGAATCTTATGATCTTCTAAAAATGTTTGTACACCACCATCTTCGCCGTACTTACCGTGCAATGCAGGGAAAACCACATCGCCTTGCTGTAGAGCATCCTGGTGACTATCTAGACCGCCCTGTGGATCAATGGTAGTCACGGTGTGGCCAGCTGTTTGGAGAGCACTCGCAACAGCTGCCCCAGAGAGCAACGATATGTCGCGCTCATCGGAGTCACCGCCAGCAAGTACAATTACATGTGCCATAAACACATTATACAGACTAGGTATAACAGGGGAGATTTGATACAATGACATCTGTTATGAAGAGATACAACCCAAAAGATATTGAACCAAAATGGCAAAAATCGTGGTCTGACAGCAAGATCTACACAGCAGTCGATTTTGACAAGAAGCCAAAATACACGGTTCTGACCGAGTTCCCGTATCCTTCCGGCGATGGTCTGCATCTGGGGCACACTCGTGAATACACACTCGGTGATGTCATGGCCCGACACAAACGTATGCAGGGCCACAATGTGTTGTATCCAATGGGCTATGATGCGTTTGGCCTGCCAACCGAGAATTACGCAATCAAAAACAAGGTTACGCCGCAGTCAGCTACTGACACCAACGTCGGTAATTTCCAGAAACAGTTTGAAAGCCTCGGTTTTAGTATCGATTGGGACCGCAGCTTCCGCACTTCTGACCCAGAGTATTACAAATGGACGCAGTGGCTATTCCTGCAATTCTTTAAAACTGGCATGGCTTTTCAAGATGAGATTGCTATCAACTGGTGCCCATTCTGTAAGACCGGCCTCGCCAACGAAGAAGTAGTTAACGGCCGCCATGAGCGTTGTGACACCATAGTCGAAAAGAAGCTGCTCAAGCAGTGGCTGTTGCGCATCACCAAGTATGCTGAGCGTTTAATTGATGGCCTGAAAGATGTAGATTATCCGAGTCGCATTGCCGATCAGCAAATCAATTGGATTGGCAAGAGTAAGGGCGCCGAAGTTGACTTTGCAATAGAAGGACATGATGAAAAGCTAAAGATATTTACCACGCGGCCGGATACGTTGTTTGGTGCAAGCTTTATGGTGCTTGCGCCAGAGCATCCTTTGGTCGAGCAGATTACAACAGATGAACATAGAGCCAATGTGAATAGCTATATCAAAGCTGCCGCCAGTAAGTCAGAGATTGAACGGCAGGATATTACAAAAGATAAAACAGGTGTTGCCACGGGTGCACACGCGATCAATCCCGTTAATGGCGAAAAGATTCCGGTCTGGATTGCTGACTACGTATTAACCGGCTACGGTACCGGCGCCATTATGGCGGTTCCAGCTCACGACGAACGCGACTTCGAATTTGCCAAAAAACACGACTTGCCAATCAAAAGAGTTATCAAGAATGATGATCCAGACGATCAAGCCAGCGCAAAAGATGGCATCATGATTAATTCCGGCGACTACGACGGCATATCGAATAGGGAAGCAGGCGAAAAGATAGTCACAGACTTGCAGGCCAAAGGTTTGGCAGAATCAAAAACGAATTATCGATTACGCGATTGGGTATTTAGCCGCCAACACTATTGGGGTGAACCAATCCCGATTATTCATTGTGAGGAACACGGTGCGGTACCAGTTCCGGATGATCAACTTCCAGTCGAGCTACCAAAAGTCGACAACTATGAGCCAACCGATACTGGCGAGAGTCCATTAGCTGCCATTACAGATTGGGTGAATACCGAATGTCCAGTGTGTGGCAAACTAGCCAAGCGCGAGACCGACACCATGCCGAATTGGGCTGGTAGCAGTTGGTACTACCTGCGCTATTACGATGCGCACAACGACCAAGCTTTTGCAGACAAAGAAAAGCTGAACTACTGGGGCGAAGTTGATATGTACCTGGGCGGTATGGAGCACACCACACTGCACTTGCTGTACTCACGCTTCTGGCACCAATTCTTTTACGATCAAGGTCTCGTGCCAACCCCCGAACCATATGCAGCACGCCGCGGTCAGGGAATTATCTTGGCGGCTGACGGCAGCAAGATGAGCAAGAGCAAAGGCAATGTGGTAAACCCAACCGAAGTTATCGAGAGTGGCTATGGTGCCGACGCCGTTCGCTTGGCGATTCTATTCCTAGCGCCGTACGACCAGACCACACCGTGGAGCCCAGAAGGCGTGGCTGGTACGCATCGCTTCTTGCAGCGCGTCTGGACGCTGGTGCAGGAGTATAACGACACCGATGGTGGTGAAAGCGAGTCTGACGACCTAAAGCGTGCACTACACAAAGCTATCAAGAAAGTCAGCGAAGATCTCGACAAGATGAACTTCAACACGGCGATTGCGGCGCTCATGGAATGCGTGAACGAGCTCTATAAAATCAAAGCCGATAAGGGTTATGATGCAGTTGAGTGGCAATGGGCGCTCGAAACCTTGCAGCAGCTACTTGCACCATTTGCACCACACATTGCCGAAGAGCTTTGGGAGCAATTGGGTCAGGAAAACTCGGTGCACACTAGTGAATGGCCTAAATACGATGAGAAGTATCTCGTAGAAGATTCTATGACCATTGTGGTCCAGGTGAACGGCAAGGTCCGTGGCGAAATCTCTGTAGCGACCGATGCCGCAAAAGATGCGATTATAAAGGCTGCGCAAGCGAACGAAAAAGTTGCTGGCTATCTAAAAGACCAAACTATCAAGAAAACGATTTACGTTCCCAATAAACTCGTAAACTTCGTCATCTAATTGTCATCCTGAACTTGATTCAGGACCCATACGGAGGTTGAGTGCTTGGTGTGTTCGCATGGGTGCTGAAACAGGTTCAGCATGACAGGGAGAGAATCTGACACTTCCTCTTGAGAGAAACGGCAAAATTTGCTAGGATATAAGCAAGATTTAAGAAAAGAAGAGGATAATTCCGAATGGGTAAGCCCAAAAAACGAACCAGCCCACGCAAGACCGGCACGCGCCGAAGTCACTTGGTGCTGACATTAGCCCGCAAGGTTAATAGCAAGTCTCCAGTCAAAGTGCGCACCACCGTGCGCGAAAGCAGCAAAGTCGCGAAATAAGCGTTCTTAGCAGATAGGATTTTAACAATATGGCATCAAATCGTCACTTAGGTAGGATTATTGCGCTACAAACGCTCTATGAGCAAGAGTTGCGCCATGATGCTGATGACAAAGATTTTGATGTTGATGCAGTCTTGGCTCGCAACATTGCGCGCTACAAAGACATGCTCGATGATACCGATTTTATCAAGCAATTGGTAACTGGCGTAGATGCCCAGGCCGCTGAGCTCGATGCCAAGTTACAGCCAGTTGCCCCAGAGTGGCCAATCGATCAAATTGCGCGCATGGATCGCCTAGTACTTCGCATGGGCTTGTACGAACTCGAGAATGAAAATGACGTACCGCCAAAAGTCGTCATCAACGAAGCAGTTGAGCTGGCCAAAGCCTTTGGTGGTGACAATTCATCCAAGTTTGTAAACGGCGTGCTCGGCACCTTGCTGCGCGCTAAGGAGGGTGATAAAAAACCTGCTAAAAAACCAGCCGCCAAGAAAACTACTACCAAAAAAAAGAAGGCCGAATAATGTCAGTTAACCGGCCAAAACCAATCCAGGGCATCAAGAAATTTGTGTCCAAACACCGTCCTGTTATCGACGAAGTCGTGCGCGAGACCACCTCTGGCGGCATCGTGTTTCGTCGCACCAAAGATGGCAAAATCGAGATTCTACTCATCCAAGATGCCAAAGACCGTTGGACAATCCCCAAAGGCCACGTAGAACCCGGCGAAGAGCCAAAAGCCACCGCCGAGCGAGAGATTCAAGAAGAAACTGGCCTGCAAGAAATGAAAGTCTACAGCTGGCTCGGCAAAGTAAATTTCCGCTATCGCCGCAGCCACACACTGGTGCTTATGACCATGCACATTTATCTCGTTGAAGGCTTGGGTGATACCAACAAGCTCAAACCAGAAGATTGGCTCAACGACATCAAATGGCTCAGCAGCGCCGACGCAATCGACAAAATTGCCTATGATGATATTGGCAAACTAATGCTCGTGGGTATGAAAAAAATTAGGGACGGCAAGCTATAAGACTATGGATCTCACTCCGTACAAGACCTTTGCACAAGATAAACTCGGCGTAACATTCAACGATATCAACCTGCTGGTTACGGCCTTCACGCACCGCTCGTACCTGAACGAGCACAAAAAGAGCGTCAAAGAGCACAATGAGCGCCTGGAATTCCTGGGCGATGCCGTGCTCGAACTGGTGGTTACCGAATATCTCTACAGCAACTACCAAGAGCCCGAGGGTATTCTCACTAACTGGCGCAGTAGCTTGGTGCGCACCGAAAGCATTGGCGCCGCTGCCGCTAAGTTCGAATTTGAACCATTGCTTCGCCTGAGCCGTGGCGAAAAGCGTGGCACCGACCGCGCTCGTGCTCAAATCCTAGCCAATAGCTTTGAGGCCGTTGTTGGCGCGATTTATCTCGATCAGGGATACGAAGCTGCCAAAGCCTTCATCACCAAAAGCATTCTCAGCACCTTCGAAGGCATCCTCGAATCAGGCTCCTGGATGGATCCAAAATCCCATCTGCAAGAACAAGCCCAAAGCCAAGAGCAAGCCACCCCAGTGTATAAAGTCCTGAGCGAAGATGGCCCCGACCACGACAAGATCTTCACCGTCGGTGTATTCGTCAACAACGTTCAACGTGGCCAGGGCAAAGGCCCAAGCAAGCAAGCCGCTCAACAAGGCGCCGCCACCGAAGCCCTAAAATTCTACAAACAAACCCAGTAGCTACTGACTCTTGTTGCGTTTGGAAGAATTCTTACGGATACGCATCTTGGCAAAAGAAGTTAGCATTTTATTGAGCGGCTGTCCGCTAGAAACTTCAAATTCTGCTCGGAGTTTTTTGAGCCGCTCCTCTATCTCTGGTATTTCAGGCTTCTTACGCACAACCCACATCACAAGCGCATCAAAGCGTTTATTCATGAGCATGGTTGCCTTAAAATGAACGCCGTTAGCACGGTAGGTAAATATTGCAGTCATTAATGCCGTTCGCTTATTCCCATCTTCGAACCCGTGATAACGAGCAATTGAGTCAATGAGTATAGCGCAAATAGTATCTAGATCGTACTCATCGACGTAGTTGATATACGTAAGCGGTCTTTCCGAAGCTCGCCGAATATCATTTTCTACATGTATGCCAGGCCGGCCTTCGGAAACTTCAAGAACTACTTCGTGAATTTCCACGATTAGCTCGAATGTAGGTATCTTCATTGTTTATTTTTGAGACAGAGAGTCAAGTGCCGGCTTCATCTCTTTGGCCAGCTTCTTCATCAACTTCTTGTCAGAAGTCTTTACATACGTAAGCTTCTTGTTCATGCTTTAGATTGTACCACAGCTTGATTGGTCCATGATGTAAATTTACCAGGTGTCGACGTAGGCACTTATTTTTGGGTCGTACTCTTCGTAGAACTGATCTATTTCGGCATCGGTTAACTCCCTGTCTTCCGAGCGTCTTTCTCCTTGTACGTACCATTTTTTACTCGTGATCGATCTAATCACAAACATAAAATGAGCATACCTAAAGACACAAACAACAAAATAACCATTGCCAACGTCCCAGTATTTTGTTTTTGTGCCATAGCCCCAGAACAACATATTGGCTTGACTATACACCCAGAACAGTAAGCACGCAACAACCACAAGCTAAGCTATTGACAAAAGTAAGCATTAGGGGTATAATGATAGGTATAGCGGTGCAGACCGCACTTCTTGGAGGTTATCCTCAGCCAACAGGTTGACAACAGAGGCGGTTATCTGTAAAATACAACAGATTGTCTTTAGTAACTTTTAATAATCGCTAAGACGAAGAAAGAAGAGATTTAATAATGCTAGTTATTCGCATGCAGCGTACCGGCCGAAAAGGCCACGCCATGTTCCGCCTTGTCGTTCAAGACTCGCGCCGGACCCCAACCAGCGGCAAGATTGTCGCAGCCTTGGGAAGTTACGACCCACACGCTAAGGTCGCAAATATTGATAAAGAAAAGATTGCTTTCTATCTAGAGCACGGCGCACAGCCATCTGATCGCGTAGCTCGTATGCTGAAAAAAGAAGGCGTGAAGCTACCAAAGTGGGTGAAGCTTGAAGCTGATAAGGAACGTGCCGTAAAGAACGCTGATAAGCGTCGCAGCACTCGCCCAGAAGAGCCAAAAGAAGAAGCGCCCGAAGCTCCAGCCGAGGAAGCACCTGCAGCAGAAGAAGCTGCTGAAGCACCGGCAGAAACTCCTGCAGAAGAACCAGCTAAGGCAGAAGCTCCTGCCGAGGAAAAGGCTGAGGAAGCTCCAGCTGCCGAGGAAAAGGCCGACGACGCTGAAGCTGAAAAGCCAGCTGAATCCGAAGAAGACAAGAAGAGCGAATAACCCCTCTTCGTGTCATTCCTGCGTAGGCAGGAATCCAATCAATTATAGTTCTCTTTATTGGTTTGGATCCCAGCCTGCGCTGGGATGACGGATGAAAGGGTGGGCGAGAAATTTCACATAGCGCCTGCTGGAATTTGCTATACTAAACACACAACTAATCAGGGGGACTGTCACGTGAGTGAGATTGACCAACAGTTTATAGAATTCGTAGTTAAATCATTGGTAGGTAAGCCAGACGCCGTCGTGGTGGAGCGCACTATTGATGAAAAAGGTGTGCTACTAGAGCTCACCGTTGATCCAGAAGATTTGGGTCGTGTAATTGGTAAGCGCGGTGCGACTGCACAGTCACTCCGCACCTTGCTTCGTGCGCTCGGCACCAAGAACGACGCTCGTTACAATCTGAAGATTATCGATAATGGTCTTGAGCCAAAAGAGCGCAAGCCGCGCGAAGACCGTGCCGACAAGCCAGCCGCAGAGGATAAGCCAGCGGAAACTACGAACGACGAACAGCCAGCATCGAACAAAGAAGACACCAGCGCATCTGAAATCGCCGAAGCTATCGACGATCAGGACAAAGAAGATTACACCAGCGACCGCGTACGCCGAACCCGCGAAGAGCTGGCCGATCTCGACGACCTCGACCTGTAGAACATCCATCTTTGGCGTATTTTGCGCGTTTCCGTTGCGGTGCTCGTGCGCTGTATTTTAATACAGCTTACTCTGCTCCTCGCGGAGAACACGCAAACTCCACTCAAACATGAAAGTTCTTAGCTTGTAATATTGATCGGTGCTTAGTATAGTTATTCACAAGTCGAATGCGACTTAGGTACATTCAAAAACAAACACTGTACAGCTCATTGCGAGACATCAATGATGAGAGCTTTATGTGATAAAACGAACCGGCAGACGTCGGTTCTTTTTATTTGGTAGAATATACAGAGATGAAAATTCAAGTAATTACTTTATTCCCGCAGATGTTTGAGGGCGTGCTCGGCAGTAGCATGCTATGGAAAGCCAAAGAGCAGGGCGCCGTAAGCTATGAGCTGATTGATTTGCGCCAGTTTGGGCTTGGGCCGCGCAAGCAGGTCGACGACACACCATACGGCGGCGGCGATGGCATGCTGCTGATGATCGAGCCGTTGGTGGCTGCTATCGAACATGCCAAGCAGCAAGATCCAGATGCACGAGTTTTGCTGCCAACTCCCCGTGGCATGTTGTATAAACAGTCCGAAGCCAAGCGGCTGGCTGCCGACGGTAAAGGTTTGATTATTATCTGTCCACGTTACGAAGGCTATGACGAGCGGGTCATGGAGTGGGTCGACCAAAGTTATCGAGTTGGAAATTACGTGTTAACGGGTGGCGAATTGCCAGCCATGACAATTATTGATTCTGTCGTACGCTTATTGCCAGGCGTTTTAGGGGGCGAGACCTCGGCCGAGATTGAATCATTCCAGCAAGACGATGCGACCGTAGAATTTCCGCAGTACACTCGACCCGAAGAATTCAACGATATGAAAGTGCCGCCCGTATTATTGAGCGGCCATCATGGTGAAATCGAAGCGTGGCGGCAGCAACAATCAACAAAAGCTACTGAGTAATCTAGCGCCCAAGCAGTTTTTTGGTCGTATTGGTAACAGTTACGTTAACTTTTGAAGTAATTGTTTGTCGCGCGCTATTGTTTGATGTCTGGGGGTTGGATGATGTAGGGCTGGAAGCGGCAGCTACAGGGGCAGGACTAGCGCCAGGAGTAGTTGAGGCGCTACTGGTGCTGTTGCTCGTGGAAGAGGATGTAGTATCACTTGCACCTGCTGAGGCTTCGCCTTCGGTTGATAATGTTTGGGCTGGTACGACGCCTGCAGGGATCTCAGGAAGTTGTGAAGGTGCAGCTTCGTTGGCGCTATCGCTGGTGTCATCTTTGCTGGAAGCGCTAATTGATGCACTTGGCTTGTTAGGATTCATAGCTACGAACCCAAAACAAAACACGAGAGTGATTGCGAGGGGTACGCCGATAAGCAAACGCTGCGAATTGTCTGCTTGAAGGGGGTTATATACTTGATACTGTTTTGACAAAGAGACCTCACTTGGCCGTAGAGGCCATAAAGTTACCAAAGTATTGTATCACTCCGAAAAGCTTTAACTGTAAGCATTTTTACAAAAACGGTATACTATTGATATATGGCAGAAAAAGAGGGAGTGACTAAGCGTAAACGATTCGCTTGGTTAACAAAAAAACGAAAAATCTTGTTAGTTTGCATACTGCTGGGGTTAGTTGGTTTGTGGTTTGCCTGGAAGCAAATCACAGCACCAGCCACAGGCACAGCAGTTGTTACTGACGCGTCTAAGAGTCTAAAAAATTCCTCCAAGTCTGCCAAAACCCCAGGCGCCACAGAAATAAAGACGGGGTACTTTGAACTGAATTTACCAACTGGCTACCGAACTCAGGCAACTAGCTCATCGGTACCCGGGTTGCTGTATCAAAAAACCCTCATCAAACCCTCAACGATGGGGAGCGTTGTGATAGCAATCGGATTGAAAAATCTGCCAGATGGTGGCTTGCAAGGAGATACATCCTACCAGCTGCGTGTAAAGAACCCCACCCGGTATACCATGACCTCGGAAACGATCAACGGCCAGCCAATCGTATTGGCTAGCGACAGCCAAGCAGGATCGATTACAGCGTTTATTGCCCGGGGTGGCTATCTGGCAACAGTAAGTGCTTCTAGCGGCGTCAGCAACCCAACGAATGACAATAATGAAACGCAGCGCAAGGCGTTACAGCCAGTGCTTGAAGCGTGGCGATGGCGGTAGGCTATGAATGCATTTATATTTGCAATCATAAGCCCGTTTTTTTTTGCAGCGTTGCCTTCGACTGCAAACTACGAACTAAATAGTTATGGCTTTGGAAGCGGTGGAACGGTAAATAGCAGCACCACAACGTATTCACTCGCGGGCAGCACCGGCGAGTTAAGCGGGTCTGGTTCGAGCACCGCAAACGCTGCTACCAAGCCGGGCTACACTGAGAGTCGCCAGGCGAATGTCCCAAAGCTAGCTTCGCTGGATAACAATGGCGGGGAGTATTACAACAAACTACGCTTTACAATCGATCAGCAAGGCAACCCGACTGATGCCAAATATCTCGTAGCAGTCAGTACAGACAACTTTACGAGCGATACAAAGTATCTCCAGCTAGACGGGACGCTTACCGGCACACTGACTACAGCAAATTATCAGACATATGCTGCTTGGGGTGGTTCAGGAGGTAGCTTAATTATCGGCCTCAATCCAAGCACTACATATTCTGTAAAGCTCAAAGCTACGCAAGGCCTCTATACCGAATCAGCATATGGTCCAGCACTATCTGCTTCAACGGCTGCTCCCAGTCTGAGTTTCGATTTGCAAACGAGTACACAATCAACTCCCCCCTATAGCGTTAGCCTCGGCACCCTTAACGCCGGAGATATCAATACCACCAGTTCCACAATTAACACAGCAGTGTCTACGAATGGTGCGAGCGGTGCTGATGTGTACATTTTGGGTAAGAACGGTGCACTGAAAAGCGACTCTACCGGCGCACAGATTGATTCTGTTTCGAACGATTTAGCCAGTCTCACTCGAGGTTTTGGAGTCCAGAACTCAACTGTCAGCCAAACAGCTGGCGGTCCGTATACGGTACAAAGCCCGTACGATGTAACCGGAACGTATGTCGGTATAGTGACAGCGATCAATCGAAGCTTGTATAGTAGTTCAAATCCAGTCTCGGGAGGTACCGGCACTCTGGTGCTCAAGGCCAAGTCTGCAACTGATGACGTTGCAGCAAGTGATTACCAAGAAGTTTTAACATTTATTGCAGCTGGTAACTTCTAAGAACTGTGGATAAATCTTAAGCTTGTAAAAATATAGTATTGACAATAAAAAAATGTGGTACTATTACGAAGTATAATTAATACAACACAAACAACTAACATTAGGAAAAGAAATGTCAGAGAAAAGTCTATTTAACCTTGCATTTGTCAAAGATATGCGCTTTTTAGCTGCTATCGCTGTGATGCTCTTCAGCCTACTCATTCCTGTAGTAGCCAGTGCGGCACAGTTAAATCAATCGAGCGTACGGCTCGGTCGTTTGGGAATTAGCGCTGCAACCGGTAACGATATGCTCGTAACCTTTAAATTGAACACAACCCCAACCTCAGTAAGTAAAATTAAAGTAACTCTCCCTAGTGGATTCTCAGTTGCCACTGGCACCCCTACGCCAAGTACAAGCGGATTCCCAAGCACACCTACGATTACTGCTACACCAGGTACTCTAACCTCTGCTGCAACTTCAGGTAGCCGAACTATCGTAGTTTCTGGTCTGACATCCGGAAGCCTAAACAATACCAGCCTTTACGGCTTCATCGTACCGAGCGGTACAGTTACTAACCCAGCTACAGAGGGTCAATACAACATTACTGTAGAAAGCTTGAACTCAAGTGATGCGGTAATCGACAGCACTACTGTGCCTGTATACATCACTGGTAGCTCGTCGGACGAAGATCAGGTTAATGTAACTGCTTCAGTTGCACCTAACTTTAGCTTCCAGCTTAGTGGTAACACTGACACCGTACCAAATGCGGACCCATCAAGCACCCAAACTTCAACAGGTGTAACAATGACGGTTTCTACTAACTCACCTCTTGGCTACACAGCATATGTGAAGTCTACAAACGGTGCATTAACTTCAGCTACCAGCCCTGGTACTCCAATTAGCACGGGTACATTTGATGGTAGTCCTGATTCTGCAACACCAGGAACAACCAAGTATGGTTTTGCACCAACAACTGGCACATCTTGCACACTCTGCACAGGCTCACTTACCTACAACGGTGAATACTCTGCAGGTGGCGGTGCACCAATCTCAGCTGGTACAGGAGCAGGTGCATTTAACGGCACAAGTTTTGCTTCATTCCTTTCTCGAACAGGGTACACTGATGGCGACGAGGTCGTTCTCCGTGAGCGTGTATCTGTATCCAATACTGTTGGATACGCCAACGACTATGCTGACACCCTTACAGTGGTTGCCTCCGGTAATTACTAGTAACGCGGCATAACCCCCGTCCAATTAATTCTGCTTGACAGTTCGCTTAGCGTAAGCGATACTACAAGCAGAATTTTTGGGTAAAAGGTGAAAATGACAAACAAACAGATTGTGTTGGCGGCGCATGTTCGTTGGATAGTACCGAGTGTTATCGTACTGCTCGTCAGTATGCTTTTCCCTGTATTTGCGAACGCTGCTCAGCTTAATCAAGCCAGTGTCCGCCTCGGCAGATTAGGCATTAGCGCGAGTGCTGGGAACGACATGCTCGTAACCTTCAAGCTCAGAACTACTCCTACATCTGTTTCTAAGATTAAAGTGACACTACCGAGTGGCTTCAGCGTAACCAATGGCACTCCCAGCGTAAGTACCACTGGTTTTCCATCGACACCTGCTAGCATTACCGCGGCCCCAGGAACACTTACTGCTTCTGCAAGCTCTGGGGCGCGTACTGTAACCGTTTCTGGGCTAAGCTCTGGTAGCCTAAACAATTCCACCTTGTATGGCTTCATTATTCCGACAGGCACAATAACCAACCCGGCCACTGAAGGGCAATACAACATTACTGTAGAAAGCTTGAACTCAAGTGATGCGGTAATTGATAGCACAACAGCACCTGTCTACATAACAGGCAGCGCTACGAATGAAGACCAGGTCACGGTTACGGCTTCTGTTGCCCCTAACTTTAGCTTTTCGCTCAGTACGAATAGCGATACGATACCCCAGGTAGACCCCAGTACAATACAGACGTCGGGCGGGATAACTATGACCGTCGGTACGAACTCGCCGCTTGGCTATACTGCGTATGTTCGGTCGACCAATGGTGCGCTGATATCGGCTACAAGCGCTGCCACACCAATTACAAACGGTAGCTACAACGCCGCACCCGACACGTTCTCTGCTGGAACAACGAAATACGGCTTTGTGCCATCTACAGGTACAAGCTGTAGCATTTGTACAGGCTCTCTGACCTATGATGCTGAATATTCTGCGGGAGGCGGCTCACCAATTGCTTCCGGGACACAAGCTGGCGCCTATAATGGAACGAATTTCGCATCTTTTGTGTCCAGAGTGGGTTATACAGATCTGGACACAATCATTTTACGTGAACGTGTAAGCGTAGCTTCAACCATTGGTTACGCAAATGATTATACGGATACATTAACAATCGTAGCAGCGGGAAATTACTGATATGTCGATGCCAGGTATAAAACCATCTCCTAGGCTTATCTCAGCAGTTATTGCTTCAGTATTGCTTACGACAGTATTGGTTGGCGCAGCGCCTATCAAAACACATGCGGTCGAATCGCCTAAGCAAGGTTTCAATATAATCACTTCGCCACTACCGGTCAAGCTATCAGCAAAGCCCGGCCAGACAGTTCAGACCGAATTACGAATGAAGAATCGTGGCACCGAACCAGAATTAATCAAAGTCGGCCTAATGAAGTTCGGCGCTACTGGAGAGAATGGCCAGCCAAACTTATTTGATCTGACTCCTCGTGATAACTACAGTTCGTGGGTAAGCTTTTCGCCTTCGCAATTCGTAGCAGAACCGAATGTTTGGAAAACCGTAACAATGACTATCAATGTGCCAGATGATGCCGAACTCGGTTATTACATGGCGGTTACCTTCTCCCGAGCTAATCAAACTGCAGACAAGAAGTCTACAAACTACAAAGGTGCCGTTGCCACACTCGTATTATTGGATGCTGGTGGCAATGCGAATAGAGATATGGAGCTACTTAGCTTTACGGCAACAAAGAAGCTATACGAATATCTGCCCGCGACATTTGATATAAAACTCCGCAACAAAGGCAACATCTACATATCTCCAACAGGCAATATTTTTATTGAAAAGGGCGGAAAAGTTGTCGATACGCTTAATGTCAACGAAGCTGGAGGGAGCGTCTTGCCAAATAGCAACCGCGTGTTTCAGGTGAAGTGGAAGAATGGTTTCCCCGTTTTTGAGGATAAAATCGTCGACGGCAAACCAGTGCCGGGCAAAAATGGTCTAGTACAGCAGCTTAAGTGGGACATAAAGAATATTAGTGAATTTCGATTCGGCAAGTATACTGCCAAACTGCTAGTAGTGTATGACAACGGTACACAAGACGTACCACTCGAGTCGCAACTCACCTTTTGGGTTATCCCTTGGAAGATACTCTTAGTTGTACTGATAATCGTTGGTCTGCTGGGTTACGGCCTCTTTACATTCTTGCGCTCAGCCTTGCGCAAGACCAAAGGTGGAGTAGGCAAGATACGTGGCGCAAAGAAATAAACGGATACTGTACGGTCTACTTTTACTGTTGTCTGTTATGTTGTTGCCCGCACAAGGGCACGCCGCTAGTCCGACGGCATCCGCAAGGGGCATATCTATAAGCCCTTTCATACAAACTCTTAGCATACAGCCAAATGATCTAGAGAAGAGTTTCTCCTTAAAACTTAGCAACAATACTTCTTCAATCCAGGAGCTTAGACTGAGTGCACAGGATTTTGGATCGCTCGATGAAACAGGTGGCGTTTTACTCGAAGGAGGATCTTCGTATACCAAAAAATACGGACTAACTTCTTGGTTGCAGCTTGGTGCTGACACGGTTGTTCTCCAGCCAAAGCAATCAAGAGAAATACCCGTGGTCATACAAAATCGGTCCTCGCTGCAGCCTGGGGGGCATTATGCTGCGGTAGTTGCGAGCGTAAAGCAACTTGATGCCCCCACCGGGAACGAGGTTGCTATAAACCAGCAGCTAATGAGTCTACTATTAGTTAATAAAACTGGTGGCGAAAAATATGCACTGAATCTAACAAATATTGAGCAGAATGGAAACTGGTTCAAATTGCCCACGGTAGTCAAGCTACGATTCCAAAATCCTGGCAATGTACACGTTGTACCTCGGGGGACAGTCGAGCTAAAAAGCCCTGGCGGCACCGTTATTGCACGGGGTATTATTAACTCAGAATCCGCTTTTGTGCTGCCTGAAACCTTCAGAGAGATATATGTACCTCTCGAGAAAGTTGCAAACGATTTTCCAGCCCCTGGCTTGTATCGAATCGATGTCAAGTATCGCTACGATGGTATTGACAAAACAGCAGAAAAGAGTGAAATACTACGATTCATAAACCTACAGTTATGGTGTGGGCTGGCAATAATTGTTATTGCTGTTTTGCTGATTTCCAGGCATTCAAAAAAGCCCTCAAAAAGCGCGAGTTAACTGGTTAAAAATGCTTGTGTTTGGTTGTAAAATTTGATACGATTTAGGTGTAAGTTTAAAAAGAAACAATCGAGGAAGGCGTTCAGAGGTGAAACGTCATTGGAAATTAGCACTATTTGTACTATGTATCAGCCTGTTGGCGGGTGTATTTTCTTTAGTCGCTAAGCCTCAAACCGCCGCTGCAGACAACCCGTCGTCACTCAGCTTTCAAGGCAAAGTCGTAAATAGCGACGGAACGAATGTGGCAAATGGCACTTATACCTTTGTGTTCAAACTCTACACTGTTTCAAGTGGTGGATCTGCAATCTGGACTGAAACACAGACAGGGGTAACAGTAAATGCAGGCATCTTCTATGTCGATCTTGGCAGCGTGTGCCCCTTCTTCACAGCGAATGCCTGTAATGGGAACACTCCCGTAAACTTTGCGAATAACCCCAATTTGCATCTTGGCATAACCTTCAACGGCGATGCTGCAGGTGAGATGTCCCCCCGAGTCAAGCTACAATCTGTTCCATTTGCGTTTAATGCAGATAGAGTTGGCGGCTTTACAGCAAGCCAATTAGCCCAGCTCAGCCCTGCAAGCCAGCAATCTGGGTTTCTAAATGTCAGCGGCAACATAACGAGTGCAGCTACTGTCCAGGGGGCCACGGTTACCGCAACAGGCGCCTTACAAGGGAATAGTTTGAGCATTAATGGTGGAGTTCTTTCTATAGCGAATAGCGGCAATGTGACCGGTGGTACCTATAACAGCCAGACTATCTCAGCCACAGCTAGCTTCACGGGGACGGTGACAGTTGCAACCAGTATCAGTTCGCCCGTAGTAACTTCTTCTGGTGCTCTATCTGTAGCGGCGGGAGGGACAGCCCAAAATCTAAGTCTTAATGCCTCCACATCAGGGTTGGTGAGTATAGCTGGCACTTCAACCGGGAATATTGAACTCGGTGGTGGCACAGCCAGTGGCACCGGTTGTACCGTTACGAATTCTACGGGTAGTTTTGCTTGTAACGGAATAATTAGCGGGTCTGGTGGATTGAGTACTGGTTCTACATCGACTGCGGGGAGCATAGTCCTGAACGACGGCACCGTAAATGCGCGTTCAATCACCCTGAGTTCACCCGCACTGAGCAACTCGTATAGTTTGTCTCTTCCCAGCTCCGGCCCTGCCACATCTCAATGTTTACAGACCGATTCATCTAATGCGTCCCAATTGGTGTTTGGAAATTGCTCATCAATTGGCCCTAAGTTAACTCAGACCTTCGGTGCTTATGCGAGCAACCAAGCTGCCAGCGCTACCACGGCTATGAACTATCTGTTACCGACTAGTACGACAGCGTTCTCTGTTGCATTGTCTGGAACAGTAGAATTTAAGGCTGCAGCTGCTGGGAGCTTTAGAGCGTGTACGCTTATGAATTCAGCCGCGGTGACATCTGGGTCTGTGAGTCTTCGATTTAGAAAAAATGGCGCGAATGTGAGCTCAAATAATTACTGTACGCTTAGCACTACAAATTCTCGAAGTAACTCAGAACAAGTTGCAAGTGGAGTAGAGACATTCAATGCTGGCGACACAATTGGCGTGGCTCTTGTTTCGACAGGTCTTGCCCCAACAACCAGCGAACACTGGGCGACATTTACCATAGAATATGGAGCTGGGAGTGTTCAGCCTACCACCCTACAGGATGCGTATGCGAATGGCAGCTCAATAACCACTGCGAACAACTCAGATATCATTTTCAACCTGGCTGACACCGCAGTTGACTCTGACTTTTTTGTCAATATCGCCAGTGGATCGAGTGGTCGCTTTGCGGTGCAAAATAATAATGTTGATGTCTTCTCTGTAGATTCCAGTGGAAACGCGACATCTGCAGCTACTATCTCAGCCAGTGTACTGAATGCGAGCTCTGAATTGCGGATTGGCGGCGTGAGCATCAATGCCGCAGGCACTCTAAATAACGTTGCATACCTAAACCAAGCAAACAACTTGAGCTCGAATTTAACGGTTTCGGCGAGTGGTGGCAAAAGTACACTTTCACTATCGAGCACCGCTAGCGACACAGGGTTAACGATCGGCGGGGATGCGACACTGTATCGATCCGCTTCAGCTGCGCTGAAAACAGACGGCTCATTCACAGCGGGCGGAGTTATCAATGCACAGTCTGGCTTAACTATAGATGCGGGTCAAAATCTGACTGTTGATGGCGAAGCATTTGATCACCTAACGGGTGATGGCTTGCGCCTCGCAAGCGGATCCCTATCAGTCAAACTTATCACAGCCACCGACGGCTTATCGACTACATCAAATTCTGGTTCTGGTTTAGAAGTTTCCTCTGCTGGCATCTCTTTGCTACAAGGCTGTTCCGACGGACAGTTGCTTAAATGGAATGAAATAAATGATTACTGGTACTGCGCAAACGATGCCGGTGGTGGTGGTGTAGCAGCTAACTCAATCGACTTCTCCGAACTAAAGGACGCTTTGACACTTGATGGCTCCACTTCGGTCAGTTTTGGCGCTTCAAATTACGGGCTAACATTTACCAACAACGGCACTGGAAATGCTGCATTCAATCTAACTAGCACTGGTGATTTTGTTGTACAAAATAACGGGATCGACGCATTAACTGTCAATGATAATGGCGAGGTGGTCCTTGGTTCTGCAGGATCAGCGAGCGGAAAACTTGTATTTAGTAATTCATCGAACTCAAATACCGTTACCATACAAGCTGGCGCAACGGCCGCAAACTACAGCTGGACGCTGCCAAATGCGGACGCCGCTGGCTGTTTAGCTTCAGATGGATCTGGAACACTATCTATCGCAGCGTGCGGAGATACACAGCAACAAACCTTCTCTAGCAGTGGCAACTATGTTGTTCCCGAGAATGCACTGATGGTGATCATTGAAGGTTGGGGTGGCGGTGGCGGTGGCGGTGGAGGTACGGGCGGTACAACTGCTGCAGTCCGATCAGGAGGTGCTGGTGGCGGTGGCGGATCATATGCGACAACAATAATGAATGCTGCGACCCTTGGGGCGGCGGGCACGAATGTACCAGTAACCGTCGGTACCGGTGGCAACGGCGGAAATGCTGGGGCGGATGGTTCTGCTGGGGCGCGCACATGCTTCAGTACGAGTCCAGCATGTGCCGGGAATCTCTTCATACAAGCCTATGGCGGCGGTGGCGGTAACGGCGATGGTACAGCTGGTAACGGTGGTGGCGGTGGTGGTGGTAACCAATCCGTGGGTACTACAAACGGTACTGCTGCAACAGGCGGTACAGGAGGTGGACCACTAGGTGCGTCTGCAGGTGCGCAAAACTCGGGCTTTGGTGGAGCAGGTGGCGCCACAGCAGCTGCTACCGGTGCAGCTGGAGGTAGCGGTAGTTATGGTGGTGGCGGTGGTGGTTCCTCATCCTCAACTGGTGCTGGTAACTCTGGTGCAGGCGGTGGTGGCGTACAGGGTGGAGCAGGTGGTGGAGCAGGTGGTACATGTGCTATCACGACATGTACTGTTAGACAGGGTGGTGCTGGCGGTAAAGTTCCAGGCACATCAGGTGGTGGTGGAACAGCAGGCACAACAGCTGGACAATCTGGGGGTGCCGGAAGCGGTGGCGTTGGTAGTGGCGGTGACGGCGGCGGTGGTGGTGCCAACACGAATGTGAACGGATCTGCAGGTGGTAATGGAGGCGCAGGTGGTGATCGCGGTGGCGGTGGTGGCGGTGGTGGCGCTAGCTCGGGCACCGGTACACAGACTGGCGGCACTGGAGGTAAGGGTGGTGATGGGTATTTGCGTGTATGGACTCTGCGTGGTGCCGGAGCTGACTTAGCCGAGATCTACTGCTCTAACGAGAAGCTTGAGCCTGGTACAGTGGTATCCCTAGACACAAGCATTCAGAATGGTGTTAAGAAGAGCGGCAGTGCATATGATGCCAGTTCGATTGGCATTGTTTCTACATCACCAGGTCTGATTATTGGTGAATCCTGCCCGGGGAACACAGAACCTGCTATGGTCGCATTAGCAGGGCGTATCCCGCTCAAAGTTTCATTAGAGAACGGACCAATCAAGGCGGGTGATATGCTTACTGCCGCGAAAGAACCAGGCTATGCCATGAAAGCAACCAAGGCAGGTAATATTATCGGTCAGGCACTGAGTTCATATAGCGGTGATGGCCCGAGCTACGTCGTTGCCTTTGTAAAAAATGGTCAGGGCAACGGAGAAAAACTCGGCAATATTCTGCCAGGCCTTTCAGACGATGAGCAACAGAAAACCTTCCAACAACAAGCACTTGCATACTTGTCGAGCGGCAAGGGATTGGCCGAAGACTCCGCAGATTTATCAGAGATTACAACCGATAGACTGACCGCAGGCTTAGAGGTTATCACCCCAAGTGTCTACGCAAATTCAGTCGCTACGAACACCATAGAATCTGCTTCGGGCGATTCGGTCTCAGTCAAGGTTTCGGATGCAGGCGGGGTGCGCTTCGTTAATAGCCAAGGGCAGGTAATTGGAAGCCTTGACAGCGCTGGGAATGCACAGTTCAGCGGCACAATTACTGCTGACAAGCTGAAGGTAGGCAGCATCGAAGGTTTGAGCTCTAGCGATTCACCGGCAGCGGATACTCAAAACGCAAACAATCAAGACGAATCTGCCAACGGCAGCACCAGTCAAGAGACGCAACCGTCAAATCTTGAAAGCGTAGAGGCAGTTAATCTTGTGGCACTTGCTCGGCTAGAGAGCTGGGGTGGATTAACTGTCGATAAAGATGCGCAATTTAACGGCCGGACCATCTTCCAGCTTTTGGCGGAGTTTAAAGGCGACGCTAATTTCTATGGAAATGTATCATTCGACAATCAACCGAGCCTAAATAGCGATGCCGGGGGCACTGCAGTCATTAATCCAGGAAAGCAGAAAGTCGAGATACGCTTCACAAAGCCGTATCCCCAAACACCGATTGTTACCGCAAATTGGTCAATCAATTCCGATATTCCAGAAGAGCAAGCTGCGCAATTTGAGGCTGAGTATGACCATTATATTGCCAAGGCGAGCCCAAATGGGTTTACTATCTTGCTAAACAAGCCGGCTCAGCAAGTAATACGTCTTAACTGGTCTGCCATCTCAGTCAAAGATGCTAAAATGAGTCTAAGCGATCAATAAGAGGAGGATCTAGATGGAAGATAAGCCAGTTAGGAGCTCGAGCATTGCCAGCAGCACTCGGACTCAAATGCCTAAGTCGACAGCCGAAAAAAAGACGCAAAAAACAGCATCATCTGACCAAAAGTCACCCAACATCAAGTATGTGGGTATAGCCGTTATTGTAATGCTCGCTATTGGCAGTAGCATATTTTTCTACAATAAATATCAACAGTCTCAGCAGCAACTCAAAAATCCTCAAACAGCCCTACAGGCTCAAACTACTGAACTTGTTAATAAAGTTGGAGAACTTACGGCACTGCCAGATGAAGCGCCTACCGTAGCAACAGTGTCAGATGTTTCAAAGCTCGCAAACCAGAGCTTCTTCGCAGGTGCAAAAAATGGCGACAAGGTGCTTATTTTTAGTAAAAGTAAAAAAGCAATACTTTACAGGCCAAGTGAAAATATAATTGTTAATATCGCTCCACTCAATATCGACAGTTCAAGTCAGACTAACTAGTTGCTTTCCGCATGCATTCGACTGATAGTGCATCAAACTGGGTTTCGCAGGTAGCGCGGCGTGGTCCGGAGTCGAAGCGTAAACTGCGTGCCGTACCGTGGTGAGCTGGTTACTTGTATAACGCCATGGAAATCCTTCTCAACATACTGCTTGACGGCAGTTAAACCAATGCCAAGTCCTTTGCCCGACAATCCCTTGGTGGTATAAAACGGATCAAACAACCTCCCTAGTTGATCAACAGGGATGCCTTGCCCTCGATCAGCTACACGTATAAACACCCAATGCTGTCTGCCTGATATAGTGATTTTAACTTCTTGCCGACCGTTTAATACAGGCATCTCACTATACGCGTCGATGGCGTTGGCGATCAGATTTGTGAGAATTTGCTGGAATTTAATGGGGTCACCATATAATCGATAATTTGCTTCGAGACTAAAGCGTAGTCGTACGCCGGCACGACGAGCCATCGGCGTAAGAAGTCGCCGTATTTGGCTTAGTTGCGGGCGGATATAAAAATTGACCGACTGACTTTCTTGGCGCAATTGCTGTCGAGCGGCTTCGACGTATCGGTGAAGCAGCTGAATGTTACGCTTTGCTTGACGTATATTTAACGATTGTTGATCGTGGTGTTGCTCCAAATGCAAAATTGCAGCAGTGAGGGGGTTGCTAATCTCATGCAGTAAGCTTGCGCTTAATCGACCAAGTTCGGCAAAGCGCTGCATTTCGCGCATACGATCTGCCCCGACTTCATCTATGAGTGCGATTCCATTGCTCGGTGTAGTGACTGGATCGCTCATATCATCACTACTCCTTGCCCACAGCGAGCGGTTGCGGTGCGATGATTTTATACCCAACGCCATGAATGGTTTGGATAACGGACGATTCAAATGGTCGATCTACCTTGTCACGCAAATGTTTGATGTGCACATCGATGGTATTTGTCCAGGGCGCTTCACTATGTTGCCACGCATAATTACCAAGAGTAGTGCGCGTGACTACATTATTTGCATGAAGCATCAGGCATTCTAGCAACGAAAATTCCTTGCGTCGCAGCTGGATGACTCTACCACTGCGTTCGAGACTATGGGTGGCAGGGTCAAGGCGTAAGTCGCCAACTTCAAGTACACCAGGTGCAGCCGAAGTGGGCTGGCTATCGCGAAGTAACACGCGTAGTCGTACTTTGAGCTCACCCAAGCTAAATGGCTTTGTCAGATAATCGTTCGCGCCTGCGTCGAGTAGCTTAATTTTGCTCATAATCTTATCTTCACCGCTGAGAATAAGTATTGGCGTTGTAATGCCTTTAGTTCGCAGCTCTTGGCATATATCTAAGCCGTGCGTGTCCGGCAGGTGCAAATCAAGAATAATGGCATCGTATTGGTTTTTGCTGGCCAGTTTTAGGCCGCTCAAGCCCGTGTGAGCAATAGTAAGAGAGTAATCGAGCGTAGTTGCTTGGCGCAAGGCCTCCGCAACGTTCCGGTTATCCTCTATGAGTAATATGTCTATCATGCTGCCACCTTGCATAACACTAGTATCACTAACCAATATTAAAATATCATTAAATTTGCAAAAATAGCAAGTACTTTTTATAAAATATTTAAAATAACAGAGATGGTGGTATAGTATATATATGAGCGAACAAGCTTCCCCAGAGGAATCGGAGCGAAAAAATAGCTGGACCACCCGTCTAGCTGCAGGGTTAGGTGTGCTTGCTGTAGGAGCCGGTATATGGTGGGCAACTACCGATACAAATTCAGGGGACAAAATAGTCTACGATCCCACAGAAGAAGTGGCTCCAAATATTAATGGCACGACTACTTTAATATCTTGGAATATGCATGGCGAAGCAAGTAACTACCTCGATGAGATTAATCTGATGATCGATACATATAAGGTTGATGCTTTTTTGGCACAGGAAGTGACCGATAATGACATTGAAACTATGCTGGGCGACAAGCGGTTTAAGGGTATGAGTATCGCCAGAGTTACTACAGACTCCACTACAAAAGGAGGATATAACAACATCATAATTACACCTCAACGGATTGAAGAAGATGACGTAACTACCGTAGCTATGGCGGGCAATAGAAAGAAAATCGAACCTGTAATAGAAACATTTAAGGGCATTCTTGAAATAGACAACCCCGAGGACAAAGTCAAAGACATTTCAGATGCCACGCAAGAAGACCGCGCAGCAATTGGAGTTCCTTTGCTCATGGCTACCTCAGAGGGAGTCGCAAAAGTAAGAGTAATTACAACGCATGTTGGCGGTGATCCTAAGGTTCACCAAGAGCAATTCGAAAAAAATATGAAATTTATCGTAGACAATAAGAGTGGTGATGAAGACTTATTGATATGCGGAGACTTTAATTCAAGTTTCGAGCAAGTTGCATTGGCGTTTGCGGCGAAAGGTTTTATAGCTTTCCCCTCAAGACCTACCACGACAGGAGAGCATGGCACTGAGCCAAAACAAATCGACATTTGCCTCCAAGAAGCAAGCGAAGACAGTAACTTACATCTTGCCTCTGTAAGGGTTTTAGAAGATGCTAAAACTGATCATAAACCAGTGTTGCTTAGCGTGGAGAGTAGGTAGTTCTAAGCTGGCTTACCAGTAATATTTATCATCCACTCGACGCCGTATTTGTCTGTTACGCTACCAAAGGTATCGCCCCAAAATTCCTTTTTTAGGGGGTATTTTACTTCGACGCCTTCGCTGAGCTTGTCGAAAATCCCTCGGAGCGTTTCTTCATCTGTACCGGACAAGGATATGGATATTTTTGCTGCTACAGGACTAGCCTGCGCGGTGTCGCTGGCCATAAGTTTGGCGTGGCCACCTTCAAGCGAGGCATGCATCAGACTATCATGTGATAGCCCTTCGGTCGGTGGCATATTTACTTCGGCATAGGTTTGTGTAACGAGGTCTCCCCCAAAAATATGTTTATAAAATTCCATTGCTTCGCGGGCATTGCCTTTAAAGAATATGTACGGATCAACTGCTACGCTCATGGTGGACTACCTCATTTAACTATACTTCTATTGTGACACAGATTTGCGAGCGGGCTATACGAGAATTTTTACTTTGCGGTCTGCTGTAAACATGCCAACTAGAACTGCGATTAATCCAACGATAAAGCTCAACTCCGGCGCCCAAGTATGTGCAATTACGACTAAGGTGCTCGCCACAAACACACTTGGGAACACTAGACCCCCACGGTAGCCCATGGCTTTCGACCAGCTAATTGCTAAAATCTTCATCAACACAACCACAATCAAGCCACTTAAACCGAGGCTGGCAGACTGCTCAATCATCGGCACAATCGACTCATTGCCAGTGAATTCGATTAGAGAACCGCCAAGCAAATACAATACAGAAAGACCGAGAGCCGCCACGATACTCCGTTGCCACCAAGTTCGCTTATGAATTGCCTTTCGCACCCTTGCAAAGCCGCTATGGGCGTTACCGAGTAGATAGGTAGCTCCGTAGCCAGCTGCTACCAAGCCTATACAAGCCAGCAGGCTTTGAATGCTAAACTTCCATACATGAGGCGGTGTGTTCACGAATGGTGATGATTCCAAGAAGCTTAATACGTATACCGTTGTTAGCGAGGCAATAACTGCAACCACGGCGAGCGGGGGCGTGACTTTTACCTTCACTTCTTTGGTGACGAGTACGAGACCTAATATACCTGCGATAAATGAATCAAAGAATGCTGCGAACAGCGCTATAAAACCTACCATGCTGAGCATACCAGCCAGCTGTTTATCCTTCTTGAATAGTTTTACCCCAACGATACTCCCAATAAGCAAACTTGCGGGTACTAAAATTGCTTCTGGGCCCAATGAAGCTCCAGCAACCAACGAGAAAAACCCAATAAGTAATACTTTTATAAAGTTAACAACTGTTGGTTTTGGCGCGCTACCTAGCCCGTGGCTCTCGTGATTCTCTGATTTGGGATCTAAATAATGCTGCGCTCCAAAGAATAAGAAACCTAACACAATGCTTAGCGGGACGACAAGCAAGCGATTCGCTCCAGTATTAAACCAATCATCCCATATGTAATGGATAGAGTGACGAACTGCCGCTTCAAAATAGAAATAGGTGAGGGCAACAAGCGTCGAAACAATCAATATGGAAAATACCACTAGTAGCTTCTTCATGCTTCAAGCATACACCGTTCCCATCTATTGATAAATGCTGGCGTACTGTATACTGACAATATAATTTAAACGAGGCTAAAAATTATGGCACAACAACCACCAGCAGAAGGAGCTCTTTCATTTATAAAGGCTGCGCGATGGCTTACGTATTTAGTATATTTTTATGTAATCGTAGCGATCGTATTCTTAGTTCTTGGCTTTTTGATGCTTCTACTCGGCGCTAGCCCACAGGCAGATTTTACGCAATTCGTATATCGTATTGCAGCAGAATTCTTGCAACCGTTCCGTGGCATTTTCCCCACTAAAGAAATTACCGAAACAAGCTACTTCAGTGCTGCAGGTTTGTTTGCGATTGTCATGTACAGCTTTTTTGCGGCAGCCATTCATGCACTCATCAGCTGGCTTACTGCTAAACAGATGAACTATGAAAACCAGATCCTTGCTGCACAAAAAGAAAACGTTCGTCTACAGAAATAGTTTTACGATAATTGCATCACGGCCAGTATGTTGCCGCCGGGGTCTTTAAACCACGCTACGTCAGGGCCCTGCCCAGACGCGAGGCCTCGCGCAATACCTTTTTCGTCGGCCTCAATTTCATCATACCGTTCAAACTCCACACCGAGGGCGGTTAACTTTCCCACGGCTTCATCAATATCGTCCACTGGGAAATTCAGAACAGTGTAGACTGCTGGCTCATGGTCATCTTTGGGGTAAATCATTACTGTCCCGCCAGAAGCCAGATGGAGAGTTAACATCCCCATGCCTTCTCTAGTTACATCAAGGCCTAAGATGTCACGGTAGAAAATCTCCGCTTTATCTATATTGTTTGTGGAGAATCCGCTAAATGCTTCTGAGTTTCCGAACATGTATTGCTCCGCTTATGTTATGTGCTGACTATATGATAGTATAGCCCGCCTGGAAGTTAGATATGTTACGGTAAGAACTCTGAATTGGTAGATGGTGTTGTCTACAAAGCTATTGTCTAAAGATGTTGATCTTTTAGCTTTCTAAGACACGAAGTGCCAATAACCTGCGCGAGTGATGTTATTGATAAATCGTTCAGTGCTGCGTTGGTGATCCACTCCCGCATAAAACCTTTACCAGGGATTTTTTTCATGTTGCCGCGCTCAAAAACCACCTCTTCAACACCGTCCTTTAAAATATCTTGCGCAGTGATTTCCTTAGTGATGTCATCTGTCCATATAAGTTCTGCCTGTATAGGCTCACCATCAACTCGACTTACTCGAACTGCGTCAGTCGCACCAACAATTTTAAGTTCAGTTTTTGGGGCAGCTTTTGCGTCCTCGATTGGCAAGCCAACTTGGATAACACCATCGTGGTTAATTGGAGCGCGCAACTCCACCTCGCCAATAGACTGTGCGTAGGATAAGTCTTTAGAAAAAAATGATATAGTTTCTGAGTCAGGCATAGAATTATATTAAATAAAAATGAACATTTGTCAATGTCTATGGCTGGGGATGAGGGATTCGAACCCCCGATCACGGGACCAGAACCCGTTGCCTTACCGCTTGGCTAATCCCCAATACAGGAGATGATTATACTAAACAATCTATATCTTGAACAGACCAAGAGCAGCTTGGGGCATACAAGCATATCCGGTATACTATAGATATTCACAAAGACGCAAATGTACAATTTGAGGAGGGCAATACCGTTTAGATGCATAACGATATTTTCACGCAGCTCAGTCTGATAATTGTTATTGCCGCCGTCATCTCAATTATTATGCGCTGGTTGCGTCAACCACTTCTCGTTGGCTACATCCTGACTGGTATCATTGTTGGCCCGACATTCCTCAATCTCATACACGATAAATCTGCATTCGAGACTTTTAGTGAAATAGGCATTGCGCTCCTACTCTTTATTATCGGTCTAGAATTGAGTCTGTCTGTAGTGAGGCGGCTTGGGAAGGCGGTGCTACTAACCGCGTTTGGATTATTATTTACGATAGCGACTATAGGCTATTTGCTGGCCACTGCGCATCATTTCAATCAATCAGAAGCCTTGATAGTCGGCCTAGCACTCTTCTTTAGTAGTACGATTATTATCGCCAAAGTTCTGAGCGACAAAAAAGAAATCACGCGGCTGAACGGCCAAATCGCCATCGGTGTTATCTTGGTCGATGACATTATTGCGACTTTTGCTCTATTGTTTATTGCAGCTCAAACTGGTGGTCCACTCACACCATTTGATATAGGTCTGCTAGTTCTGAAAGGTGCTGCTGTGGTTGCAGGACTGTTTGTAGTGGGGGCAAAGGTTCTGCCACCAGTAACAAAATACATCGCCAAATCGCAGGAACTGTTGTTTGTGTTTGCCCTAGCGTGGGGCTTTGGAGTGGCATCGCTTATCAATGCAATCGGTTTTTCGGTGGAAGTTGGCGCTCTGTTTGCGGGAGTGTCGTTGGCTCACTTACCGTATACGCATCAGATTGGCGCTAAACTTAAACCGTTACGAGATTTCTTCATCATCTTGTTCTTCATTAGTTTGGGCGAGAGTCTAGAGCTTAACCATGTCGGATCGGTTATTGGCCCTGCACTCGTATTTTCAGCCGTGGTTTTACTGATAAAGCCAAATATTGTTATGGCAATACTTGGCTTGCTTGGATATACAAAACGCACAAGCTTTAAAGCAGGTATTAACCTCTCACAAATTAGTGAGTTCTCCATCATTTTAGTGGTGCTAGCACAGAGTGCAGGTATTGTAAGTGCTCGACTTTCGGCGCTTATTACTTTGGTCGCGCTCATCACAATCGCCGTGTCTACGTATCTCATGAAGTATGACAACTGGATTTTTGCGAAACTCGAAAAGCACTTGCAGCTATTTGAACGCCGAGAAACTTCCGAGGCCCGACATCGCGACAAAGAATATCCACTCGTATTAATCGGCTACGAAAATGGTCAGCAATTTATTAAAACGTTCCGTAGTATGCACTCCCGCTTTGTGGTGATTGACTACGACCCAGAGGCTGTCGAAGAACTTGAAAAGCGCCACATAAATTATCTCTATGGTGATGCGACCGATCCAATCTTACTCGACGAAGTAAACTTTACAAAAGCGCGTTTGATTGTGAGCACCGTGAGTGTGTTTGAAGTGAATATGCAGCTGCTTGAATATGTGCGTAAACACAACAAAGACGCCATCATAATTTGCTATTCAAACGACCATAACCACGCAGCTGATTTGTATGAAATGGGAGCGACGTATGTGATGCTGCCGCACTACATTGGTTCGCAACAGCTGAGCCAGTTCATCCAAGACAACGGCCTCAATCACAGCAAGTTCGATTCGTTCCGTGAAAAGCACCTTGTTGAACTAAGCAAACATACACATCGAGAAATCCCAGAAGACGATTCGCTCTAGACACATAGAACGACAGCTGGTACACTAGCTACCATTAACAATTTGAATATAAAGAGTGCAGCGAGAGATCTAGCTCGTCGACCTGCCGGCAACCTGTCTAACGATAAGGTGCTCCATCTAGCCCGCCAGCGGGAAAGATATGAACAAGTCGTATCCTTTCGCCGTCATGGCAGAAAGGATTTTTTATTTCTAGCCCCTCACAATGTGAACCAGTACCATGTTTCTCAGACGTCGAGCAATTCCGACAAGGACTTGCTGCTCGCAGAGAATTCGAACCCATAGACCTGTATCCTCGAGACGGCACACTACAATTGAGCGAAACTGAATCTCAGTTTGCTAGCCTAGCACGAATATCCAATGAAAAGCTCGTTGCTTTTGGAAGTGGCATGACTGCGGTGCAGGCGGCTGTCGCAGTTGCTCTGAGAACCGGTGCTGATGAGCAACATGTGCTAGCTCATGGCCGCGAGCTATATGGACAAACACTCGTCCATATTAATACTGATCTCAAAAAGGCTGGCGTTCGTCTGGTGAGTTTTGACTCTGGAGACCCATCATCTGTCGAGCGGGTGCTAGAAAAGCATAATCCAAGTATTATCCTTGCCGAGACCATCGGCAACGGTCCAAACGTACCTGTATTACACCTAGCCTCCTTACGAAAAAACATTCAGCAGTATGCGCCAAAATCTATAACAATTCTTGATAACACACTTCCGTTATCAACGAGTCTACCGCTTGGAGAACAGCTGCAAGTGAACGACCAAATATTAGTAGCCGAAAGCGCTACAAAATCATACACTTTCAATAAAGAGCTTGCTGGACTAGTATATAGTCCCAATCAAGAACTGATAGATACTACTCGAGAATACCGTCGTACAACAGGTGGTCGTCCAGGGGTCGCAAGCTCAGAACACATTCAGTCGCTACTGCCAGCGTCAGTTGAAGAATTTGATGCGAGGAACCGTGCTCTTTATAAAAAAACAGGCGAGCTGGCGTTGCATCTGTATGAAGCAGAGAAAGAAGGTGCAGACTTTGTAGTTGCACATCCTACGCTAACCTCGCATCCTGCTCACGAATATACCACTGATCACTACCCTAATGGCGCTACACCACTATTCTTTCTGCAGTGCCTTGGTACTGATGATCAATTTGCGCTCGCCACGAGACTTTGGCGAGACGAGCGTGTCAGAGAGCATATGGACATAGGTCAAAGCTTTGGGTTTGATCGTGCACGAATGCTGCCCGATGAGCATGGCCCCTATGTTCGTATCGCAGCTGGTGCAAATACTGACACAGAAAGACTCGGCGAAGCACTGAAAGAAGCAGCGTTAATAAAGTAAAGGAGAAAGTATGAGCAGAACACTATTTACCAGCGAATCGGTTTGCGCAGGACATCCGGATAAAATCTGTGATGCAATAAGTGATGCAATTTTAGATGCCGCGTTGGCGCAAGACCCAAATAGTCGGGCAGGGTTAGAAACCGTTGCCGGCGCCAACAAGATTGCGTTGTTTGGCGAAATAAAAACAAAAGCCAAGCTTGACTACCAGCGAATCGCAACGGAAAAGATTGCCGAGCTTGGGTATACTCTCGACACGCAAAAAGAGTGGGGATTTGGCCCAGAATCAGAATTTAGCAACGACATTCATCAGCAATCGCCAGAAATTGCGATTGGTGTGGACCAGGATGGTGCAGGCGATCAAGGCATGATGTTTGGCTATGCAATCAACGAAACACCAGAATTATTGCCATTGCCAATAGCCTTGGCACATTCACTTACTAAGCGAATTGATGAAGCACGTGACCAAAAAGTACTGGCGTGGTTGCGTCCAGACGGTAAAGCCCAAGTTACGATTGCCTATGAAGACGGGAAACCAGTGGCTGTCGAAAAGTTAGTGCTCGCCTTGGCTCACGACGAAACTACAACGCCCGAGACAGTACGCGAAGAAGCCCTCAGACAAATCGTTACACCAGTGTTAGAGAAATACGAACTCGAGCCACCGAAAGATAAAGATATCATCATCAACGGTACTGGCCTCTGGCATATCCCGGGCCCTGATAGTGACGCCGGATTAACTGGTCGTAAAATCGTCGTAGATACCTATGGCGGGTATGCACGCGTTGGCGGCGGTGCTTTTAGCGGAAAAGACCCCAGTAAAGTTGATCGCTCTGGCGCTTACGCAGCGCGCTACATTGCTAAGAACATCGTCTCAGCCGGTCTGGCTACAAAATGCGAGGTTGGCCTGGCGTATGTCATTGGCCAGCCAAAACCACTCATGCAAACCATTGAAACGTTCGGCACCGCAACCGTCAGCCAAGCAGAGCTCGAAGCCTTCAAAGATAAGCTCATTGATACGTCTGTAAAGGGAATTATTGAAACCCTTGATCTGTGTCGACCAATATATTCCCAGACGTCAGCCTACGGCCACTTTGGCAAAAAAGGTCTGCCGTGGGAGCAAATTGCGAGCAAATAACGCTATTGCTCGGCTACTTGGAGGAGCTCTGCAACGTTACTGGTGAATGTTCGCACTTCCTCTGCGCTACCCATAAGGCGTGCATGTTTCAATTGAGGACTAGCCAAGAAAATAGGTTTGTCTACGGGGTTGCTGCTCGGCTTCTGAATGAAATCAAGCGTATACATAACTTCTGAACCAATTTCTTCGATACGGAACTTACGATAAGCTGAGTTAGGCGATGTATCGGTGATTTTATACGCAGGTCTATCTTCTTCAGCTTCTAGCAAAACATCTAACGAGATGCGCTCAGTATTCGGTGCATCTTTTGCCGGCTCACCAAAACCTTCTGCAAGCACGCCGCATAGTTCTAGAATAGATAATTCGCGTTCTGCTAGGTCTATTGTGTCGTGAGGTTGTTCAGGGGTTTTCTGGATTTTATGCTGCAAGTGCTCAAAAAGTCTCATATTACCATTATATCATATAATGTCAAGTATTGCAATGACTATTCAATGTCGCGTCGGCGAAACCCAAGGTAGGATACTGCTGCACCAAATACCAGCACGCCGGCTAGATATATCGTTAAGCCGGTCGATGGCTTTCCGTTCAAAATATTTTCAGGCACAAAGTAGTGATAGGGCAAGAACTTCACCACACTATCAAGCCAAGTGGTTAGACTGCTTAGGGATACGACTAGGTATCCACCAAAGCTTAGAATAATGGCTATAGTGCTAGCTGCACGCCTTGTAAGGTTGCTCGCGGCTTGCAGGGTGAACGATACGACTCCAAAGCTGAGCGAGAATAATGCGGTGTACGCCGTTGCCAATGCCAAGTCAAAGGAACTAATATGTAAATCAAACAGTGGGGCAAATGCAATTACTGTCAGCAATGTGATACCGCCAACAATGATGAACTCACTGAGTAATGTCAGTCCTTTGGCTAGCAAAACATGGCCCCGGCTTACTGGTCGTGACAGCAACAGCTCCAGGGTATGCTCCTGCTCATCTTTCCCTATAAGACTACTAGCGCGGGTAATTGCGAGAATGATCCAGAGAATTGGTAGGGTAATGTAATACAATTGCGAACTTAGGAACGATGCTGGATTTGCCACATCCACCGTTGCTGCGCCACCGGTTTTCATCTCTTTGATGCCCGCCGGAAGCTGATTGAACAGCTGGTTTACTTGATTGGCTTGATCGCGGATTGGTGGATAGAGCACCAGTATAAAAACCGTAATAAGTACGCTGCCAACGCACCACCAGAAGATGGGCCAGCGCCGTCGTTTCAGTTCCCACAGCAGTATGGTTTTCATTTGATTTCTCCGTAAAACTCCAAAAATTCATCTTCTAGACTCAACTGCTGGGTAGTCAGCTCTTGGATGTCGTAGGCGCTTAGCGTCTTAAGGGCGTCCGATAGTTTACCGGTAGCCTGAAAAAGCCCGGTGGCGCCAGATTCTTTGGAGAGAAATTTTAGATGTGCAGCTTTTTTGAGCTTTGTAAGCTGTGCGGTGTTGACAAGTACTACCCGAAAGACGGGTTTGCCCAAATCAGTTGCACCAGTTATAGCCTGTTCGTGGATCAACTTGCCGTGTTTAATAATCCCCACGCGATCAGAAATGCGCTGCGCTTCAGTCAGGTTGTGGCTGCTCATAAGTATGGCCGCACCACGATCTCGCGCTTCGTTAACTGTTTCATGAAACGCTTCTTGCATCAGCGGATCTAGGCCAGAAGTTGGTTCGTCCAGAATCAATACATCGGGTTGATGCATGAAGGCCTGAATAATCCCTATTTTTTGGCGGTTACCTTTACTTAAGCTGTTGATTGGTCGCGTGAGATCGGCTTCGAAGCGTTTCTCGAGGGTACGCCGATAGGCACTACCGTCGGCCCCTTGCAGGGCAAACAGGTAATCTAATAATTCTGCACCAGTGGCTTTTGGATATAGCGCAATGTCGCCTGCCAAATACCCAATACGCTGCTTGATTGCTACTGAGTCTTTTACAATGTCGAACCCAGCAATAGTGGCAGTACCGCTCGTAGGTTGAATAAAATTCAGCAGAGTACGGATGGCGGTACTTTTACCAGCCCCGTTTGGGCCCAGGAATCCATACACTTCGCCAGCATTAACATGCAGCGTCAGTTGCTTGAGCGCAAACACATCTGACTTGCCATAGCGCTTGCTAAGATCTCGACAGTCAATTACTGGAGTAGCCATACATTCAGTATAGCTTAAAAAGTTTGTAAGCAGCTAGGCGGCTTCGGGCTCTGGTAGTCTGGCGAGTGCTGTGGCAGCATCTGGTCCAGTAGTGTCAAACTGCGTGGTGTAACTCCCATGTCGCCACACCGTATAACTGTCAGTCGGGTCCGTATCAAAAACTTCGGGCTCTGTAAGGTTTGCATAATGCTGCACAATGTAAAATTCTGGTCGCTTGTGCGTGTTGAATCTGACATTGACAATGTTCGGCGCCCCCGTGTCTGGCGTGGCAATCGTAAACTTTGCTCTTCGACCATCTACGGGCTCGACCGCTTCAAAATTCTCTAGCAGCATAGTGTCTGTTATAACTACGAGCCTATCAAGTAGATGCAAACGTGGTTTAACTTCCTCTCTCGTTCGATTGCTCCAGCCAGTATCTGTTTTTTCACGGCGAGCTATCTTGCCTAACCGACTAAAAAGTCCCTCTTTTGGGGGTATAGCGTTAAGAGCTTCATACCTGATATCACGCTCTGGTGTGTTTTCCTGCGATGAGGGCATAGTTACTAGTATTATAAACCAGTTATGTTAAAAAGTCAATACTACGAGTCGAGACCTTCGATGAGCCCACTGGCTACACGCAAGACATCTGCTGCCTCTATATCTTCAATTTCATCATTGGCCAAGACGCTCATAAAACTTCTTAAACCAGATGCGTCGGGATCGCCAACGTACGCTTCCTGAACGCGAATTGTCCGTTGTAGCTCGCTGTTCATGCCAGACACATCGTATTGCTCTATGCTAAACACATCGTCGTCAGTTTCAAGGAGGTAGAGGGTATCGCCTTGCTGACTTTCAAACGGAAAATCACCCATGGTTTTCTCGGGATCGAGAATGCGACGTACGGTGTAGATTGCATCAAATAGAATGTTGGTCGCATCATCCAGAGCATGTTGTTCATTTTCTTGGTCAAATTCCGCTTCTACATCTTCACTTAAGTAGCTTAATAGTAGTTGCCCGGTGTCTAACATTTTTTCAACAAAACGGTTGCGCGGCTCTGCTTGATCAGCGATATTTTGCGCTACGCCGGCAACATCAAGACTGGTGCCACTGAAGAGTAGCTCAATACTAGTATCATCGTGTTCGGCAGCAAAAGCTGCACGATGTTCAGGACTGCGCAAAGACATAGTTATTGGTATTATACACCAGTTATGCAAAAAAGTCAATATCTGACAGCTCATCTGGCAAGAAACCGTCCGGGTGCTTAAAGCCTGCTTCCCATTTTGTACCTTTACCGTAGCCTAGATCTTTCATAAGTTTAGTTGGAGCATTGCGCAGCTGTAAGGGCACGGCAAGATCGGGATAGTCGCGAGCTGCGGCCAAGGCCTTACTCATGGCATCGGCTACCTCGCGTGATTTCTGTGCTTTTGCCAACACACTTGCACAGTGGAACAGATTGTATTGTGCTTCGGGCATGCCAATGCGTTCTACTGCCAAAAATGTGGATACTGCCAAATTGAGTGCCGCTGGCGCCGCCAAGCCAATATCCTCAGATGCAAAAATTACCATGCGTCGAGCGACAAACTTTGGGTCTTCGCCAGCTTGCAGCATACGCGCCAAGTAATAGAGCGTCGCATTGGCATCGCCGCCACGCATTGATTTGATAAAAGCGCTGATGACGTTGTAATGACTTTCGCCTTTTTTGTCGTAGCCCGGCAGTTTGGTTTGCGCTGCGGTTTCGATAATCTCTGGTGTGATGGTTTTGCGTCCAGCCAGCTGGGTAGCCAACTCCAAGTTCCCCAAGGCTACTCGCGCATCGCCGCCAGACAGCTCAGCCAACAAATCAATACTTTTTGCTGGCAGCTTTTTGGCGGTAAGTTTTTCTGCCTTGGCGGCTTTTTTAATAATGCTCACAATCGCCGATTTCGATAGTGGTTCCAGAACTAACACCCGTGAGCGACTCAACAGGGGGTTAATCACTTCAAAACTGGGGTTTTCGGTTGTGGCGCCCACTAGCACGATGGTTCCGTCCTCTACATGTGGCAAAAAGGCATCTTGCTGGGCTTTATTAAAACGATGAATCTCATCGACGAACAAGATAGTCTGCATGCCCAAACGACGATTTTGCTCCGCATGTTGAATTACTTTTACTACGTCTGCTTTGCCAGACGTGACAGCGCTCAGTTCTACAAATTCAGCACCAGTTTCTTTGGCAATAATTCGGGCTAATGTGGTTTTGCCACTACCAGGCGGCCCCCACAGAATAAGGCTGGTCGGCTGCTGGTGCTCGATAATCTCGTGAATAATCTTGCCGGTATCAGTCAGGTGTTCCTGCCCAACAATATCAGCCAACGTTTCTGGTCGTTGCCGCTCCGCTAAAGGTCTCGTGTCCATACAGCTATTGTCTCATGTTTATACCGCGAAGTTGACTCTATCGCTACGCCATGTTGCAATGGATTACTATGAGTGTGCAGCATGAATACGACCTTTTAGGAGCAGAATTTACAGGCTGCTTGCGCCCCAAAGAACTAGTTGCTGGCTGGATGTATGACTTAAAGCTTGCTTCAAGCCGAGGAAGCTTAGCCAAAGGAGAAGTTACTGTTCTGCCGGCACGCGTAGAGGCAGTTAAGCCAAAAAAGTTATCTTTAGGACTGGTAAGCATTTCCTTTACAGCGGTTAAGGGCTTAGAGGAATCTGTAGGAGTTGAGGAGATGACTGAGCCTAACAGATGGAACTTCGACTCGTCGGGAGTCCTAGTGCCGAAAAAGTCGGGCGATCCAATATATCCTTTTTTGCAGGAATCTGTTGATCATAATGACAATATGGCACTCACTGTAAATGTTAAGCCGGTTGGAATTGCATATTTTGCGCATGCGGGTGACGCAAGGGTTGTGGCGCATAACCAAATGCTCGCGAAACGTGATAGCTAATCCTTTCACAATATGCTATAATTACAGATAAGGTTTGGCGCTGATCATCCAGCGTCTTTTTTATAGCAAATGAGCAAACAAGATCCGGCTAACATTCGTAATATTGCGATTATCGCGCACGTTGACCATGGCAAGACCACACTTGTAGATGGCTTATTAAAGCAATCGAAGACATTTCGCGATAACCAAGCAGAAATGAATCAAGATTTGATCATGGACAGCGGCGATCAAGAAAAAGAACGCGGCATCACCATCACCGCAAAAGTGACGGCAGTACAGCATGGCGACTATCGACTCAACATCATCGATACACCCGGGCATGCTGACTTTAGCGGTGAAGTCGAACGCACCTTGAACATGGCAGACGGCTGTTTGCTGATTGTAGATGCCCAAGAAGGTCCAATGCCGCAGACCAAATTTGTTCTCGGGAAAGCACTTGCTGCGGAATTAAAGCCGATCGTTATTCTAAATAAAATCGATAAGCCAGGTAGCCGCACCAAAGAAGTAGAAGACGAGCTTGCAGATCTATTCTTAGAACTCGCTGTGCACGAAGACCAATTGCATTACCCAGTCTATTACGCCATCGGTCGTGCCGGTAAAGCGTGGGACAAAATGCCGTCAGACCCAGAAAATCAGGAAGCGAATCTTGACCCAGTCTTTGATGCGATTATCAATAAAATCCCTGCGCCAGCGGTAGAGCAAGATAAGCCATTCCAGATGCTTGTAACTGCTTTGGCGCATGATACGTTCAAGGGCAAATATGCCGTTGGTCGTATCAATCGAGGTGTCGTAAAGCAAGGCGATCAAGTGGCATTATGCAAAAAGGATGGTAGCATCGTACGAGCAAAAATCGATAACGTATTTATGAGCCATGGCGTATCTAAGTTTGAGGTCCCAGAAGGCGTGGCGGGCGATATCGTGCAGCTTACTGGCATCGCAGACGCTCAAATCGGTGAAACTATCGCCGATGCCGAAAACCCAGAAGCTTTGCCAACTATCGAAGTAGAAGATCCAACGCTACGCATTTACCTTGGGCCAAACACCTCGCCATTTAAAGGTCAGGAAAGTAAGTTTAATACTTCTCGGCAGATTGCTGAACGGCTCGAAAAGGAGCTGGAGACCAATGTCGGATTACAGGTAGAAGAAGACGGCATTGGCTTTACAGTCGCTGGGCGTGGCGAACTACACCTCGGCGTACTCATCGAAACCATGCGCCGCGAAGGCTATGAGTTCGAAGTAGGTCGTCCGCAAGTGGTGACCCACCAAGAAGACGGCAAGACGATGGAGCCAATTGAAGAGGTAATCATCGAAGTGCCTGCCGAACACGTTGGAACGGTACAAATGGAGCTTGGCCAACGCCGGGCTACGCTCAAAGAACAATTCACTGTATCAAGCAAAGACGTCACCAAACTGATTTATGAAATGCCCACTCGCACCTTGCTTGGTATGCGCAACATTCTTATGACCAATACAAAAGGTACGATTGTGATGAATAGCTTAGTCGTTGGCTATCAGCCAGAAGGCGCTAAACTGGATCAACTGCGCAACGGCGTGCTTATTGCGTTTGAAACAGGCAGCACCACACCGTACTCACTGCAAAACGCCGAAGCACGGGGTACCATCTTTGTCGGTCCAGCAGAGAAGGTCTATGCTGGCCAGATCATCGGTCTGAGCACTCGCTCCGAAGATCTCGAAATCAATGTCTGTAAAACGAAGCATCTTACCAATATGCGCAGTTCGAGCAGCGACGGAGTAGTACAGCTAACGCCACCAACTATCTTTAGCCTCGAGCAGTACTTAGATTTTATTGAAAACGATGAGCTACTCGAAGTAACGCCTGAAAATCTGCGCCTCCGCAAAAAAGAACTCGACCCCAAAAAGCGCAAAAGCCAAAAGTAGTTAAGCCTTGTCAATATATTGACAAAAAAGCAAGTTTGGTGTATAATCCATTGCTATGATGGGAGATAATACATCATGGCAACCAGATACCCCTGTTAATCAGGAGGTGAACAACACGCCGCTCATTAAGGAGTACTACTCTGATGGCACCGTAGGGGTTGGGGTAGACGATGCCTATAAGCTCCATACTGCTGACCGCCGTAAACATGATGCAAAACGCACCCTTCGAAAGCTTCCACTGGTGTTAATCGTGTTAGCGTTCATGGTTCTTACGCCTATTGCGATTATTAAGCTAACCGCCGGCAACGATTCTGATGCTACGACACCCACGGGGAGCACAAACAGACCAGTTGCTAAGACACCAGCAGCTAAACCAGCTACCCAGGCTGCAGCCACGCAAGACGCAACTTCCGCTCCTAGCTCTAGCACTTCCAGCGCATCTGCTACTTCAACCTCTGGCGAAACCAATCATACAACCACCAAGAAAACCGTCGTAAAGCGAAAAGTTATTGTTAAAAAGAAGACATATTATCGTACGCATACTGTTGCTTCGACTGCAGCTGCCGGTCAGACCGTAGGAAGTGCAACGACAGCAGCCACGAGTACAAGTACTACCGCCACAGCGGCGCCTAATGACTCTACGGCTCCAAGCAATCCTACTACAAGCCCATCGCCTAAGCCTACAACTACAAAGCAGCCACAAAAAACCACTACTAAAAAACCTGTGATAAAGAAGCCAGTCAAAAAGCCGCAAAAGCCAAAACAGCAGATCGGTACCGCAGTTACAAAAACGAGCAAGCCGAAGCAAACCAAACCCAACAAGCCCGTTCAAAAACCAGCTACAAGACCAAAGCCCACCAAGCCGGCTCAAAAACCCGTCGTCAAACCGAAGCCTGTTACCAAGCCCAAGCCAGCACCCAAGCCAACTAAACCAGCTGCAAAGCCAAAACCCGCGCAAACGAAGGGGTATGTAGGTGGTCCTGCTAAGTTTGTCGACTACAACCAGCAAAGTTGGGGTCCGCGCATTGCTTCATCTGGCTGTGGGCCAACGGCTGCTGCTATTGTAGTGAGTTCATTAACTGACCGAAGAGTCAATCCCCGCCAGATGTCAGATGTCTTGACGCCTAAGTACTACATCCCAGGTAGCGGTACGCGTCAAGAGGCAGCTACCTTCCATTACATCGCCAAACGTTTTAATCTACGCTATAACCACCCCAAAAATTATGCTGAGATTACGCAAACGCTGCGACAGGGCGGTATGGTAATCGCCTATGCCAAGCCAGGAGCATTCACGCAGAATGGCCACTTTATCGTTATCAGAAAAGTGAGTCAGGATGGCCAGCGTTATGTAATTGCAGACCCTAACGTCCACAATAATACTGAGCGGAAACACTGGACCGCAGAAGAATTGCGTCGCGGTGGCATTGCCGACTTTTGGGGCTTCACCCCTCGCCAATAACGCTTTTGTAAGTATCTTCTCCAATCGGCTGGCTAGAGTATAATAAAGATATGTTGATAGTCCCGCTGTCGGGTGGACCGCACTCAGGCAAGACGACTACTGTTGAGGCGCTTAAGGATATGTACCCAGAAGCGTATTTTGTAGAGGAGGCAGCAGAACGTCTCATTGATCGTGAACTAAAAAAGCACGAAGAAGATCCAGATTACGAGCCCATCACACCAGATAGGAATTATCCAGCGTTTCAACCCTTGGTTTTGGAGGAGCAGCTGGGGGTGGAACGCGAAATTCCCACTGATGCCAATCTTGTATTTTCTGACCGCAGTCTCATCGACCACATAGGGTACTGTAACCTTAATGGGTTAAGTGAGAGAGTGCCTGAGATCGAGAGATACAGTAAGCTCGCCGACTATGCATTCGCATTTTTCTGTGAACCGGTGGGCGAATACAAACAAACAAGAATTCGGAGAGAAAATCCTGAGGAAGCCAAAGCAACACATGATGCTATTTCGCTGGCGTATGATTTATCAGATGTCCAGACTGTGCATTTACCAGCAGTATCTCTTGAGAAGCGTTTAGATATTATCGCAGAAACTTTGAAACTGCACAGGGGTTGATTGCTTCTGGAGTGAGCGTTATACTTATGCTTATCAGGAGAAACAATAAAGATGGCAAAACATTTTCTTACCGATGAAATTATCGAGCATATCCAGGACGGCTATTATGCTACCCATGAGCAAGATCTAACCGAAGACCAGATACACGAGCTTAGCGAAGAACAGCTCCGCTACTACACTCGCCAAGGTAAGGAATACCAAGCCGAGCAAAAGAAAAAACGACGTGTAATTATCTGGGTTCTAGCGGCGGCAAGTATTTTTGTTGTGGCTGCTATCGCAATACTTTTCATCAGCTTGAACTCCGGCAATGATTTGTACGATCCCAATAAGCAGTCAGAGGCAGCAACTGGTGCTTCTGACAGCAGTAACCTACTCGGTACGCCACCAAGTAACACCAAGGCTGGCGCCAAAGACAACGCCGCACAGTAGCTAGATTTAGCTCGTGTGATGGATGGTATTAATAGCTAAGGCCGGTACACAGAATAGACGGTCTTCTGGTGGGCGCTCCCAGGTGGGCATAATAGTTACGTCTTCAAAGTTGAGGCAAAAAGCTCTCACGCTTCCCGCACCGATGATACGGCCAATCATCACTTTGCTATACCCCCGGAAGATACCTTCAAACATTGTGTCGTGAAAATCGCGATAGGTAACGGGCTGTGAGGCATCAAAAGAAGAAGGAATCGCCATTGCGCGAGTGGCTTGCACGAGGTACTGTTCATCTTTGAATCCGCAGGCTTCTGCGGCGCGCTCTAGTTTAGTCAAGATTCCATAGTCGTATTCGTTTGGTTCAAAAGCGCTAGTACGGTGTATCGAGTTAAGCGCTTCGCTCGCCGCGGGGGTGGCTGGTTCGGCCGGTACAAATTCGATCCTATCCATACAGCAACTATAGTCTGCTCCTAAGGCATGTCAATAGTCGCAGCGACTGAGGTGATATAATTGACAGCTGATGAGCAAAGCTTTTGACTTTACGATTGGCACGAAGTTAGATGGTGCGTTGGCGCGCACTGGTGTTATCAAGACACCCCATGGCGAGGTTAAAACCCCAGCGTTTATTGTGGTGGGTACTAAGGCTACGGTGAAGGCTATGACCCCAGAGCAAGTGTCGGCGACTGGCGCTCAGGCGGTGCTTGGCAATGCGTATCATTTGTATCTTCAGCCTGGACACAAATTGGTGGAAGAGGCAGGTGGCATCGGTAAGTTTATGAATTGGAGCGGCCCAACATTCACTGATTCAGGCGGGTTTCAGGTGCTATCGCTCGGCAGTGGGTTTAAAAAAGTGATCGACATGAAGGGCGAGGTGCCGCTTGCTGAAAAAAAGGAGCGCTTAGCGCATGTTGATGATAAAGGCGTGACGTTCTTCTCGCACCTCGATGGCAGTAAACATCGTTTTACGCCGGAATTATCAATTCAGATTCAACATGCAATTGGTGCCGACATCATGTTTGCCTTCGACGAGTTAACATCTTTAGTGGATCCATATGAGTATCAAGTAGATTCCTTAGCACGTACACAGCGGTGGGCGCAGCAATGCTTGGACGAGCTCGCTCGACTGCGAAATGCACACCCCGATCGGCCATATCAAGCACTGTTTGGCGTTATCCAGGGCGCGCAATATGAAGACTTGCGCCGCAAAGCTGGCAAAGATATGGGCGCGTTGCCCTTTGACGGCTATGGCATTGGTGGCGCGATCGAAAAGGATAAGTTGGGCGAAATTGTGCGGTGGGTCAGTGAGGAATTACCAGAAGACAGACCACGACACTTACTCGGTATTAGTGAGCCAAATGACATTTTTGATGGCATAGAGAATGGCGCAGATACCTTTGACTGCGTGTCACCCACACGCGTTGGCCGCAATGGCTCGGCCTATACCTACACGGGGCGAATCAACATCCTAAATGCCAAATATAAGAAAGACTTTTCACCGCTTATTGAAGGGTGCGAATGCTATACCTGCAAGCATTATACCGCAGCGTATTTGCACCATCTCTTTAAAGGCAAAGAGATTTTAGGTATGACGCTTCTATCGATTCACAACGAATATTTTATTATCAAATTGGTGGACGATATTCGAGCCAGTATCGAAGGCGGCACTTTTTACGAGTTCAAAAAACGTTGGCTTAGCACGTACTACAGCTAGGCTGCGTTGTCTTCTCGCATACGATCGCTCTCATCTTCAATCTCATGACCTAAAATTTCTTCGAGTAGATCCTCGATGGTTGCAATACCAATAATTTTGTCGTCTTTTTCGATTGGGATGAGGTGTGTTCTAGCGGCGATAAATTTACGGAACATAGTATCAAGAGCGGTCATGCTGCCAACGAGGCGTGTAGGATATAGCTTCATATCAATAACTCTGTAGTCGTTGTTGTCAAAATCAATATCTACCAGTTCTTTCATGAGCATTACGCCGTGGCACTGGGTTAAGTCTGCATCAAAAATAGGTATGCGACTGAAGCCTTTGGCTTTTAGCTCATCGATACGAGCATCGTCTAATTTTGTTTGGGGTGTAAGCCAGTAGACTTTGTCGATTGGGGTAATGATGTCGCGCACTCGCTTTTCGCTTAGTTGCAAGGCGCCACGTATAATCTCAACCTCGTCTTCATCGAGTTCGCTTTCTTCAGAAATAGTGTGTTCGGCAATCATAAGACCCAGTTCGCCGCGCGAATGCAGCGGGCGGCCTGTGGTTGGGAATATTTTGTCGAGCACTAGCTGCAACGGCTTACTGGCAGGGTAGGTAATAATAACCATCAGGCGCAACAATGGGCTGAGGCGACTCGACCATTGCAAAGCATTTTTACTAAACAAGGCTTGCGGAAAGATTTCTCCAAAAATAACCAGTAAAAATGTGCTGATAACGCCAGCCACGAATCCATTGAAGGCATCGCCTAACACGATTGCGGTTGCAGAGGCGGCGGCAACATTAGTGAATAATATGCTTCCAAGGAGCAAATGCACATTTTGCCGGAGGGGCAGTACCCGCTTTGCTTGCTTGTCGCCAAGTTTTGCTTTGCGTCTGAGCTCGGCTAGATCCAGCGACATCACCGCGATATTTAGGCCAGAGCAGACCGCCGCCAACAGGAGCAAGCCTGCTACGAGTAGTAGTGTGAAAAGGCTGTTATCCAATGTTTATTTCTCCGTCGATGATACTCATCTGCATGTACATCCATTGTAGCGATATAATGGAAGGATGACTAGTGGACTGCTTGATAAATTGTGGCATAAGACTTTGCGTCGCCCGTATCGCTTGTATCGGGCAATTGACGAAGGCAGCGGCGACCCTATTGTGCTGTTGCATGGCATTGGCCAAACGGGTAATACATGGCAGCATGTGGTTGAGCAGCTCGGCCACAAGCATCGTATTGTAGCCTTTGACTTACTTGGGTTTGGCGCTTCACCAAAACCTGACTGGCTTGATTACGATATCGATGATCACACTAAAGCACTCATTGCTAGCATAGAGAAACTTCATCAAAAACCAATAACACTCGTAGGGCACTCAATGGGCTGCCTAGTCGCTGTCCGCCTGGCTCGACAGCGACCTGATTTAGTCAAACATCTGGTGCTATACGAAATGCCGCTGTATGAAGGGCTGCCGAATAAGCGCATGTATCGCTTGCGCACCGATCTGTATTATCGACTATATCGACGCATTATGAAGTTTGAGCCAACTTCGCAGGCACAAAAAGTTCAGTTGGCCCAGCGGCTCGCCAAACGAATCGCCGGTTTTGAAGTAGATGAGAACACCTGGCAGCCGTTCATGAAAAGCCTCAAAAATACTATCATGACTCAAACCGCAGCCGACGATATCAAACAAATCGATACCCCGATTGATGTGATTTACGGCCGGTTCGATATGTTGGTGATCCGTGGTAAGCCGCAAAAATTCTTCGGCGAGGATAGCGGTCATATTACTGCTCACACCATCCGTGAAAGTCACGTGATATCTAAAAAAGCTTCCACATTTATTGTAGAACGCGTAGAGGCATTCAATAATGGCGAGTGATCTTGCCTCGCTGTTGTCTGGCAGTGCGGAGGATGTTGCCCCTCGACTGCTTGGCGCAGTGCTGACCCGAGAATTAAACGGCGAAACAGTGCGAGTTAAAATTGTCGAAACCGAAGCCTACGATCAAACTGATGTAGCCAGTCATAGTTACCGAGGAGAAACCGAACGCACCAAAGTAATGTTCGGTCCAGCAGGATATCTGTATGTATATTTCACGTACGGCATGCACTACTGCTGCAATGTGGTGACTGGACCAGCAGGGCACGGAGCCGCAGTGCTAATTCGTGCGGTCGAGCCAATAGAGGGCGAAGCTTTATTACAAATAAATCGAAAAGCTACAGGGGTGAACACCACCAACGGACCAGCAAAATTGTGCCAAGCATTGGGGATTGACAAGCACCTAAATGGACATGATTTGCGCAGGTTGCCCCTCCGTCTCGAGCTGGGTGATTCAATAACTCAAGAGAGCATCATGCAAACCACGCGCATAGGTATAGCCAAGGGCGTGGACGTACCCTGGCGCTTCTACATCAGGGGCAACCCGTGGGTTTCAAAAGTGTGAGAAAACTCACATTGCTTTTTTATAACCTCAAGCATAATCTAAAACCAGGAAGTGTGAGGCTTCCTATAGACCCGGGCGACCTTCGCACCGGGTCTTTAGGTTTAATGAAAATATAATTGTTGCTTGCAGAACTGTGGTAGCATAGAAAGCACATGCTACGCATCTTTGGATTCTCGATACTCCTCACCATTGCCTCTATTTTGCTCGCGTTTTTCGAACTAGGGTGGGGTGCCGCAATAACGATTATCGTGCTGATTGCAATTGAAATATCGTTCAGCTTCGACAATGCAGTAATCAACGCAAAAGTCCTCGAGCGATTACCGATAATTTGGCAAAAAATATTCTTAACGGTCGGCATTCTTATCGCAGTAGTGGGTATGCGTTTTGTGTTCCCAATACTTATTGTGATGATTACCGCTGATCTATCGTGGAGTACGGTGGTCGACACGGCACTCAATCACCCCGATGAATATGCCAAACACCTCGAAGAAGCACACCCCAGTATCTCTTCATTTGGCGGCGCTTTCTTGTTGGTACTATCTCTTTACTTCTTCTTTGATAACGCCCGGAAGGAGCTATGGCTTAAGCGCATCGAACAACCATTGCAACGACTTGGTGGCACCTTTTGGCTGCCCCCAGTGCTCGCTTCGTTGGTTATTATCGTCTTGTCACGCTTTAGCCACGATCATTCTACTGAGATTATCCAAGCCGGGCTGGCAGGCGCAATCTGCTATGCTGCCATACGATTACTTATTGAAGGCCTCAGCAGAGCAACGGGTCAAGACAAAGCCAGCGCCGACAAAGCGGTTAAGTATACTGGCTGGGCGGCATTCGTGGCCTTTATCTATCTCGAGGTGCTGGACGCCAGCTTTAGCTTCGATGGAGTGCTCGGCGCCTTCGCCATCACCGACCAAGTCTTATTGATCGCCCTGGGTCTGGGCGTCGGCGCTATATGGGTGCGCAGTATGACAATCTATTTTGTACGTCATGGCACGTTGGATACATATAAGTATCTCGAACACGGCGCACATTACGCAATTTTCTTCTTGTCTGTGGCGCTTCTTGGCAGCCTCTTCGCACATATTCCCGAAGCAGTTACAGGCATCACTGGCCTTGGTATTATTGTCGCCTCATTTATCGCTTCGCGTGAAGCGGCTCGAGACCATAAAAAATTGCTTTAAGCGTATTGCGGGCGGCAGTTGCTGCATAACCCTTGAATCTCCAATACGTGATCACGCATTTCAAAATCATGCTGCTTGGCAATCTCCTGTAATAATGTTTCGAGCTTGGGATCTTCTTCAAATGAAATGATTTTACCGCAGCGCTGACAAGTAAGGTGGTGATGATGATCACGGAATTCGCCACTAAGTTCAATCTTATATTTCCACCCCATCTGAAGTTTTTGCACGATGCCGAGTCGCGTGAACAGACTAACGGTTCTATACACGCTGGTTCGATCTATTGAAGGGCAGCCTGCCACAATCTGCTTCATTGTCTGTGGTTCTTGATCCTGCAACGCACCGAAGACGGTTTTGCGCGCTTCAGTAAGACTGAACCCCCTATCCCGCAATGTCGCTTGTAATTGATCTAAGGCTTTACTCATGATGCAAAAATAACACAAATTGCAACAAATTTGCAATTTTCTACACGGCTGCGATATTCTCGTTGCATGGTTGTTTTTCTATTAACCCTTGCTGCTTCTGCTGCTGCCGCTGTTGGTGGCTACACAGCTATCCATAGTCGACGCTGGCTCAATCAGGCACTGGCACTTACGTCAGGCTTGGTGCTTGGTCTGGTTACGTTTGACTTGTTGCCAGAGATATTCGAGATGTCAGAGTCGCAAAAGCTTGATCCGATTTGGCCAATGGTTGCTATGACCGCTGGGTTCTTACTATTCCATCTCTTCGAAAAATTTGTGCCGGTACACGAAACCAGTGAGAACCAATATAGCCCGCATCGCCATCCACGTCTGGGTGTGGCACGTGCACTTGCGCTGGTGGGGCATAGCTTTTTAGATGGTTTGAGCATTGGCGTTGCGTTTCAAGTCAATGCGGCAGTTGGCACCGCGGTGGCTATAGCAGTTATCGGTCATCGGTTCGCCGACGGCTTTGATACGACCACTTTCATGCTGTTCCATAAAAACAAGCTGTCCCATATCAAAATTTGGCTTGGTATCGTTATCGTGATGCCGATCATCGGAGGACTCGCGAGCCTACTATTTACACTGTCAGAATCCGTGTTGGCAATTTATCTAGGCTTTTTTGCCGGGCTTATTCTGTATGTGAGTGCGAGTAATCTTTTGCCAGATGCGCACACAGAAGGCTCTTCGAGAAAAAACTTCTTGCTTACGGTACTGGGTGCAGCGTTTATCTTCTTGATAACACGACTGGCATAATCTTGACATAAGCGGTATAATTACACTGTTACTATAAAAATACATACAACAAACAAAAAACGGGTACGATACAATAGGATTCCGCTGCAAATAGCAGCGTATAGATTATGAGAACAGCCGCTACCATGCAACGCCGACCGGCTTATGCTCGGTCAACCAATTATTCGTATTACCACGCAGGATACCGTGGTCGTCAGTCGGTGCGTGCCCAAAAACAATCATCTGGTCACCGTAGTCGACTCATGGTTGGGCTAGTGCTATTTGCTGTTATTGGACTTGGTATGTTTGTAGGTTTCAGAAGCGCAAACTCCAGTTCTGGCGTGAAAGCGTCGGAAGCATCCATCAGCAACACAGTACCAACCGTACCAAAACAATCGCAGGCGGTGGCCGCACCAGCGCCAGTTACCAATGAGTGCGCAAGCAATACTCTCGATAAGTTTATTAAAGTTAACACCAGCTCACGACATATGTGGGCCTGTGAAGGCACCAAGCTGGTGTACGATGCACCTGTTATTACCGGTATGGATCGCTACGAAGAAACAGTAACCCCACCCGGAACCTACAAGATATACAATAAACAAACCAAGCAAGTCCTAACTGGCAAAGACAGTGCTGGCAGTTGGAACAGACCAGTAAAGTACTGGATGCCCTTCTTGCATAACCAGCACGGTGTTTATGGATTCCATGACGCCGACTGGCGACCAGCCAGTGAATTTGGCACGATTGACCCAAGCTCCGACAAAGGATCTCATGGTTGCGTGGAGCTTTCTGACGCAGCCCAGCACTGGCTCTACAGCTGGGCCCCAGTCGGTACTACCTTGACGATTGAAAACTGATAGAATAGAGATATGATTATCGCTGTTATTGTGCTGGGGGTATTGGTGCTTGTGCTGGCTGGTGTATTGATCTGGCAGCAGATGCGCCCTAAAACTGGAGCTGAGTCTGCGTTGTTGTTGAAACAAGATCTTACGAAGTTAAGTGATGATATTACGACGCTCAAAGATGGCATGCAAAAGCAGCTAACTGAGCAACAACGAGTCAGCCACAAGCAGATGCAATCTCAGTCAGAGGCCAATATCAAAATCCTTCAGCAGTTAACCGAGAAGTTAACAAAGCTTGAGGGGACCAACAAGAACGTTGGTGATATCGCAAATGAATTAAAGACGCTGCAGAACGTACTGCAAAATCCCAAACAGCGCGGTGTGCTTGGTGAATTTTATCTTGCCCAAATACTCGAGAACACTATGCCACCTGGCTCATTTGAATTGCAGTACAAACTTGGTACTGGGCTAGTGGTAGATGCGGTCGTTAAGCTCGACGACAAGGTGCTGCCAATCGACAGCAAGTTCTCGCTTGAAAATTATAATCGCTTACTTGAATCAAAGGGTGCCGAGCAAACCGCGCTGGTGAAGACATACAAAGAAGATCTTAAAAAGCGAATTGACGAAACAGCCAAGTATATCAATCCCGGCAAAGGAACGCTCGATCAGGCGTTGATGTTTATCCCTTCGGAAGCGATTTACTATGATCTGCTTGCCAATAAAGTGGGTCTTGGCAGCGTGAGTGGACGCAACCTAATTCAATATGCAGCGGAAAAGAAAGTTACCATCGTGGGGCCAAGTACATTGTCGGCAATGCTACAGACCATCATGCAGGGCCTGCGCTCTATTGAAATTCATAAAGATACAGAGAAAATACGCAAGAATATCGAACAATTACAGAAGCATCTGATCAGTCACAATGCGTACATGCAAAAGCTTGGAAATAGCCTCGGCACGACAGTCGGCCACTTTAACACAACCTATAAAGAACTTGGTAAAATTGACCGCGACATCGTAAAAATTGCCGACACCGAATCAGCGGTCGAACCGCTCCTGCTTGATCGTCCAAATACTAACGACTAGATTTTGCTGACTTTAGTAAATCGATGACAAGGGCAGCGGTCCAGGAGAAGTTTGCGGCGCCGGCTGGTTCGCCAGTTAGAGGATCAAAGTATTCGTAGCAGCCTGATTTTTTGACCATTTCTAGGGTGGATTCTGTTAGGGCTTCGGCATGCTTTTTAAACCCATACTGCTTCAGACCTTCGATTATAAGCCAGTTGATATTTACCCAGGTAGGACCTTGCCAGTAGAGTTTTGGGCGGAACCAGAAAGAGTTGGTTGGTACGCTTGGTGCAGGATAGGCTGGGCCAAAAGCATGCTGATTCTCTAGAAGTTTCACGAGTTTCTCGGCACGTTCTTTGTCGATAGTTCCGGCGTACAGCGGCAGTAGTGTCGCAACGGTCGGCACTTTAATGAGATGATGCGTAATAAAGTTGCGTGAGTAGTATTGGCTAGAATAGGGATCCCAGAGTTCTTCGAGAGCTTTTTCGGTGTGTTTCATGCGTTTTTCTAGCTCGGCCGGCAAGTCTTCTTTAAGGGATTTAGCAATTTCTCGTAAATGCGTATTGTTCCTAATCAGCATGCTGTTAAAAGCTAGATCTTCGATAGCAAATAAAGAATGGTTCAGAATTCGGTCAATGTTATAGGCTTTGCGCCGTAAACGACGCTGGATATCTAGTAGAACGAGGGCTTCGATGGTCGTAAAGCGCTGATCAATGGGGATATGTTTGGTGTCACGCCGGAAAATATTAAGCACGCGATCGAACTTGGTTTTTTCGATAATGCGGATCCACATTGGCATTTGGTGCTCGTGCATTTCTGCCATCCAGGGCGGTGTATTATCGAGGCCTGTTTCCCAGGGATGGACTTGTAACACTAAGCCTTCGCCGTGCGGATCACGTTCGTTGTACAGCCATGAATGATAGGCTAGCAGGGAAGGATAAACTATTTTGTACCACTGGCGCCGTTCCGACCACTCCATCTTCTGACCGATTTTAACAACCGCTTCTGCAATAACGGGAGGTTGAGTGATGCCGGAAGTCTTAACGTCATAAGGCGCATATGGGTTTACCCAGCTGCGCCAGACATTTCGGTCAGTCCGGTATTGTGGATCATCGCGAAACACCATATTGGGCACCATGCCATTATGCCACTGCCCTCGGAGAAGACTCAGAATTTCAGTTTTTGCGCGCTCTACATCAAAATGCCGCCAGCCGATAGCAATAAAACAGCTGTCCCACAGCCATTGGTGAGGATATAGTTCTGGACCAGGTTGCGTGTAGGTGCCTCGGTCGTTCATATCCAGAACGGCTTTAGCTTCGTGTAATACGTCGCGAGGTTGGTCTTTGTCTTCCGCCATATATCTAAAGTATAGCGTATCCGCTAACGGTAATTTGTAAAGCTGAGCGGGAAGTCGAAATCTGCTTCACGAAGCAGCTTCATAACTGCCTGCAGATCATCTTTGCTATTGCTGGTGACGCGAACGAGATCGCCTTGAATTTGAGTTTTTACTTTTGGAAGCTTGTCGCGGATAAGCTTGGTCATTTTTTTGGCCTTTTCTTGATCGAGCCCCTTTTTGAACGGTACTTCTTGCGTTGCTTTGAGGTTACTCTCAGTAATTTCACCTGTGGTATCAAGTAGTTTCTGACTTTGGTTACGCGCAGCAAGTTTCTTGCGCACAATATCAAGGATGGCGTCAATTTGCCACTCACCGTTGCCGATAATCTTCAAGCCGTTCTTATCGGCGTCAAGCCATTCGACGGCAGCAGGCGTGCCTTTAAAATCATAGCGATTCTGGAGTTCACGCTGAACTTGATCAAAAACATTATTGAGCTCAGCTTTGTCATAATCCGAAACCGCGTCAAAAGAAAAATTTGCCATGGGGCTATTATAGCGTATGAAGGTTAGATGAGTTCGATGTTGGTGACTCCGGCAACTGCTGGGCCACCAAGTCTGGGAACTTCTTCAATCTCGACTCGACCCGTGCTTAGTCGTTCGCGAAAAGCTGCATCTTGTTGTGCAAGGAAGGCAGTGCCTTCCGCAGCAAGTGTACGACTCCTCGCATCGGATGCTTCGATTTGCTCGCGCAAAGTGGGGCTAGAGGGCGGATTGTCAGGTTCAACGGCTTGGCCATTTGCAAAAATCGTCTCAAAGCTTTGTCTTTGAATGTTAACCATTGCACACCTCCACGATGTTTGTTTTTGCTGGTTGTTTTTAGTGTACACCACAGCAATAGTGATAAATATTACAAACAGTACGGTAGCTATTAAGCATAACAAGGGTGCGTAACTAATCAGCTACTGGTATACTTATTAGCAATATATGAGCTACCAAAATCCCCGTATTGCCGAGACTGCTGAATTGCTCAAAAAGCGTGCTGCAGAACTCGAGAATAAAGCCGATATCTTGCGTGCTATTGAACTGAAAGCATTGTTTGATGAGATTAAGACGCTACCTCCTGAAGAGCGCGGTGCATTTGGGCAAGAAGTAAATAAACTACGGCAAGCTCTCCAAAAAGTGGTAGATGCTGCTCGTGACGAAGAAAATACGTTACCTCCTATCGATATCACCGCACCGTTTGATATAAATACGCCCCAGGATAAACGACCGGAGCTTTTACCTAGCGAAAATGGCAGTAAGCATCCACTCATGACAGAATTAGAAACCGTACTCGATATTTTTTATCGCATGGGCTTTACTGCTGTTGAGTCACGTGAGATTGATGATGATTATCATATGTTTGGGGCGCTCAATTTCCCAGAAGGCCACCCAGCGCGTGATGATTACGACACTTTTATGACGACCCAAACAGACAAGAATAGCAAGCAATTTATCGCCCCAGCCCATACGTCTACGATGCAAAATCGTGTGCTAAAAGACCAAAAAGCTAAACTCGAGGATGATCAGCCGATTGCCGTTGTAATTCCTGGTCGCGTTTTCCGTAACGAAGACCTCGACGCTCGCCACGAACACACGTTCTATCAGCTCGAAGGTATTTACGTTGGCAAGGGCGTGCATGCCGGTAATTTAATCGCCACACTTAAAACTTTCTTACAGGAATATTACGGCAAAGAGCTCGATGTAATGACTCAGCCATTTTACTTCCCGTTCACCGAACCATCATTTGAGTTTGCTCTTAGCTGTCCATTTTGCGATAAAAAAGGCTGTCATATATGCTCTCAAACCGGCTGGATTGAGCTTCTTGGCTGTGGCATGATTCACCCAAATGTACTTAAAGAAGCCGGTATTGACCCACAAGTGTACACCGGTTTTGCTTGGGGTGGTGGTATTGAGCGCTTAGTGATGATGAAATACGGCATCGAAGACATTCGCCACTTCGAATCTGGCAAACTAGACTTCTTGAGGCAGTTCAAATGAAAATAACACTTAATTCTATCCGCAATGTTAGCCAGGTCTTTAAGGCGAGTGATGATCTGACAGCTATTGGTGTGGAGGAGCTCGTGACAAAGATTGGCGCTCAATTGGGTGCGGTTGAGGAAGTGGTTGAGCTAGGTCCGAAGTACCAAGGAATTATCATTGCCAAAGTCATCTCATGCGAAAAACATCCAAATGCCGATAAGCTTAGTGTTTGCCTAATCGATGACAATGGTGCTGTTAAAGATGTACCGCGTGACGACGACGGTTTGGTGCAAGTAGTGTGTGGTGCACCAAATGTACGTGCAGGTCTAACAGTAGCATGGTTGCCACCAGGTGCTACGGTGCCAAGTACAGTCGATGATGACCCATTTGTGCTTGAAGCTCGTGAGCTACGTGGTGTCGTGAGCAATGGCATGTTAGCGTCGCCCAAAGAATTGGCAATTGGCGACAGCCACGAAGGAATTCTCGAGATTGATGGCAAGCACGAAGCAGGGAGCGACTTTGCAGAAGCGTTTAAACTTTCTGACGAGGTTGTGATTGATATCGAGAATAAGATGTTTACGCATCGTCCTGATTGCTTTGGCTGGTTTGGAGTCACACGCGAGATTGCTGGTATTCAAGGCAAAACGTTCACGAGCCCTGATTGGTATAGTGCAACCCCTGAACTACCTGAAATCAGTCAAGAGACACTGCCGGTGAAAGTCATCAACGAGCTCCCGACTTTGGTCCCGCGCTTTACGATGGTGTCGCTAAGCAATGTCAAGGTTGGCCCAAGCCCAGTATGGCTCCAAGTACTGCTATCAAAAGTAGGACAGAAGTCTATTAATAATATCGTTGACCTAACGAACTACTACATGTTGCTGACTGGACAGCCACTGCACGCCTACGATTACGACAAAGTTAGCAAGTTAACCAAAGAAGACGGCGCCACGATTATTATCCGTCATCCGAATAAAGGCGAAAAAATTGCACTCTTAAATGGCAAAGAAATCGAGCCACGCGAAGAAGCGATCATGATTGCTACAGACGATACGCTAATTGGCGTTGGCGGGGCAATGGGTGGCACCGAAACTGAGGTCGATGAAAACACGACTAATGTCATTGTAGAATGTGGTAATTTCGACATGTACTCAATTCGCCGAACCACTATGGCGCATGGTTTGTTTACGGATGCAGTTACACGGTTCAACAAAGGTCAAAGCCCGCTCCAATGTCTGGCTGTACTGATCAAAGCTGCTTCAGACATGCAGCGTATGGGTGGTGGAGAATTCGCTAGTCATATTATTGATGAAAACCAGGTCCAGGCCATTGGCAACTACAACTCACTGCATAAACCTGTTGCGTTAACCGTTGAGTTTATTAACAGTCGACTCGGCTTACACTTAACAAGTAAAGAGATTGCTACAATTCTTGAGAATGTGGAATTCAATGTGGAGCAAGAGGGTAATGATCTCACAGTTGCAGCACCGTTTTGGCGCACTGATATAGAAATTCCTGAGGACATTGTTGAAGAGGTTGGGCGTCTCTACGGTTTTGATAAGTTACCACTCGAGCTACCAAAACGGGATCTAACCCCAGCGCAGCCAAATTCACTCCTGAGTGCTAAAGCAGCGATCCGTAACCGGCTAAGCAAGGCCGGTGCCAATGAAATCTTGTCTTACAGCTTTGTGCACGACAATCTGCTTGAAAAGACGGGACAAGATCCAGCCAAAGCATTCCAAATCAGCAACGCCTTAAGTCCAGATCTGCAATACTACCGCATCAGTATGATGCCCAGCCTGCTCGAAAAAGTGCACCCCAATAGCAAAGCTGGTTATGCCGAATTCGCCTTATTTGAGATTGGCAAAACACATAGCCTTGATCATGGCCAAGACGATGATGGCTTACCAAAAGAATTCGAAATTACCGCATTGGTGCTTGCCGCCAATAATAAGCTTAAAAAAGTCGGCGCAGCCTACTATCAAGCTCAAAAGTATCTGCAGGAGCTAACAGGAGTTGAATTAGAATTTGCCCCCGTGGGTGACGATATGAAAGAGTACCCAATCGTACAACCCTATGATCTTAAGCGCGCGGCACTGGTTAGTATCAAGGGCGGCGCGTTCTTAGGTATCATCGGAGAGTTTAAGCCAAGTGTTCGCTCGGCCCTAAAGCTGCCCAATTATGTAGCTGGCTTTGAAGTTGACACCGAGGTTCTTGAGCGTGTTCTCGCAAAGAATATCGACTACAAACCGTTACCAAAATTCCCAGGAGTAAAGCAGGATATTACACTGCGTGTTGCAGCAGACTTATCGTTGCAAGAACTCGACGGTTTCATTTGGAATGAATTAGGCAAAGTTCGCCCGCAAAACGTCTTGCATACACTAAAGCCAATCGATATCTACCAAGCAGACGACGATCAAAAGCACAAGAACGTTACCTTGCGCCTTAGCATCGCCAGTTATGAGCGTACCCTCACAGACAAAGAAGTCGCCAAGCTACTCGATGCTGTCGCAGCTGCTGCCAAGCAAACTTTCAACGCTGAACGAGTATGAGACGAATAAGAGTACTTGTTGCAAGTCTCGGATTTGCAGCTGTTATGCTGCTGCCAAACGTTGCGGCTGCAGACGTAAATGACTTTACGATCACAAGTTTTAAATCAGATCAAACGCTAACGAGAAAAGACAAGCAGGGCGAGCTGCGCATCGTAGAGCGGATTAACGTTGAGTTCACCGACCAAAATCATGGTCTATTGCGCGCAATCCCAAAGTCCTATAAGAATCATTCCTTGCAGATTCATATGAACAAGATTAGCTCGGACACAGGAGCGCCAACTGAATACAGTACCTATGACTCAAATGGCAACAAAGTCTTTAAGATTGGCGATCCAGACAAAACAGTCACTGGCGCACAGCAATACACCATCGACTATACGGTACGCAATGTCATTACGTTCTATGATGCGTTCGATGAACTCTACTGGGACGTTAACGGCGATCAGTGGCCACAACCCTTTGGCAAAGTAGAAGCTACGATCCATCTACCGAAAGGGCTCGTGCAGAGCAAGCAGCCTGTGTGCTACACCGGAAGCTACGGAAGCACCACACGTAACTGCAACATAACTACGCAGGGCGATACGGTGACCGTCTTAACAACCGAGCCCCTATCTGGTTACCAAGGCCTCACGTATGCACTGGCTTTCAAGAAGGGTTATTTCCAACCATCGACTTGGTATGAAACAACAGGGGAGTACTCACCCTTGATTATTGGTATAGTCGTACCAACGGCTATGATTGGCGGCATGGCTCTGATGGCTTGGTGGCGTCGTGGTCGCGACTCTAAGAGCAGGGGTGTGATTGTGCCGCAGTATAATGCGCCTGATAATTTATCGCCGCTTCAAGTGGATGGGCTGAATGACTTTAATGTTGGAAACGTGGGCATAACAGCTACTATTGTAGACCTGGCCATTAGAGGGCACCTACAGATAATAGAAACCAAGCAAGCTAAGAGACTGCGTAAAGACACTGTGAACTATAGCCTCAAACTCACCGACAAAGATTTTTCGGATCTTGATGAAGACGAGTTGAAAATTATTGGTGATGTATTCACGCAGCAAACGCCTAACGAAACAATCAACATAACAGAACACAAGAATAAACTGTATAGCACTGCAACTTACATCCGCACCCACGTTAAACAATGGCTCAAAGATAATGACTACTTACGAAGTAAAGTACCAGGCGCTAACCGCCGGCTTGCACAAAAAATTGTCGTTGCACTTATTGTGCTGCTTGCTGTGTTTGTCTACAGCGGCTGGTTTACTCTAATTGGCATTGGCATCGGCGTTACAATTGCTGTTATTTGTTGGATGGCTATGGATGCGCGTACTGAAAAGGGTGTGGCTGCAAAAGAGCATATCGAAGGCCTCAAACTGTATCTCAATGTTGCCGAGAAAGAACGCATCAACAAGCTGCAATCGCCGAACGCAAAGTATGCCGAAAAGACTAATGAGCCCCAAAAAACGGTTCAGCTTTTTGAGAAGCTACTACCCTATGCGATCGTGCTAGGTGTTGAGAACCAATGGGCGAAGCAATTTGAGACGCTCTATACTACGCCGCCAGATTGGTATAGCGGCAACAACTGGCGCACCTTTAATGCGGTCTACCTGACTTCTCACCTCAACGAAGGCATCGGCTCGGCAGTCAACACAGCCTTCAGCTCACCAAGTAGCAGCGGCAGTAGTGGTTCTGGCGGAGGTGGCTTCTCTGGCGGCGGAGGCGGCGGCGGCGGAGGTGGTGGATGGTAGCCGACTTCAGGTTTAATTACGCACCTCGCGATACTGGCAGAGGAATCGTTCTGCACAAGAATAAGATACTGCTTATTGAGCGATGGCGGGATGGTTTGCACTATTTCTCCATACCCGGTGGTGGCATAGAAGAGGGTGAAACACCCGAAGAGGCGGCAACCCGAGAGATACACGAAGAGACTTCAATTAAGGTGAAGACTGAGAGGCTGGTGTTGGTAATGCAAGACGGTGCAATTCAACACCACATATATCTATGTGAGTATCTTGATGGTGAGCCACAGCTTCACCCAGATGCTCCCGAGGCTATTGCTAATGACCCTAACAACAGGTTTGAGCCATGTTGGGTGCCGCTCACAGAGGACTTAGAAACACTTTTGTTTACATATTGGGCTCCAATCGAACCTGCGCTGATCGAGGGACTCAAGCACGGCTTCCCAGACGAACCAATCGTAGTTACTGCCAGCCAAAAATAAGCTATACTAGGTGTAACAACATAACGGAGGGAACATGGCCCGAAAAAGAGACCGAGCTGTTGCATGGTTTTTCGCGATAATTTTCATCATTTCGTCATCAGCATTGACGATAGCGATTATCCTTTCAACCATCCAGAGCAATAGTAAAAAAGACGATACACAAGCCAATCAGAAACAGGAGCAGAAAGTGGACCCAGCAAATCAATTACAAGGCAAACCGCTTGCCAACTTTACGCCAATTACTTCACCAGTAACCGAATTGCAAAAGATCGACACCACGCCAGGCACTGGCAAGGAAGTAAAAGCCGGAGACACCGTGACAGTGGACTATACCGGAGCAGTAGCTTCTACCGGCATTGTGTTCCAGTCGTCTAAAGACATGGGAAAGCCCGTGAGCTTTGGCTTGAGCCAGGTGATTGCTGGCTGGTCGCAGGGTATCCCAGGCATGAAAGAGGGCGGCACGCGTCGTTTGATCATTCCAGCGCAGCTAGCTTATGCCGGCAACCCGCCACAAGGCTCAGGCATTCCAGCTGATGCCGATCTTGTCTTTGACGTGACTGTGCATAAAGTCGGCCAATAATTCCTGTCCAGAGAGACAAAAAACGTAAAATAAGCGGAGCGCTATCCCTAGTGTAGCCTTCTAATGCTACTACACCACAGGTAGCGTATATGGTGGTAAAAAGCACAATATGTAGTGTATTGATTTACGTCCAGGCGCTATATATAATTCTTGTTACAGTCAGATTTTATCTGCTAGAAGCATCAAATGCGGTGCAAATAAAAATATAGAAAAAGCGTTATAAAAACGACTGATCCGTACCTGAGAGACACGGTGAGGGTGGTTAACGCTCCATTAAAAACCATAACAACAAATGAGGGAGACCGGACAAATGGTCAAAAACATCACTATCTTCACTACTAACACCTGCGCATACTGCCAGATGGTCAAAAAGTATCTCGGCGCCAAAGGTATGAGCTACGAGGAAGTGAACCTCGATGAACACCCACATCGCCAAGCCGAAGCCTTGCAGCTTTCAGGTGCAATGACTGTACCAGTTACTGTCGTTACTAAGACTGATGACAGCCAAGAAGTCGTGGTGGGCTATAACCTCGCCAAACTTGCCCCAGCCGTCGCGTAGGAAACAATTCTAGAGCGCACTACTGCGTTAGTAGCTGCGGTGCTCCTTCGCCGCACCGAAAGTGCGACTCAGTCCGCTTCTCGCTCCTGCCTTGTATTGCATCACTAGAATAGCTTCCTCAACAAGAATATTATTTATTGATACAATGGAGATCTAATGGGAGAGACGAAAGACATTCCAAAGCATGATGTGATTATCATTGGCGCTGGTCCGGCTGCACTGACGGCTGCGATTTATACAACTCGTGAAGACATTGATACGCTACTGTTCGAGCGCGCTGTAGTTGGCGGTTTAGCCGCGGTAACTGATAAAATCGATAATTATCCTGGTTTCCCAGATGGTGTCGAAGGTCTAACTTTGGCGCAAGAACTGCAAAAGCAGGCTGAGCGTTTCGGTGCCGTAATTGAACTTGGCGAAGTAACGGCGATCAAAGACGAAGGCGAATACAAGCGGCTTGAGACTACCAGTGGCGACATGCTCGCTAAAGCCGTGTTGATCGCGACAGGCTCAGATTATAAAAAGATCGGTGTACCGGGCGAAGAAGAATTCTATGCCAAAGGTGTACACTACTGTGCAACTTGTGACGGTGCATTTTATCGCGACAAAAAGCTAGTAGTAGTTGGTGGTGGAAACTCAGCAGTGCAAGAAGCAATTTTCTTAACGCGTTTTGCCACACACATTGATTTGTTAGTCCGCTCAAAACTGCGCGCTAGTGATGTGCTCCAAAAAGATCTCGACGAAATGGTCAAAGCTGGCAAGATTACGGTGCACCTGAACACCACTACCGATGAGATTATTGGCGAGGGCAATATGGTCAATAAAGTTATCGGCACCAAAGACGGAGAAAAGACTGAATTTGCTGTCGACGGTGTGTTTGTATTTGTTGGCTTACTGCCGAACTCTCAATTCCTCAAAGACTCAGCAATTCGTCTGGATGAAATCGGTTTTGTGATGACCGATGAGCATCTTCAGACAGCAATTCCAGGCGTGTTCGCGTCAGGCGATATCCGTTCTGGTGCAACTATGCAAATCGCTTCAGCTGCAGGCGAAGGCGCCACTGCAGCTCTCAAAATTCGCGAATACCTAGAATCCCGCCCCCACCCCGTCCAGAATTAATAGGAAGGGTAATTAGGGAAGAAGTCTAGGACTAGTTGGGCGGGTTTGATGCCGGCTTTTTTGAGGTCCTTTTCGAGTGCTTCGGTCATTGGCTCGGGGCCTGATACGTAAATTAGTGTGTCTTCGTCTGGTTCGGTAATGCCGATAATCTTTTCGGCATCCAAGCGCCCGCGTTCACCTCCCCATGCTGAAGATGGATCGCTCACTATGGTGGTGGCATGGATACCAGCGCGTTCGAAGGTTTTTTGAAAAATAATTTCATCTTCATTCCGCACCGCGTGCAGAAGCTTGATCGTACGGGTCTCACCAGTGTCCGAAAGCCAGTTTAAAATGCTATGGAACGGTGTAATGCCTATTCCGCCCGCCACAAAGACTAGCTTGGTTTGGATTAATTTGGGCAATACAAAATCTCCCATAGCCTCACTCATTTCCAGTGTATCGCCTGGTTCAAGCTTCCAAAGAGCTTTTTTGAAGCTGCTCTGTTTTTCGTCGGCCCATTTGGTAGTTATGCTTAGGAATTCTTGCGTGGGAGAGGAAGACAACGTAAACCATCTCTTCTGGCCGCGGCTATCTGGATTGCTATGTTTCAGTGTCAACTCAATAAATTGCCCGGCTGTGTAGTCAAGTTTGCGTTCTGGCGTGAAGTAAAACGTGCGAATGTTGCTCGCTCGGTCTTTGCTATGATCAAAAGTTACCTGCATTAACTCTAGTATAGCCTACTTCTCGAAGAGATCTGGGTAATCAGTGACAATGCCGTAGAGGCCTTGCGCCTGCCAGCGTTTGGCTTGCGCTGGATTGTTGACGGTGTAGGCCAGCAACTTGTGCTTGCGTGACATGCTGCGGATAAACCCCCACCAGAGCCAACGCTGATTCATACAGATATATTGAGCGTTAACTTCTCTCGCGCGTCGAGCTGCACGAACTCCACTCCATTTCTCAATAACGACTTTAGGAAGTTCAGGCAATGCTTTGTGTGATTCACGCAGGATACCTTGGTCGAACGATGCTAGCCAAAGATCCTCGGCTTTCGAATTTGGCTTCTCAAGATAAAACTTGAGAATAGCGATAATGGGTTTTAGAGGCTCGCCAGCTTTGATTTCGATATAAAGAGGTACGGGCTGCCCAATTTTTTCTAACACTTCTATAAAAGTTGCCAAGTCAGCTTTGTGCTGTTGAAGCTCTTTGTATGAAAAATCGGCGATGGTATGTTTGGCGCCATTAGGATCTGTGATCTCAGCATCATGATGGAGGACAACAACACCATCTTTAGTAACACGCAGATCAAACTCCAACGCGTCTACGTTGTGCGCAAGACCCTTGCGCAGGCTGGCGATAGTATTTTCGGGCGCTAATCCGCGCGCCCCGCGATGTCCAACAATTTTCATCTGTAGATAGTGTACAATATCTATGAAACAAAGGAGATTGCTGAATGGCTGATTTTAATCAAGTACTAACCCCGGGTGATTATCAAAATGGCACCGTAAACACTGTGGTAGAAATTCCGCAGGGAAGTTCATTGAAAATTGAATGGGATCGCGAGCGTGCGGTATTTATGATTGACCGTGTTGAGCCGGCTATTTACGCCAAGCCAGTTAACTATGGGTTTATTCCGCAGACACTTGATGAAGATGGTGACGAGCTAGACACATTGGTAGTCTGCCACGAACCGATTCCAACTGGCGTATGGCTTGAGGCCAAAATTATCGGTATTTTGAATTTTATTGATGACGGCGAGGCTGATCACAAGGTGATTGTGGTGCCGGCAGACGATCGCAACTCTGGCGATAGCATCAATTCCCTCGATGATTTAGGCGAACGCTGGAAGCAGCAAATTACCGAGCACTTTACGCATTACAAAGACCTCAAAAAGCCCGGCACAACAAAAGTTGAGGGTTTTGGCGATGTCGAGCACGCCAAGAAGATCATCGCTGAATCCATCGAACGCTACAAGGGCTAATTTTGGACTTCACAAACGACTTCTTCATACAAGCGCAAGGAGTCATCGAACGGTTTTTTCGTGCGCAGCGATCACACATCAAAGAACTACATGGCAAGGCTGATGTAGAGCTAAAAGCAGATCATACAGTTGTAACTGAACTCGATAAGCGACTTGAGCAAGAGTTGCGTGAAGAACTAGCGAAATTTGATTCTAAGATTGGTTTTGAAGGAGAAGAGTTTGGCATTGAGGGCAGCCGGGAGACGTACTGGTTAATTGATCCTATCGATGGCACCGAGAACTTTGTTCGTGGCCTGCCGTTTGTACGAAACATTGTTACTCTAGTCGACAACAATAAGCCCGTTTTTGCGCTGGTATACAAGCCGATAACTGATGAGTTATACGTAGCCGCCGAAGGTGAAGGAACATATCGCAATGGCATTCCAGTACACGTGAGTAGTAGATCGCTGGATAGATCCTGGATTGAGCTTTCGACTTGGCTCCCAAAAGCCGGCGCCGCAGAAGTAGCAACAGCTCTCAACCAGAAAATAAATGGTTTTCGTACAACTGGTGAATTTTTGTATGTCGTAGAAGGCAAGCTAGATGGCCTTGTGGGCTACAAAACTGGAGGCGGTCCATGGGATTATGCGCCAAGAGCATTACTCATCCAGGAAGCAGGCGGCAAGGTCGCCAACATTGGCAGTGATAGTTATGATTTTCGTAATAATGATTTCGTGATGGCCAACCCCGTGATCTTTGATGATTTGATGGAAATCATCACCAAAACTATTGACAAAAAGTAGTATTGGATGGCTAGCATTGTGATATTAGTTGCATCTGTTGAGGGCACACTATACCAACCTCGCCCCTCAGCCTGCCTGCCCTCGCTACACCAAAACAACCCCTAGCTCCTTCAATGTATCTTCAGATACACTTCAGTCGCTAAAAGCTGTTTTGGTATAGCGATCATCAAGCAATCTAAGAGACAGGTTGGAATAGTGTGCCTTTATGTTTATAATAAGAGCATAAGCAGTTACACTGAAAACATAAAAAAGGAATATCAATCATGAAAACTCGGGTGGCAATCAATGGCTTTGGCCGTATCGGACGCAACGCATTTAAAGTAGCGTTTGAACGAAGCGATATCGAGATCGTTGCGATCAACGACCTTACAGATACAAAAACACTAGCTCATCTACTCAAATACGACAGCAATTACGGAACCTATCAAAAAGATGTCGGTGCAGACGACAAAGGGATTATTGTAGACGGCAAGCATATTACCGTGTTCGCAGAGCGGGAACCATCTGCGCTGCCGTGGGGTAAACACAAGGTTGACATTGTTATTGAATCAACCGGTTTCTTCGTTGACCCAGAGAAGGCCAAGGCTCATATTGACGCTGGAGCCAAGAAAGTCGTGCTCAGTGCACCAGCTAAGGGCGAAGGCGCAACCACGATCGTACTCGGCGTAAATGAAGACAAGCTCGAAGAAGCAGGCGATATCATCAGCAATGCTTCGTGTACTACTAACTGTATTACTCCCGTTGCGTCGGTAATCGAGAGCAATTTTGGTATTGAAAAAGCAATGATGACCACCGTTCACAGCTACACCGCTTCGCAGCGTTTGCAAGACGCTCCAGCTAAAGATTTACGTGAAGCCCGTAATGCAGCTGAGAATATCGTGCCAACTACAACTGGTGCCAGTAAAGCTGCTGGACTAGCATTACCAGCCTTGCAGGGTATCTTTGGTGGCATGTCTATACGCGTTCCCACCCCAGTTGTGTCGCTCAGCGACTTTGTAATCATCACCAAGCGCGATGTGACTGTCGAAGAAGTGAATGAAGTGTTTAAGAAAGCAGCCAAAGAGCCGTACTATCAGGGAATCTTGGATGTGAATGAAGATGAATTAGTAAGCAAAGATTTTGTGGGTAATAGTCATAGCTGTATTGTCGACCTCAAACTCACAGCAGTAACTGGCGGCAACATGCTTAAGGTAGTAGCTTGGTACGACAATGAGTGGGGCTATAGTAACCGACTTGTAGAAGTTGTAGCTGATACCGGCCGCTTGTTACATAAGAAGAAATAGGGCCAATGAAGATTCTGCTTGGCGCCGACCACAACGGATACGAGTACAAGCAAAAACTGCTTGCTGTTTTGCAGCGGTCAGGTCATGAAGTTGTCGATTTGAGCGCTGAGGCGCCAAAGCCGGATGACGATTTTCCTACCTTTGCTGGTCGAGTCGTTCATGAAATCTTGGCAGACAGCGACCCAGACACCAAAGGCATACTGATTTGTGGCAGCGGGCAGGGCATGTGTATGGCTGCAAATCGATTCAAAGGCATTCGAGCGAGTCTGTGCTGGAATATTGAAGAGGCGCGTGCTGCACGCAATGACGATGACAGCAATGTGCTATGTCTTGCGGCTCGCTATCTATCCATTGAAGAAACTGAAGCTATTGTGAACACCTGGCTGTCGACGCCCTTTGCTGGTGCCGCTCGCTTCAAACGCCGCATTAACCAACTAGATCAATTAACCCCATAATATGCCCATCATCTGCCCTACTATTACTGCCTTTGACCCTCATGAGTATAGAGTGCAGATGGAGCAGATTATTCCATTTGCAAAGAGGGTGCATATAGATCTTATGGATGGCGTGTTCGCGCCTACAAAATCTCCAGATTTGCAACATAGTTGGTGGCCACATGAAATTGAAGCGGATATTCACCTAATGTATCAGGAGCCAGAGAAGTATCTTGACCAGCTGATTCGGATGAAGCCGCACATGGTGATTGTGCATAACGAAGCGCATTTGCATCATATGCATTTTGCTGCGCAGCTACACAGAGAAGGGATTAAAGTCGGCCTAGCAGTCTTAAAGGAGACTCCTATTGAATGGGCGTATCAAATCATGCATTCCTTTGACCACGTGCTGGTGTTTAGCGGTAATCTTGGCCATCATGGCGGCGAAGCCGATCTAACTCTTCTCGATAAAGTGCAAAAGATTCGCGAACATCATCCCGACGTGGAAATTGGCTGGGATGGCGGGATTAACGACCAAAACATCAGACAACTTGTACAAGCCGGCGTGGAGGTCTTAAACACTGGCGGCTTTATCCAAAAATCTGCCAACCCAACTAACGCTTATGCTAAACTTGAATCAGAGATAACGAACCCATAATTATGCAGAAACTTCCGATTGACCGCCTAGAGGTAATTGCCAACGATATTCGTGAGGATATTATTCGCATGCTTGAGCATGCAGGGAGTGGGCATAGTGCCGGTCCGTTAGGCTTGGCTGATATTTTCACAGCTTTGTATTTTGACATTATGAAACATGATCCCAAGAACCCCGATTGGGATGAGCGCGACATCCTGCTGCTCAGCAATGGACATTGTGTGCCAGTACGATACGTAGCGATGGCGCACGCGGGGTACTTCCCTAAAAGAGAGCTGCTCACTCTACGACAATTTGGGTCCCGTCTGCAAGGGCACCCAGAACGCACGCGCTTGCCGGGCCTAGAAAACACTAGCGGTCCCCTAGGCTGCGGCTTAAGCCAGGCTTGCGGCATGGCGCTTGCACTTCGCATGAATAAACAAGATCATCGCTGGGTCTATGTAGTCATGGGCGATGGCGAGTTGGACGAAGGTAATATTTGGGAAGCGGCAATGTTGGCTGGCAAAGAAAAACTCCACAATATTATCGGTATCATTGATCGCAACAATATCCAGATTGATGGTCCAACCGAAGCAGTTATGCCGCTTGAGGACTTAAAAGGTAAATGGGAGTCATTTGGCTGGCATGTGCTAGAGGTTGATGGGCACAACATCGACGCAATTATTGATGCCTGTGCGATGGCTCGGGCAATCCAGGAGAAACCAATTATGATTATTGCTCATACCATTCCAGGGAAAGGTGTTGATTTTATGGAAGGTGATTTCCACTGGCACGGTATGCCACCCAATCATGAACAAGCTAAAGTGGCGTTGCATGAGCTGCGTACATTAGGAGGAAAAATAAGGAGCGAACATGAATAGGATTGGTCGACGACGAAACACTGATGGCAAGTTTGCCCGTCAATACTCAGTCAAATATCTGGTGTTTTTATGGGTGTGTAGTGCGCTCAGCATCGGCTTGTTATACATTGCTGGAAACGCACTCACGGATAGCATCGCAGCATTTCAATCCTGCGATACCAATAACACAGGCCTTTCAATCAGTAGCTGTGGTAAGCAAGGGTTGAATGTGGGCGATGTGATAATCTTTGCACTATTTGCTGCATCCGCAGCCTTAACGGTTAGTCTATTCACCATGAGTTGGCGTAAAACAAGGGGACGTGAGTGAGCAGTCTACATTTAGCTAGTCACGACCACCCCTTAGAGAACGAGCCTATCCGTAAAGGTTTTGGCCGTGGGCTATTGGAAGCTGGCAAGCGAGATGAAAATGTTGTTTCCGCCTGTGCTGATCTTACTGACTCAACGCAGATGAGCTTGTTCAAAAAAGAGTTCCCCGAGCGATTTATCGAAATTGGTGTAGCTGAGCAGAATCTTGTAACAGTAGGTTCTGGCTTAGCGGCGATGGACAAGATCCCATTTGTAAGTTCCTACGCGGCATTTAGCCCAGGACGAAACTGGGAGCAGATTCGCACCACTATTTGTTTGAATGATCAGCCGGTGAAGATTGTAGGTAGCCATGCAGGAGTTAGTGTTGGTCCGGACGGCGCGACGCATCAGATGCTGGAAGACATTGCGTTGATGCGCGTATTGCCGAATATGGTAGTGATAGCCCCTTGCGATAGCGTAGAAGCCGAGAAGGCTACGCTTGCTATGGCAAAAGACAAGCGACCAGGCTATTTACGTTTAGCACGCGAAGCCACACCGGTTGTAACTACGGGTAAAACACCATTTGAAATCGGTAAGGCGTACGTGTTTAAAAAAGGTAAAGATGTGACGCTCATTGCAACTGGCACTATGACCTATCAGGCGATGCAGGCAGCTATCCAACTCGAAAAAGACGGTATTGATGCCGAAGTAATCCATGTGCCAACTATCAAACCCCTTGATGATGCGACAATTATTGCAAGTGTACAGAAGACGGGAGCAGCGGTGACAGCCGAAGAAGCTCAGATAAAAGGCGGCTTAGGTGGCGCTATTGCTGAACTATTGAGCGAACAATGCCCGGTACCGCTACGGCGCGTCGGTATGCGTGATCGCTTTGGCGAATCTGGTGCACCAGACAAGCTCCTCGAACACTTCGGCCTCGACGCCAAACACATCCGCTTAGCCGCGCACGCAGCCATCGACGCTATTCCGCAGTAGTAATCATAAGCGAAATAGATTATCATAAACACATAATTAAATGGTGGGTACTATATGCCTTTGACACTTCAGGAAATGCGACTTAATTGTGCCCGTGCCAGGCAGCGTATGGCACAAGCCCGCGAAGAGGGATGGGCCTTCGGTGCATTTAACCTTGACGACCAAGCTACGCTGAAAGCAGTAGTGCAGGCAGCTGCCAAGAAAAATGCACCGGTTCTTGTAGAAGCTAGTAAGGGTGAAGTAGATGATATCGGTCTGGAGAACATTCGCGATCTGGTAGACAATTATAAACATGAGTATGGCGTGGAAATCTACATCAATCTCGACCACAGTCCAAGCGTGGAGGATGCCAAAGATGGTATCGAAGCAGGCTTTGAATTTATCCATATTGATGTGAGCCAGGCTAATCATGATGCGACTGATGAAGAAATTATTGCTGCTACTCGCGAAGTAGTAGAATACGCACAACTTACAGGGGCATTGGTAGAAAGCGAGCCTCACTACTTTGGAGGCAGTTCTAATTTACATACTGAGAAAATTGATTATAACGAGATCAAAAAAACCTTCAGTACACCAGAAAGCATGCGTAACTTTGTAGATGCAACTGGCATCGATACTTTTGCGGCCGCAATTGGCAATTTGCACGGCAAATACCCAGTGCCGAAGAAGCTTGATCTAGAGCTGCTCAAGCAATTGCGTGCGGCATCAGACTGTAATATCTCGTTACATGGCGGCAGTGGCACCCCAGGCCATTATTATCGTGATGCCGTAAAGCTCGGCATAACAAAGGTGAACATAAATAGCGATATGCGCATTGCCTATCGAACAGCACTCGAAAAGGTGCTCAAAGAGAATCCAAAAGAATTCTCGGTGGCAAAGTTAATCGGCAAAGAGGTGATACCAGCTGTACAAAAGGTAGTGGAAAAGAAGATCGATGATTTCAACTCTGCTGGCAGAGCTGTGGTACACTGGGAAGCATAAGCAAGATATTAATTCGTAAGAGGTGGGCAGCGTAGTGAAACCAACTGATGTAATGTGTATCGGAGACATCGTAACTGATGCCTTCATTAAATTGATCGACGACGAGGCGGTCACGTATCAAAATGAAGAAGGTAAGTGGCTAGCGATGAAGTTCGGTACTAAATTACCATTTGATCATGTCGAAATCCTGGAGGCAGTCGGTAATGCTGCAAATGCCGCTGTTTCATTCTCTCGGCTTGGGCTCAACACATCGTTTGTGACAAATGTTGGCGGCGATGAAGCCGGCCGCGGCATGATCCGCGCTCTTCAAAAAGAGGGCGTCGATGATCGTTTTGTACGCATCAATGGCACAAAAAAGAGCAACTATCATTATGTGCTTTGGTACAAAGAAGAGCGGACCATACTGATCAAGCACGAAGAGTATGACTACCATTGGCCATCACTAAAACCAGCTGAAACGCCAAAATGGGTGTATTTTAGCTCTATTAGCGAGAAGGCAATTGAGTACCACGATTATGTTGCGGATTGGCTTGAGGCTAATCCAGAAGTTAAGCTCGCGTTCCAGCCCGGTACCTTCCAAATGGAAGCTGGTGTTGAGCGTCTGAAGCGCATTTATGCACGCAGTGAAGTTGTAATCTTGAACCGCGAAGAGGCGGTATTTGTAACAGGTGGCGATTATAACAATCTCCACGATTTGATGGATCGCTTGCATGGGTTTGGTGTGAAGATTGTAGTTATCACTGATGGCCCAGATGGTGCTTACGCCAGTGATGGCCAGCAACGCTTACAGATGCCTCTGTATCCAGATCCAGCGCCACCAAAAGAGCGTACGGGCGCAGGAGATGCGTTCGCTTCAACCTTTGTGGCCGCTCTTGCAAAAGGTAATACGATCGAAGGCGCATTGCAGTGGGCACCCATCAACTCGATGAGTGTAGTCCAGGAGACAGGCGCACAGGCTGGTTTGTTGAGCGAAGATAAGCTCGAAGAGTTTTTGCGACATTCTCCTGACTATTATCGCCCGCAACCGATGCAATAGGCGGACATGTACTTTATTCAAGATTCCCCTTGTGCTAATCTGTGAATATACGAGTTTTACCAAACCATGAAAACGAATCAAAAATATAAACAGAGGTGTAACGGATGACGCGGTTCTTGTCGCATTCCTTGCAAGCCAAGGAACCACTGTTCCGTCAGGGCTTACATAAACTAGAGGCCGCCAGTGGCTATCCAAGTCATGATATTCGTTTCACAACAGAGGTGATGCAGTCTAGCAGGCTCAAGATGCAACAACTAGGGCTCGATCCGTCAGATACAACCCCAGAGGAGCTATACCATGCCTTGCAGCAGCGTATAGCCGAAGATGATGCCCGTTTGAACCGCACATTACGTACTAGAGCCGCTACACACGTCTCTGCTGAGGCTGAAGTGGTGAGCGGTATGATACACGCCTTGCAAGAGTTACCCGATTCGAAGCGCTGTTATGCGCTCAAGGGCAGTGTCCTCAAAGTGCTCATCAAGAAGCAGCCACCCAAAAAAGCGATGAAAGCCTTGGGGTATCGGTCGTTAGCATCGTTTTTGAAACACGAGAGTCCCGTCCTGATCTTGACGGCAGCTTGGCTCACCGAAGATACTGCTTGGAAAAATAAACTACTGGGTCAGTATCAAAAGCTGCGCCCGAATGACTTTGAAAATCGTAGTATTGCCTTGGTGCAGCCTAGTTCTAAAAAATGGCGTGCTTTAGCAGAGACAACAGTCGTCGAACGCCGTCATAACTTACTGAGCTTTAAGGAGTTAGGAGCTATTGTCTTCTTGCCGCTTAGCCCTGCTGCACCGGTTGGCGCGACAACGGTGAGCCTGAGTCTGGCTCTTCATGAGCTTAATGAGATTCGAGCAGCGAGCACCTTCTTGAAGTTGTGTCAGGTCCGACCTGACTTCGGTATGCTCGTAAAGGCCGTCGTTGGGGACGAAGCTCACCTAGACTCCGAAATGCTAGATAAGCCAGTCAAATGGAATTTAATCCAACGATATTACGCACGAATGACGCAGCATGACAACGAAGAGATTTTTGAGCCTCACCTGCAATTTGAGGACATTGCTTGGCATCCAATCGAGCGAACTTTGAGTGCAATCGAACCCCGATTTGCTTTCTGGCACGACAGCGCACATCTTGGCATTCTTCATAAGGATAAGCCTGTATCAATGAACGTGATCGACGCCGCTCTGAGCCGCTGTAACCAGCTTCCGTATAGCCAACGCGCCTCACACTATTTTCAGCAATCACTTTGGCATGAACTCCAGCTTAAATACCTGCACCATAATTCGGTGGAGCAATCAGTGATGCGGCAGCTGCAGCCTGAATTCGCAGCAGAATTGGCGACGAGTTAAGCGATATGGGTGGGACAAAATCAAGCTATCAAATTTGCGTTTCGGGCGCGGCTAAAGGTCGAAGCGTAGAGGAAGGCAAAGAGCTTGCAGAACGACTAGGTGCAGCAATTGCACGAGCGGGGCATAGTCTGCTCACGGGTGCTACCATTGGCCTGCCTAACTATGCTGCCGAAGGCTATAAGGCAGCAGGTGGCCACATGAGTGTCGGTATTAGTCCGGCCGCTAGCAAGATTGAGCACGTCATGAAATACCGCTTGCCAACAGAAGCATATGACACGATTTTGTATACAGGGCTGCATTATGTTGGTCGCGACACACTGTTGATTACTTCAAGCGATGCAGTAGTAAGTATTGGTGGGCGACTTGGTACGTTGCACGAATTCACCATCGCCATGGAAACAGACACGCCAATCGGCTTCTTGCAGGGTGCTGGCGGTGTGAGCGAGCAGATCGAGAGCCTTATGGAGTTGGCTCATCCCTTAAGCCCCGATGCCAAAGTCTGTTTTAGCGACTCCTCCGACAAACTCATAAAAGAGCTCACCGACCACCTAGACCACCACAACGCCAAGTATCGTAATTTATACCGCTAATGGTAATATAAGACTATTAAGGAGAAATTCATGAAACTCTCAGCAAACCAAAGAGGCTTCACTCTAGTCGAAGGGCTATTAATTTTCATTATTGTGGCTATCATCGGCGGCACTGCGTATTACGTCTATCACACCAGCCAGCAAACAGATAAAAATCTTAAGAACGCGAGTAATGACGCGGATTTTGCCAAAAAGAAGAAAGAAGCATCGGCAAAGTCAGAGAAAACAATGGCTCTGGCTAGTAAGTCGGTGATGTTTAAGGTGCCCTCTAGTTGGACTAACGACGGAGTGGGCTGTGTGGCCGATTCCGCTGCTTACAGTAACCAGAAGTATATTGATTCAGTTGCCATTCTGCCGGGCGAAAAGTTGCCTACGATCTACGGCTCAGGAACAGAGTTTTTCCATATAAATGTGTGTGTGTTTGAGAATCCAGATAACATGGGCCCGAAGGAGTGGCTTCAGAATAGTGTAGGGGCTGGCACAGGGTTTTCGGGCGACGAGTCTTCTGAAGAAAAGATTAACGGTTACTCAGCATACTATCAGAAGACAAAGCCCGACTATGAGGAGGTGAGCTATGTTTTAACCGGCAAAGGCAAGATAGTCTTGGTGCAAGCTAGAACCTATGAAACAGATAAAAAGATGCCTGGAGTGGGTGATTTCAGAAAATTTGAACAACATATAAAGAGTATGGTGAATACGATCACCATCAATTAGAAGAAACGTTCTTGCTACAATGTAAGGATGGCTAAGTTTAAGATTAAATCTGATTTCAAGCCGACTGGTGACCAGCCAGCGGCGATTGCTCAATTGACTAAAGGACTTGAAGAAGGACTTCGTGATCAGACACTGCTGGGCGTAACCGGTTCGGGTAAGACATTTAGCATGGCAAATCTAATCCAGAATACCCAAAAGCCAACACTGATCTTGAGCCACAATAAAACATTGGCTGCACAGCTCTATGGTGAGTTCAAGAAATTCTTCCCTGATAACGCCGTACATTATTTTGTGAGCTACTTCGATTATTATCAGCCCGAGGCCTACATCGCCCGATCCGATACGTATATTGAAAAAGACAGCCAGATCAACGAAGAAATCGACCGCTTGCGCCACGCTGCTACAGACGCGCTATTGAGTCGCAAAGATGTGATTATCGTGGCGAGTGTAAGCTGTATCTACGGCATTGGCTCAGTGGAAGATTACGACGGCTTGTCTATAAATGTTGAGGTGGGTGAACGCAAAGTTCGTGATAAGTTTTTACGGCAGCTCACAGATATCCAGTATCAACGTAATGACGTGGACTTTCACCGTAGTACCTTCCGAGTGCGCGGCGATGTGGTAGATGTGTTCCCGGCGGCCGAAGAGTTTGCCTATCGCATTGAATTTTTTGGTGACGAAGTAGAGCGTATCATCAAAATTGATCCGCTCACGGGCGAAGTGCTCAAAAAACTCGACTCCTACAAGATATTCCCAGGATCGCACTACGTCACCCCAGGCGATAAGCTCAAAGTCGCGCTTGGACAGATCGAGCAAGAACTGGCAGAGCGTTTGGCGCAATTCAAAAAAGAGGGCAAACTTCTTGAGGCGCAACGCTTAGAGCAGCGAACACGTTTTGATATCGAAATGCTGCAAGAAACTGGTTTTGTAAAGGGTATCGAGAACTACTCACGCTATTTGACTAATCGAGAACCGGGCGAGCAACCAGCCACTTTGCTTGATTATTTCCCGGATGATTTTTTGATGCTTATTGACGAGTCACATATGACTATCCCACAAGTTCGAGGTATGTATAACGGTGATAGGGCGCGCAAAGAAGTGTTGGTGGAGCACGGATTCCGTATGCCAAGCGCGCTCGACAATCGCCCACTTACGTTCACTGAGTTCGAGCGGCATATAAATCAAGCTGTGTATGTGAGTGCTACACCGGCAGAATATGAATTGAGTAGAAGCCCAGAGCCAGCTCAGCAAGTGATTCGCCCGACCGGTTTGCTAGACCCACCGATCGAAGTTCGTCCGGTCGATGGCCAGATTGATGACTTGATTGCAGAAATACGTGCCACGGTAGACAAACGTGAGCGCGTGCTGGTAACGACCCTAACTAAGCGTATGAGTGAAGACCTCGCGGAATACTTGCAGGAAATTAATATAAAAGTGGCGTATCTTCACAGTGACGTTGATACCTTAGAGCGCTCTGATATTTTGCGTGACTTGAGGCTCGGTGTGTATGACGTATTAGTCGGCATTAACCTGTTGCGCGAAGGTCTCGACTTGCCGGAAGTCTCGTTGGTTGCGATCCTTGATGCGGATAAAGAAGGCTTTTTGCGCAGTGAACAGGCATTAATTCAAACCGTTGGACGCGCAGCGCGTCACGAAAAAGGTCACGTAATCATGTATGCCAACAATGTTACGAGAAGTATGCAGGCGACCATTGATGAAACGACCCGTCGTCGCAAAATCCAAGAAGCCTACAACAAAGAACATGGCATCACGCCAACAGGCATTAAACGCGAAGTTGACGCTGGCATGCGCCCTGATATGCCAGAAGAAGCCAAGCGCGCCAAACTCAATCTCAACAAGATTCCGAAGGACGAATACGGTTCGCTCATCAAAGATCTAACCTCTCAAATGGATCTTGCTGCTGCTAACCTCCAATTCGAACAAGCCGCCGAACTCCGCGACCTTATAGACGAAATCAAGCAGAAAATTTAATCATTGTCTTCATGCGCGTGGAGCTTAATGATTGGCTCAAAGTCTACCTTGCTGAAAGCACCGTCGAATCCGCGACTTTCGGCAAGTAAATCCAAACGTGCCGCTATGTTGTGAAGTGTTGATTTGTTGGCGATGTCCAGATGATAGCCATCGGTAAGTTCAAGATGTACATTGCTATGATTGGCAAAGAGCTCTTGCCAAACCTCAGCTTGAGACCAGCCGTCGTTCCTAAAAATGCGAATATGCATAGGCGTGTCAGGGTCTATCTCGGAGGCCAACTCGCCAGCTTGACCGCTCCAGAGCTGCGGCACCTTAAATAGCTCCTTCGCATAGTACTCCGGATCTGTGTGTAGCGTAGCCGGATAATGCTTAATATGAGGTTCGCGCAACAGATCCACGCCAAGGGCGGCGAGGGTCTTGGCTTCCGGCAAAAGTTGCAGCAGAACGCCTGGGATTTCTTTGAGTTGGGCCTTGCGAGGGAAGCAAGGAGCGGTAAAATCACCGTACACAAGCTTGCGATCGCCTGCATGCGAAGCCGCGCCTAGGCCAAATCCTGTCATCGCACCTCTTGACTCGCCGATACCTATTACTTGGTTATCTTCGACATCCATATCTTCCAGTACATGATCAAGGATGCGATTCATGTCGTGGGCAACTTTGAGTAGACTGCCATTGCGTGCATCGTGAAAGCGCTCGACAAGGCTTTTCTCATGATTTTTTTCTTCACCTTCTGGGCCAATCATTACACCAGGGTAGCCGTGCTTCATTACAGTTAATAAGGTGCGCTTGTTGTGCCCCCGGGTGCTTGTAACCCAGGCCGTAGTGTATGTAATCGCGGTGTCGCTGACTGGGTTATCGGGCACCCCTATCAATACCGGGTACAGAGTGCCGTCTTCCATCTCGTATGTGCGTCGATTAATAGCGCCATACTTGGACTCGCTCACGAGAGTTCGTTCGTATACTTTCGCTACTTGGTTATCGAACGCCGCATGCTTTCCGTCTGGATCAAAAAAACCCTCCTCGCGTTGAGAAGGGAAGTCGATTATATCAGCGTTTTTGCCGCCCGGAGAACCGGCATGTGTGCCGGGCATCAATCTCCGTAACGCTGTTGCTGCTTCCATATAGTTTCTCTTTTATAGGAATACTGCTCTCATCGTAACTGCTCGCTTATGCTTTGTAAAGTGCGAAAAACAGGGGAATTACCTCTAGATTATGGAGGCGCAATCTTCTATACTTGTAGCAATGGCAAAACTGAACCGGGAAGATGTATTAAAGTTGGCTCGACTCGCTCGCTTGGAATTAAGCGAGGCAGAAATCGAGGAATACAGCACTGAGTTGACAGAGATCCTGCAGTACGTAGAACAGCTGCAGTCAATTGATATCGATGGCCTCGAGCCAACCAACCAAGTAACCGGCCTCACCAATGTGACTCGTGCTGACAAAGTTGTTGACTACGGCTATAAGCCCGAAGATTTACAGAAGAATCTCCCAGCCGTACAGAACAACCAGATCAAGGTGAAAAGGATGATTGGATAATGGCTGACCGCGCATGGCTTCCGGTTGCTGAATTGGCTGTAAAAGTGCAGGCTGGCGAAACCAAGTCCGTTGATTTGGTAAAAAAATCTTTATCGCGCATCGCCGAGGCAGAAGACTACAAGTCGATCATTGCTACAACCGAAAAAAGAGCCCTTGAGCGTGCCGCCGAGATTGATGCAAAGATCGCAGCAGGTGAAAATGCTGGCCGATTAGCAGGTGTGCCATTCATTGCTAAAGATAACTTCCTAGTATTCGGCGCTGAAACAACCGCTGCAAGTAATATCCTCAAAGGCTTCGATGCCCCTTATCAATCAACGGCGATCGAAAAGCTAGAGGCTGAAGGTGCGATTTGTGTAGCAAAAGCAAACCTAGATGCCTTTGCGCATGGTGGAAGCACCGAGAACAGCGATTTCTTTACGACCAAAAACCCCCACGATACAACGCGAGTTCCCGGTGGCAGTTCGGGCGGTTCAGCGGCAGCGATAGCTTTGGACTTGGCACCTTTTGCCTTGGGCACCGATACAGGCGGTTCAATCCGCCAACCGGCAAGTTTTACCGGAATTGTTGGCTATAAACCAACCTATGGCCTAGTTTCTCGCAGCGGCGTGGTGGCAATGGCGAGCAGTACGGATGTAATTGGTCCTATGGCGCGTACTGTCGAAGACGCAGCAGTCGTTCTCGACGTCATGGCAGGCAAAGATCAACTCGATGGCACTACGATCGAACGCGACGGCAGTTCATACACTGATCTTGCTGGTAATGTGAAAGGTAAAAAGATTGGTGTCATCAAAGAGTATCTTCAAGAAGGTGTGGACGAAGATGTTAAGAAAATTGTCAGCCAGGCAACTGAGGCGCTCAAAGCAGCTGGTGCAGAGATTATGGAAGTTAGTCTGCAGTCGCTGCCCAAAGCGCTCGCAGTGTACTACGTGCTCTGCCCAGCAGAGGTTAGCAGCAACCTCGGCCGCTATGATGGTCAGCGCTACGGATACAGCGACAAAGATGCCAAGAATCTTGACGAAAGTTATATGAACTCTCGTGGCACAGGCTTTGGCAAAGAAGCAAAGCGCCGCATTATGATCGGCACCTATGTCTTGAGCAGTGGCTATTACGACGCCTATTACAAACGAGCTCAAATCGTTCGTACTAAATTAATTGAAGAGTTCAACACGGCATTCAGACAAGTTGATTTCTTGCTCGGTCCAGTAGCTCCAACCACTGCGTTTAAGATTGGTGCTAATGTCGATGACCCGTTACAGATGTATTTGAGTGATGTAATGACCGTGGCCGCTAACTTAGTTGGTGTGCCGTCTATCAGTATCCCAGCAGGCAAAAGTGATAATCTGCCGGTTGGCCTGCAGCTGATGGCGCCGCAGAAATCAGATCGAGAATTATTAATGATTGCAAAACAGACAGAGGAGCTACTATCGTGAGACTGATTCGACGCAAGCGTAAATTAAAAGTAGACGAGTATACTGAGCGCTGGCAGCAACTCCAGAAAAATTGTGCAAGTCGCAAAACCTGGCCTGTAGCAATCACAGAAGCTGACACATTGCTCGATGACGTACTCAAGCGGCTTAGATACAAAGGTAAAACGCCAGGCGAGCGCCTAGTATCTGCACAGCACGATCTGAGCAGTAACGATACGATTTGGGTCGGCCACAAGCTATGCAACAAGCTCAAGGATGAACCAGTTGATGTGCGCACTCTAAAGAAGAAAGATGTAGTGATTGCCATGGCTGGATTTCGTCAAGCATTACGCGACTTAGGAGCATTGCAGACCAATGACTGATCAGGCAACTCGCGACCAGTACACGATTACAATTGGTATTGAATGCCATGTGCAACTTAAGACTAAAACAAAGTTGTTTGCTGCCGTCGGCAATGACGCCCGCGAAGCGCCGCCCAACACGCTTGTGAGTCACATTTGTTTTGGTTTACCCGGCGCACTGCCAGTATTGAATGAAGAAGCCGTGGAGCTTGCGATACGTGCAGCCTTTGCACTTGGCACCGAGCCGGAGCGCTTCAGTAAGTTTGATCGTAAGCACTATTTCTATCCCGATTTGCCAAAAGGCTACCAGATCAGCCAGTTCGACGAGCCGATCATCGGCAAAGGCGCAATCACAATCAACGTCGATGGCGAGCAGAAAGAAATTGGCATCACTCGCGCCCACATGGAAGAGGACGCCGGCAAAAGCACCCATCCAACTGGTGCCGATTACAGCCTTGTTGATTTGAATCGTGCAGGAACTCCACTCCTCGAAATTGTCAGTGAGCCAGATATGCATACTGCCGCCGAAGCCAAAGCCTACGCCCGCGAACTGTATTTACGAATGCGCTACGCAGATGTATCCGAAGCTAATCTGTACTACGGCAACATGCGCTTTGATGTGAATGTGAGCGTTAGCAAGACTGACGAGCTTGGCACACGCACCGAAACCAAAAACCTAAACAGCTTCCGTTCGGTCGAACGTGCTATTGAGTACGAAGTTGAACGACAAATCGAAGTACTAGAAGATGGCGGCACAATCGTACAAGAAACACGCGGCTGGGACGATGATAAGCAAAAAACTTTCTCACAGCGCAGCAAAGAAAACGCCGACGATTATCGCTATATGCCTGACCCAGACATCCCCCCAATCGTCCTCACCAACGAATATGTCGCAAAAATCAAAGCTGAAATGCCGCCCATGCCAGATGATTACCGTAAAATAATCACTGATATCGGCATTGATGCTAAGACGGCCGAAGATATCATAGCCGTGCCAGATATTGCCGAGATAGTAAAACGCGTCTATGAGTCTGCAAATGCGTCGCACGCTAAGCGCGTTGCCTTTTGGTTGCTCCAAAGCCGTCCCGAAGAAGAGCCACAGGTTCAGGAACTCAGTGTTGCAGCTGACGAGCAGTTAATCAAATTGTCGCAACTAGTAGAAGAGGGAAAGCTCAACTCTACCGCCGCTAAAGAAGTGCTTAGCGAACTACAGCAGAATGGTGGCGAAGCCGAAGAAGTTGCCAAGAATTTGAATCTTATTCAAGTTTCAGATGAAGGTGAGATTGCGAAGATTGTAGAACAGGTACTTAGCGAGAACGAAAAAGCCGCGCAGGATGTGAAAAACGGCGAGATGAAAGCAATCGGTTTCTTGGTGGGTCAAGTGATGAAAGCCTCAAAAGGCAAAGCCAATCCATCAATGGCCCAAGACCTCATCAAAAAGCAACTTGACTTATAGTTAATAATATGCTACAATGTTATTATTAATGGAGCGATTGATCTGTAGTGCACGCTAACGCTTATGCTACAATCAGAAAGTTACAAATAAGAATGAACCCAGAGATTGAACCTATGCCAACTACCGACAATCAGGATGTACGAAAAGCAGTAATTGCTGCAGCTGGTTTTGGCACACGCTTCTTGCCGTATACAAAGGCTATGCCGAAGGAGATGCTCCCGTTGGTCGACAAGCCTATCATCCAACATATCGTAGAGGAGCTGGTCGATGCTGGCATTGAAGATATCATAATAGTTTCTGGGGATCACAAGAGCGCAATCGACGATCATTTTCGTGATACTTCGAGAGAACTTGCCGATAACCTCAAGCAAGGAGGCAAAACTGAAATCCTTGAGCATATTGATGATATTGGCAAAATGGCAAATTTCGTTTTTATCAACCAAAGAGGACCGCAGGGTAACGGCACTCCAGTATTAAACGCCGAACATCTTCTAGATCCACGCGAACCATTTATCTACACGTTCGCTGATGACTTTGTGGAAGCTTCGCCTTCGCGTTTCAAACAACTAATAGACGTGCGCAAAAACCTAGGTGGATCGGTACTCACATGCGTTACTCGTGATGCCCCCGATGACTACAAAAAGTATGGCTATGTGAGTGGTGAAGAAATAGAGCCTGGGATATTGGACACCGAAAAGGTTGTTGAGAAGCCAGGCACTAAGGAAGCATCACCCTCGAGCCTAGCCACAGTAAGCGGATATGTTTTTGACCCAATTATCTTTGAGTATCTCAAGGAGCAACTTAAAGATCATGATGCCACTAAAGGCGAGTTCAAGATTCAAGACTCCATGCAAGCAATGATTGATGATGGACACCACATATATAGTCGGGAGATCCAAGGCGGAACATTCTACGACACTGGTGACAAACTTGAGTATCTAAAAACAGTAGTTGATTTCGCCCTCGAGCGAGAAGATATCGGTCAAAAGTTCAAGGATTACCTACTAGGCAGGCTACAGTAGCCAAATATATAGTTATATGATATACTTGTGATATGACTACATCACAAGAAATCATGGTAATAATTCTAATAGTGCTGCTCAGCGTGTTCTTCATACTGTGTATTGCTGCAGTGACAGTATTGATTAAATTGCTCAACAGTATGCGACAAGTTGTTGCAAAGGCAGAAGATGCAATTGAATCAGTAGAATCAGCAGCTGATGCTATCAAGAATACTCAAGGAAAGCTTGCAGTATTTAAGTTGATTAACAACATTATTAAGATGACTACTAAGGGGAAATAATGCTTTTTCAGAAGAAAGAGAATGTCACAAAAAAAGTGCTTATTGGTAGTGCCATTGCTGCTACTGCAGGCTATGCTCTCGGCGTTTTAACCGCCCCAAAGAGCGGCAAAGAAACTCGGGCTGACATCAAAAAAGGTGCCAGCAAAGGTGCAGCTAAGGCAGAGAAAGAGCTTAAGAAAGTGCAAGGTGATCTTGATAAGACGATTCGTCTTGCTAAGACTAAAAGTGGCGAAGCAAGCGTGCGCACCCGGAAAGAAATTGATGAGCTCGTAGTAAAGGCCAAAGAAGCAAAGGCTCGCACAAGAGAAGTGATGAGTGCGATTCGCTACGGCAGCGCCGACAACAAAGAGCTTGATCAGGCAATTAAAGAAGCCAACGATTCTATTGAACATCTCAAGCAATATCTCAAGAAGAAATAGTTCTAACGCTTCAGTAAGGACAACCCAGCTGCTATACTTATATCTGTAAATAACAGTTCTTGAGGGTAGTTTGGCGGAGAAAAAATCAACGCTGCAGGCACGTGATTATGTGCATCTGCACAATCATACGCAATACAGTTTGCTTGATGGGCTTACTAAAGTTCCTGACCTCATTCAATACGTCAAAAAAACTGGCATGGAGTCAGTGGCTATTACCGATCACGGAACCTTGAGCGGCACGATTGAGTTTTATCAAGAAGCTAAAGAGCACGGCATAAAGCCTATCATTGGCATGGAAACCTATGTCGCAGCTCGGACGCTAAACGATAAAGAGCCGGGCAAAGACAAGCAAAATTACCACTTAATTCTGCTAGCAATGAATCAAAAGGGCTACGAGAACTTGATGGCGCTCAGTACGATTGCAAACCTGCAAGGTTATTATTACAAGCCACGCATCGATCATGAACTACTAGCCAAGCACAACGAAGGCCTTATTTGTCTGAGTGGTTGTGCGAGTAGTGAAGTCGGCGATCTGCTCCGTCAAGAGCAGTATGAAGCCGCTAAGAAGATTGCTGAGTGGTATAAGGAGCAGTTCGGTGACCGGTACTATCTTGAGATCCAAGACCATGGTCATCCTGAGCATCCCAGTAAATGGTCTGCGCAGGAATCGATTAACGAACAGTTGATGCGCTTGAGCGAAGAGTTGGATATTCCTTGTGTGGTTACGTGTGACGCACATTATCTTAAACACGAAGATCAAGAAGCGCATGAGATTTTATTGTGCGTGCAAACAGGGTCATTTTTGAATGATGAAAAACGTATGAGTTTGAAAGATTTCGAACTTCACGTGAGTGGTCCCAAGGAGGTTATCAAGCGCTGGGGTAAAGATCACCCCGATTTTATTACAAATAGTAAGGCAATTGCTGATAGGTGCGACATCGAAATTGAGCTTGGCAAAATCTTGATTCCGAAGTTTCCTGTGCCCAAGGGCGAGAGTGAAAAGTCATATCTAGAAAAGCTGGTGTATCGTGGTCTGGCTTGGCGATATGGCGGGACAGATGAAGATAAAGCAGCCAAGATGACGATTGAACAGGCTCAAAAGACATTGCCGAAGGACGTGTTGGATCGAGCGATTTATGAGCTGGGCGTGATTGAAGATATGGGCTTTAACGGCTACTTTTTAATCATTTCGGATTTTATCAATTGGGGCAAGGATAAAGGCATCGTGTTTGGCCCAGGCCGAGGTAGCGCTGCAGGATCAATCATCGCCTATTCTCTAAAAATCACCGAGATTGATCCGCTGAATTACGATTTGCTCTTTGAGCGATTCTTGAACCCCGATCGTATTAGCATGCCCGATATCGATATCGACATTCAAGATACACGGCGCGCCGAAGTGATTCAGTATTGTGTCGAAAAATACGGTAAAGAGCGTGTGGCCAATATCGTCACATTTGGCCGTATGGCGGCGCGTAACGCTGTTCGAGATGTATCAAGGGTGCTACAAGTACCTTATGCTGAAGCTGATCGGCTGGCAAAGATGATCCCGCCTCCAGTGCAAGGTCGGCACACTCCGCTCGCAACCTCATTGAAAGAAAACCGTGAACTCAAACAGGAATATCAAAACAATGCTACATCAAAGCGTGTTTTTGACCTGGCTGTCCAGATGGAAGGCACGATTCGCTCGCATGGCGTACATGCCGCTGGTGTGGTGATTGCACCTGAGGATATTGTGTTCTATACCCCCCTTGAAATGGCGCAGAAGGGCGTGGTAGCAACCCAATATTCCATGAACCCTATTGAAGAACTTGGACTGCTCAAGATGGATTTTTTGGGGCTTTCTAACCTGACAATTATCAAAAATGCCCTGCGTATTATCAAGCGCGTACATGATGAAGATATAAATATAAACACCTTACCGTTGGATGATGCCGAAACCTATAAGTTGTTGCAACGTGGTGATACAACAGGTGTGTTTCAGCTAGAGTCTGCTGGTATGAAGCGCTATCTCAAAGAGTTAAAGCCAACGACTTTTGAAGATATTGTGGCTATGGTGGCTCTATATCGCCCTGGTCCGATGCAGTTTATCGATGACTTTATTTCTCGCAAGCATGGCAAAAAAGAGATTACCTACCTCCACGATAAAATGGAGAACGCGCTCAGCAACACCTACGGCGTCTTGGTGTATCAAGAACAAGTGATGCAGATTTCAAAAGACCTTTGCGGATTTACAGGCGGCCAGGCAGATACTTTGCGTAAAGGTGTTGCCAAGAAAATCCCGGCTGTTCTAAACAAAATGAAACCCGCGTTCATTGATGGGGCAGTAAAGACGAGTGGTGCTGATCGCAAGCAGATGCAAGAATTCTGGAAGCAAATTGAGGCATTTGGAGCGTATTGCTTTAACAAGTCACACGCTGCTTGTTACGGTCTAATCGCCTATCAGACGGCGTACCTCAAAGCACATTATCCAGCAGCATTTATGGCAGCGCTTATGACTAGTGACTATGACGATACAGATCGACTGGCTATCGAGATAACTGAGTGTAAACACATGGGTATCACAGTTTTGCCTCCAGATGTAAATGAATCATACCTAGAATTTGCGGTTGTGCCTGATAAAAAGGAAGTTCGCTTCGGCATGGCAGCCATTAAGAATGTAGGTACCGGTGCGGTGGATGAAATTATTACAGCTCGCGACGAGGGTGGACCATTTACGGACCTGGAAGACTTTTTGACGCGCGTAAACTCTCGGGTCGTAAACAGAAAGGCGTTGGAAAGTTTAATTAAAGCCGGCGCTTTTGATAGATTTGGCGAACGACACATACTCTTACACAATCTTGATGCCATCGTTGCACATGCGCAGCGCTTACAGAAACAAGCAGATAGTGGCCAAACCGACCTCTTCGGTAACCTAATCGAAAATGATGCAGTAGTGTCTAAGTTGGAGCTCCAGGCAGCAGGCGTTGTAGTAGATGAGCGTGCTCAGCTGGTATGGGAACGTGAATTGCTTGGTCTCTATTTGAGCAGACATCCGCTCGAAGAATTTGAGATATACCTAAGTGAGCAGACCGTGCCGCTAAATGAACTTAGCGAAGATCATAACGGTAAAACAGTCACAATCGGCGGTGTTATCTCTGATGTGCGTGATATCACGACTAAACGCGGCCAACGCATGGCATTTGTGAAACTTGAAGATCGATTTGGCGAACTAGAGATTGTACTTTTCCCGAAAACATATCAGGAAACCGGGAGTGTCTGGGAGCGCGATAAGGTGGTGATTATCCGGGGGAAGGTCACCAGTCAAGATAAAGATGGAAATCCATCTGAAGTCAAAGTGATGGTCGACCTCGCACGCGAAATTACGCAAGAACATCTAAAAGAATACGAACCAACGGGCAAGAGTTTGTCGGCAAAAGCCAGTGGTCCATCAGCGACTATAACGCCTCCTGTAGAAAATACTGACACGCAAGCAGCCGAGCAAGTTACACCTGAACGCGTCTATATAAAACTGGAAGATACCGGTGACGAAAAGAAACTTTTATCACTAAAGCAAGCGATTGACACGCATCAAGGAGAGACTGAAGTGGTGCTAGTGGTAGGTGAAGCAGCACACAAGCAAGCGATCAAGTTACCAGGCGGTATTGATAGGGACAGCGAGGGGCTTGAGACGCTCAAAGAACTTGTGGGAACTGAAAATTTAGTCGTAAAGTAACTAGCCAATCACACCGGTGGTGCGTGTCAGCACATAACCGGCAGTAAACACAAAGACAGCGGCAATATCTAGCAGAGGATGGTGGGCGACAAATGCTTCACCTTTTATGAGTACACCATGCAATCGTCGGCCATGACGGACCAAGAAGAGCGTCAGAGCAGCTCCGGCAATAGCTGATATCAGCAGTGCACTCCATGTTGCTTGTGTACCTGTTAGGGCAGCAAATCGGGAAATAGGCTGGGTAGGTAGCTGTGTAGTGTCGCCTTTGACGCTGGCAGGGGTGTTCTCCGCAGTTTCAGGCACGCTGAAACGGATATCGGCGACACTCGCTACTGGTTCTGCGTATTCTGCAACTACGATGGTCTGTGGCCCTTTACCCTGGAAATTCGGAGCAGTAGCAACGCCAAATCCAACGTGCTTATAAGAGCCATTTAATATATTTTCGCGGTGCTCTGCGCTATTCATCCAGCCATTCACCACTCCAGATGCATCGCTGAAACCGTAGGCTAAATTTTCACCGGCTGATTGATACTGGTATCCGCTGGCACCAATAAATGACCAAGGCGTCTTTCCATCCGGTGAGTTATGCGCCCAGTAGTTCTTTTTCGCCATATCTTCGGCTTTTGCCTGTGCAGCAGCGCTTAGCTGAGCATCTAGTTCAAGTGGTGCTTTCTGCTCTTTTGCACGATCGGTGTTCGTTTCTTGTAACAGATAGGAACTTGTAAGGTTACTACGGTCGCCAAGTACGTTCCCGTTTGACCATAAACTATTGATGATGAAACCTGCTCCCACGATCAGTAGCATAGGGATGTATGGCCAATACGTCTTTAAGTAAGGCTTGCTATGCTTGTGGTGAGTGCCCGTTCTTCGCTTGTGGTGCACATTGCGCTTTGGTCTGTTTGCGACTGCCATAATTTTTATTTCTTATGAATTTATTACATTATATCATACTTATGCTACGCACCGGAGGTGATACAGAGTCATAGCAGCGGCTTGCACTACGTTAAACGACTCTTTGTTGCCGGCCATTGGAATCTCGACCACAGTGTCACAGAGGCTCAGAATTTTGGGATCAACCCCCTCGACTTCACGCCCTAACACCAAAGCAACTTTTTGGGTCGACGCAAAGGATGGCAGTGGCACAGCATCCGGTGTTTGCTCAAGTGCAATAATTTGAAAGCCATCAGCTTTCAAGGCATCTAACACTTGAGTTATGTCTTCGCTATGCTGCCAATCAACCATATTCTCTGCGCCCAGAGCAGTTTTGGCTATTTGAGCATCAATTTTTGCCGCTAGGTGAGGCAATCTTTCATCGTCCTGTTGACGGGGGTAGGGAGTGTAGCCGGTCAGGTAGACTTTAGCCATTCCTAAACCTTCCGCTGTACGCAGTAAGGAACCCACATTGTGGGTGCTGCGTATATCATGGGCAATTACAACAATCTCTTTCATAGCAATCACTATACCGTATCAGCACGCTTATGCTTTATACTGTAGGACATATGAGCGAAGATGCCCGTCTTGATGAAGAACAGTCTACCCAGCGTCGCGCCCGCGTACTGGGCATGGACTACTACGACACCTATGCGAATGCTGACAAGCCGCTATATAAAGATCTGCTGACTGTTCGTGAGCTGTACGACTATAAGGTTATTCCACTCCATGCCGACCAAAGTAATATCTTTTTCGGGATTACCACAACTACGTCTCAGCAGGCGATTGCAGATCTAAAAAAACGATTTATAGAGCAAGTGCTGCGATTCGCCATTATTTCTGATGCTGGCTACCGAGAGTATATGCGGTTATACGATCCGCCACAGCAGGTTGTCTATCATGATATTGAGCTGAATCAGGCTGATACGACTGAATCAATCCAGCAGATATCTGAGGTTCTAAACCAAGTTCGTGCCGACGATATGCTTGCATATCTAGTTGAGCAAGCGCATCGCCTCAATGCATCTGATATTCATATTGAAACCCAGGAAGAAGATGTGCGCATTCGTCTGCGTATAGACGGCGTATTGCACCCAGTTGCGACTCTTCAGCGTGATAAGTACCGCATTTTAATGTCCGCCATAGCCAGTGCCGGTAATGTATCAACAGGTGTAGATGAAGCACAGCAAGGGCACATCGCCCAGCGTGTCAGTATGGCTGATGGCAACGAAGTTGATGTAAACGTGCGTTTAGAAACAGTGCCGACACTAAATGGCATGGATGTCGTAATGCGCTTATTTAACATGGACGCTTCGATGTATACTCTGGATAAATTAGGTTTATCTGAAAAAGAGCGACGAGTTGTCGATGACATAATTAGTAAGCCAAGTGGCTTAGCAATGGTGGTAGGTCCTACTGGTTCAGGCAAGACCACCACGTTATATTCCATGCTCAACACGCTTAATACCCCAGAGCGCAAAATTATTACTATTGAAGACCCAGCCGAGTATCAGTTCCCTGGCATTACCCAAATTTCTGTTCATTCAAGTGAGGGTGGCAATGATGACTCATTTGCAGATAAGCTTCGCGCCGTACTGCGGCTTGACCCGGATGTGGTGATGGTCGGTGAGATTCGCGACATGGATACAGCAAAGACAGCTTTGCAAGCAGCACTTACGGGGCATTTGGTGCTCGCAACGTTCCACGCAAGCTCAGCTGCTGCTGCGCTAACCCGCATTGCCGATATTATCGGGCAGAATCCACTATTTGTGTCCGCAATCCGATTAGTTATGGCTCAACGATTAGTTCGACGGCTGGATGATACCTTAAAAGAAGCCTACGATCCTTCAGAAGAGGAGTGGCACAAGATAAACGAAGTACTCAATTCGTTGCCAGAAGGCTACGAGCGACCAAATCTTGAAGGGCTAAAACTCTATCGACCAGGTGAATCCGAAGAAAACCCGTATGGTTTTCAAGGGCAAATTGCTGTTCGCGAGCAATTTATGATGAGCGACAGTCTGCAGAAATTGCTTAGCAACCCTAAATCATACATCTCTACGCAATCGATTGAAAAAGCAGCACGTGAAGGCGGAATGCTGACGATGCTACAAGACGGTATGCTAAAGGTTATTGCTGGCGAAACCACTCTTGACGAGCTCTATCGAGTTATCGGCTAATGGCACTAAGCCTCTTCTGCTATAGGCAGTGACTGCAAGGCTTCTACGGCTTCATCCATAGACTGGTGGTCGTATAGGACTCCATCCGTCCATCGATTGATAGCATGCTCTTGTAATATAGGATCGCGGATAAGTTGATTGATGATTTTTGGGGCTTGTTTTTCACCTAGAGAAGACAAACCTGGCTTGCCGTCCGGGTACTCTATTAATGCTGTGCTTAGGTTGCCTATAAACTCGTCTACTGTACTAGACTCACCACCCATTTTGGTGAGCTTTGGGACTATCTGTTCTTTGAAATGTTTACTTGTAGAGACATGGCCAAGACGCTGTTTGATGCGTAATTTGCTCGGCAGTTGTACGAGCTCCTGAGGATTGGGTGATTCTAAAGCCTCTTTCATTACCAGCAAGTATAAACCACTTTTTCTCGTTAAGGGAAGTGAACCGACAATAATCAACACAAAAGAGTCTTGCAACAGAGAGGTAAATGCTGTACAATTTACCGGATATGCAAAGTGTGATTGACAAAATTAATCAGCAATATAAGAAATCTGCTGTCGTAGATGTACGCAGTGGCGATACCGTACGCGTGCACCAGAAGATCCGTGAAGGCAACAAAGAGCGTGTGCAGATCTTTCAGGGGCTTGTTATCCGTACCGACCAAAAAGGTAGCCACACCAGCCGCATTACCGTTCGCCGCATTTCTAGTGGTGTTGGCGTAGAAAAGAGCTTTATGCTCCACAGCCCGCTCGTTGTTAAAGTTGAAGTTACCAAGCGAAGTAAAGTTCGCCGCAATTATCTTAGCTACATGCGTGATCGTACCGGTAAATCAGCACGTATGACTGGTATAGAATTTGACCGCGACGCTGTTAACTCCGTACACGACGCTGCTGCAGAGGCGGAAGAAGCTAAGCTGAAAGAAGAAGTAGCTAAAGAAGCAGAGGCGAAGGCTGAAGCAAAAGCTGCAGAAGACGCCGCTAACGAAGCAAAAGTAGAAGCCATGAAAGCTTCACACGAAGACGCTCCAGCAGAGTCCGACAAAAAAGACGCCTAGGTAACTATTAAGAATTTCTGAAACGCCCGCAACCGGGCGTTTTTTTATTGATACAATATATGGATGATTACTGTTGGGATTGACGAGGTTGGCAGGGGCTGTTGGGCGGGGCCAGTTGTGGCCGGTGCGGTTATTTTAGATAAGCCGATTGAAGGGCTCAAAGATTCTAAGAAACTTTCAAAGAAGCGACGCGAAGAACTTACAGGAGTTATCAAGCGAGAGGCGAAAGCGATTGGGCTTGGCTGGGTGCCTGCTGAAATCATTGATGAAATTGGTATTTCCAAAGCAGTCGCCATGGCTATGCAACAGGCGTTGAATCAAATTACGAGCGAGTACGACGAAGTTATTATCGATGGTCATCTTAACTTTTTGCCAGAGAATCCCAAAACACGAGCTGTGGTTAAAGCAGATGATACGGTGCCAGCCGTAAGTGCGGCTAGTATCGTTGCAAAAGTGGCGCGTGATTATTATATGGCCCAAGTCGACGGAGAAATTCCCGGCTATGAGTTTGGTAAACATGTAGGGTATGGGACTGCGCTGCACCTTGAGAAGCTCAAAGTGAATGGTGTAAGCAAGCTCCACAGACGCTCATTCAAGCCAATAAAGGAAATGCTCTAATGGCCAAGAACACTACACTCACTGGCCAAAAGGCGGAGCAAGCCGCCGCGACCTATCTTGAAATGCGGGGTTATAAAGTGCTCGAGCGCAATTGGCGACGGCCGAAGTGCGAGATAGATATCATAGCCAAGAAGGACAACATAATTTTCTTTGTCGAAGTGAAGTATCGACGAGATTATGAGCAAGGCGGTGGGTTAGAAGCAATTACGGCCACTAAACTGAAGCAAATGCAGTACGCTGCCCAAATGTGGGTAGAAGAAACAGAGTGGGTGGGTAATTATCAGCTAGCGGCCATCGAAATAGCTGGTAAAGAATTCGCCGTTATGAGCTTTATCGAAAACGCGTTCTAGTTAGTCTGAAGCCACTTTTTGACCGAAGCTTCGTTGCGATTGCGCCAAGCCACACGACTGGCAATTTCTTGTTCTGCAAGGCCAATATTGTGTGTCAGCGTTGATATGTCACGCTTATCGTTAAAGAAATCTAAGAAATCCTTTTGCTCTTTCTCGGTAGAGAATACGCTTCCAGGCATTCGCGCTATGTAGTCAAAGTTCTTGTCGGTGGCAAAATCTTGCACATACCACTCCCAGTTATCAGATACCCACTGCCAAGTGGCGGCACGGCTGTAGCGATTGCGTAGCAACCAAGCATACCAGTGGAAGAAATCTTGTCGTTTAATATGCTTTGAGGTAAGCATCTCGAGCAGTTGGTTGTAGTGTGCCGGTTGCTTAGCTGAAGTCAGGCCTGAGGCTAACTCGTCACGCTCATCTGCCTTTTGCGCGCTATTGTGCAAGCTGACGAGTTTTTCGAAGTCTGCGTCATCACCATAGCGAACGCCACAGTAATAGACAGCACCGCGGGTGCTGGCAGGTAGATCACTTGGTTTGTTGAATTTCTTGAAGCGCGCCAAACCCTCGTCGATAAAGTCTTGCGCCTTTGCCCCCACTGCGATGCCGACAACCATGCCGCGTAGGCGCAAGGTATGAGCATCATCCGCAGGCTGATCATCCCAGCCAAGCTTAGTAGCGATTGGCACGACGGTTGATCGAATGATAGCTTCAAGTTGATCTTCTGTTGCATCGCCCTCTATCAGTTTGCGTATTTCGGATATGGCAACCACCAACGCACCCCAAACAGTCTCGCTTGACTCCCCCTGATACGCGCTTAGAAGCTCGAGCAGCTCAACAGCTTGACTGATACCGCCGCGTTGGAGCATGACGTAGTTATCCATCAACAAATAGCGATCAATGTCGCCGATCTTATGGTCTTTAAGAGCTTCGATTATTTGTTGTCGATGATCTGCTTGAGTGTAGTGTGGCACAAAGTAGCTTGTACCATTGGTATTAAGTAACAACGGGTTGTCTTTTTTGCTGCTTACGGTGACTGTCGCTGCGGTTTGTTCAAGAATGTTGCTGCTGAGATCGATAGTTGAAGCAAGGGGTGTGGGCCATGGCTGTAGGTCGCTACTCTTGCTATCTGGGTCGCTCAAAAAGCGTTGCTGTGAAAGTTGTGCCTCTACCTCTCCTGGCTTCCAGTCGATGCTCACCAACGGATACCCTGGGCGTAGCAACCAGCTGTTCATAAAACTGCCTATATCTTGATTACTTGCAGCACCGAGCGCCTCCCAGAGATCGTCGGCAACGGTATTGCGGTAACTGTGCTTTGTAAAGTAATCCTGCAAGCCTTTGCGGAAGTTATCTTCGCCAATGTAGTGCATCAGCATGTGGAGCAACGTACCGCCCTTGGCATAGACGATCGATGGATCAAATAACGTATCGATGTCGTCTGGATGGTTCACGACGGATTTAACTGATTGGACATCAAGAATACTGTCGCGTCGCTTTGCACTCGCACCTTCGTGCGAAACAAATTGCTCCCAGATATGCCATTCCGGGTGCACCGCATCCACGGCACGATATTCCATCATATTGGCAAAACTTTCATTGAGCCACAGGTCATCCCACCATTTCATTGTTACAAGATTCCCAAACCACTGATGGCTTAGTTCGTGCGAGACCACAAGTGAACATATCTGTTGAGATTCGATACTACTCGTTTTTTGGTCCACGAGCATGATTGATTCGCGGAATGTCATTAGGCCCCAGTTCTCCATGGCGCCAACATTAAAGTCAGGCAGTGCAACCATGTCGAGTTTTGCGAGGGGGTATGGAACATCAAAATACTCTTCAAAGAATTCCATAATTTTTACGCCTTCATCAACGCTCATCTGAGTGAGTTTCACATTGTCTGGGGTTGCATAGCTTCGGATTTCAATACCTTTTGACGTTTTCCCCGAGGTGTATCCCATCTCGCCAAACACAAATGCCAGCAGGTATACCGACATGCGCGGTGTAGTTTCAAAAACTGTTGTTTGGCGGCCGTCATCAGTCTCTTTTGATTTTACTGGTGTATTGCCGAGCACCGTTTCGCCAGAAGGTGTCACTAATGTAAGGTCAAAGGTAGCTTTTGCCTCAGGTTCATCAATGCATGGCAACGCTTCGCGGGCGTGGTGACTTTCAAACTGCGTGGCAATTAGCTTCTTTTCTTTGCCTTCATGCTCGAAGAAACAAGGATAAATACCGTGCATATCTTTGTTGATGTTGCCAGTGAATTCCATCGTGACGGTATACTCACCTGGGTAAACCATTGCATCAGAATGTAGTCTAATCTCATCAAAACTGTCTTGCGCATTGATGCGAGTGATGTTTACAGGATGCTCACCATTTTTGTCATGTTTTAGCGCACTGGCATGTGTAATTTTGAGATCTTTTTGGTGAAACGTAAGGCGCTGGGAAGGGCGACCAACTTTTTTGCCTTTTACAGTAACTGTGCCGTTAAAGCTCATATTGTCTCGATCGATATCAAGTGTGACATCATAGTGTTCGGGTTGAAATTGCTCGTATAATCGGGCGACTTTTTTGCTCATATCCATCTAGTGTAGCATGCAGATATTTGACCAAAGCCCGCTCGCCGCGTATACTTATACACAAGTCCGGCCACAGTGGTCGGCTTTTTTTGTGCCTAAGAGTGCAAAAGAAGCAATAATCCAGAAATTGATAAGGAGAAATAGTATGGATCTTGATATGAAACAGTTGGCTGGTGCCATCCGCACCATCGCCGAAGAAAAGAATCTGCCAGAAGACAGTGTCAAAGAAGTGGTCGAGCAAGCGCTTGCTGCTGCGTACCGCCGTGATTACGGTGATCGCGAGCAAGAAATTCGCGTAGAGATGAATCTTAATACTGGGGATGTAGATGCCTACATCACTAAAGAGATTGTAGAAAAGGTTGAGCAGCCGGCATACGAGATTAGCTTGACCGAAGCTCAAGTGCGTCGCAAAAATGCCAAAGTCGGTGAGACAATCGAAATTCACGAAAAAGCTGAAACCTTTGGTCGTGTAGCTGCGCAGACCGCCAAGCAAGTTATTTTGCAGCGCCTCCGCGAGGCTGAACGAGAGATCGTAATGAATGAATACGAAGACAAAATCGGCACCGTTATTAACGCAACGGTTGCTCGTGTAGAAGGCAACATTGTGCGTATTGATCTTGGGAAAGCGCAAGGTATTATGCCTCGTAGCGAACAAATTCAAGGCGAACGATATTACCCTGGCCAGCGCATCAAAGTCTTTTTGAAAGATGTTGAACGCGGTTTCCGTGGCCCGCAATTAGTGGTAAGTCGTGGCAACCAGCAGTTTATTGAATGGTTGTTCCGTGCTGAAGTTCCTGAGATGGACAGCGGCGCTGTTGAGATCAAAGGTATTTCGCGAGAAGCTGGTGTGCGCAGCAAGATCGCTGTTGCCAGCAATGTTCCAGGCGTAGACCCAGTGGGTACGTTTGTAGGCGGTCACGGTACTCGCGTGAACGCTGTAATGAGCGAAGTCGGCGAACAGGAAAAAATTGACATCATCGTCTGGAGCGAAGACACCGTTGAATACATCACGAACGCTCTCAGCCCAACCAAGGTATCTAAAGTAGAACTTGATGAGAAGAATAAGAAGGCCAAGGTAATCGTGCCAGAAGACCAGCTCAGTATCGCAATCGGTAAGAGCGGTCAGAATGTCCGCCTGGCTAGTAAGCTAACTGGCTACGAACTTGATATTGAAGCCGAGCGTGAAGGCGCATCTGCTGAAGGTGGCGTCGTAGAGACCACTGAACTGCCAAAGCAGCCAAAGCTCAAGAAGAAGAGCGAACTCGAAAGCAGCCTACTCGATGCTATTGAAGAGCACGGTGAAGACACCGAAGAGCCCAAAGAAGACAAATAACTTGACAATATAGGCCATAAGGTGTATAATGGGTAATAATATGAACAATCCTTTTGAATCCCCAGTACCAACTTCACACGCTGTGCCGAACGGCGAGCTAAATCCGAACGAGGCAAAACCGACTCACACTGTGTTTGTTGATGGTGAGCCACGCGAAGTATTCTTTACACCTACTGTTCAAGAAGTAGCTGGCCTAGCCATCGACGCAGCTCAAGACGAGTAAATACTTACTGCTGTATACGATCAATCGCGCGCCACACATAGCGTGTACTGACCCAATAGTTCCAGATCATACCAGCGCCAATAGCTAGGATATCGGCGGGTAAATAATGCATGCCAACTACTTGGTAGAGCAGAGCAAACGTCAAAAACGATACAGCAGCGCCAATCAATACACCAATATTGTAGGTGGCAAGTTTTCTGGCCAGCGAACGTAATGATTCGCGGGTTTGTTTCACGCTGTAAAACCCATACCCCTTAAACGTGTATCGGTGGTTGAGGGTGAAATTAGAGATAATGCTGACTTCAATCGCGATAGCGGCAGCGAGCAGGGTGTCGATATTGGTTAGATGCACAAGAAGGCTAAGCACGCCAAGGTTTACAAGGGCGCCGCTCGCACCTACCAGACCGAAGCGGACGAACTTTTGCACTGGTGCATTCGGATCGAGCTTGTACGCGCTGTAGACAAATTCGACAATATCTTTGAGTTTGAGTTTTGAATCCCCGAGACTGCGATTGACGAATGTGATGGGAACTTCTTTGACACTAAAGCCTTGCGACAAAAAAGCATGCAATAGATTGACCTGGAAAAAGTAGCCCTTAGCACGCATATCTTTAAGCGCAATCTGCGAGAGCGCATCGCGGCGAATAGCTTTGAAGCCGCCTGTCAAGTCGTGCACGGGCTCCTGAATACCGACGAGTCGACGGGCAACAAAGTTTGCTACACGGCTATTGATGCGTCGTATAAGCGGCAAATTTCCAGATGTGCCGCCGGTGACATATCGTGAGCCGATCACGTAGTCGGCATTGCCGAGTGCTTTTAATAGCTGCGGAATATCATTTGGGTCATGCGACATGTCTGCGTCCATAGTGATGAGCGCTTCAAACTCCTCATGTTTAAGTGCGTACAAGAATCCGCGAATATATGCTTTGCCCAAGCCCTCTTTAGCGCCCGAAAGCACATGCACGTTCCCGTATTGTTTGCCAATCTTACGGGCAATCTTGGCGGTACCGTCTGGCGAGTGATCGTCAATAATAAGTAAACGGAATGAGTGGCGCTTGGCGCGTTTTGCAACCGCCTCAACTCCTTCGATCACTCGTTGGATATTTGGGGCTTCGTTGTAGGTTGGAATCGTTACCAACACGCGTTTCATGTTTATTTGCCTCTCATTGCAGCTATCACTACTATACCATCGCTCAGTAGTGTATACTTTAAGCATATTCGGAATGTGAGTACAGCGGTGCTTGTGCAAAAGAGAAACAATGCAAACAATGGTGGATAAACTACGCAATATAAAGACCTGGCAGGCGATTCTTTTACTTGTCGCTACCGGGTGTATTGTGTTTGCCTCTGGTCTTGGGGGGCAGTTCCAGGGCGACGATAACGCCCAGATCGTCAATAACGAGCCTGTGCATTCACTATCAAACGCCAAGCTACTTTTTGAAGGGGGCACGTTTTATAACGGCCAAGGATTGCATCCGCTTACAGGTTCGTACTACCGACCGCTCATGATGCTGACTTTTGCCTTCTTGCATGAGCTTTTTGGCTTGAACCCACTGTATTTCCACATTTTTCAATACATGCTCTGTATTGGTAGTGCTATTCTGCTGTTTCTCCTCTTCCGATATTCGTTTAGGCCACTATTAGCGTTGTTTTTGGCGCTGGTGTTCTTGGTCCATCCTATCAACTCGCAGGTGGCATTCTCGATTGCCTGCATGCAGGATGCCCTCTTTTTCTTCTTCGGCATACTAGCTATCTGGTTGCTGGTGCGCTTTGATTCGATGAAAGTGTTACCGTTCGTAGCGCTCAGTCTATTTGTGTCGTTACTTGCCAAGGAATCGGCAGTGTTATTTGTGATCATGTCGCTGGTGTTTTTGTTCTGGTTTAGTCGACACCGTTTGTTACCCTTCATGAGCATGTTGGTCCTGCCAATTGCAGGCTGGCTCGCCCTCAAGTCTAATGCAATCGGCCTAATGGTTAATAATCCAGGCAATGCTCCAATTGTTCATCTTGACTTCGTTGAACGTATGATGACAGCGCCGTCCATTATGCTGATCTACATTACTAAATTTGTTTTTCCAGACAAGATGGCTGCTGCATATTACTGGACGAACCCCACTTTTAGCGTTCAGCACGTGCTACTTCCGCTCATTATTGATGTCGCGGCGATAGCACTAGTCGTATATGCCGGCTATCGGCTATACAAAGTTGCACCTAAGGCCCAGTACTACACCTACCTATTCTTCATGATTTGGACAACGATTGGTGTGGGCATCCATTTGCAACTCGTGGCTCTCGACTTTACGGTCACGCTGCCGTGGATCTACTTTGCAACCGCAGGTTTGCTGGGAATGATCGGCGTCGTGCTGACTAATCTTGAGCCTTTCAAAAGTTTTGATCGCAAAAAGGCAATGATCATAATGATTGTGATCGTTGTGGCGCTTGGTGCGCGTACCTTTGCTCGCGGCTTCGACTATAAAGATCAATACACGCTTGCTAAACACGACGTTCAGGCCACAGACGAGCAGTTTAATGCCTATAATTCTATGGCGATTTATGAGGCAGGGCAGAATGACTTCGATACGGCTATTAAGCACGCGCGCAAGTCTGTGTCTATTTACTCAGCGGCAACCAATAACAATACACTCGGTGGGATTCTGTATCTTACTGGAGACTACGCAGGCGCATATCGGGCGTGGCATGAGGGTCTGAAGACAATGGAGCTGAGTGATATATACGTAAACTTGGTGCGCTTGACCTTGGTGTATGGAGACCCGCAAGAAAACGAAGAAATCATTGTAAAAGCGCTCAATTATTTCCCGCAAAATTCCGACCTCTGGACATACTATGCGATACAGCTGCAGCGTAACGGCAATAACCCTAGAGCCAAAGAGGCAATCCAGGTTGCCAATCAAATTCAGCCCGTAGAGCCTTTCATCTATAACAATATTATGAACAACAAGCCCTTTACCGTGAACAGTGTCAACGTTCCGGCAGTGAGATAGCTCGTTTGACAGGCCAGCATTTCTAGAATATCGTATAGGTACTATGGCAGGCGGACAACGATTTACAGGACGACGGACCGACGGAAGTAGCGGAGAGCTCAGCGTGCCATACGTGAACACAGGGCACCATAAGCTTGGTGGTATCGGGGGTGGAGGCGGAGTAAGCGCAGCATTTCGTGAAGCAGGCATTACTCTAACCAGCCTAACGCCCTTTGAAGAGACTTTAGACTCAGAAGGTCAAGATGTTGAGAATAGGCTTGGCGAGACTGCTTTGCAGGAGAGGGTCAATAGCTGAAAATGGGTGCCTATAATGAGAAGAATAATACGGTTGCGGGCATTAAGCTGGCATACCCACGGCCTACTGCCCTCGATCGTTTTAGTCCTCGTGGGGCAGCGAGTGCAATTGAAGATTCTAAGTTGAAAGTTGAGATTGTGAAGCCGCTCGGAGAGCACGACGGTGCTATCCCTGCATTTGCTGGCGATATTGGACACACTGCACTTGATGGCCTGACTGTAGAAGAGAACTAACAACAGTCTTTATTAGTATGAACGAGAAATTGCCCAAAGAATGTAGACCAACATTGGTTAGCTTGGTCGGGAGCGCTCAAGGAACACAGAACCCAGAGTGGCCCGAACACATAGAATCGGTAGCTGAAGCACCTTATCTGAGTAGTCCTGGGCTTGCAAGTGCTGTAAGAGATGCTCTGCTGACGAGACGCGAAGCCATGCAGACAGACAGAGACAGAGCTGAGTAGAAGCTAAATTCTTAGAAAGCGCTGAGAGAATCAAAATTAGCACTCGACAAGGTAGAGTGCTAAATGATACTATGGATATAGCGACATGTAAGACCTCGCTAGAAGGGAAACCCTATGATGCCAAACTCTCCCGATTTTCAAGAATTTCTAAATCACCTCACAAACAATGCTCTGCAAAGTCTCAAGCACGCTGACGCCATCGCGCGCAGCTTCGGGAGCGCATATGTAGGCACTGAGCACCTCTTGCTTGGTGTGTTGGCCCAGGATGGCAGTATGGGCTCGAAATTATTAGAAGGCGCTGGGATTACACTCGATCGTGCACGGTTAGCACTGAATATGACACCGCAAACACTCGTTATTAATGTTGGCGCTAAGGGTCTTAGTGAAACAGCTAAACTCACGTTGCGCATGGCATACGATGTTGCGCAGGACTATTCACAAGAATATTGTGGCACTGAGCATATCTTATATAGCATCTTGACGCAGAAGAACGCTCGAGCAACCATTCTGTTGCGAGACATGAATGTTGATGTCGAAGCGCTGACCAGTGAGTTAGAGCAATTCCTCAATCGTCAGCAATATGAAGAATCAGATAACCAGATTACAAGTAGGCGTCGCAACGGCAAAAAGGCCAAAAAAACTGCACTAGACTTCTATGGCTCTGACCTTACATTGCAGGCCCGCGAGGGTAAGCTTGACCCTGTCGTTGGTCGCGACAACCAAATTCGCCGCGTAATTACTATTTTGAATCGGCGCACCAAAAATAATCCGGTGTTGATTGGGGAGCCTGGCGTTGGCAAAACGGCGATTGTTGAAGGCTTGGCTCAGCGTATCGTTGCCGAAGATGTGCCTGACAGTCTTCTAGATAAACGCATTGTGATGCTTGATCTCGCTGGCATGATTGCGGGCACTAAGTATCGTGGCGAGTTCGAAGAGCGACTCAAGAAGGTAATGGCTGAGCTCGAGAAAGACAACCATGCAATTGTTTTTATCGATGAGCTGCATCTTATTGTTGGTGCTGGTGCTGCCGAGGGTGCAATGGATGCTGGGAATATACTGAAGCCAGCATTAGCGCGTGGCAAAATTCAGGTAATAGGTGCTACAACAACTGCTGAATATACAAAGCACATCGAGAAAGACGCAGCTTTGGAGCGTCGCTTCCAGCCAATACAGGTACCAGAGACCACACCAAGTGAGACCCTGGCCATCCTAAAAGGACTTCGCAAGCATTATGAGCAGTACCATAACGTCAAACTGAGCGATGAAGTGCTTGAAGATGCTGTGATGCTTTCAAAGCGTTACATTAACGATCGTTTTATGCCGGATAAGGCAATTGATTTGATTGACGAGACGTCTGCGCACCTACGAGTCGATAAAGGGAAAACCAGTCCAGAAGTCCGCAAGTTGCAAAAGGAGCTGAAGCTGGTAAATGCACAAATCGAAGAAGCTGTAGACAGCGAGGACTACGAAAAAGCCGCGCGCGCCAAAACACGAGCATCACAAATCAACGAGGAGCTCAAAAAGCTTCGCGCCAATGGCAAGAATGCCAAAAAATTAACGGTAACCAGTGAAGATCTAGCTGATGTAGTATCGCGTATTACAGGTGTACCGGTACGAAAAGTTATCCGTAGCGAGGCCAAATACCTATTAACGCTCGAAAAGACACTTAGCAAGTACATCATTGGTCAGCACGAAGCCGTGGAAGCCGTTTCTAAAGCGATACGTCGCAATCGAAGCGGTATCAGCAGCGAAAAGCGACCAATCGGTTCATTTATCTTTTTGGGGCCAACTGGAGTGGGTAAAACCGAGCTAGCTCGCGTGTTGGCGCGTGAATTCTTCGGTAGTGAAGAGGCACTGGTCAAGATAGACATGTCCGAATTTGGCGAGCATCATAATGTGTCTCGTCTGGTAGGCGCTCCTGCTGGATATGTTGGATATGATGATGGTGGGCAATTAACTGATAAGATTCGTCGTCAGCCGTACAGTCTTGTGCTGTTCGATGAAATTGAAAAAGCCCATCCTGATGTATTTAATATGATGTTGCAAATGCTAGAAGACGGGTATTTGACAGATGCAAAAGGCCGCAAAATTGACTTTACTAATACTATTGTCATCATGACGAGCAATATTGGGGCCGAAAAACTCCAAAAAGAAGCGAGTTTTGGCTTCCAGGCGACTGGCAAAGATGAATTGAAGGATTTGGAGCAACTCCACGAAGCCAATAAATCAAAAGTGGAAGATGAGCTGAAGAAAATGATGCGACCCGAGCTGCTCAATCGTATCGATAAGACCATTGTCTTTCATGCGCTCACTAAGAAGAATATTTACAAGATTATCGATCTTCAGATCGATGAACTTAAAGATCGACTGCAGCGCAAAGGCATTAGCGTACAGTTAAGCACACCCGCTAAGCAGTATCTGTTAGAGCACGGATATGATGCAAAAAACGGTGTTCGACCACTGCGTAGGTTGATACAAGACACTATCGAAGATCATGTCGCGCTTGATTTGCTTGATGAAAAATACGCTAAAGGTGATATTATTCAGGTAGCAACTAAAAACAGCAAGCTGACATACGCTACCACAAATGAATACGCATTCTCCGAAAAGACGTCCTAAAAAAATACTACGCATCGCATTTTTGTTGATGTGGCTGGTGCTCTTAGTGGTAATTGCACTCAATCGTCAGTCTATCTATGACTGGTGGCAGTTGCGTGATTATACCCCGCCGCAGACCGTTTCTTCACTCGCTTCTCAAACCACCATGACCGATTACGGCCGCAAGGTGTTCTACGTTAATCAGCCTTCCTTAACGAGTGACGAAGATTTTGCCAAAGCCTGTCCCAATAGCAGTCAGGAGCAAACGATTGTCCTTGGCTGTTACCATGGCAGCCAGGGCGGCATATACTTGCTTGATGTTCGGGATCCACGGCTTGAAGGTGTAGAGCAGGTTACTGCTGCGCATGAGATGCTGCACGCCGCATACGATCGGCTGAACAGTGCAGAGCGCAAACGCGTTGATGCCATGCTCGAGGAATATTACAAGAACAATCTGACAGACGAAAGAATTAAACGCACGATTGATGCGTACAAACAATCTGAACCTGACGATTTAGTAAACGAAATGCATTCTATTTTTGCTACTGAAATCGTGAATCTCCCATCAAATCTCGAGCAATATTACAAAAAGTATTTCACGAACCGTGCACAGATCGCACTATTCGCGAATAAATACCAAGCAGAATTTTCATCTCGAGAAGCGGCAGTAGATAAAGCCGACGAACAGCTTGCAACTATGAAAAAGCAAATTGATAGCCTTCAAAGTCAGGTCCAAAGAAAGCAAGACGAGGTGGCAAGTGAGCGTCGCCGTCTTACGTCGTTACGATCAAGTGATGTGGACGCGTATAACGCCAGTGTACCTGGCTATAATCAATTAGTAGAATCATACAATAGCAGCGTAGAGCAGCTTAGAGGGCTCATTGCCTCGTACAACCAGCTCGTTGCAACACGGAATGCAATTGCACTCGAAGAAAATCAGCTAGTAAATGCACTTAGCAATAACGTGCAGACAATTCAGGAATAGTTAATTCAACAGTGCTACACTGGAGTCTGTAAAGGAAGGTAAGATGGCCAAAAAATCAGCCAATAGGTATGTCTGTTCAAATTGTGGTGCTCAAAGCGCAACCTGGGCTGGGAAGTGCCCTCAGTGTGGTGAGTGGAACAGTCTCCAGGAACAGCTTACTAGCACGCAAATTGCCTCAGCCTCTGTCTCTGGAGCAATATTGCAGCCCCAGTCGGTTCAGAAAACCTTAAAAACAGATAGTAAACGTCTCAGCACGGGCATCGATGAAGTTGACACTGTTTTTGGTGGTGGAATAGTCTCAGGCAGCGTCAATCTGGTCGCGGGTCAACCCGGTATTGGTAAAAGTACCTTATTATTGCAAATTGCTTATGAACTGGCAGCCAAATACAGTGTCCTGTATATCAGTGGCGAGGAATCGGCGCACCAAGTTGGAATGCGCGCCCAGCGTTTAGGCGCTACGCGCAAGGAACTCCAGCTTGTTACGAGTACATCTGCAGACGATATAGCCACAACCATTGCTCAGGGATCCTATGATCTGGTAGTAGTGGACTCTGTGCAAACGTTGGCCTGTAGTGCGATTAGCTCATCACCGGGCTCTGTGTCACAGATCACCAACAGCACTAATATCATTACGCAAGCTGCGAAACAATCAGGTACGGCAGTCTTGTTGGTGGGTCACGTGACCAAAGAAGGCTCAATTGCCGGCCCGAAAGTCCTTGAACATGTGGTAGATGTCGTGTTGCAGCTTGAAGGCGATCGATACGGTGGATTTAAGGTGCTCCGTGCCGTGAAGAATCGTTTTGGCTCCACTAACGAAGCAGGCATCTTCGAAATGGTGGATGAAGGGCTTAAACCTGTTGCTAATCCCTCGGCTGCACTATTAGCAGAGCGCCAGGTGAGTGACGGGTCAGTGGTGCTGGCAACGCTTGAGGGCAGCCGCCCTTTACTAGTTGAAGTCCAGGCGTTGGTGAACCGTACAAGCTATGGATACCCAAAACGTACCGCCAGTGGCTTTGACTTGAACCGCTTGAATTTGCTAGTAGCTATGCTTGAGCGGCGCACAAAGTTAAAGCTCGCCGAATACGATATCTACATAAATATTGTCGGGGGTATGCAAATTAAAGAGCCCGCTGCCGACCTAGCTATCTGTTTAGCAATTGGCTCCGCGGCAAAAGGATTGCAGCTCAAAAAGAATGCAGTTGTATTTGGCGAGGTGGGATTGAGTGGCGAAGTCCGACACGTGCCCCAAATCGAGAAACGATTAGCGGAAGCTAAGAAGCTAGGGTTTGATGGCGCAATTGGCCCGCAACATACATCTGGCAAGAAGTCGAGTGCACTGCATGGGGTAAGAGATGTACGGAGTGCCCTTAATCAATTTCTAGAGAAAGAATAGGTAGTCTAATTGCCAGAAACGGTAATTGTATTGGAGGTGTTGCCTTCGCCGTCGCGCACATAGACTGGCGTACCACCCCCCACAGTTACGGTACAACCGCTACTTTGGCATCCTGAAGGTGAGCCACCTACGTAAACAGTGAAGCTGCCCCTGCCACCTGTCCAGGTAATTGTAGCTGTGCCATTACCATTTGAGTTGCCCGAAACAGTAATTGGGCTAGGGCCTTGGAAGCTGAACGGCATGCTTTGGCTTCCAGAGTACAGAACGCTGTCAGTAACGGTTGCAGTCAGGGTGCCGCTACCTGTTGAAGTCGGTTTGTAGTTGAATGACACGGTGCTTGGTGAATCATTAACCCGAGTGCCATAGATAGAACGTCCGTTGAGCGTGATGGTGACGCGCCCTGGGAAGTCAGGGTAGCGAGGGTCAGTCAGTCGATGCGTGCCCTGGGTGACAGTCGCGGTGATCGTACATCCTGATTGTGGGCAGCTGCTCGGAGCGGTCAGTGTTACCGTAGGAGGGCTGTCGTTACAATTGTGCACGTCATCTTTGTCGCTGCTACTGGTGCCACTACCGCCGCTTGTGCTCTTGCCGATGTTTGCCACACCACCCTTAAATTGGTCTGCGTTCCAGAAGGCAGCGTTACTGTTGTAGGCAGTCTCTTTGGCTGCTGGCGGAGTACAGGCAGTTGCAACCTTATTAGACACTTTATCTAGTGTTTGCGATTTGCTTTTAGCGTTATTTTTACCACCAACGTACCATGATGGGTAAAGATCATTTGCGGGGCTTGGCTCAATAGACCCAAGAGCCACGTGGCTACGGACAACAAAGGCTGGTGAGGTCTTCAGACCTTTTGGCTGTTCCCAGTTCTTAGCTTTCTCGTTTTTATGGGCATACTCCATCCAGCCACGTACTAACGGCGAGGTGAGGACCTCCATAGAGCTTCTCATTTCTACGTTACGGGTATGATTACCAACCCAGGCAACAGTCGCGTACTTTGTAGACCAGGAAGTCATCAGGCCGTCGTAGCCGTTGTTTGTAGTACCGGTTTTGATCGCGAATTTCCAACCATCGTATTTATGGAATTTGTAAGCGCCTGGCAAGTAGCTGGCCCTGGGGTCGGACGCCATATCATTAACGATATAGGCGGTATCAGGCTTAATGACCTGCTTACCAACTGGCTTCTTCCATTCATATATATTCTTGTTCGCTGCATCGGTTACTTTCATGATGTAGGTGCGAGGGATAGCCTTACCGAGGCGGGACATGGTTGAAAGGCCATTGACGTGATCGTCGAGTCTTAGGAAGGCACCGTCACCGATTGCTGATGCGCCATAGCACTGTGTAGTCTTTGTAAGCGCTTCGTCGGAGTAACAATTGTAGGAGCTCTTCTTGCGGGACTGGTCGTATTTATTGGCCATCATCGCAGAAGCGGTGCTAATTGTCTTGTTAATGGACTTCGTCTTACCATTACTCTTATCGTTTGGCACTGCAGACAACATAGCTTTTACAGCTGGAATGTTTCGCGAACCGCCAAGTGCATAACGAAGCGTAATGGCACCAGGATTTTTAAAGTCGTAGTCAGTCAAACAGTTGCCTGTGCCCTTGGGTGGCGGGCGACTTTTATCAGTACATGGATACCCAGGTAGGGGCGTTTGATCATCGTATAGTACTGAACCCGAACCAACATTATTGTTATTTTCTATAAATGCGGCGTAGTCGTATGGCTTAAAACTAGAACCAGGCGGTATCTTGACACTGGCGGCGTAGTTATCCTGACCGTATAGCGGGTTATTAAAATCAATTCCACCCACAAGCGATACTATCTGGCCTGTTTCTACATCTTCGTTGACCATTGCTTCGTTGTCACCACCGGCTGATTTAACGCGGTAGAGATTAGACTTTACAAGCTCTTCAGCTTTATTCTGCAAGTCCATGTTAAGCGTAGTAATAACTTTCCAGCCGCCACGTTGCACCGTGCTTGCGCCATATGTCTTTTCTAGTTCGCTCTTGGCAGCTAATACGAAGTACGGCGCTTTGATACCAGCATATTTAGGAGTTTGTTTGTGAATCTGTGCTAGTACATCCACCTGTTTGGCTTCATCGGCCTGTTGCTGCGTTATGTAGCCGTTCTCAACCATTTTGTCGAGTACGTAATGTTGGCGGTTTAAGAGAGCTGTGCGGTTGAAAGTGTCGGAAGTGACTGCTTCGTTAAACTGGCTGCTTGAATACGGCGAATAATACCCAGGCGCTTGCGGTATAGACGCTAGCATACTGGCTTGGGCTAAGGTTAAGTCCTTGGCTGTAGTCTGGAAATAGTCACGCGCTGCGCTTTCCACACCGTACTCTACGCCACCATATGGCGCCATATTAAGGTACCCCGTCAGAATATCCTTCTTTGAATATTCGCGTTCCAGTTCTACGGCAAGAATCAACTCTTTTACTTTTCTGGTGATTGTGCGGTTATCGGTCCAACCCTCATTTAATTTAACCAGCTGTTGGGTGATGGTTGAGCCACCTTGCACGGGTCCGCCGCCCGTCACATCATTAGCAGCTGCACGGATGATGCCTCGAGTGTCGAACGCGCCGTGCTTATAAAAATCTTTATCCTCGATAGCGACTGTTGCTTGCTTCATGTATGGTGATATTTGCTCATCTTTTACAGGAATACGCTTTACCGCATCATAATCTTGCCAAAGCACTGTCTGACCTGTGCGGTCGTAATAGGTGATACTGCCGCCAAGGCGTTGACCCGAGATGTCTTTAATCTTAGGAAGATCTTTTCGGAAGTAGGCAAACATGCCAATCGTTAAGAAAAAGCCGGCAATAATCGCCACACCGATGATCTTGAGAGCCATAATACCGCCCTCGCGGCTAAACCAGTAGTCTGCAAGCCGTTTCGGATGCATGCGATAGGCTGCCCGCTTGAATTTATTCTTCGGGAGCGTTGCTAGGTAGGTTGCCTTTTCTGCAGCTCGAGCAGCTTTCTTAGCTTTAATACGGTCACTTAAAGAACGGTTTAACTTGATAGTATTACCGCTTTTAGTAGTGACTGAGTTGCGCGAGCGACGACTGCGACCTGAACCGCGTCTAGGATTCATGAGGTATCTATTTCTCCCTTACATACGTATTTCGTATCTAATACAGCTAGTATAGCAATCGAAAAATAAAAAGGCTATGGTTTAATCCGAAATGTCTCAGCAGGCTCTCAGCTTGGAATCCACCCCAGTTATGGGATATACTACCACAATATGAAATTATCTGAAGAATTGGCCTGGCGAGGGTTTGTAAACCAGACTACCTATAAAGACACGACCGTGTTAGATGATAAGCCAATCACCTTTTATTTTGGCGTCGATCCGAGTGCGGATTCGATGACAGTCGGCAATCTAGCTGCCGCCATGATGGTTAAGCACTTTATCGCTCACGGGCACAAAGCAATCTTACTAGTAGGCGGAGCCACGGGATTAATTGGTGATCCAGATGGCAAAGCAACCGAGCGAGACTTAAAAACTACAGAGGACGTTGAACACAATAAAACGAGCATTGTAGCTCAGTACGCTACAGTTTTCTCCGGCCAAAAGTTTGATGTTGTTGATAACTACGACTGGTTTAAGGATATCGGCTATGTAGAATTCCTCCGTGAGGTTGGCAAACACGTACCAATGCGACAAATGCTGGGTCGCGATTTTGTACAGAGTCGATTGGGCGAATCTGGAAATGGTATTAGTTATGCAGAATTTAGCTACAGTTTGATGCAAGCCTACGATTTTCTCTACCTACACCGCAAAAAGAAAGTGAGCTTACAGCTTTGTGGCGCCGACCAGTGGGGCAACAGTATTGCGGGTGTAGATTTGATCCGCAGAGTTACCGGTGACGAGACACATGTGTGGTCAACGCCTCTCGTCGTCAATAAATCCACTGGGAAGAAATTTGGCAAGAGCGAAGAAGGCGCAGTATGGCTTGATCCAGCTAAAACTACACCAACGCAGTTTTATCAATTCTGGATCAATGTCGATGACGCTGGCGTTCAGGATTACTTGAAAATCTACACAATGCTTTCAAAAGATGAGATCGATCAGATTATCGCCACGCATCAAGAAAACCCCCACGAGCGATTTGCGCAGACACGGTTAGCCCAGGAAGTAACAACTCTTGTGCACGGCAAAGATAAGATGCGAGCTGCCGAGCAGGTGACAGCCATATTAGTAGGCAGGCAGAGCATTGCCGAGGCCGACCCCCTAATGGATGAGCTCCGTCAGGAAATCCCTGTTGTGCGAAGCTCGCAGGACGGTTCAGTCATCCAGGCATTGGTTGAGACTAAGCTTGCCAGCTCAAACACAGAAGCACGTCGATTCGTAACAGGTAACGCAATCGCCATCAATGGCGTTAAGGTGCAACGGGAGAATTTTGAAGAGAATGATTTTAAGAACGGGCGCCTACTCTTGCGCCGAGGCAAAGCGTTTAAGGATAGCGCCATAGTTGAGCTTGGTTAATTCCAGCGTACTGCTATACTGGGTGTGATTATGACAAAGAAAACAACCTCACCAACCACCAAGAAAAAGGCCTCTAAGAAGAAGGCCGATCAATACAACGACCCGAGTCACAACTATCTCCACTATTGGGATGGGCGCGATTATGAGCACGCTGCGGAAGAAATCGCTATCCGCAAGCTCCTCAAAGGCAAGCATTTTAAGACAGCTGTCGATGTAGGCGGTGGCTATGGCCGACTCTGTCTACTCCTCGAAGAGTACGCTGATGATGTAACCCTTGCTGAACCCAGCCAGCAACAGCTTGATATTGCCAAAGAATTTCTGGCTGGTCACTCCGAAGTGCACCGCAAGTTGATGCAGGCTGATGATCTGAAATTTAAAGATGGTTCGATTGATTTACTGACTATGATCCGTGTAATGCATCATCTCCCGGATCCAAGCGTAGAGTTCAGCGAAATTAGCCGCGTATTATCAAAAGATGGCTATGCAATTGTTGAAGTTGCAAACTACTTACATATGCGAAACCGTATGAAACATATTGCTAAGCGCGAGCGCATGCCGGTTAAACCTGTTGACATTCGTTCTGATAAGAATAAGGGCGACGATGAAATCGCTTTCGTAAATCACAATCCGTACACGGTGATTCGCCAGTTCGAGCATGCTGGACTAAAGGTTGAAGCCACACTTTCAGTGTCCAATTTACGAAGTACCACGCTCAAGAAATACGTACCACGCAAAGCTATGCTTACTGTTGAGCGCGCCTTGCAGCGTCCACTATCTCGCACCTATTTCGGTCCAAGTGTCTTTTTCTTGATCCGTAAAGTTTAGGCAATTGCCGAATGGCAGAGCTCACTAGCCCAGTCGAAGCACTAAAGGGTGTTGGTGCAGCGCAGGCAAAAAAGTTTGCCATATTAGGAATACAGACCGTTGCTGACCTATTTGATTATTATCCGCGGCGCTATGAAGATTATTCGGTAGTTACGCCGATTAATGCGCTTCGTCCGGGAGCAGTTACTCTTGAAGCCACGATCAAGCAGGTCAGTGGACGCTATGTGCGCCGCGGCATGCATATCACTGAAGCTATCGCCAGCGATAAAACAGGCAGTGTGCGCCTCGTATGGTTTAACCAGCCTTACCGCGCAAATGCCATAAAGAAAGATCAAACCTATTTTATATCCGGTGACTATCAACTGCGCCGGAGCCGGTTCTCAATCACAAATCCTAGTATTGAAGCTGCCAGCGATCTGCCCATTAATACTGCTCGCATCTTGGCGGTATACCGTGAAACTAAAGGTTTAACTTCTCGCCAGATTCGTCATGCGGTCGCTCAGGTGCGCTCTGCCTTTGCAGATATCCCCGAAACGCTACCCCAAGATGTCATTAAAGAGCATAAGCTACTTTCGCGGGCGGATGCGCTCCAGACACTACATGCTCCCGAGTCGCAAAAGGACTTGGAAGCGGCCAGAAGGCGACTCGGTTTTGAAGAGGTGCTACAACTGAGCCTTGCCAGCTTACTGAATAAACAAGAAAACCAAACAGAAACAGCGCTCAGCATCAAATTCAACGAAAATCTGGCTCGAGACTTTGTCGGTCATCTCCCGTTTGATTTAACGAATGCACAGCGCCAAGCGACATGGCGTATTTATCAGGATATGCAAAAAAAACATCCTATGAATCGACTCCTCGAAGGCGATGTAGGTTCTGGAAAAACTGTAGTTGCAGCCATGGCAGCTTTGATGGCAATAGAGCAGGGTTGGCAAGTTGCCCTGATGGCGCCCACAGAGCTCCTAGCACGCCAGCACGCCGAAACGCTTCACGAACTGCTTGCACCGCTCAATAAACAAGACACAGTTGGGCTGTTAGTCGGCAGCCTCAAAGCAAAACAAAAAGATGAAACCCGGCAGGCACTTGCTTCTGGGGAGGTAAAAGTAATTGTAGGTACCCATGCGCTCATACAAGAAAAAGTCTCGATGGATAAGCTGGCGCTTGTGGTGATTGATGAACAGCATCGTTTTGGCGTTGAACAGCGCAAAGCCTTAATGGTAAAGGCCGGCCACATGCCACACGTATTAAATATGACTGCTACACCAATCCCGCGTACACTTGCGCTTACCTTGTACGGGGAGCTAGACATCTCAGTGCTAAACGAAAAACCAAAAGACCGACTGCCGATTATCACCAAGCTCGTCTCGCCCAACTCAACTAAAGAAGTGTATGAAGCAGTTGATCAAAAGCTCGCACAGGGGCAGCAGATGTTTGTGGTGTGCCCGCTGATTAGTGAATCATCTGAGCTTGAGGCAAATTCCGCTGAAGCCACGTATGAAAAGCTATCAAAAGGCCGGTTCAAGCACCGCAGAGTTGGGTTGCTTCACGGCAAGCTAAAGCCGCAAGAGAAACAGGATATTATGGAGCGATTTGTAGCTGGCAAGCTCGATATTTTGGTCTCGACCACCGTAATTGAAGTCGGCGTTGATGTTCCGAATGCAAGTATTATGATGATTGAAACGGCTGAACGATTCGGTCTTGCGCAATTACATCAGCTGAGAGGCAGGGTCGGGCGCAGTGGGCAGCAAGGATACTGTTACCTTATGTTAGATGATTCAAAAGCACCCAGCAGACGGCTGCAAGCACTTGAAACCACGAATGACGGCTTCAAGCTAGCGGAGCTAGACCTTGAATTGCGCGGCCCTGGCGCGATCTATGGGGTTATGCAGCACGGTCAACTTGATCTAAGGATCGCACAGCTGAGCGACACGCACCTGATTGCTGAAGCACGCAATGCAGCGCAAGACCTTCTGGACAGTAAAGACAACCTGCTAAAATATACTCATCTAATGCAACAAGTAAAACGCCTGCGGGCAGTCACGAATCTTAACTAATGTATTCCGGATCAACCATTACACGTTATTCTGGGCAGGTCTTGGGTGCGCATCAAAAAATCGATCGTGTTGCACGGCGGCAGCTAGAAAAACTTCTGCCACAGAGCGGCTTCCCAACAGCACGTTCGATCACTCATTTCGAAGGCGATAATGGCCCAGATGGCGTCAAGCGTAAGAGCCCCGGCAAAGATGAGCCGTGGCACTTTTTCCAGCCCTTCGACAGCAAAGACACCAAGCTGATAACCGATATTGAAGATCATTATCACAAGCTCGTGAATGCATTACGTATTGAAGACAGGGTTAGAGCTGCATTTGAGGCAGCCTGGCTATCTCACGCAATTGTCGATGGCCTTACGCCCGCGCACCATTATCCATACGAAGAAAAGTTGGTCGAGTTGAGCAGCGGCCGGGCAATTGAAGGTCGTACTTCTGTAGCTAAAAAAATCTTTGCGCCCGGCGAATCGGTGCTCCATTCCGTAACTAATAACTGGAAGATATGGGGACCAAAGGGCTTGATCACCACGCATGCAGCGTTTGAAAGTGGAGTTGCCATGCTAATTGCACCAATGCACATACGCCATTGCCGCCCGAACGCCGACAAGATCAAGAAGTTTAGCGAGCTTCCACTGGATCAATGGTTTCGTGAAGTAGCTCAGGATGTCGCACGGCTCGAGCTCTACGATTCTTTTTATAAGTCAGGATGGACTATTCCGCTCGCTCGGCGGGTGCGCGATCAATTGGCGCCGGCTCTTGTACAGGCTGTTACGCTGGCGTGGTATGGCGCAGCGCTTGAAGCACAGAAAGGGGCTAAATGAGAGTAATCGCAGGCTCTTTAGGCGGCCGAAACTTTGATAGCCCACGCGGTCATCGCACTCATCCCATGAGCGAAAAAATGCGCGGCGCTATCTTTGCAGCACTCGGCGACATCAAAGGCTTGACGGTGCTTGATGCTTTTTCGGGCAGCGGCGCACTGGTAATAGAGGCTATAAGCCGCGGTGCAAAGTCGGCCATCGGCGTTGAGCTGGACAAAACTGCTTACGTATCCTCAAGTGAAAGTATTGAAAAACTCGGCATCGCCGAACGGGCCCATATTGTTAAAGCATCAGTCAAAGCGTGGTCTACACGCCATCAGCATGACCAGTTTGATCTCATATTTGTCGACCCGCCATACGATGACATTCCGTATAAGGACGTTGAGTCATTGCCTCGTCACCTAAAAGAGACTGGTGTATTGGTTTTGTCATGGCCACCGGAAGTTCGATTACCGATTTTTAACGAACTCACGATCGTGCAATCAAAAGAATACGGCGACAGCCAACTAGTTTTCTATAAACAAAACATTGCATAATATTGACAAGTGTGGTATAATTAGTAATAATGAACCCCAATAAGGGGCAAAAAGGGCGCAAACGCCCAAATAAGCGCTCACAACGTGCAGCTCGAAGCATAGTCCGTGATGCGCAAGCGGCGGATCTAATCTGCAAATCTCCTGAGTTCGAGAGCGTCGAACGTCGAGCTAAGCTATCTGTTAAACGCCCCGTTTCCCCCGATAACAATCCATTTTTTGAACCGGTTATTTCATCAGTTATCGAACATCCAGATAATATGCTTAATATCCATGGTGCAATGCTTGGTGTTTCACTCTTGAGCGCCAGAGATAGCTCAAATATGCTTCGCTTATCTAACCGTTCGCCGGGGCAACTGTGCAACGAAGTTAAATCAATCACCCGAAGCTTTCCTGAAGAACTTGAAGGCTACCTCGGTAGTGTTATCGTTGTAGGGGTCAAGAAGCACCAAACAGGAAGTAGGTATGTTGGGGTGGCATTATCTCGAAAGACTTCCGATGGTTTGCGATTCAAGGTTAGCGAAGAACGAAACCGAATTGTTAGTCCATATGTGCAATCTGCACCTGACTTGGCAAATGGGGAACCAGTACATCATATTAGCTTATTTAGAACCACCGACCAACATAAGGCAGAAGAGGTGAGCGAAATACTGCATAGTAGTGGGATCATCGGGGCTCCCATTACGCTCGCTGAGCCAGAAGTAAATCTTAAGATACAGCGTTACGGCGCTATTTAGCTGGTTATTTTAATAGAAATTCGATAAAATACTCCGGTAGCATTTTATGCGGATGTGGTGGAATTGGTAGACACGCTAGTTTTAGGAACTAGTGCCGCAAGGCGTGAAGGTTCAAGTCCTTTCATCCGCACCAAACAAAAGTAGTCGTCGTGTGACGGCTATTTTTGTTTATGAGCAAGACTTGAACCGTAGGTCGAAAATAGCCAGTGGCTATTTGAGTTTTCCTTGCTTGGCCGAGTGAGCAAGGCATTGCGAACGAGCATCCCAGGAGAAGTCCTTTCATCCGCACCAATAAAAACGATCGCAGTTTGGCGGTCGTTTTTATTTGCGTATGATTGAAGTATGGCAAAGAAGCTGCATGTGATATATATTCCTGGCCTGGGCGATGAAAACCCGGGCAGACAGCGGATGGCTGTGAGGACCTGGCGTTGGTGGGGAGTAGAAGCCGAGCTTATCCAGATGATTTGGTCTGATGCCACACCGTGGGAGGATAAATTTGAGCGTTTGCTTGCACGCATTGATGCGTTACATGCCGAGGGTAAATCGGTTGGGATAGTGGCAGCGAGTGCCGGAGCGTCAGCCGCGATCAACGCTTATGCGGTACGCAAAGACGCAATTGTCGGTGTAGTGCTATTGGCCGGTAAAGTAAATCGACCCGAGGCCGTTGGTGCAAACTATCGCCAAAAGTTCCCTTCATTTATCGAGTCCTTAGATGCATGCCAACCTGCGCTTGCAAGCCTCAGTGCGTCCGAAAGGGGCAACATTCTTTCCCGCTACGCAGTCTATGATGAAATTGTGGACGAGGCAGATAGTATCATCCCCGATGCAGTAAATCAGAAGCGATTTATCCCCGGCCATGTGCCACTTATTGCGAGCCAGATATTTTTTGGTGCACCAAGTTTCTTGCGCTTCCTCAAAAAACACGCCTCTCAACAGATGTAGTATACTTAAGCACAGTTATGGCACTATCAACACAACCGTATAAGGGCGCGCGGGATTTTTACCCGCCAGATAAGCGACTCCAGAAGTACATGTTTGGGGTGTGGCGAAAAGTGGCCGAGCGGTATGGCTACGAAGAATATGATGCGCCAATTCTAGAGCCTTTAGAGATGTATGCGGCTAAATCCGGCCAAGAGATTGTAAATGAGCAGACATATGTATTTGAGGATCGGAGGGGACGAAAAGTAACGATTCGGCCCGAGATGACTCCTACAGTAAGCCGCATGGTAGCAGCACAGCGCCAGGAACTTGGCTACCCGTTGCGTTGGTACAGCATTCCAAATCTATGGCGCTATGAACGCCCGCAGCGGGGCCGGTTGCGCGAACACTGGCAGCTAAATGTCGATATATTTGGCGTTGCTAATACCGAGGCAGAACTCGAAATAGTTTCGCTTGTAGACAGCATGTTCAAAGAGTTTGGAGCTAGCCGAGACATGTACGAAATCAAGCTCAATAGCCGAAAATTAATGGATTATGCGCTTGGTACGTATTTGGGATTGAGCGCAAAAGAAGCGCATGATGTGGCAAAGTTGATTGATCGCAAGGCCAAACTCAAGCCAAACGACTTCATTGCGAAGCTCGACGAGGCATGTACGCCTGCAAGTCGTGAGCGTGGGGTGGTGGAGAAACTGCTACAGTTGCTTGACGTCAAAGAACTCAAGAAGCTACCGACAGAACTCAAAAACCAACCTTCGGTTACGGAATTGCAGGCCATGCTCGAACAGCTTCAAGCCACCGGCGTCACTAATGTCGTGTTCGATATCACATTAATGCGTGGTTTTGATTATTACACTGATATCGTCTTCGAGGTGTTCGATAAACACCCAGATAACAATCGCTCCATGCTGGGTGGTGGGCGCTATGACGGACTTGTAGCGTTGTTCGGCGTCGAGCCAGTGCCCACCGTTGGTTTTGGTTGGGGCGATGTAACGTTGGCTAATTTCTTGGAACTCCATCGTTTAATGCCAGCGCTGCCAACAGAAACCGAAGTCTATATCGCATTAGTTGGGGATGCCATTAACGCAGCACGTAAACCCATCGCGCAGCTACGAGAAATGGGCGTTAACGTCGCAGTTGATGCTTCTGGTCGCAAACTAGATAAGCAAATCAAGACTGCGGACAAAAAGGGCATACCATATTTGATGGTATTGGGCATGAACGAAATTGAATCTGGCCAGTATAGTCTGAAAAATCTCGCTACTGGCAAAGAAGAGAAGCATAGTCTTGAGCGTCTTGTGACTATCATTAAAGATCAACGCACGTAGATGACGGCAACAAACCACGCATTAACGGGGGCAGCTATTGGCTTGCTGGTAGGTGAGCCACTGATTGCAGTGCCTGCCGCGATTGCGTCGCATTTTATTTGCGATGCGTTGCCGCACTACGGTCGTGTTGGCCCGGATAGTAAGACCATTGGCAGCAAAGGCTTCCGTAATTACTTGTTGTCTGATGCTGCTCTGTGTTTTGTACTCGTGGCGATCTTGGCCGTACTCCAGCCGCAGAATTGGCTACTCGCAGCAGTCTGTGCATTCTTGGCAACCGCACCGGACTTCGGTTGGATTAATAAATTTCGCAAAGCTCGCCAAAATAAACCGTGGCGGCCAAATAGGTATTCGCGATTCGCTCGTGATATCCAATGGTTCCAACGACCAATTGGCTGGACGGTTGAAGCGATTTGGGCAGTAGCTGCAGTCGCGATAATCCTACCTTTCTTGCGATAACACTGGTCAAACTCCTTAAAAGTTGGTACACTAGCCCCCTATGCAAGTATCACTAGAACAAATCAACCCCACCCGTATCAAACTAATCATCTCTGCTGACGCCACTGAGATCGAGCCCGTAAAAGAGGCTGTCGTAGCTCGCTTGAGCAAGAACGTGAAGGTGCAAGGCTTTCGCACTGGTAAAGCGCCAAAGAATCTTATCGAAAAGCAGCTCGATCAATCAGCGCTCCAGACTGAAGTGCTTGAACAGCTCGTAAACAACCTCTACGTCAAAGCAGTCGAGGAGCAAAAACTTCGTCCGGTAGCGCAGCCATCAATCTCAATCACCAAATTCGTGCCATACACCACGCTTGAATTTGCTGCCGAGTCTGATGCTGTAGGTGAAATCAAATTAGCTGATTACAAGAAGATTAAACTCGCGGCTACGAAGTCCGAAGTTACTGCTAAAGACGTAAATGAAGTGCTTGAAAACCTTCGTGGGCGTGGTGCTGTAAAAGAAGAAGTAACCCGTACTGCTAAAGATGGCGATGAAGTCGTAATTGATTTTGCTGGGACTGACGCCAAGACCAAAGAAGCAATTGCTGGTGCCGACGGCAAGGACTATCCTCTAGTGCTCGGCAGCAAGAACTTTATCCCAGGTTTTGAAGATGAACTTATTGGCCTAAAAGCTGGCGAGGAAAAGACCTTTGACATCGTGTTCCCAGCAGATTACGGCGCCAAAGCTTTGCAAAGCAAAAAAGTGACGTTCAAAGTAACTGTGCACAAGGTACAAGAGCTCAAGAAGCCTGCGCTTGACGACACATTTGCAGCTTCAATCGGCCCATTCAAAACAGTTGATGAACTGAAAGCTGATATCAAGAAGCAGCTCAAAGTTGAGCGAGACCAAGAGGCGCAGCGTAAGTACGATAATGATCTACTCCAGAAGATTGCTGAGAAATCAGATGTTGCAGTGCCTGAGGCGTTGGTGCAAGAAGAAATGCAGCGCATGGAAGACGAAGAAAAGCAGAATATTATGTATCGTGGGCAGACATGGCAGGAGCATCTTGATGAAGAAGGACTGACCGCAGAGCAACATCTTGAAAAACAGCGTCCAAATGCTGAGCTACGTGTAAAAGGCGGCTTGATCCTTGGTGAGATTGCCGAAGAAGAACACATCAGCGTTACACCAGAAGAACACGAGATTCGTATGCAGCTATTGAAAGGTCAGTATCAAGACCCACAGATGCAAGCTGAACTCGATAAGCCAGAGAACCGTCGCGACATTATGAGCCGCATGCTCACCGAAAAAACTCTCGACAAGCTCCGCGAATACGCCCAGAAGTAACAGAGCTCATTGCAAATGTTGACAACATATGATATAATGTAAGTATATGGATATTGAAAATAGACGCGCACAGGGTCACACCCCTGAAGACCCAATGAATGGCAGCAACGAATTTTATATTCGTGAACACGGCATTCATCGAGAGCTTGGCTCGCTAACAACTTTCGCAGAGATGGATGCTGCCAACGCACAAGCGACACAGGCTCTTGCTCACGGATCAGAGGGCCCAGTCAGCGACAGCAAAGAATCCGATCTTCGGAATCATCAATAAGCTCAAAGGGTGTAAGAGTATGCTAACGAAGCCTAAGACTGAAATTGTCGCTTCAGAATACCAAGACAAGCTCCTTTGTGATTTTGCTGGTGCGATAGGCTCTGGGGCGATCATGGTAACTCTCAACTTTAGGAAAATTGAAGGCACGATTGAGCTTGGCAGGGAAACAACGGAGAGGGTAATGCGGGGACTGGCTTATCTGAGTCTTTTATCAGATGATTACGAGCTTCCGAATGGTTTTACGCCTGCTCATGCCGACGAACAGTTTCGAGCAGTTGGGGGTGACGACGTAATTTGTCCTGAGCCAAGTTTCTTCACACAGGAACTAGTTGATTAGCACTCTGGGTTGACGAGTGCTAATTGGCGGCGTAATATAGAAGTATGAGCGTATTAATCCCAACTGTTATTGAATCTGAAGGACGCTATGAGCGTGCCTACGATATCTATAGTCGTTTATTAAAAGAGCGCATTATCTTCCTTGGCAGTGATGTCAATGAAGCAAGTGCCAATATTATTGTGGCTCAGCTGCTTTTCCTTCAAGCCGAAGATCCGAAGAAAGACATTTATTTTTATATCAATAGTCCAGGCGGTAGTGTGTATGACGCTCTGGCGATTTACGACACCATGAAGCTTGTTAAGAACGATATCCAGACTGTGGGTATTGGTGTACAAGCCTCTGCAGCAGCATTCTTGCTCAGCAGCGGCACAAAGGGCAAACGATCTGTATTGCCACATTCAACCGTTATGATCCATCAGCCATCATCGGGCACTCGCGGTAAAGTTACTGATCAAGAAATCGATCTTAAAGAAAGCCTCCGCATTAAGCACTTGCTGGAATCGATCATGGCTAAAAACACTGGTCAAAAGCCATCAAAGATCCACGAAGACATGGAACGCGACAAGTGGCTAACAGCCGAAGAAGCTAAAAAGTACGGCATCGTCGACCAAATTATCACCACCCCACCAAAAGCCTAAATTTTTAGGGGAGCTCTATTGTATCGACAGGCATACTCTTTATGACGTGATTGTTTGTCGGCACTCGCAGTGCAAGACGATCGTTGAAGAGTAGCTCAGTCGGAGGCACTTCAATGTGTTTATAGCGGCGAAAGCGTCCTAGACGACGGAATGCACCCTCGTAGATTAAGCCCTCAGCGTAGAGTGTGGCTATTTCGAAACCTGCGCCTGCCTCTGGGTCCGAAAGATCGACATTCATGAGGCCACGAGCCCACATCTTAACATCTTGCTTGTCGACGGAGATAGCGATAAGATCGTGTTCCAACCGTTTGCGCTGCGAGTCAATGGCTATATAGCCAGCTTCTTTGGCTAATTCAAATTCACCAGCTGCGCTTTCATACGGGATACGGCGTTCTGTATAGGAGCTTTGAGGAGAGCTAGGGCTAACAACTTCAGACATTTGCATTATTATACCATATGTTGTCAAGTATTGCCATAGAACTGTTGTTGACAATTTTACCTGCTTGCGTCACAATGGTATGCAAGAAGTAGTGTAAGTTGGGAGCTGTATTGCTAAAAACACCTGACTTAGGATCTTCGGCCGAATCCAAAAATCACACAAAAACAGTGCTAACAACAATCTAGACATCAGAGCGGGCAGTGCTCTGATTGTGTATTAATAACCAATTAAACAGGGGAAATACAGCGCGTATGGCTAAAACAACAGCAGCAAAGCGAGTGTACTTTACAAGCGCGGACGACGCACTCGACCTACCAAATCTGGTAGACCACCAAAATCGTTCGTTTCAATGGTTTATAGAAGAAGGCCTCGGCGAATTGCTCGCAGAGATCAGCCCAATCGATGATTATACCGGCGGCAAATTATCATTATCATTTAAAGACTACAAGTTTGGCGATCCAAAACTTACCGAAGCTGAGGCACGCGAAAACAACGTCAGCTACGAAGCACCGTTGATGGCAACCGTTGAGTTGACCAACAAAGTCACCGGCGAAGTCAAAGAGCAAGAAATTTACCTCGGCGATTATCCATGGATGACCAGCCGTGGTACGTTTGTGATTAACGGCGCTGAACGTGTCGTAGTAAGCCAGCTTATCCGATCAGCTGGCGTTTTCTTTACTGCCGAACCGCATGGCACTACCAGCCTGTATGGCGCCAAGGTTATCCCTGGCCGTGGCGCATGGTTGGAATTTGAAACTGCTGCAAATGGTGCACTATTCGTTAAGATTGACCGCAAGCGTAAACTGGCCGTAACTACGCTGTTGCGCGCTCTTGGCGTTACCGAAACTAAAATGCGCGAAATGTTTAAGCATGTCGATACTGGCAAGCACAACTACCTCGATGCAACACTCGAAAAAGATCCTACAAAGGGTCAAAACGACGCTTTGATTGAAGTCTATCGTCGTTTGCGCCCAGGTGACCTTGCAACCGTAGACAACGCGAAGTCACTCATTGAAAACATGTTCTACAACTACAAGCGCTTCGACTTTAGTCGCGTTGGTCGTTATAAGATCAACAAGCGATTGGATCTTGATGTGCCAAACACCCTAGAGAATCGCGTGATGCGTCTCGAAGACATCGAAGCGATTATTGCCGAACTGATCCGACTTAATAATACGCAGGAACCTGCCGACGATATCGACAGCTTGGCAAATCGCCGCGTGAAGCTGGTTGGTGAATTGGTGCAACGCCAGTTCCGCATCGGTCTACTCCGCATGGAGCGAAATACTAAAGACCGCATGTCCATGAGCGAAATCGAAACGGTTGCTCCAGGCCAACTAATCAACGCTCGTCCGGTTGTGGCTGCGGTACGCGAATTCTTTGCAAGCTCACAGCTAAGCCAGTTCATGGATCAGATTAACCCTCTTTCAGAACTAGCCCACAAGCGCCGCCTGAGTTCAATGGGTCCTGGCGGTCTAAGCCGTGAACGAGCAGGTTTTGAAGTTCGTGATGCACACGCGACCCACTATGGTCGTATTTGTGCGGTTGAAACTCCAGAAGGTGCCAACATCGGTTTGGTGCTAAACCTTGCAAACTATGCTCGTGTGAATGAGTACGGGTTTGTCGAAACTCCATACCGCAAAGTACTGAACGCAGTGACCGCTAAAGATAGCGTTGGCCACATTGCCGCAGAAGGTTTAACAGATGAAAAAGGCAAAGTACTGGTAAAAGCTGGTGCTAAAATTTCTGCTGCAGACGCTGCTAAACTCGCGAAGGTTACTTCTAAAGCAACCTGGCGTGTAAAGGCTAAAGTAACCGACGAGATTGTATACCTTGACGCATACGAAGAAGAGTCAGCTGTTATTGCTGGTAGCGGTAGCGAAGTTGATAAGGATGGCTACTTTGTGCATGATCGCGTGAGTGGTCGCTCTCAGCTCAAGTCTGGTGAATATGACGCCAATGATGTAACGCACATCGACGCATCACGTAACCAGATTATTGGTTCGAGCGCTGGTTTGATTCCATTCATCGAAAAGAACTATGTGTATCGTTCATTGATGGGTAGTAACCAACAGCGACAGGCAGTGCCGCTCATTCAGCCGCAGAGTCCAATCGTGGGTACCGGCCTAGAGGAGTCAGCTGCACGTAACACTGGTCAGGTTATTCTTGCAGAAGATAGTGGTGAAGTAACTAAAGCAACCGCCGAAGAAGTAGTCGTCAAATACAAGAAGGGCAGCGTTACCTATGAGCCAGAACGCTTTACGCGCAGTAACGAAGGCACTTCTGTGAACCAGAAAGTCGTCGTAAGCACTGGCGATAAGGTGAAGGCTGGCGACGTACTCATCGAAGGTATGTCTATCCAAAACGGCGAGTTAGCTCTTGGTAAGGACTTGGTCGTGGCATTTATGCCATGGGCTGGTTATAACTTTGAGGACGCAATCATCATTAGCCGTAAGCTAGTAGAAGACGATACGCTTACTTCAGTTCACATCGTCGACTTCATGATTGAGGTTCGCGAAACCAAGTTAGGCCCTGAGGTTATCACCTCAGATATCCCAAATGTTTCAGAAGAAACGCTTCGTCACCTTGATGAAGACGGTATTGTTCGCATTGGTGCTGAAGTACATCCTGGCGACATCCTCGTCGGTAAGATTACGCCGAAGGGCGAACAGGAACTTAGCTCTGAAGAGCGACTCCTGCGTGCAATCTTTGGCGAAAAGGCCAAGGAAGTTCGCGATACCTCACAGCGTATGTCTAACGGCAAGCACGGTAAGGTTGTGGGTGTTAAGGTATTTAGCCGCGAGAACGGTCACGAACTGAAAGCTGGTGTCATCATGCAAATTCAGGTCTTTGTGGCCCAGATGCGCAAGATCGCTGTTGGTGATAAGCTCGGTGGTCGTCACGGTAACAAGGGTGTGATCGCTCGAATCCTGCCGGTTGAAGACATGCCATTTACCGAAGACGGTACTCCAATCGACATCATTTTGAACCCGCTCGGCGTGCCATCTCGTATGAACGTCGGACAGCTGTTCGAAACACACCTTGGTATGGCAGCACGTGCACTCGGTATGAAAGTCGCAAGCCCGTCATTTAACGGTGTTCCTGTGAATAAGATCCATGAGCTGCTCAAAGAAGCTGGTTTGCCAGAAGATGGTAAACAGGTACTTTACGATGGTCGTACTGGCGAAGCCTTCAAGGAGCGCACAACTGTTGGTGCCATGTACATGATTAAGCTCAATCACATGGTTGCCGATAAGATCCACGCCCGCTCAACCGGTCCATACACTATGGTTACCCAACAGCCACTCGGCGGTAAGGCCCAAAATGGTGGTCAGCGCTTTGGTGAGATGGAGGTGTGGGCGCTCGAAGCATACGGCGCAGCTAACACGCTCCAAGAAATGCTTACTATCAAGTCTGACGATGTGTACGGCCGCAGCAAAGCCTACGAGTCCATCATTAAAAAGACTGAAATCGTAGGTCCGAAAGTCCCTGAGAGTTTCAATGTGCTTGTCAAAGAATTGCAAGGTCTTGGCCTGAAGGTAGACCTTGTGCAGTCAGACACAGTGATTGATGCTGAAGATGTTTTGGCAAATAACATCAAAGATGAAGCGCAACACCAATCTGATGTAGCAGTGCCACAAAATGCAATTTCTGACGTAGATGTAACCGAAGAAGCAGCTGTTGAAGATTTTGATTCAGTTGTCGTAGCCGATGAGCTACAAGACGAAGCACCTGCAGAAGATAAGGTGATGGCACAGGCGGATGACGCCACCGAAGTTAACGAAGAGGAGGAGGCGTAATATGATCCCACAACGCTACAACAATACAGGTACTGATATCGCTGACTTCGATGCTGTCCGACTAGCTATTGCAAGCCCAGAAGACATTGCAGAGTGGAGCCACGGTGAAGTTACTAAACCAGAAACAATTAACTACCGAACCCAAAAGCCGGAGCGCGATGGTCTGTTCTGTGAACGCATCTTCGGCCCAGTAAAAGACATCAACCCACACGACGCCAAGTATAAGGGTGTTCGTAGCCGTGAAGCGGCAGTCGACAAGAAAGGCGAGCTCGTAACGCGCAGTATTGTGCGTCGTGAACGTATGGCGCACATTGCGCTTGCAGTTCCGGTGTCGCACATTTGGTTCCTGCGTGGCACCCCAAGTGCTATGGGCCTATTGCTCGGAATGACCGTTAAGAATCTTGAGCGTGTTGCTTACTTTGCAAGCTACATCATCAAAGACGTTGATACAGAAAAGCGTGATCAGCTCTTGGCTGATAAAGAAGCTGAATTTGCAGCCGCCAAGGAAGCTATCAAACTAAGATTTGAAAAAGAAGCTGAGGCTGAAGGTGCGAATGTTAAGGCTTTGGCAGAAATGCAGACCAAAGAAACAGAAGAACTTACCGCCGATTTCGAACAATTCAAAGATCAAGTTACTAGCCTCGAAAAGCTAAACTTGATTAATGAAACTGACTATCGCAATCTGCCATCTGACCTACGTCAGTTGATTAAGGTAGGCATGGGTGGAGCAGCACTCAAGGATCTATTGCAAGAAATTGATCTCAAGCAGCTCATTGAAGACCTTACTGCCGAAGCAGAGGATGCGAAAGGCCAACGCAAGAAGAAACTCATGAAGCGACTTCGCTTGCTCGAAAGCATGGATCGTGCCGGCATCAAGCCAAGCAGCATGTGTGTAAGTGTGCTCCCGGTCATTCCTCCAGATCTTCGCCCGATGGTACAGCTAACTGGTGGCCGCTTTGCTACCTCTGACCTAAACGACTTGTATCGACGTGTTATTAACCGTAACAATCGTTTGAAGAAATTGATCGATCTAAATGCCCCAGAAGTTATCCGCCGCAACGAGCAGCGCATGCTTCAGGAAGCTGTTGATGCATTGATCGACAATAACAGTGCTCGTTCTGGCCGTGCAGTTGCTGCAACTGGTCAGCGCCGCCGCCTGAAGAGCTTGAGTGACATGCTCAAGGGTAAACAAGGCCGATTCCGCCAAAACCTTCTTGGTAAACGCGTGGACTACTCTGGTCGTTCAGTAATTGTTGCTGGCCCAGAACTTAAGATTAACGAATGTGGTTTGCCGAAGATGATGGCGCTTGAACTATTCAAGCCATTCGTTATTGGCGAATTGATCGCGCGTGAGCAAGCGCACAATATTCGCAGCGCTTCACGCCTCATCGAAATGGGCGAAACAGCTGTTTGGGACGCGCTCGACGAGGTCATTAAGGGTAAATACGTACTCCTAAACCGTGCACCATCGCTGCACCGTTTAAGTATCCAAGCTTTCCAGCCGGTACTTATTGAGGGTCGTGCTATCCAGCTTCACCCACTCGTATGTAAGGGCTTTAACGCAGACTTCGACGGCGACCAAATGGCCGTCCACTTGCCGCTTAGTGACAAGGCGCAGAAAGAAGCACGTGAAATCATGGCTGCAAACCGCAACTTGCTTAAGCCAGCCGACGGTTCACCAATTTTGCATATTGAGCAGGATATCGTGCTCGGTTGCTACTACCTTACCTACGAGCGACCAAATGCTGACACCAAAGCAAAGTCTGTAGCCTATTCAAACATTGAAGAAGCATTGATGGCGTTTGATGCTGGCGCAGTAACTTTGCAGACACATGTTCGCGTACCATTCCGCGGCACGATCGCCGAAACGACTCTCGGCCGTCTGTTGTTTAACGAAATCCTCCCAGAGGACTTCGCATTCCAAGACGAGACTATGACCAAAAAGCGATTGCAACAGGTTATGGCCAAAGTCTATGCACAATATGGCCAGGAAAAAACTGCTGAGATTGCTGACGATTTGAAGGATCTTGGGTTCCACTATGCAACTATATCTGGTCTCAGTATGGGCATGGGTGACTTTGAACCAATCAAGGGCATGGATAAGATGCTCGACGAAGGTGAAGAGCGTGCAACTGCTATTTCAGAACAGTACGATGAAGGTTTCATTACTGATGATGAGCGACATCGTCTCACCGTTGATAACTGGACGAAGGTTGAAAACCAGGTGCAGGACACGCTGAGTGAGCAGATGGTTGGCCAGGATTCAGCTATGGCTATCGCCATTAACTCTGGGGCTCGTGGTAACGTTTCACAGCTTAATAACGCTGTCGGTATGCTGGGTGTGCTCCAAGATGCTGGTGGTAATGTAATCGAGCTGCCAATTAAATCTGGCTACATCAATGGCTTGAACCCGCTTGAGTACTTTACTGGTACCCGTGGTACTCGTAAGGCGCTCATTGACATCGCGCTTAAGACCGCTGATGCTGGTTACCTAACTCGTCGCTTGGTAGATGTGTCGCAAGATGTATTTACGCTTGAAGACGAAACTTCGGACCCAGGGTTTGCAATGCTTCGTGAAGATGCAGCTAACATTGGCGTTACATACTCCTCACGTTTAGCAGGTCGTTTCGCAGCTGAAACCATCAAAGGTTTGGTTAAGAAAGGCGAAGTCTTTACCCAAGAAGTCGCTGACAAAATTGATGCTGACGAGTCTATTGATGGCGTAAAGATCATGAGTGCCCTAAGCTGCACCAACGTCCGTGGCGTTTCGCAGAAATCCTACGGCATCGATCCGGCAACCGGTGAGCTAGTAGCTGATCACCACCCAATCGGTGTGATTGCAGCCCAAAGTATCGGTGAGCCAGGCACCCAGCTAAGCCTTGACTCTAAGCACCGTTCTGGTGGCGCAATCGCCGACGATACGGCACAAGGTCTATCACGTATCGAGGAGTTGTTCGAAGTACGCGTACCAAAAGGTATTGCATATCTAACTGAAATCTCTGGTGTGGCAAATACCTGGGAAGAAGGCGACCACTACATCGTCCAGGTTACGGCTGATGATAAGGAAAAAGTCAGCTTTAGCCTTGGTGAGCGTAAAGCAACCGTAGCCAATGGCACAGAAGTAACCGCTGGTGATGTTGTGGCTATGCTCGAAGACGCTTCTGAGCCGATTACCGCGCCTATGGCAGGTAAAGTGCAAGTCACCAACAAGGAAGTCGTGATTACGCCAACTAACCAAAGTGTTGTTCGTTACGAGATCCCTGGCTTTAAGCAGCTGCAGATCAAAGATGGCGACAAAGTTGTCAGTGGTCAGCGCCTAACAAACGGTTCGATAAACTTACAAGACCTCATGCGCCTACAGGGCGTTGAAGCAACTCAGCGCTACATCATGACCGAAATCTTGCGCATCTTTGCCGCTCAGGGTCAAAACATTGCCGACAAGCACCTTGAAATCATCGTGCGACAGATGTTCAGCCGCGTTCAGATCGAGGACGCCGGTGACAGCGAGTTTGTAACTGGCGACATCGTCAGTAAGCTTGCAGTCGTTGAAGCCAACGAGCAACTTGTTGCAGATGGCAAACAGCCAGCTAAGTACATTCAATTGCTGCTCGGCATTACCAAGGCAAGTTTGAGCACCGACTCATTCTTGAGCGCCGCATCATTCCAGGACACAACCCGTGTCTTGATTGGTGCTGCTACTAGCGGTAAAGTCGATAAGCTATACGGCTTGAAAGAGAACGTGATCCTCGGCCGCAAGATTCCAGTTGGTACAGGTGCCATTGAAGAGGAAGAAGAGCTTGACCCGGTTGAAGCTGCATTGCAGGCTGAAGCCGATCAAATCGTCGAAGAGGCGTCTGTTGAAGCCGACGCGTAAGCGTCGTCCTGAACAGATTGAACACTGTTCAGTATGGTTCAGGATCCCGTGCAGTTCAGCAAAGATTCGTTTGAATGGTAGGGTTGAGCAAATCACACCGATCTGTTAAAATATAGGTAACAATATAAGCAATCCGAGCCGGAATTAGGCATGATTTCGCAGCAGTAGATTGCAGGAACAAGGAGAATACATGCCAACAATCAATCAATTAGTGCGCAAACCACGCACGCGAACGACTGCCAAGAGTAAGTCGCCAGCGTTGCAGCGCGTCACTAATAACTTAAAGACCAAGAACTACGAAAAGCCAGCGCCATTTAAGCGTGGGGTTTGTGTCAAGGTGACTACCAAGACGCCAAAGAAACCAAACTCAGCGTTGCGTAAAGTTGCTCGTGTTCGCTTGAGTAATGGCTACGAAGTATGGGCGTATATCGGCGGTGAAGGTCACAACCTTCAAGAGCACGCTGTGGTATTGATCCGTGGTGGACGCGTTAAGGACCTTCCAGGTGTGCGCTACCACGTAGTGCGCGGTAATCTCGACCTTCAAGGTGTTGATGACCGTAAGCAAGGCCGCTCCAAGTACGGTACCAAGAAAGGCGGAAAATAATGCCTCGTAAGAAGACTAAATCACTCGTTCGAGATATCCAGCCTGATCGCGTGTACCAAAGCGTGCAAGTTCAGCGTCTTATCAACCGCGTTATGCTGAATGGTAAGAAGCAAATCGCTGAGCGCTTAGTATACGGTGGTATGGAAAGCGCAGCAAAGAAGCTTAAAGTTGATAATCCACTTGATGTATTCGAACAAGCTCTCAAGAACGTTCAGCCACACATGGAGACTCGTTCTCGTCGTGTTGGCGGCGCAAACTACCAGATTCCTTTTGAAGTCAAAGGCCAGCGCCAGAGTCACCTAACACTTATGTGGTTCGTAGCCGCTGCGCGCGCTCGCAAGGGCATGAGTATGCAAGATCGTATTGCAGCTGAGCTCATGGATGCCTACAACAACCAGGGTGCAGCAGTTAAGAAGCGTGAAGATACACACAAGATGGCAGAAGCCAACCGTGCATTTGCGCACTTTGCACGAGGCTAAAGAATATGGCTGCAGATCAAGAGTATATCCCTGCAGAACTTCCAGAGGATCTACCCGAACCCCAAAACGTGGAACTCTTTGAGAATGGTAAAGGCTTACACAGTTTTGGTAAAGCCATAGGTGGGCCACTGGTGATGGTTCACACTTCGGGCCCAGAGTACAAAGCCGTACTTTTCCCGGACGGCGTAACAAACGAGGACGCTCCAGCATCCCATGAGCCAATAATTCTCATCGACCCAGAAGGATCCCAGAAAGACAAAACTCGTAGGGCAGCCTATGCTGCAAAAGTGGCTTTGGAGAAGTCAAATGACTAAGCTAAACCACGACCAACCGGGCATCATACAGCATGGCGGTTTCACTGTTGAGTTTGGCCCCGCTACTGATTTAAGTCGAGGTACTGCACTAGTTTTTAACACAATACTGATTGATGAAGATGTTGAAAAGCTGTATGCAAATGGCATTAACGCGTATGTGACGCAAAGCGAAAATAGAGATGCAACCCGTCTTTTTTTGACAGCAGAGTATGCCGAGCAAGCTGATTTAGCGGTGCGAGAAAATGGTTCGCTCACTCCAGCTAGCGTAAGGGGTTTATTGAAAATAATAAGTTCAGAAAACGAAATCATAGAAGAATAAGAGGAGAAATATGGCAAGCAAGAAAACAGCAATGGATAAGATTCGTAACATTGGTATTATCGCGCATATCGATGCTGGTAAGACCACCACAACCGAAGGTATTTTGTACCGCACAGGTTTGAAGCACAAAATCGGTGCCGTACACGAAGGCGAAACCACTACCGACTGGATGGCACAGGAACGTGAGCGTGGTATCACCATCGTGTCAGCTGCTGTTACTTGCTACTGGAAAGAGCATCAGATCAACATTATTGACACCCCAGGCCACATTGACTTTACCGTAGAGGTAGAGCGCTCACTCCGCGTGCTCGACGGTGCCGTAGTGGTGTTTGACGGAAAAATGGGTGTGGAGTCTCAATCTGAAACGGTTTGGCGCCAGGCTGATAAGTACAATGTGCCGCGTATCTGTTTCATCAACAAGATTAACCAAACCGGTGGTGATTTTTACAAGTCACTTGACACCATTCACGCTCGTTTGAGTAAGCGTGCGTTCCCAATTCACTTGCCAATTGGATTCGAACAGGAAATTAACGGTATTGTCGACCTCATCAACATGAAGGCATATACCTACAAAGAATTCACTGATCATGAGCTTAACGAAGGCGAAATTCCAGCCGACATGCTCGATAAGGCCAAGAAATACCGCAGCTTGCTCGTAGAAAACGCTGTTGCAGAAGACGAAGAAATGCTTGAGAAGTATTTTGAAGTTGGCGAAGAAGGTCTTTCCACAGAAGAAGTTAACCAGGCTATCCGAACCGCCGTACTGACTGGTAAGTTCTATGCCGTAACTGGCGGTGATGGCCGTGGCGTTATCGTAGAAAAAGTACTCGATGCGGTGAATGACTTCTTGCCAAACCCACTCGACGGTGGCAGTATTTGGGGCACGCATCCGAAGACCGGCGATGAAGTCGAGCGTAAATCAGACGAAGCAGAGCCATTTTCTGGGCTGGCATTTAAGATTGCCAGTGACCCATTTGTGGGTAAACTTGCCTACTTCCGTGTCTACTCAGGTAAGCTCCAGTCAGGTAGCTACATCCTAAACAGCTCAACTGGTGAAAAAGAGCGCGTTGGTCGTATCGTACGCATGCAGGCTGACAAGCGCGAAGAAGTGGACGAAGTTGGTGCAGGCGACATTGCCGCAATCGTAGGCCTCAAAGGAACTACGACTGGTAACACTCTTTGTGACCAAAACAACCCAATCGTGCTTGAGAGCATCGACTTCCCAGAGCCACCAGTATCGATTGCAATTGAGCCAAAGACTAAAGCCGACCAAGAAAAGATGAGTCTTGCCTTGCAGCGCCTCGCAGAAGAAGATCCAACCTTCCGCGTAAAAGTTGATGACGAAACTGGCCAGACAATTATCTCGGGAATGGGCGAGTTGCACCTTGAAATCCTCGTAGACCGCATGAAGCGCGAATTTAAGGTTGAAGCTAACATTGGCCAGCCACAGGTCGCATATCGTGAATCAATCCGCAAAGACGCGGTTGAAGTGCAAGGTAAGTTTGTCCGCCAATCTGGTGGTCGAGGTCAATACGGTGACGTATGGCTCCGTCTTAGCCAAAACGAAGCGGGTGCGGGCTTTGAGTTCATTAACTCAATCAAAGGTGGTGTTGTGCCATCTGAGTACATCAAGCCAGTACAGCAGGGTATCGAAGAAGCTATGAGCAACGGTGTGATTGCCGGCTACCCAGTGGTAGATATTAAGGCTGAGCTCTACGATGGTTCGTACCACGATGTTGACTCCAGCGAGATGGCCTTTAAGATTGCCGGTTCTATGGCACTGCAAGAAGGCGTGAAGAAAGCCAGCCCAGTGCTACTCGAACCTGTCATGAAAGTTGTTGTGGTAACCCCAGAAGAATTCATGGGTGAAGTGATCGGCGATCTCAACAGTAAGCGTGGCCGCATCGAATCTATGGAAGATTTGAGCGCCGGCAACAAAGAAATTACCGGTTTCGTACCACTTGGAGAAATGTTTGGCTACACCACTAACCTCCGAAGCAATACCCAAGGTCGCGCCAGCTCAAGCATGGAACTTGACCATTACGCAGACGTACCTGGTCACGTAGCTGATGCTATCATCGCAAAGAACGCTAAGTAAGGACCTCGGACGATGTCAGCCAGCCGCGCAGAGAATCTATCTTACATAGATATACAGTTCGGGAAATTCGATGGCGCCTGTAACTACGGCAGCATAAACGAGAATTGTGGCCAAGCCATAGAGTCTGGTATCCAAGATAGCAATTGTGCTGATAGCGTAAACTCTGCAGAGGTAGAAGTTACCTGTCCGGGCAAAATAATGGGAATTTGTCAGGCAGAACTCAACGTTGCTCTGTATGATCAGAGCGGAAATCCCCTCGGTGAAGTGAAAACTTCCGCAGCTGAATTACAAGTTAGAGCATTAGTGAACGAAGTGTTCGAATCGTCAATAGAAGAATAGCAGTAAAAAACAGCACAGCATAACCAGACGATGCTGGCTATGCTTAGAACAATATAAAAAGGAGACACATGCCAGAAATAGACCCAACTACAACGACAAATAATGCAAGCGAGGAGTTAGAGGCAGCAGGTACCGCCAGTCACATGAGACGTGATGTCCAGCAAAATTATGAGCGTGAAGCCGACTCCCAGCTCATCGCTCGTCTGGACCAAGCCGCCATCTCACGCTACATCCTTGAAAACAAGCGGTAATCTACTTTACAAAGGCGCGTTCTTTCCCTATACTATCTTCGGTAACTTGCATGAGGTCTTATATTCTTGTGCAAACAATACAATTAAGCTAGAAATATTAATTAAGGAGAACAACTAATGGCAGATAATTTTGACCGCAGTAAGCCACATGTGAACGTCGGTACCATGGGTCACGTTGACCACGGTAAGACTACACTGACTGCTGCTATCACCCACGTTTTGGCTAAGAAGCTTCCAAGCGACGTAAACAAGCCAAAAGATTATGATCAAATCGACAATGCACCAGAAGAGAAGGCCCGCGGTATTACCATCGCTACTTCTCACCAGGAGTATGAGTCAGAAAAGCGTCACTACGCACACGTTGACATGCCAGGGCACGCCGACTATGTGAAGAACATGATTACCGGTGCTGCACAGATCGACGGCGCTATCCTCGTGGTAGGTGCTAACGATGGTCCGTTGCCACAAACTCGTGAGCACGTACTTTTGGCCCGCCAGGTGAACGTACCATACATCCTTGTATTCCTAAACAAGATGGACCTCGCTGACCCAGAGTTGGTTGACCTCGTTGAAGAAGAAATCCGTGAACTCCTTGAGCAGAACGGTTTCGACAAGGACGCTCCAATCATCCGCGGTTCAGCTACCAAGGCTCTCGAAGGCGATGCTGATTCAGAGCAAGCTATCATGGATCTCGTTAAGGCTATGGACGAATCAGTACCTGAGCCAAAGCGTGAACTTGATAAGCCATTCTTGATGCCAATCGAAGACGTGTTCTCAATCAAGGGACGCGGTACTGTTGCAACCGGTCGTATCGAAGCAGGTGTAATCAAGATGAACGATGAAGTTGAAATCGTTGGTCTCCGTGACACCAAAAAGACTGTTGTAACCGGCATCGAAGCTTTCAAGAAAAACCTCGACCAAGGTCAAGCTGGCGACAACGCTGGTATCCTTCTTCGCGGTATTGAGCGCGACGACATTGAGCGT
>JAXLZZ010000006.1:0-81451 GCA_046350675.1 Saccharimonadales bacterium (SeqCode)
AATGTGCCAGTTAGCAACGCCCAAGTTGTTGTTTCTGGTCAGCAACTTAAAACTGATGGCGAGGGTCAAGTCCGTACAGAAATAGGGGTCGGTCCAGCTGAGCTTGAAATCAAAAAGCAATACTATAAATCCGCAGAAAAAACAGTATTTATTGGCATTAGTAATACCCAGAACCCAAAGATAGATTTACAGGCAACAGGCCGGCAAGTGCCAATCACGGTTGTCGATCGAATAACTGGTCAGCCAGTGTCAAATGCTGAGGTAAAAGTCATTAATACCTCAGTCAAAACTGATAAAAAGGGCAAAGCTACCATAGTGCTTCCAGCAACAAATGCCACTGAAGAAACAAGCATTAAAGCAAAGGGCTACAACCCAAGCACCCCTACAATACAAATTACCAATGAGGTGGTTCCAGAGAATACATTTAGTCTGACCCCAGTTGGCAAGGTTTACTTTTTATCAAATCAGACTGGAAAGATTGATGTAGTAAAGTCCAACCTAGATGGCACAGATCGTAAAGTCGTGCTTGCAGGTGTAGGAAAAGAGGAGCCGAATAATACAAGTCTATTGGCTTCACGTGACTGGCGTTATGTAATGCTGAAGTCAAAACGCGATAGCGGTCAGCCGGCTCTGTATCTGATTGACACCTCTAATGACAAAGTTGACCAGGTAGATAGCAGTAATGGAGATGTTGAGCCGATTGGCTGGTACGGACACTACTTTATGTATAGCCTTGTTAACAACGCAGTCAGCCAGTCAAAGAGCGGCAAACAAGTCGTAAAAAGCTATGATGCCGATAAAAATCAACTTAGCCAAATAGATCAAACACAGGCAGAAGGTAATGCGAGTACCTATGGCTACCAAGTATTTGATAATTTCCACATTCTCAATAACCTATTAAGCTATACAGTGCAGTGGAATACGTATGATGCAACTGGCAACGGTTTCAGTTTGAATGGTAAAAATGATGCAATACGAGGCGTCCAGCCAAACGGTCAGAACAAAAAGGATTATCAAACGTTTGCAGCGGCGGGAGTCAGCTACATTCAGTCAGCGCAGTTTGGCCCACAAAACGTCTATTACTCGGTCTACAATGGTGATAACGGATCAACAGCGTATTATCAGTTCGACAGTCAATCAGCTTCAGCGGTTAAAAACATCGACCAAGGGGACATGAATAAGACCTACCCAACGTACCTCATATCACCGAATGGGAGCCAGACTCTATCAAGTGATGTACGGGACGGCAAATATACCTTGTTCATTGGCGATAGCAATGGCAAAAATCCAAAGCAAATCTCGTCGAATGGTGACTATGCGCCGTACGGTTGGTACGGAGATAATATGATTCTAGTATCCAAAGGCAATAATCAACTATACGTTATGCCAGTTGATGGCTTGCCTGCGACTAAACAGCCACTCAAAGTTACTAATTACTATAGGCCAGCCGTGACGCTCACTGGCTACGGCTTCGGCTACGGCGGTTTATAGACATAACCCTAGGATTTTGCCGCAACGTAACAATTTTCATTTTGCCATCTGAGTGTAATGATCCACGCCATACCCGATTAACAAGCTTATAGGGTTTGTCGAGCTTGATAGCATCGATCTTTTTTACGAGTTTCATCTTTCTTAGCTGTGCTGCGATGAGCTCACGTTCCGTGTCGGTGTCAGGATCGATCATATGAGATGGTTGGAAGTTATGGCGAATAATACTAACCCCCACATCCCTAGAAGCTGCTCCAACCCACAGTACGTTATCGCCAAAAACATGTTTGCTTCGGTTGTGCCAATGAATTGTCTGTATGCTAAATTTCTTCGAACTGTCATACGTGGTCGCCCAGAATCGAACATGATGTCGTGAAGCCGATGAGCCTTTGGGCTGAACCTCAAATGCGATATCCTGCTTGCGCCCAAAGAGGTACAAACTGCTAACAGGTGCATTGGGGTACGAAAGCTTCAAAATATGACTATATACCAGACGTAACATGTTGCGTATGCTATGTCGGTCGGATACCTCCCAGCCTGCGTCTTGCATGGCATTTATAAGTTCACGACGCGTTCCGATGATGCCAATATTTAGAGGGTCGGAGGCTAAGCCATCTGGTGTGACGCAATAGAGGGGTAAGTGCTTTGGGGGATGAATAATTCGGATTAAACGTATGGCCGCGGGTATAAGTATATAAGCTGCAAGAACATAGGTAATGAGTATAGCGACTGTCCAGGGCAATTCTTCATTTAGGTAGGGAAATATGTCATGCACCGAAAAATACGCGATAATCAGGCCAGGGATAAGAATGGCGAAGCGTTTGACTACGCGTAAAACATACTGAATCATTCACTACATAGTACTACGAAGCAGGAGGAACTACACCTTTGGCGCATTTTGACCCAAAACCTGCGCTCCCCACTCGCCGTACCATAGAGTACGACTCGATGGAGCCTGTCCTGAACTTGATTCAGGAGTGCTCACTTTTGAGCCAAACTGCACTCCAATGTGTAGCTCCTGCGTATAATGAGTTGACGATGGACGAAATTGAAATTCAAGACTTTCGACAATTAGTACGGGATTACTATCATGCACACGGACGGCATGATTTACCATGGCGTCAGCCCGAGGCAAGCGGCGAATTTAGCTCTTACAAAATTATGGTCAGTGAGATCATGTTGCAGCAAACTCAGGTGGCTCGTGTAGTTGAAAAATACCAGCAATTTTTAGAGCTTTTCCCGTCTGTAGATGCTTTGGCAGCGGCCGATCTTGGAGATGTGCTCCGAGCCTGGAGTGGTCTTGGCTATAATCGGCGCGCAAAGTTCTTACACCAAGCCGCGCAAAAGGTTGTTAATGATTTCGACAATGTTTACCCGCAAACCCCAGAACAATTGATCACATTACCAGGAATAGGGAAGAATACAGCCGGAGCTATCCTGGTGTATGCGTTCAACAAACCTGTTTTATTTGTTGAAACCAATATTCGTACTGTGTACATCCACCACTTCTTTGATGATCAAAATGCCGTCGACGATAAAAACATACTTAACATGTTAAGTATTACACTTGATGAAGATAACCCACGTGAGTGGTACTGGGCGTTGATGGACTACGGATCGTATCTAAAGCAATCTGGCATTCGACGAAATCACCAAAGTAAACACTACACAAAGCAATCAAAGTTTGAGGGCTCTAAGCGCCAAGTTCGTGGCGAAGTTTTGCGAGCACTTGCTGCAGCACCGCAATCCCTTACGCAACTCAAAAAACACATTGATGATATTCGCTTAGAAGCAGTAGTAAACGATCTAATCACCGAAGGACTTATCACAAAAAAAGAGTCCAAACTAAGTCTGTAAACGCTTATGGTATATAATGCGAATATGGAAAAGCCAGAAGAAAAACCAGCAGAAGCACCACAGCAACCGACCGAGCAGGGGCCACAAAAACCCGTTATGGATGTTGCGCCACCGCCTGCAAACGACAAACCAGCAGATCCCGCTCAACCGGCACAACCTGCAGAACAGCCCGTGCCTGCACCAAACGACCCTGCACTACCTGCAGAGCCCCAAGAACCACTATCAGAAGCACCAGCACCACAGAAGCCAGCCAAACAAAAGCAACCGGGCAGTCATGTTGGACTGGCAATTGTAGCCACCATCGTTATTGTGCTTGGCCTGGCCGCACTCGCAACCTTTGCGTTTTTACAGAACAACTAAACCTTTACTTGTCATCCTGAACTAGTTTCAGGACCCATACGAACAGCACCGCCAACTTTGTCATTTCGACCAACGGGAGAAATCTCTCCAAAGCCCCCACAGAATTTAGAGAGATCTCTCGGATTCCCTCGAGATGACAATCACACGTTCTTTCAACAAAGAACCAAGTTCTTTCTTTTGGCTTGATCCAAAAGAAGCAAAAGATCAAGGCAGGACGCTCATCTTGGGTGATGGTTGTCGACTAGCACAATGGGTTCAACAACTCACTCGCTAATCGCTCCCTCAAACATGTCTCACCACAGATATTGTGCTATCACAACAATCACGCCAGGATTTCGCTCTACTGCCACTAATCGCCATGGCACCTCGCTGAAGGCGAGGGATTGTTTAGTTGACGAACTAACGCATGTCCTCTACTTGGCAAACTTGCTACTATTAAGAGCATGGAGGAGACAGTAGAAAAGCTACACATTGACGGCACCATAGGAGTTATTCCTACAGACACGGTGTACGGAGTGGTTGCGCGAGCTCAAGACCAGCAAGCGGTACAAAATCTCTACACATTGAAGAGCAGAGAAAAAAAGCCCGGCACCTTGATTGCGTCGTCAATTGAACAGCTTGAGGAGCTAGGACTCAAGGGTCGATATTTGAAGCCAGTCAGTCAATATTGGCCAGGTCCAGTTAGTATCGTCATTCCTTGTGCCGACCCGCAGCTTGCATACTTACATCAAGGCAAGATGAGCTTAGCGGTACGCATTCCAAATGATGAGAATTTACTAAAACTTCTACAAGAAACCGGACCGTTGCTCACTTCAAGCGCTAATCAACCCGGTAAACCACCAGCCAACACCATCGAAGAGGCAAAGAAGTACTTCGGAGATGAGGTAGATTTCTATATCGATGGAGGTGATCTGTCGAAGAACAAACCGTCAACAATTATTCGCATAGTCGACGATGAGATTGAAGTTCTGCGTGAAGGTGCTGTGACTATAGACCAGTAGCTATTCACCATTAACCATGCTTTTCCCATGGACCTTTTACCATGGACAAAGGGTTGTGGATAACGTACGGTAAATGGTAAAGGGTTAATGGGGAAAGGTATATATGACATTCGAAGAGTATCAAAAGAAGGCGTTATCGACCGTACTTTCAACCGGTGACGAATTTAAAGACTTGTTGCACTGGGTACTTGGCATTACTGGTGAGGCAGGCGAGGTTGCCGAAAAAGTAAAGAAGATAATTCGCGATAAGAACAGTGTGGTCACAGAAGATGACAAAAAAGAATTAGCCAAAGAGCTTGGTGATGTTCTTTGGTATATTGCTGTTTTTGCCAATGACCTTGGCGTTTCCATGGACGAAATAGCCCAAACCAACCTTGATAAGCTCGCAAGCCGCAAAGAGCGTGGCGTACTCGGCGGCAGCGGCGACAACCGCTAGTTAGTCGGAAAATTCTTCGCGAAGCCAGTCGTCTAAAGAGCCTCCGCCACCACCAGCCATGCAGACAACCATGTCACCTGCATCGAGGTGTTTTTGAATGGTGGACTTCAGTTCAGCGTTACGCTCCATGGCTTGTGCAAATGATGGATCTGCTAGATGCGTGATCAGCTCAGCAGGGGGGATAACGCGCTGCGCAGGATCTTCGCGAGCTAGATAGCTCGGGATCCAATACAACTGCTTTGCACCGTCGAAACAATCTTGATAATCATCCATCATGTAGTGCTGTCGGCGATTAGTCAGCGGCTCGTACACGACCACAACATTCTGGCCTTTGTCTGCAGCTAACTCTAGGGCCACACTCATACAGCCACGAATTTTTTCAGGAGTATGGGCGTAATCGCTATATAGATTTGGGATGATTCGCTCCATCCGACGACTGAGGCCCGGGAATTGATTAACAATGGTAACTAATTTCTCGATAGGTTCTCCAGTAAGCTTGTGCACAGCCTGGATAACCAGCCAAGCATCCAGCCGATTGTATTGCCCAGGTATTGAAATGCCCGCTTCTTTGACTGCTGTTGGGTCTAGCACAGTGTTTTCGTCGGAACCAAGCTCCAAGTAGTCACTATCCTCCTGCCAAATAAAGGTATGTTTGGTCTGCTCAATGAATTCTCTAAACGCATCTTGATAATCTTCTCGCGTAGGGAAGATCTCATGATGGTCCCAGCTAACGCCGGTGATAAGGCTCATATAAGGCTCAAAAGCCAAGAAATTGCGATCAAATTCATCCGCCTCATATACAAAATATTCCGAGCCTTGATCGTACTGGCCCATATCGCCAAAAGAGATCTTTGCTCCAACAGAGTAACTAATCGGGATTTTCAATTGCTTGAACAGCCAGATTGCCAAGGAAGTCGTAGTCGTTTTGCCATGTGTACCAGCTACGGCGATGAGTTTGAGATTTTTATCCTGGAGAATCTGATTAAGTAATTCGTCGCGCTTGCTGGTTTTAATATTCTGTTCTTGGCAAAACTTCACTTCAGGTGCATCAGGATTCTCAAGTGTTAAAGCCGAACTATACACAAACCAATCGATAGGGTTTTTGCCGTGAATCTTAGCAATTGAGTCATAATCTTGGCCGATATGAATGTCGGTAACACCGTGCTTTTTCAAATACTGAATGTAACTCGAATCCTGCTTATCAGAGCCAGATACCAGATAGCCAGCTTGATGCGCAATCTGGGCAAGGGGACCAATTCCAGCGCCGCCAATACCAGAGAAGTAAATATGCATACGCCCATTATACAAGCTTGATGCTTGCATAATGGGCAATTCGCGATTTACGATTGGCAAATTGCAATAGATGCGCAATTAACGATTAGCTTTTATGCCGCAGCTGTAGTTCAATCGCTATTTGCCAATGGCTAATCTATTGCCGATCGGAATTCGCTAATTGTTAATTCTAGCGCTTATAATGATAAGCGATAATATGAATAAGCGTCATCTACACCACACTTGGACCAGATTCCGACGGATTAAACCTTGGTATTTTCTTATTCTGGCGATCATCAGTGGCGTGATTTGCGTATTTGCGCTTCGGTCAAATAACGAAAAGATGATTCAGCTCCGTGAGGCTGTATACACTGCCGACAAAAACAACGGAGACACAGAGACCGCCTTGCAAGAACTGCAGGCGTATGTGACTTCGCATATGAACACAGACCTCAGCGCAGGTAGCAACGCGGTATATCCTCCAATTCAGCTCAAGTACACCTATGAGCGGCTCGTGCAGGCCAGAAGCGCCGCTACGGGCCAGCAGAACCAGCAGATTTATAGTGATGCGCAGAAGCATTGCGAACAACAGAACTCAACTGATTTCTCAGGCCGCAATCGTGTGCCATGCATCCAGCAGTACGTGCAGTCACATACCGTTGTGAGCCCTTCAGAGAGCGTACCTGACGCGCTCTACAAGTTTTCCTTCGTATCGCCACGATGGTCGCCCGATCTCGCAGGCTGGACGCTTGTAGCGACTATTGTTTTGTTCGCTCTATTTGTGATCAGCCTTCTGACTCACATCTGGTTCAAACGTCAACTCAAATAGTTCACTCATCCTCCCTGTCATCTCGAGCGAAGTCGAGAGATCTTTTTCAATGTTCTTTCAACAAAGAACCAAGTTCCTACTTTTGGCTTAGCCCAAAAGTAGGCAAAAACCCAAGAGCGCACCTTCCACCTGACTTGAGACCTGTAATCACAACAATGTCTCGGATGTCTCCCTCTGGTCGGCCTCGCTCGTTATAGATTCCATAGGAATCTCGCTCAGCAGTATCCTCGAACAATAATTGTTGTGCCTTACAACTCTCAAATCACGTTCCAGATGCCTAAGCTCGAAGAACCACCATGGCACCTCGCTGAAGACGAGGGATTATCGTATAACAAAAACACCCCTCCGGAGAGGGGTGTTTCAAGTTCAAGCGTAACTATTAGTTGCCTGAAGTGGTGGTAGAGTTATTGCTGTTACTGCTACCTGCGCTCTGCGCATTGTTACCAGTGTTGGTACCAGCGCTGCTGCTCTGATCAGAACACTTCTGACCATCTGGGTTCTGCTTCTCAAATGTCTTGACTGCAGTTGCAACCTGACCACTATCCTGGAGGTTCTCCCAGAAAGTAACTTGATCACGGTTGATCACCATCTTGTCATATGGTTCGTGCAATTCACACCCAAGCTTTACGAGTGACACGCTACTGTTAGCGTTATTGTTGTTGCCACTTTGCGCAGTTTGTAGGTAGTAAATGTTAGTCAATACAATGTATTGATTGTTCATTGATGTAACGTTACCGAAGTATACCTGACCAGTATTCAAGAATACCGCCTGCAACTTACTGCTATCTACATAACTAGACTCTTTTTTGCCTGGCGCATTAACTGCGAAGACAATAACGGCGATCAATAAGATTGCCATGAGTACTGTACCAATAAGTACAGCTAGCTTATTTAATTTGCTGCCACCACGGGCTTTACCTTTTTTGCCACCGCCGGCTGCGCCAGCCGCAGCTGTGTGCGTGCTTGGTGCCGCTGCTTGCGGTTGCGTATTGCGGTTCGAAAATTCCATAGGTTTTCTTACTCCACCTTTTATTACTTTTATGGTTACTGACACAGTGTAATACAGCATAAGCGACTACGCAAGGAAAAAGCTTGTGATTATTACACAGGGGTAGAGAACTATCCACAGCCTATAGATAAGCACAAGGGGTAAATACAAATAAGTACGTTATCTGATGAAAGGGGTTGACAAGTAAAAACCCATAAGCGTATGTTAGGGGTACACTAATAATGGTAAGAGAGAGGGAGACTCAATATGGGTTACAAGCACACAAACTCCAAAGGTGTAACATACTACCTTAACTCAAAGGCAGTTGTACTGCGCGGTGGTAAAGAACAAACTATCTATTACTTCAGCAAGGACGAGCGTCCTGAGGCTACTGACCTACCAAGTGGCATGGAAGTAAACGAAAATCCTCGCAACGGTTTCCTAACCGTAAAGCGCACTAAATAAGTTACTTATTTAGTAGGATTGCCGGCTCCAGCAATGGAGCCGGTTTTTTATTGTGTGTAAACGAGCAGTATTATTGAAAATCTTGACAAAATGTGATATAATGTAAGTAACTATGGGATCAGCAGAAGCTATCAACGAAGATCAAGGTGTTTTACAGCCTCAAGGCGCGGTGGCAGATAAGCTGTATGTCAATAATGGCGTTGTGAGGGTTGAGGACTTGGATTGGCCAAACTTCGATCCAGAGCGCCCCGTAACCATGGAGGAGTATCTTCATGATATAGGTGCGCGTATGGCTGAAGACCCCAGAGAAAGTCTTGTTACTGACGGACCTCTTCATTTGTACGGTAGAGATTTTGAAAAGGCCAGCGTTGATGAGCTCACCAGAGGGCTCTACTTCCCACCGCGACTAAGGGGCGAGCGACCAAGAAAGATGGTCATCGATGTTACAGGCAGGGCCACTCTCGACCAGAGAAAGTACCCTGGTGTCAAGAGAGAGCCTGAAAGAGTGGCAGTGTCCGAGCGAATTGACAGACGTATTGTTGGAAGCGCTGCTCATTTTATTGATCGTATCGCAGCAACTACCGAAGGTGCAAATCTTGACAACTCAAATGTTGAGGATCGAGTGAATCTTGGCGCAGAATCAGTGTTCTACGGGCTTTCAGAGAGACAATTGATACTCGAAGCGCTCGACCGAGAACTACTCAATCAACGTCATCGACTTGTTGCAGTAAAAAGGAGCGTGAACGAGGGTATCAACGATAAAAAACGAATTAAGAATCTAGAAGAATTTCGACTTCCTGCAACACAAGCTATACAAGAAATGGTTCGTGTATCTTGCCGGGTTAAAGGCTACGGCACAAATGACACACAGAACACCTTAAACGCGGTTGCTTCCAATATGCATCGATCGGGTAAGAGTTTACCGGGTATGGTTACAATGTACACTCGGCTCGCCATTGGCTACAACGATGCTGTAAGAGGGAAGATTAACCAGTCTCTCAACGGTATTACAGAAGAACTTTGCCATTACGCGCCCCTGTTGATGGACAATATTGATCGCGTCTACGTAGACGATCCCAAGAAAACATAAGCAGTATTGCATTATTTGCATAAGCGTGATATAATACATATCATGGCTAGAAAATCACGCGAAGCCAGAATTCACCCAGACCAAATGCATTTTCCAGAAGATTTGGGCCAGACTGCTGTTGCCCCAGTAGCTGAGCTCAAACAAAATCCTGATGGCATAGCTGAATCCGATCCCTTTCGACAGCAAAAATACTTTATCAAAGCATTAGAAGAGTTTGCCAGAGCAGGTCGACTCCGAAGACAGACTGACGCTATGGACAAGAGGCTTGAAGCGATAGGCGAGTACAACAATGTTCGCTCCAGAACAGGATGGGATATTGCCGAAGAAAGCCAAGCAGTTAAAGACGACCGAAGTAAAAATGAGCCGATTGTACTTGCTAAATATTACTACGGCAAGGCACTCAACATGGACGTGGAGCTTAGCAGGGACGAGCACACTGGTAGGTTGAGTCTTACGTGGGGCGGTAGCCCAGAACCGGGCATGGAATTTGTCACGTACTTTGCGGGCCAAAGCACTCAATATGGTGAGAGCAACCCTTTAGGCGTCGAGAATTGCGAACAAGATATCCAGAATATTCAAACAGAGATACAAGAAGCTACAGCAAAAGAAGCAGCCTAAGTAGGGGATTTTACAGACAGGGCTTATCACTACACCTATGCTGGTAGTGGTTTGAAAGACTGAAAGCTGGAGCACGGGTTGAGATTTAATAATAAGGATGTTATAATTAGAACAACAATGCCCGAACAATTAGAAACAACACCACAGATTACACCTGAATCTGTCGCTGAAAAGCGCGCTTCGGTCGCCGAGCACCTAATCGGTCAGCCCCTCGGAACTCTTATGGACAGAGTTATAGAACGGCACGAAGAACAAGTCGATCGGCACATTCCAAAAGGAGCTGTTAGCGCGGTGATACGTGCTATGCATGGCATACCAGATGGCGGCAGGCGCCGTGTCCCTGGCTCTGAAAGATAATCTCCTCTATAATTATTGATAATGAGTGTATTTGATGGCTTTAGGAGCTCACCCCATGCTCCTCGCCCAGCTTCGACTATTTCTAGCGGCACTGTGGCCGTGTTTTTTTCGTCAACATACTCCAAGGTATGTTTCCTCTCAAGAACATGGCCACAGCACTCACTAGAAACAATCTCACTTAACAGACGCGGAGCATAAGTTGAACTCCACGAGGCCTTTTTTTGTGTTAGCGCCCCTGGACGATGTGACTGATACGGTGTTTCGTCGGGTGATTGTTGACTGTGCCGCGCCAGATATTTTCTTTACTGAGTTTGTAAATGTCGATGGGCTGCAGAGTCCTGGCCGACCAAAACTACTCAAGAAATTACGATTTACTGAGACTGAGCAGCCACTGATTGCACAGATTTGGGGTAAAAACCCAGAAAATTTCCGCAAAACTGCCGAGCAGATTGCCGATGGCACTTTTGCTCGTGAGCTTGGATTGCCGGAAGGCGTAAATTTCGCCGGTGTAGATCTGAATATGGGTTGCCCTGACAAAGCAGTCGTTAAAAACGGCTGTTGCAGCGCACTTATCAACAACAGGGAGCTCGCGAAGGAAATTATTGATGCCACCAAAACTGGATTGAATGGTCGATTGCCCTTAAGCGTAAAAACGCGCATTGGTTTTAGTGATGTTGACCTGACCTGGATTGAATTCTTATTAGAACAGAAACTTACCATGCTAACTGTTCATGGGCGCACTCGTAAGGAAATGAGCAAAGTACCTGCGCACTGGGACATCATTGGTCAGTGTAAAGAGCTGCGCGATAACATAGCACCCGACACACTGATTGTTGGTAATGGCGACGTTCGTGACCGTCGACACGCTGAGGAGCTTGCTGAGCAATACGGTCTGGACGGTATCATGATTGGTCGCGGCATCTTCACCGACCCGTATGCGTTTGCCAAGGACAGTCCTTGGAATTCAATGAAGCCAGAGGAGCGAATTGCCTTGTATCGAAAGCAAGTCGAACTATTTGCCGAGACCTGGCAAAACCGGGAAAGACCAATTCACACCCTCAACAAATTCTGCAAGATCTATATCAATCACTTCGATGGCGCCAAAGAGCTGCGCGAAAAACTCATGCAAGCCCAGAGCACCGACGAGTTGCTCGAAATGCTCAGCTAAATCTAAAGCTCAGGTCTTTCAATTGAGATGTCATCGGGTGGATTAACACCTGAAAAGCCACTATGCTCGAGAATAGTAGGAAGGATTTGAGCGCATACCGTCTCGTTCACATGCGAGAGGGTAGGGTGGCCAGTTATCTGAATTTCCGGTTGGGTTGTGCTTTCGGGATCTCCCACTACCGCGATGTGTCCGACGGTTTTGCCCATATTCGGTTCAGCAATCGCATAGTTATCGTGTTTGTCGTCTACGAGTGGGTGATTATCGGGTGCGGTAGCCTCGTGTATTACTAATTCTGTGACTTGTGGGGCGCCTGCACGAATGCGATCTATAGGAGCACCATGTTTAATGGCATCAAAAGCTTCTGAACCCATGTGAGGTGATTATTTCCTTTCCAATCTTTATGTTAATAACTGTTCATTAACAGTGTACAAATCGTTGTGCAGAATGTAAAGGCAACCTACAAAACAACAACAAAAACTCAGCCAGCTTTAAGTTTTGAGCAGGACTCGAGTATTAATATGCTCGCTCAAAATGCCTTTTTCGCTCGGCCAAGCAAGGAAAACCCCAACAGCTACAGGCTATTGTCGCCTATCGGTTCGAATCTGGCCGCCCAAACCAAAACAAAAACCCGACATAAAGTCGGGCATCTGTTTTGGTTGCGGGGGCAGGACTCGAACCTGCGACCTCGTGGTTATGAGCCACGCGAGCTGCCGCTGCTCCACCCCGCACGTCGTCTAAAGGGTTGTTTAGAGCTTGATTATGGTACCAAACAGAGGTAGCTTTGTCAATCAGTCGTTACTGCGATTTAAGAAAAAATTCATCCACGCATTGAAGTTGCGTTGGTATGTAGGCTGCTTATCGGCTGCTGTTTCGACTTTGTCTGAAGGTAGATCTATCGTATACGCCATGGCTACAGTAGGAGGCACAACTACCTCTTTTTCGCCACGCGCAGCCAAACCAAAATTTTGGCGCGCCGATAACTCTAGATACTGGTTGCTGTTTAGATAATTGTTCTGCAGCGCTAAGTTCTGATTCTTTAACTTCTGTACCTGATTTTGCTGCTTCAGCTCAGAGATCTGCTTTTGCAATTTGTAGTTGGTTTGGATGCTTTTAATACCGCTCCAACTAATGAGCAACACGATGACCACAAACACAATTTGCCCAGCAAAGCGCGGATCACCCAGACGCTGCACAAAATCAGAGATAGTTTTTGATACATTTTTGATTTGCATAACCTAGACCTATTATATAACTTCTCGGTGTAATCTGATATACTCTCCTCTGTTAACCTTCGCGAGATTGCGCAGAATACGGGGGCGTAGCTCAGGGGTTAGAGCAGTCGGCTCATAACCGATTGGTCGCAGGTTCAAATCCTGCCGCCCCCACCAGATAGTAATCAAATATATTGTTTATAACCAATGAAACTATCATTAAGCACAGCACGTCAAAAAAGTCTCCAGCCGCTTATGGTGATGGTACTTGTAATTTTATTACCAACGTTGCTCTCCAGCCATCTGGGGGCCGTTCCGATCATCGAAAACCTGTTCCCGAGCATTTCAACCGAGTATGCACAAAAGCTGCAACTTATTATGGTCGGGCTGCTTATTTGCGTCGGAATTATTGTATGGCGCCTGGGTTCCAGAAAAGCAGTCCTAAAAATAATTTTAGGGTACACAATGATCGCTACGTTTATGCTTGCTGCCTCGCTGTTGTTTTTAATTATTAACCTGAACTCGTATGGACCGTCTCAGGCATTGACACTTATGAAGGACGGATTAGTGATCTGGTGGATGACTGCTCTCACGTTTTCGCTCTGGTATTGGCTGCTGGATTCTGGTTGGGCAGAGAACATGGGCATGCACGATACCAAACGGTCAGATTTTGCGTTTCCGCAGCACATGAATGAGCTTCAGGGCTGGAAAGAGTGGACTCCAAACCACATTGATTATTTATATTTAGGATTCAACACCAACACTGCATTCAGCCCAACAGATGTTATGCCGCTCTCTCCAAGAGCAAAAATTCTTATGATGGCTCAGTCTACACTGGCTTTGATTGTGGTTGGCACCGTTGTGGCACGAGCTCTCAGCATTCTCTTGAGTTGATTGATACAATAGAATCATGAAAGCAATCAATGAACTCCTCAATCTACAAAATAAATCAGCTATTGTGACTGGCGGCGCGAAAGGTATTGGCTACGGAATCGCCTATCGATTAGCAGAAGCGGGTGCAAACGTTTTAATAGCAGACCTAGACGAAACAGAAGCCGAGAAAGTCGCTCAGAATTTCACAAGTAAGGGTTGGTCGGCGCAAGCCATGAAAGTTGATGTATCTTCCGAGGAGCAAGTACAAACCATGATCAATCAGTGCAAAGATGGGTTTGGCTCCGTAGATATTCTGGTGAATAACGCTGGGATTTATCCACCGGCACCGGTGGCCCAAATGAGTAGTGAACAATTCGAGAAGGTAATGCATGTAAATCTGCGCAGCACCTTTTTGACAACCAAATACGCTGCAGAAATTATGAAAGAGCAATCAAACGGCAATATTATCAATATTACCTCGATCGATGCGCTACACCCTTCAATGGTTGGCCTTGCGCATTACGACGCTTCTAAACACGGCATGTGGGGTTTTACAAAGAACTCTGCGCTTGAGCTAGCGCCACACAACATTCGCGTGAACGCAATTGCACCGGGCGGAGTGGCTACGCCGGGGGTTGCGGCGATGAGTCAGGGAGCTTCTGCAGAGCAAATGCAGGCTGCAACACAAGCTATGATGCAAAAGATTCCAATGCATCGTATGGGCGAACCTGATGAGATCGGTACCGTTGCGCTATTTCTCGCTTCCGATATGTCTAGCTACATGACAGGTGAACAAATCGTCGTCGATGGCGGAGTTCTACTAAGCTAAAACTTATAACATAAGCATTACAGCAATTTGACAAAGCACTTCCGGAGCTATACTGTAGTACACATCAATGGAGCCTGAATCAATCCTCACACCCGAAGAAATGGAGTCTATGCGTACAGTACAGACACTGTACGGCGCCCAGGCAAAACTCGCTGCCAACCAACTTACAGAAAATTTAGGGCTTAGCGAAGAAACACAAACGGAATTTGTGGGTCGAGTGGCCATAGGTCTTGAAAGCCTAGATTTTGAGCGCAGAAAACATGTTGCGGATCTCTTTGTGGAACTAACTCATTCGCTCGATGTAGTTGAGATAGGTGAACCCACGCAAGATACTCCTCGGCCTTCCGGATTGCCTATATTTGTGCCTGCCATCGAGGAAGAGACACCACCTACGCCAGTAAGTAATGGCTCTAAACCTACTGATTCAGAATCCGAAAAATCCATTCATAATGGCAATGGTTCGCACCTCGTACACGATACTCAAATCGCTACAGAGACCGAACGATCCGAATTAGCAAAGCCGCAGCTCGCGTGGCTCGAGGGGGTCCTTGGCGAAGAAGGGGCTGCACGCGTGGCGGCGCTTTCCGACCCGCATCGACTTGAGTTTACGCAGAATCTTGGCAATACATATATAAATCTTAAAATTGCACGTTTAAGTACGGAAGATAAAGTAAAGCGCTCACAACAAATGAGTGCGTTTATTGCTGAGGGTAAGTCATATAAAGAAATAGCTGAGCAGGAGCAGTGCGAGCCAGCTACTCTCTCGGCTGCTATGAGGAAAATGATAACAAGTATTAGTAGTCGCACAGAACAAGCTGACCTGATCGCTCTAATCCCCAACAGCGACACTGCACCAATAGAGTCTTCACAAAGTGATACGACACTTGCAGAAACCGAATCAGAACCAGAAGTAGGAAAATTACCTTACGATGAGTCTGAGTTTGAACCTCAAGAATTTACAAAGCTACAACACAATTGGTTTTCAAAAGTGTTCGGCAAAGAGAATTTTGGCCTCGCAACCGTGAATACGCTACAAACGTTGTCTACTTCCCAGAGAATGCATTTAGCAAGCAAGCTTAATAAGCATGTCAGAGCGCATAGTGCTAAAAAAGATGGTACATACGTGGCTGGGCGCAAAGAAGACGAAGTCGCATTGCTTATACAAGGTAAAACAATAGAGGAAATAAGCGAATCCGTTGCACGCCCGGAAGTAGCAGTAAATCAAGAACTGCATGTCACAGCCATAACAATTAACCAAAATGTTTCGATAGAAGAACTGCGTTCTATGCTGGCAAGTGCAGCAGAGTATCCAACGGAATCACGTAATGGAAGCGGGCTCTAGAGAGCTTTTCGCTCACGAACTTGGATTAGAGATTGGCTTTGACCCATTAGGTTTAGCGACTCAAGCAATACAAAAACTTAAGGAACATCACTTATCGACTCGTATTAAAGATGCACCGAGGGATATTTTATTGCCAGATACCTCTCAAGTAGTTGAAGTGCCACTATTGGCTGAAATTGTAACAGAAGACCCTATCCACAAAACTCCAGAGACACAAAAAGACTCCTACAAAGCTGGTTTTATTAGTATCGGTGGTGAATTGTACAAGCCAGCAGATATATTAAGGGAAGAAAATGACCAAGAATTCACCCGCAAGACAAGCGCAGCAGCAGTATACTGCCAGCAATTATTACGTAAGGCGCAGTTTGAAGAACTCTTATTAGATGAAAATAGAGAATTAGCCTCCGCATTAAGTTGGATTGAAGACGCAGTCAAGCCAACCATGCTCGGTATTTGTCGAAGATATACAGCAAACCAAAGGTACGGCCGTCACGATATGATGCAAACAATGCGGGAGCATACGGTCACTTCAATCATTCCTCAATATGACCTAACAAAAGGATCCTTTCATGCATATTTTGCAGGGAGTGCCTGGCGGCGTGTAGATGAGGAGGTCGGTAGAAATATGTCATATTTCAGGACGCCTAGCGCCGGAGTTAGATTGTCTGAAGAATCGAAAGCGAAAGCATTTAATGCTTTTTCATATCATAGTGTTGATACTGAAAATAAAGACGATATGTCTGGGTTAGATTTTCTTGGACCAAGTAGCTATAACAATCCAGTTCGTGCAGTACTTGCACAAGAAGTACTTTCTGTAGTTAAAGAAGCGACTGAAAATTTTACCGTTATTGAAAAAATAGCATTTGAACAGGTGTTATTAGGGGAACAAGAATACGCAGAAGTAGCTGACAAAAATAATCTTCCTGATGTTAAGACAGTTGATAATGCACTGCAACGAGTCAAACGAAAAATAGCAAAGGCTATGGCTGACAATAATCTGTCATCGGATTTAGAATAAACCCTAATGATGTGGCAAATCTAACTGCGTTATAACCGTAAATTTAGCACACTAAATAGTAGTGGTTACGCAACGTAACTACCCCGAAGAAATCGTCGCAAAATCGCGGCGATTTCTTCTTGTAAAAGGTAAAAGAGCGGAGGGTATATGAAAATACTCAACAGATCTAAAAAAGTAATTAAATCAGCGGTGATTGGTGGCTCTGCGGCAGCAGTGCTCGTAGCCTCACCACTAGCGTTTGCACACGGCTCCAACGGTGACAGAAGCGGCGATAATAAGGGTTCGTATTCGAGACATGCATCAGCAACCAGTCAGCAGCAGAAACAAAAGCATGACGGCGATCGCCAGCGTAACGACAACAATTGGTGGTGGAAGCAGCGCCACGACCGTCAAAAAACTTGCGCTGAGCAACAGGCAGCAGTAAGCCAGCGTGCTGCAAGTAAGGCGGACAAGAGCCAAAAGAAGTTAAATGGCTTAAATATTGTTTATAGCGGCACGCAAACGTACGCGACTAGTGGGGACGTAACAGTCGAAAATTACGACACGTTGAATGCCAAAGCTACCGCTAGTCAGACGGCCGCTACTAATGCAGTCGGGGCAATAACAGCACCACAGTTAAACTGTGACGATACTTCGGATGCAACCATGCAGGCCAACAAGGACGCACTGAATGACTACTACACCAAAGAACGTACAGCCGATAAGGCAATAGGTATGTACCGACATGATGTGATGGTCTTGTTCAACGCAGCGGTTGAAAGCTAATCAACTCTGGCACTGTGATTTAAAGAGGCGCCTGAAGGGCGCCTCTTTTAGTGCGCAAGTAAAGCCTAGAGTGCTACTCTTCGTTTTCGGGCTCAAGCATGGCTTCAAGTATGTCGAGCTCTTCAACAGTTTCTGACGGCACTTTACTTTTATTGGTTTCGTAATGTGAGATCATACCTGTTGACTTCCCGAGTAGTTCGCCAAACTCAGTTTGATTTAATCCAAGTTTTCTACGTATATATATCATTCGCTCGCCAGCGCCATCTGTTTTATCAGCAACTATCCTTTGCGGTAGATTTGCGCCTAGATTTTTAAGTTTAACTGCGACTCTGTGCTCCTCTAAAACTTCATCTTCAACTTCAAACTTGGCTTTCACGCTGTTGAGACAAGCTACATACTTAGAACTTACTTTTTGCCGCCCACCTTCTATACGGATAACCGTGAAACGACTACAGCCAAGCTCGTCGGCAAACTTCTCTTGAGTCATGCCAAGGAAATGACGCGTTGCTTCCATCTCAATGGCCCGCCCTTCGTACAATATCTTGTCGCGGGATATTTTAGCTTCAGTTTTTTTGTAATCGAGGTGTACTATCTTATCGATGCGTAACCTTTCGCTAATTTTTTGAGCAAGGTCAACTAATTGTTCTGTTGGCGGCTCCTCGGGAGACTCTGAGACTCCGGCTTCACGAAGTGCAAGCTCTGTGATGATTGCGCCAATTGTTGGTGCAACATCCTGAATGCGTGATTGCTCGAAGTCATTAAGCTGCTCTTCAGTTGCATCGAAGCGGTCTGTTACTTCGTTTGCTGTATGCAAGTTAATAGGTTTGGTTGGTGATTCAAATTCATGGTTCATGTTTGACAGAATAGAATAAAAAGTTTCCGAATAATATGAAACGTTTTTCATATATTGGAGACATATCCTTGGATGCTATGCTTAAAGCATGGTGCAAAAAGCGGGATTACGTATACTCAACTCTTTTAATAACGAGAATTCACGAAACTTTGTGGAGCTTTGCAAAGAGGCCGGTTACCCAACTGACCTTGGCGGATATTACCTAAGACAATTAGTGAGATCTGAGTATCTACATAAAGGCGAGCGTGGTGAGTATATTCTGGGCCCAAAAGGTCGGCAGTACCTTGCCAGCAACCACCAAGCAAGCTTCATGCCAAGACTACATGTAATGACCATAGCAGCTTATAAAAATGATTTAGTGGTCTTGAAGCGCAATCAGCAACCTTTCTTGGGTGCGCATGAATGGCCTGCGAGTGCAGTAAGTGCTGCTGAAACGAAAGAAGCCGCCCTACAGCGGCTACTTAGTGAGCGATTGGCCTCTGCCAAAAGCACTGACTATGTAGGCGTATTTCGTCGTATTGATATGTATGACGGTGAATTATTTGATGATAAGTTCTTTTTAGTTCACAAAGTTGAGCTAGACCAGGCGCCAATTGAAGAAGTAATAAACGGTATTAATACCCGTATCGAAGAAAGCAGACTAGAGTCGCTCAAAAATAAATCGAGAAGCCTTATCGATATATACGAGTTCAGTAAAAATCAGCATCAGTACCAAGAGAAAACATACGAACTTGCATACGATGACTTTGAATAGCTAGTATGCCCAGCCGTGAGTACTCCTTAGGGTATGGCTCGTCGGTTGACAACTACCTCTGCTAGGTCTATAACAATACTTAGTAATAAGGAGATCGCATGGACGAATCATCATTAAAAGATATGTGGGGCGCTCTCGCGGTGCGCGGAATGGCAGCAATTGCCTTCGGAATCGCGGCAGTATTTTGGCCACAAATTACACTCGTAACACTTGTGTATTTGTTTGGTGCGTACATCCTCGTATCAGGTATTGTGAACCTGATCGTAGGTCTTACTAACCTAAAAGACGAAAACTCCATCTGGACTCGCGTGCTCGTATTGCTCGTGGCTCTACTTGAAGTTGGTATCGGTGTATATCTGCTCCGCCACCCACTCGTAACCTTCGCAACCTTGATCTTGTTGATCTCTTTGGCTCTCATTGTCCGCGGTTTGTATGATATCTTTACCGGTATCTTCGGCGAAGGCGGTGCTTCATATCGCACCCTAATGGTTATAGGTGGTCTTGTAGCCGGTGCAGTAGGCGTTATCCTATTGTTCCAGCCTGCTGCTTCTGGTGTAGCATTCGTATGGGTTCTAGGCCTATACGCATTGATCACTGGTCCACTTATGGTTGCACTTGCCTTTGATGGTAAGCGTGCAGCTTCTGGCAAGAAATAGTATTTCTACGCTAACAAAAATGAGGCTTCCCACAGAGCCTCATTTTTATTTGGCTCGATAGCATAACCATGCAAGTGTATTTTTCACTGTCCTCTCAGTAAACTCTTGATACTCTAGGAGGGTTAAAAAAGGAGGGCACATGGCAATAAGTGATAGAGGATTCGCATCGATGAGTCCAGAAAAACAACGTGAGATAGCTCGTAAGGGCGGTCAAGCGAGTGGTGGGAATTTCAAGCATGACCCGCAACGCGCCAGTGAAGCAGGCAAGAAAGGCGCTCAGGCACAACCAGTAGAGGCTAAGCAGCTGGGCGGTCAGAATAGCCGCCGCAAATAGCAGGTTCCAGACTCGTAAAGCCGTCCTTCGGGGCGGCTTTCTTTTTAGCTTCAGCTTATTTTCAACTAACCCGCTACAATAGTACCTATGCGAATACTTGTTGTAGAAGACGAACATAAGATAGCAAACGCCATAAAACAAGGGCTGGAGCGCCAATCTTATGCAGTAGATGTGGCCTATAACGGCGATGACGGCTTATCAATGGCAACCACCGAACCATATGATTTAATTATTCTCGATCGCATGATGCCTGGTAAGGTTGACGGCACCGGCATTTTGCGTGAACTGCGCAAACAAGGCAACCACACTCCAGTGTTACTCCTAACAGCTAAAGATAAAGTACTCGACCGCGCCGAAGGGTTAAACATGGGCGCTGATGATTATCTCGTGAAACCCTTTGCATTTGTGGAGCTTATTGCCCGTGTGCGAGCACTTTTGCGCAGACCAGCCCAAGCTCTCGATAGCAAACTCACCTACGATGATCTCGAGCTTGATACCGAAAAGCTCCTGGTAACACGAGGCGGTAAACAAATCGACCTTACTGCCAAAGAGTTTGCACTACTTGAATATCTCATGCGCAATTCTGATAGAATTGTGACCAAAGACACGCTCATAGGCCAGGTTTGGGATTATGACGCAGATGTACTGCCAAATACGGTTGAGGTATATATCGGTTATTTGCGAAATAAAATTGATCGACCATTCGATAGTCCACCACTTGTGAATACCAAGCGCGGCTTTGGCTACTACTTCGGGAACCTTACATGAAATTTCACCAGAGCTCACTCCGCCTCGCCAGCCTCTACCTCGGCATCATAATGTTCATCAGTATTTTCTTTAGTCTGAATGTCTACCAGCAATCAACCGATGAACTCGAGCGGGGTATTAGTGGTCCTGATATCGTGCTGCAAGGATCGGCGGGTGGCCACCGATTCACTATTCAGCCCCAGGCACGCCAAGCACTTCAACAGGATGCCGTGATACGCCTCCATGACGCCAAAGAAAATGTGCGCAACCGACTGATCTTCACCAATATCCTTATCTTGGTAGGCGCCGGCATACTCAGCTACTACCTAGCTTCACGCACCTTACGGCCTATCGAAGAAGCCAACGAAGCACAAAGCCGCTTTACTGCCGATGCCAGCCATGAGCTGCGTACACCAATCGCTGCCATGCAAAGCGAAATAGAAGTAGCATTAATGGATCCCAAGCTCACGCTCGCACAGTCCAAAAAACTGCTACGGAGCAATTTAGAAGAATTGGCAAAACTCACTGCGCTAACTACTGGATTACTTAAGTTAGCACACAACGAAGACGGTGCGCTCGAAATGTCCGCTGTAGATATGCAGGAAGTGCTCAAGCAAGCTGTCGACCATGTTTCTGCCAGTGCAGAAGCTAAAAACATAGCTATTACTAGCCATGTAGCCAAAGATGTCGCGCTCTATGCCGACAAAGATAGCATCATTGACATGTTTGTGACGATTATTGATAACGCCGTAAAATACAGCCCTGAAAAATCAGAAGTTACCATCACCGCAGCTGCGGATCGCAAGAACGCCTTGATACACATCACCGACAAAGGCATTGGCATGAAACCAAGCGAGACAGAACATATTTTTGAACGCTTCTATCGTGCAGATTCGGCGCGCAGCAAAGAGCAGGGTAATGGCTACGGTATTGGGCTGTCAATTGCTAAGCAAATCGTTGATGCCCACGATGGCACTATCGCCGTACAGAGCAAGCCAAACAAAGGCTCCACCTTCACAATCACTCTTCCGCTAGCAAGCTAGTGTCTGTCATCTCGAGGGAATCCGAGAGATCTCTCCAAACTCCGTGGAGGCTTTAGAGAGATTTCTCCCTGCGGTCGAAATGACAGGGTGTATTGGTTCTGCAGTGTATTCAGAATGAGAGTCAAATACTATGATGCTAACTTTTTGAAAGCGTTGATAAACGCTGCTTCTTTGTAAGACACGTGTTGAGTTGTGGCAGTTTCGTATAATTCGGCAGTTGCCATCGATAAGTATTCTTTGAGTTGTTGATTAACTTCTTCTTCTGTCCAATGTTCACCTTGTTTGTTTTGCAGCCATTCCAAGTAGCTCACAATAACGCCGCCAGCATTTGCCACAATATCAGGTATTACGGCTACCCCTTGTTCGGTTAAGTAATGGTAGGCTGGATCATCAACCGGCCCGTTTGCTAGCTCAAGTATGTACTTGGCTTTCACATCTTTCATATTTGATTCGGTGACGGCATCGCCGAGAGCGGCCAACACCAGTACATCTACTTCAAGTCCAAGAATATCGTCTGCAGGTGTTACGCATACACCAGCCTCTTCATATTTTTCGAAACGCCCATGCGCTTTTTTGAAATCACTCAGCTTTCTTGCGCTCAAGCCGCTAGTATTTACAAGCGTTGCGCCAGAATCGCTAGCGGCAATCAACTTCCAATGTGGTTCTTCGGCTTCAGAAATAGTGCCAAAGAACGAACCGACATTGCCAAAGCCTTGCACAGCAACGGTAATATCGTGGTCGGACTTTCCCAGGTGTTTTAATAACTCATGCAATACAATCACACCGCCATGACCCGTCGCTGCTTCACGGCCTTCGCTGCCACCATTCTCAATTTTTTTACCAGTAAAGCTGGCTTTGGTTGTGTCACCCGTAAGGCGTTCGTATTCATCCACCATCCAGTCAATTACTCGACCGTCTGTATTTACATCGGGAGCAGGAACATCTTGATCTGGTCCAATATGTGGTTCCAAATACGCCGCGTACTTGCGACTTAATTCTTCGAGCTCCTCGTCTGACAATTCTCGTGGATTTACCGCCACGCCACCTTTACCGCCACCAAGCGGCAAGCCTACCGCGGCAGTTTTAAAGCTCATGAGGGTTGCCAGAGCGCGTACTTCATCTAAATCAACTTCTGGATGAAAGCGAATGCCACCTTTGTACGGCCCACGTTGATTATTATGCTGCACTCGATACCCCTTGAAGCTCTTGCCGCTTTTGAGTTCAATATCAAATACATGCTCCTTATCAATCGCAATGAGCTTATCGATATCGCCTTCGGTCAAGCCAATTTTGGTGCCGATGTCTTGGATGAGTTTGTGTGTTGTTTGTAGCATAAAATCTTCCTACTATTGTATCAGCTAGCAACGATATGCGTTGAGTTTGAGGCAGAGCAGTTTCACTTTAGCTGAAGAACATATAGAATAGACGGTAATGGCTTTAAACACAACTACAGGAACAGGGACTCAAACGGCAACCGGAACACCTCAGAATGTTGGCGGTCCGAGCACCAACGCAGCTCCATCGGGCAACGTGCAGCCAGGTACTGCCACCAATCTGCTCAATAGTTCTTCGGGCATTTCGCTGTCTGGTAGCGCTCTCACGACTGTAGATCTTGCCGGCACGTCTGCGACAACTACGACTCAGGCAACTACAGAACCACCTACGCAGCCTCACCATGTCAACGCCGCAGCACTCGGTCTATTCATTGCTTTGGCAGTAGTAGCGGTGCTCGTTTTTGTCTCCATGACGCGTTCTGCAAAAAATACAACGCACTAATCATTTACCGCTTGCGACGGGGTAATGCAGGGCAGTATTATGATATTGAGATTGCTCGAAACAAAGCAAAATTACACACACTTATTGACAAAATATCAAAAAGGTGTATAATACATAGTGTTTCGTGATCACAAAACAAACATTTACAAAAACAAAAAAGGAGCGATTATCGCATGAAAGTCAGTAGCGGTTTAGCTTTTGAACTATCAGCAACATCAGACTCAGGATTACTGAGAATTGATAAACTGATCAAAAAGCTATAGCCAACAGAAGAGCCCGGGAAACCGGGCTCTTTACTTACCGGACTTCGCACGATATCGCACAAACAGCGTTATGTATTTGTGCGCGAGGATCACCATGAGCACTATCCCATAAAACACCCACAAAGTGCGGAACCAACCATCAGCCAGTTGGCTTCCAAGCTCTAGGCCGTGATAAAAAATAGCCAACATAGCTATATCTACGGCAGCGGTTACATATACCCACCAATGTTGCTTATCAAAAAAGCGCTTGAGTTTGTATGCCAAAAAAATCAACAGGCTTACAGGTCCAAGAAATAGGGCTAATTGCAGGCTTGGTTGCACGTAAGACTTGTAGCTCCCGGGGGGCAAGCCGTAGCCATCGGCGTATCGCTGCACAACAAGGATACTGGGGTGCAAACAGATGAGTAGTAGCACCGCGTAGCCAGTGTAGGCAAAATAAGATTTGAGAACTTTGCTGCTGATATCAAACAACTCAGCTATGGCACCACTCACATATTGCGACCACATGATACTGAACGCCAGTAGGCCGAGGAGTGGGAATAGATCGTATGCTCCAACATGCTTGAAATGACCGTAATAATCACTACTCCATGCAAGTACTGCCAGCAGGCTGACCACTACCGTTAACAACCAACTAAATAGCAGCACATTTCGGTTGTTTTTGGGCTCACTCATACACTTAGCTTACACGCATTATTCAATACTTTGCTACGATAGATATACACAGTGGAGGTAACGCTATGGGTAAGAACGCAAAAGTAATCATTGTAATACTGGCAGTCGCGATTCCTGCAATTATCATTGCAATCGCACTTACAAGTGGCAAAAGCGAGGCGCCGACAACAAACAGTTCAGAACAAGGCAATACGAGCCAACAAACAGCCTCTAACACAGACGAAAGCGGAACATCAGCCAACGAAACTGATGCCAAAAATGTCAGCGTAGAGATTAAAGATCATGCCTATAATCCAGCAACAATTACGGTAAAAGTTGGCACGACTGTGACTTGGACAAATCAAGATAGCGTTCGTCACGATGTGGTGGCTACCAATGCTAGTGCCGATGCACCTAGCAGTGAGTTGTTGGCCAAAGGTGAATCCTACAGCTTCACATTCAATAAGACTGGCACCTATGATTATTACTGCACGCCTCATCCGTACATGAAGGGCAAAGTTATCGTAACGGAGTAGTTAGTCGCGGATTAAGTTGATGCCATACAGCGATGGAATAGCGATCACGATAGCCAATAGAACTACTAATTGTGCCGAGACAAAAAGGCTGGCTATAGCGAGAATCGCAAAGAATGTTGCCCAGAGTATACCGTGTGCGAGCTCCATACCACACGTGTATTCAAGCAAACCTTCGTTGTCAGCATTCTTGTAGTAACGACTAGTAAACGAGTTAGCTAGCAGTGCCTGACTTGTTCCAGATAGGAGATTGACGCCCATCACGCCTGCTGGAGTCGCTGCGAATAGCTTGGCGATACTCCCTAGAATACCTGCTACGATGCCTTGTTTGATGTATCGGCGCTCGCCAACTTTATCTTCTTTTTTGCCAACGTATAGTGAAACGCAAATCGCAACAATAATCATAAATGAGCTCAGTACACCGATTACAGAATATGAAACAATAAATAATGAAAGACCGATTGGCCACATCACAGACTCAACTAAGTTAGAGATGCTGAGTAAACCATTGGCAAGAAAGTCACGGCTTTTATTCCATGGGATTTTATTGAAATTAAACGTGAATCGGGCCGAGTTGTTCTCTTCCAATAGCAGGGGAGCATTGGCAACGCAGATGATAACTACCGCAATGCCGTACAGCCAGTTAAATCCGAAACTTGCAGCAATAAAGCCGCCAATTGCTGGCGCAACACCATGTAAGAACAGGGTTATAGCATTAAGCTTACCTATCTGGGCGCCAGTTCTTTTGTGCGATCTAGATACGACAAAATTGGCTGTAAATGCTGGAAAATAGAAAGCTGAGTACCCGGCCCGAGCGATTGCTAGCGCCCACAAGGGGAACGCATAGTGAGGCAAGGCATACAGAAAAAAGAAAAACAACGCATTGAAAATGTTGCCGAGTATAATTGTGTGGTTAGCGCCGAGTTTTGTGATGCACTTGAAAGCTATAGGCGTAAAAAAGGTCATAACTATACCGCTGAGCATGCAAAATACAAGAACCTCGGTTAAAGAATAACCACTTCTCATCAAATAAATTGGCACAAACAATCCAACAAGCCATACTGCGAATGAATCAAGTGAACGTTCCCAGAAAAGCTTCTTCATTTCTGATATGCGCAATAAGTGATATACGTGTGTGTTTTGGCTGCGGTGGATCATATTTGTTTTTGTTGTGTACGGTCTTGATAACGATGGTACCGGGGGCGAGGCTCGAGCAGACGTACGATGATAAATTAGCCTTCGCTACTTCATCATCTACTACATTCTGTGCAAATCCGAGATTTGACAGAATTCTGCGACCTGCTGAGATCGCGCGCCAAACCTAGCTCGCTGCTATATAAAAACTTCATACAGATGCATGCACTTTTTATATGGTACCGGGGGCGAGGCTCGAACTCGCGACCTCAGGCTTATGAGTCCTGCGCTCTAACCAACTGAGCTACCCCGGCGGATTGGGCTTGGCTTGCAATACGCAAACAACAGGGGACAATATAGCACGATTTATATCTGTTGGCTAGGGAGATACACCTTGTAGGCCAAGTAGCTTGCAGCCGAGAAGCCTATAGCGACAACAACAATGCGTATGGTGTGTGATGAAACACGTTGCGAGGCGTGAGCCCCCCAATAACCGCCCAAGGCACTGCCAGCACCCATGACCAGGCCGTGCTTCCAGTCGATCAAGCCAGCTCCCGCTAAACATAGTAATGACACAAGTGCCAAACAGGTTGTAGTTACACTTTTTAGCGCGTTCATGCGGTGCATGTGCTCATGAAGGTGTGTAAAGCTTAAAAATGCCAACATAATGAAGCCAAAGCCCGCACCAAAAAATCCACCATAAATAGACACGGGCAGCATGGCAATACCTACGATTACGAGCGGCTTAATAGCTCGTTGTAGCTGCTTGGGGCCGTGTAAATGTTTGTGTAGTTGAGAATAAATTAGGGGTTGAAACGCAAAAAGTACAACCGCAATCAATATTAGGACTGGCACAAGCCCCTCAAATTTCTCTGGGGATGTATGTTTTAGGGCTGTGGCACCAATTGCGCCACCGACTGCAACAGGTATTAATAGGAGAAGGTACTTAGCAGGCACCTTGCGCAGATATTTGCGGTATCCATATGTTGCCGCTAAATTGCCCGGCAGGGTGACAATGTTTGTAGTCGCATTTGCCACAATTGGTGGTATACCTACGCCGAGCATAATAGGGAAACCAATAAGCATACCGCCACCTGCGATAGCATTCATGACACCGACGAGCATGCCCACTATAAATAAAATTATTTCAGTCATGTTTGTATTGTTTAACTACGCTAAGCTTAACAGTTTTGGTGTCTATTTGCTACGGAAGAGCTTTGGTTTTGCTTTCTTGAGATTCTTCCAGCATGGGTCAAATAAGGGGCTTGGCAGTGAGGCAAAATCACGCCAAGCTAGCTGAATAAGTTTGTCAGGTTCGGTTACAGACTCCTTGCCGCTCACCCAGTCGCTTTCTACCCATAGGGTGATGTAGTGTTTCTGATCATTTTCGAAAAGGTCATTGGTTACTGTCAACAGGCGCACGTTAGTAATCTCCAGGCCAGTTTCCTCTAGCACTTCGCGCTTTGCGCACTCTTCCCAAGATTCTCCATATTCCAGATGCCCGCCAGGAATACTCCAGGTATTAGCGCCGTGCGCCGAGTCGCTGACCCATGATGAATTTGTCATCTTTCCAGACAAACACCCCAACCCCAACTTTCGGATACGCTGACATATTCTCATCATACTAGAATTGGTACTATAAGAGTATGGATGTAAGGCTGGAGCCGGGTTCGTATGTGATTGCTGTGAGTGGTGGGGTAGACTCGGTGGCTTTGCTGCACCATCTCCAGCAGCAGCCTGAACTACAATTGACGGTTGCGCATTTTGATCACGGCATTCGTGAGGATTCTGTAGCGGATCGCCAATTGGTAGCACAACTTGCAAATCAGTATGGTCTTCCTTTTGTGTATGACGAGGGCCAACTGGGGCCAAATGCGAGTGAAGCTCAAGCACGCGAAGCCCGCTATGCATTTTTGAGAAAAGTCGCTAAGTCAACTAATGCCCATGCAATTATTACCGCGCACCATCAAGATGATGCAGTCGAAACTGCCATTATCAATCTTCTCCGCGGTACCGGGCGCAAAGGTCTAACTGCTCTAAATGACACACAAGACATAAAACGTCCAATTAGACATATCCCAAAATCAGCCCTTATTGAGTATGCAAAAGATCAAGGACTCGTGTGGCACGAGGATAGTACGAACACAGACGAAAAGTACCTGCGTAATTATGTGCGTCATCGCTTGGTCTCGCGAATTGATATTGAAAATCGTCAAAAACTCCTGCAGATTATCGATAACCTGCACACCGTAAATCAGGAGTTGGACCAACTTCTAGAGGAAGAGTTACAAATACATAGTATTGATGGTGTTGTTGATCGGCAGTGGTTTATTCAGTTGCCGCACGGCGTTGCCCGGGAAGTAATGGCGACCTGGCTTCGACATTCAGAGGTCTATGATTTTGATCGTAAAGCACTCGAGCGACTGGTTGTGGGGGCTAAAACTGGCAGGCCAGGTACCTCATATGATGCAGTTTTAGGGACGCGCTTAAAAGTCGGCATTGACGGCTTGGCACTACAGGGTAATGAGTGCTAGGAAAATCCTAATAGCAGAGGTATAATAGTTTTCTATGGACAAAAAGCCACTTCGACCGAATCGTAAATCGAATAAGAGTAATAACCGCAATACCAAAAATGTTGCTTTTGCAGCGATGCTTATCCTGTTTGGCCTGATTGTAATTGCCGCAGTAAATCAACCGAACAAAACGCTTAAAACCATTCCGCTCACCCAAGCTGTTCGCGATGCCAATGCTGGTAAGTATGAAGGTATGAAAGTCAGTGGTAGCGAAATCAAAATTACTGAAGATGGTCAATCAAAACCGACACTTAAAACGTATCTGGAACAAAACGCCACACTAAAAGGCGAAGGTTTTAACTTCGATAAAGTTAAGATTGAAACGACCGCTAGCACAAGTAGCAACTCTACCTGGGTAGCAATCGGCACATCGATTATTCCAGTCGTAATTATCGCAGCTTTCCTATGGTTTATGTTGCGCAGCGCACAAGGCCAGGGCAATCAAGCAATGAGCTTTGGCAAGAGCAAAGCACGTTTGTATGGCAACGAAAAAGACAAAGTTACGTTTAAGGATATTGCTGGTAGCGATGAGGCTAAACAAGATCTTGAAGAGGTTGTTGAATTCCTAAAATATCCAAAGAAATTCGCCGGTATGGGTGCGCGCATTCCAAAAGGCGTGCTACTTGTTGGTCCTCCGGGCACAGGTAAAACCATGCTTTCTCGCGCGGTTGCCGGTGAAGCAAATGTGCCATTCTTTAGTATTTCAGGCTCTGAATTTGTTGAAATGTTTGTTGGTGTTGGGGCATCACGTGTACGCGACCTATTTGCCAAAGCCAAAAAGAACGCACCATGTATTATCTTCGTAGATGAGATTGACGCAGTTGGACGCCGCCGTGGTTCTGGAATGGGTGGTGGCCACGACGAGCGCGAACAAACACTTAACCAAATTTTGGTGGAGATGGATGGATTCGATCAGGGACAAAACGTTATTGTCTTGGCGGCTACTAACCGTGCTGATGTGCTTGATCCAGCATTGTTGCGTCCAGGTCGCTTCGACCGTCGCGTTAATATTGGTTTGCCAGATCGTAAAGACCGCGAAGCGATCCTTAAAAATCACTTTGCCAAGAAGCCGCTGGCCAAGAATGTCGACCTTGATGCGTTGGCAGCAAAAGCCGCAGGTTCATCAGGCGCTGATCTTGCAAATATCGCAAACGAATCTGCAATTATTGCAGCTCGAAACAGCCACAGCGAGATTACTCAGCACGATGTTACTGAAGCCTTCGAGCGCGTAGCAATCGGTCCAGAGCGCAAGAGCAAAGTCATGACGGAAGCAGATAAGACTACAACTGCATATCACGAAGCAGGCCACGCATTAGTTGGCCACGTGTTGCCAGACAGCGATCCAGTACACAAAGTTACGATTATTCCTCGTGGTGGTACCGGCGGCGTAACATGGTTTATTCCCCCTGAAGATCGTGTATTTGTGTCACTGATTCAATTCAAGGATATGTTGGCGCGTGGTCTTGGTGGCCGTATTGCCGAAGAAGTTGTACTCGGCAAAGATCGCATTACAACAGGAGCAGGCAACGACCTAAAATCTGCAGCTGAGCTGGCCCGCGATATGATTATGAATCAAGGTATGGGTGAAAAACTGCGAGACCAAGTATTCCATGTCGACGATGGCATGATGCTAGATCGCTTGGTGCATGAACGCGATTATTCTGACGAAACCGCTAAGATGATTGACGATGAAGTCGAGAAGCTGATAACCGAAGCTGCAACTCGTGCCCGCGCGGTAATCAAGGCAAATATGTCACATCTTGAGAAGCTCAAGGATGAGCTTATTGAGAAGGAAACAGTTGATGCTGACGAAGTCGCAGAAGCACTCAAAGGTTCCAAACTACCATCCTCAGCCGCTTTGTACTAAAAACCTCGTAAAACTGCTGTCATAACTCCGGTAACTGCTTTATACTTAAGGTTGATTTAAGTATGCAAATTTCATGAGCGCGTCTGCACCGGCTGCATCCAAGAAAAAAGTGCGTCTTAGTATAGGCAATATTGCCGCACTATTGATCGTAACTTCTCTTACTGGACAAATACTTGGTTTCCTACGTACCAAGTTAGTTAATGCCAACTTCCCAACGACCGGTCCGCAGGGCACCGATGCGTACTTCGCCGCGTTTACAATCCCCGACTTCTTTTTCTTTACACTCGCTGCAGGAGCACTAGGCGTTGCCTTTATGCCGGTGCTCTCGGATCGACTGTATAAAGGGGATAGAAAAGGAGTTTGGGAACTTTCCGCTTCTTTGATGAACTTCTTGGCAATTATTATGGGCATTGTCGCTGTAGTCATCCTATTATTTGCGCGCCCAATGATTGAGCATATCGTAGCGCCTGGCTTGTCCCCAGAAGAGACCAACAACGCCGTCGCAATTATGCGATTATTGGCAATTAACCCGTTACTCTTTACCTTATCCGGCGTGCTCACGAGTGTTCAACAAACTATGGGCCGCTTCTTCTTCTACGCAATTGCACCGCTGTTTTACAACATATCAATTATTGCTAGTATCTTTCTCTTCAAAGATAATCTCGGACTTGTTGGTCTGGGTGTCGGGGCATTAATTGGTGGCATACTGCAGCTCATCATTGTGATTATCGGACTTTGGAAACTAAACTTTCACTGGCGCCCGAAGATCACCTGGAAGAGTAAAGACTTTCACACCGTACTTCGCAACTTACCACCACGTTCACTAGATCAAGGTATTGATCAAATCTCAAACATTATCGAGACTCGCATTGCGAGCGGACTTGGATCAGGCAATATTACCTATTGGAACAACGCTTTCATTTTGAGCACTGCGCCGATCTTGCTTGTCGGTACAGCAATCTCAACCGCAGCCTTCCCGCGGCTAAACGAACGACTGAGTACTGGACGCACGGACTTATTTAGAAAAGACTTCTTGATGGTCTTGCGTGCCATGATTTGGATTACGGTACCAATCGTCATTATTGGTTTCTTCGCGCGCGGTTATCTTGCTCGTTTGATTTACACCAACGGAAATATGCAGATTTCAATCATCTTCGGTTTTCTTTGTGCAGCAATATTCTTCCGAATTATTTACGCATTGATGTCACGATGGTTCTACGCCCAAAAAGACACCAAAACACCCCTGTATGTATCACTATTCACCATTGGTTTAAATATTATTCTTGCCTACACTTTGGCGCGCCCCTCAGCATACGGTGTAGCGGGTTTGGCGCTTGCTCAATCAATTGTGTCTGGCATTGAGATTGCCATCCTTTCAATTATTATGCTCATTCGCGATCCAAAACTATTTGATAAGAATTTCCTGAGTGGCGTATTTAGAATCATTTCGGTTAGTGGCTTCACGGCTTTAGCCGGTTTTATCATCCTCTCCTTCCTGCCGCTACAGCTTATAGACACAGGCATCCTCGTACTCGGCACAAAACTTTTGATTATCTCTGCGGTTATAATTTCTGTGCACGTCGCAATCTCGGCGTTGTTCGGGCTAGAAGAAACAAAGCCGGTCTTTAGACGTATCAAAAAGGTGATACTTAAACCAATTAAGATCTATCCCCGTTAGTACGGTATAATAACTTCTTAGTGAAACAACAAACGATACGAAATTTTTGCATCATTGCGCATATTGATCACGGCAAATCGACTCTAGCTGATCGCTTGCTCGAGATGACCGGCACGGTTCAAAAGCGCGACATGAAAGCACAGCTGCTCGATAAGATGGATCTTGAGCGTGAAAAGGGCATTACTATTAAGTTAGCGCCCGTTCGCATGCAGTATAAAGAATACGAACTTAATCTTATCGATACACCGGGTCACGTGGATTTTAGCTATGAAGTCTCGCGCAGTCTTGAGGCCTGTGAAGGTGCACTGTTGGTGGTGGATGCTACCCAAGGAATTCAAGCCCAGACATTAGCCAATGTGTACTTAGCAATGGCAGCAGACCTAACAATTATTCCAGTGCTCAACAAAATTGACTTACCAGCAGCTGATGTCGACAAGGTGAGTGCAGAAGTGATGAGCTTACTGGGTTGTTCGCGTGAAGATATTTTGATGATCTCTGCCAAAACTGGTGAAGGTGTTGAACAGGTGCTTGAGTCGGTCGTTGAGCAAATTCCTGCGCCAAAGAAATCAGAAATTTCGCAAACTCGCGCATTAATATTTGATAGTTATTATGATGATTATCGTGGCGTTATTTTGTATGTCCGTGTGTTTGACGGCAAGATTGATAAAAATGCCCAGATTAACATGTTGGCGACCGATGCTAATGGCATCGCACTTGAAGTAGGTGCCTTAAAACCCAGCATGACTCCAGAAGCGGTTCTTGGCGAGGGAGAGATCGGCTATATTGTTACCAATCTGCGCTCAACTCGTGAGGCAAAAGTCGGTGACACAGTGACACTCACGAGCAATAAGGCAGGCGAACCACTCCCGGGCTATCGAAATGTGCAGCCGTTTGTCTACGCTGGATTTTTCCCTGACAGCAATGAAAATTACCAGCTGTTGAAAGATGCAGTAGAAAAGCTAAGCCTGAGCGATTCAGCGCTACAATTTGCACCAGAGAATTCGCCGGTACTTGGGTTTGGAGTGCGTATTGGATTCCTAGGCCTGCTCCATATGGATATCATTCGCGAGCGGCTGGAGCGTGAGTATAACCTCGAACTCGTAGTAACGAATCCGTCGACTGACTATCATGTGGTAATGCTGAATGGCGAAGAAATCGACATAAAATCCGCCGCCGATCTACCTGATCCAGCCAAAATAGAAGAAATTCGTGAGCCGTGGATTAAGGGAGAGATTGTAGTACCGCAAGAATACGTAGGGCCGGTTATTCAATTGATTAGCGGCAAACGTGGATTGCAAAAAAATATCAGCTATGTCGAACAGCGTGCATTAGTAAATTTTGAAGCACCCCTTGCAAATCTTTTGACCGATTTTTATGACCAACTCAAAAGTCTCACAAGTGGTTATGGTTCTTTCAACTACGAGCTTGATGATTATCGCGCTGAAGACTTAGTACGTGTGGATTTTTATGTTGCAGGTGACATGGTTGGGGCGCTGAGCATTATGGTGCATCGCAGCGAAGCGCAAAGCATTGGTAGAGACACAGTTCAGAAGCTCAAAGAAGTTATACCGCGCCAAAACTTTCAGGTTGCACTACAAGCTGCGATTGGTGGACGCTTTATTGCCCGCGAAGACCTGAGTGCGTTTCGCAAAGACGTTACAACCGGTCTATATGGTGGCGATGTGTCACGCAAAAAGAAAGTGCTTGCCAAGCAGGCAAAAGGCAAAAAACGTCTTAAAAAATTCGGCAAAGTAGAAATTCCCGCCGAAGCCTTCACCGTCATGCTCAAACGCGACTAACTTATTTTTGCTTGAGGGTTACAAATCCGTAGTGCGCGCCGTCGCCAGGGTTGGCAATCACTACTAGTCTGACCGCCGAAGGTGTTTTACCTTCGGTTGGTCCGTTTACTTCTATGTCATAGACACCAGTTTTAATCATGGTAACTCGTATGTTCTTGTAACACGGGCCATGCTTTCTCGGATTTGTTCGGCTGTCAACTTTACATACGTTTACTCGGCTCTCATTCAGTCCAGGTGTGTTAAAATTACACCTCTTCAGATGGACTTTGGCATATCCATACCAGCCGCCCCCTGAATTACGGTAAAGTATAGAATCATACGAAGTTATGTTGAGATTGCATTTGGGGCTAGCTGCCGATGCAGTTGCCGGTCGGTAAACACTTAGACTAACCACACTCAAGAACCCTATGATAAGAGCTAAGATAAATAACGAAGCCTTACTAACTATGTTCTGCACCATAAAATTTCCTTTGACAAAATATCATTTACACTACTTTTATAATAAACCTTCACAAACTGCAAGTCAACATGAGTCGAAGAAAATAGAAGCCCAACGAATTACCTCAGTTACTCAAAGTGATTAATACCAAAACAACTAAGAAATCTATAGATTACCTAGCTGCATATAACTAGAGCTGTAGAGTGGACTATCTGTATCTAACGTTTTGAGCAAAGATAGGCTTCTTCGCGTCATTTGTGCGGTATAACTTTGTTAGGAACACTCTGCCACTCTGATTACCTCGTACCGTAACTGAGAATGGGCAGATACCTCTACTACAGCCGGGGGTTTTTACTTTCTGCCCGGCAAAGACTGCATGCGAGCGTGAAACAGCAACACAGCTAGCGGCACTAGAGCAACGTACTTGCCATACTAATTGCGTATTTCCATTTCTAACGATTGCTTTTCCAGATAACGGATAGCCTATACTGCGCGTGGCAGCACTACTACTCACCAACTTATATGTGCCAAAGGCAGCAACACCGATAACCACTACAATAAGCGGAATTAACAGGTGTGATATACCTTTTGCATTGAGTTTTAACATGTTTTATTCCTTTTTGTTGTTTGTAGGATTACTCTGAGAATAAGCTGTAACACCCCTGTTGTCAAGAAAACACTATATCAGTTGTGGATAAGTCGCTTATGTTTTACACTGACCTCACATGACAACCCACAAACAGTTTGCTTTAGATGAACGTGATAAAAGTTTGATTAAACTAGCTCTAAGTCCTTCGTGGCTCAGTATGTTAGTGTCCATTTGTTGTGCATTTGCAGTTCTTATAGGTGTTATTCTTGTAGCAAATTATCAAGGTACCAGCTATCAACAACAAGTTGCTGAGTATCGAGCAAAGCAGATCAATGCCCACTACTCGAGTGATGATGAGGTTTTCGAAGGCCTGGAAGGTAACACATTCAGCGATGTTGTGCCGGTAATCGTGATGTGGGGCATACTTGGCGTTATTATCTTTTATTTTTCTGTAGCAATAGTGCAATCGTTTCAGCATGCATATGAGTTCAAACAAGAGTTACATTATGTGAATGCCAACCGTAATGAGATGATACGCACAGCGTTTGTTCACCTAGGTATAAGATTGATTGTCGGCATACTATGGCTGTTATTTAGTATTGGGTTTTTCAATACAATCTTACCCTACGCTGTAAATAGTGCGCTAGCCGTGGCAGCGTTGGGCTGGGTACCTGAAAGCCTGTTATACGCAGTGTTTTGCTTGCTTGCAATCGGGGCATCAATGCATCTAAACACTATTTTCTTACGTCTACTGCTGCTCAAGCCGCGTGTTTTCAACTCGGCTCTTTACCTAACATAGGTTCGCTTCTTTATTTGTCTCTGTAAGTTTGGTATAACTATAGGCTCATGGATGAGGAACTAGTTCAAAAGTTATCAGTGTATGAGCCAGGTGCAGAGACTGCCGAGCTTATTAAAAAGACGCCGGTACTACTCTTAGTCGGTCCGACTGGTGCGGGCAAAGATTCTCTCAAAGAAAGGCTACTCGAAACAGGCCAGTACCACCACATTGTTTCGCATACTACTCGCCGCCCGCGCATCAATCACGGTGTTCTCGAAGAAGACGGCAGAGAATATCACTTTATCGACAAAGAAACCGCCATTCAAATGCTTGACGACAAAGCATTTATTGAAGCGAAAGGTTATAGCGGTAACTTGTACGGTACAAGCGTTGCGGAAATCAAAGCTGCTCATGACGAAGGCAAAATTGCAGTAACCGATATCGAAGTGCAGGGTGTAGCCGAATATAAAGAATTTGACCCGAATGTTATGGCTGTATTCTTGTTGCCACCGAGTTTTAAGGAATGGCAAGAACGTTTACAGCGTCGCTATGGTGATGTAGTGGATGCCGCTGACGCACGAATGCGAATGGAGACAGGCCTTGAAGAGCTAGAACAGTTACTTAACACAAACTACTATATGCCAGTTGTGAATGACGATATCGAAAAAGCTTTTGCAGAAATACAAGAGATCACTAAGACTGGACGGCACGAAGATTATCCTAATTCCGACGCTCACAAAGTTGCCGAAAAGTTTGCTCAAGACATTCAAAAGCATCTCGAGGAGACTGCTTAAGCTTGCGAACAGATAATAATTTCCTATACTCTTAACTGTATGATCGAATCTCATCCTGCTTCCAAAAAAGAAATCCTCTCATCTGTTCCAGGAATAATTAATAAAGGCCTTGTTGGTTTTGCAATGTTGCGCCTAGATTTTAACGACAAGGTTTCTAGTATTGTTGAGGAGGGATACTTTCGATCCTCCGAAGCCACACGAGCCCATAGCTACGCAACTAGGGCAAGCCAGATTCTTCTTAAGAGAGATGTAGACTGCCCACCTTATTTAGAAGAGATTATCGAACACCGTGGTTTGACTGGTGAATTCGAAACCGTTCCATCCGCTCAGAGCTGACAATTTTAGCACTCTTGACTCTTGAGTGCTAAAATCCTAAAATAATACTAATAATAAGTATGGGAGTATGCCATGTTGGAAAGTGGATTTGAATTATGTAATCGAGCACAGCTTATTGAAGCGTTTGAAAATGTAGATCATAGCGGTCCCGAAAGAGGGCAATGGGGCGAAATGGTTTCTGGCTTTAGTTTGCGCGACGAGGCAATTATTGAATTTGAACCAGGGGAGTATGTAGGAAATATTGATCTAGAGGATGTCGACCCAACCCAACTTGGAGAAGCACTGTAAGGAACCGAATGACTCCACGACAGCAAAAAATACTTAGCGCAATCATTGAGCAGTATGCAGAGGTTGCAAGCCCTGTAGGCAGTAGCTTGCTGGCTAAGGTTTTTAATGTGAGTTCGGCCACGATTCGTGCCGAGATGGCTGAGTTGGAGCGTCACGGATTCATTACGCAACCACACACCAGTGCTGGTCGCATACCTACCGACAAAGGCTACCGGTTCTACGTTAATATCTTGGCGGAGCAAAATACTGCAGCTTTGCCAGAACGCCGAGCGGAGAAGGCGTTGGCAGCTCGTGTGCAGAATGCTGGTGCGCCAGAGCGAATGATTCGCAATGCCACCGACACACTTGTAGAGCTCACGCATAACCTCGGGTTAGCCACAATTGGAAATCAGCTGTACATTAGCGGCTTATCTAATCTTTTTGGCCAACCAGAGTTCATGAGTGGCACGCATCAGGTGCAACAGGTGGCGCAATTACTCGACAACTTAGAGCCATGGTTGCGCGAAGCTGCACCAAACGAGCCGCTTAGTGTATACATTGGCAGTGAAAATCCAATCGGGCGCACTGCTGGTGTGACCCTAGTGATTAGTCGCTTCCGTAGTCCATTTAGCGATCGTAGCTATATCGGTACACTTGGCCCCACGCGCCAGAACTACCGCGACGTCATGAACTTAGTTGCGCGCGCTGGCCGTGAATTAGAAGAGGAGTTATATGCCTAAAAAAACACCTGAAAAAAAGGATAATGCTCAGAATCAACAGATTGAAGAACTGACGAATGCTCTACAAAGAGAACGTGCAGATGCCGAGAATTTGCGCCGCCGACATCAAGCAGAAATCGCCAGTTTGCGCCAAAGCGTCAAAGCCAATGTAGTCGAGGATTTGCTGCCGATTATTGATAATTTCGAACGTGCCCTTAAGCATGTACCAGAAGACCTTGCCGACAATGATTACATCAAAGGTGTGCAAGGTGTTGTAAAGCAGTTCGAAAAAACACTTTCAGATATCGGTGTCGAGCGTATCAAGACTACTGGTGAGTCGTTTGATCCAGAACTTCACGAAGCAGTGAGCATGGAAGAAGGAGATGGTGGGCAGGAAGTTGTGAGCGAAGAGCTCCAAGCTGGCTACAAAATTGGCGATACCGTGATCCGCCATGCTATGGTCAGAGTAACTACTCGCAATGGCTGAATTTATTCGTCTTTTGGAAGAGCACGAGACACATCGGTTTATGCCGATGCGGGAGCTCTATGATCCACAGCAAGAAGAAGTCTATGAGGCAGCTGGGGAGTATCTTATTGAAGAGTACGAGTTTAGCGGAGTACTTAATGCAGAGTATCGCATGCTCATTGAGCTTAATAATGGTGGGTTGGTGGAGTTCGAGTGTGGTGCAGATCCTGAAGTTAAAATTGACGAAGGAAGTGTTTGCACTGGTCTGGATCGCGCTGCGTATGCCATGGCCAATCTAAGTGATTTTAAAGAATTTGCGTATGAGGCAATGGTGGATGCATGGAGAGCTCATTTCGAAGTGAATCCTGTTAGCAAGCCTGAGGCGAATGCATTTATTGCCGAAATGTTAGCCAAAGACCTTATAGAAGGTGGCGTGGTAGATATAGACAAAGACGAAGCTCTCAACTTATGTAAGGGCGCGCTACTGGAAGCAGAGTACCTGCCAAGTGATGATTGACGTAGTTTAAATAACAACGATTAGCACTCTTGGCCAGAACATGCCAGTGGCATGTGATGTTGGGATGAGCGAAGCGTCAATGTAGTAAAAAATAATACGTTGGCAGTCTTGACATTAGAGTGCTAATTTTCTACACTAGTAATCAGACAATAACTGTTTGTTACTAGTAAGAAAGGGGAATAATATGAGCAAGATTATTGGTATCGACTTAGGTACAACTAACTCGGCAATGGCTGTGATGCAGTCTGGTAAGCCGGAAATTATCGCCAACAGTGAAGGTAATCGCACTACGCCTAGTGTTGTGGCTATCAATAAGAACAAAGAGCGCCTTGTAGGCCAAGTAGCACGCCGCCAACAGGTTACCAATCCAAAGAACACTATTTATGAAGTAAAACGCCTCATTGGCCGTAACTTTAGCGACAAAGAAGTGCAGCGCGACATCAAACTTATGGGTTACGAGATTGTTAAGAGCGGTAACGCAACCAAAGTAAAGATGGGCGACAAAGAGTATAGCTCCGAAGAAATCAGCGCCATGGTACTTGGCAAGCTAAAGAGTGACGCCGAGAGCTTCTTGGGCGATAAAGTTACTGAAGCGGTTATTACGGTTCCTGCATATTTCGACGACAGCCAACGCCAGGCCACTAAAGATGCTGGTAAAGTTGCTGGACTTGAAGTTAAGCGCATTATCAACGAGCCAACCGCCGCAGCTTTGGCATACGGACTTGATAAGGCCGAGAAGAAAGACGAAAAGATTGCCGTATACGACCTTGGTGGTGGTACATTCGACGTATCGATCCTTGAACTTGGCGATGGCGTATTTGAAGTTAAGTCAACAAACGGTGACACGCACCTCGGCGGCGCCGACTTTGACCGTGTAATCATCAACTACTTTGCTGATGAGTTCAAGAAAGAGCACGGCATCGACATCACCGAAGACAATGCCGCTATGCAGCGCCTTCGAGACGAAGCCGAGAAAGCCAAGATTGAGCTTTCAACCGCCCAAGAAGTTGATATCAACTTGCCATTCCTGACTGCTGATGCAGATGGTCCGAAGCACTTCGAACACAAATTGACTCGTGCTAAGCTCGAGAGTCTCGTCGGTGATCTAATAGACAAAACTGCAGTGCCATGCGAAAAAGCTCTAAAGGATGCTGGCCTGAAAGCTAGTGACATCGACGCAGTGGTATTGGTTGGTGGTATGACCCGCATGCCAGCTGTGCAGGAAAAGGTGAAGAAGATCTTTGGTAAAGAGCCAATGAAGGGCGTAAACCCCGATGAGGTTGTGGCAATTGGTGCTGCGATCCAGGGTGGTGTCTTGCAAGGTGATGTTAAGGACGTATTGCTCCTAGATGTCACGCCACTTAGTCTTGGTATCGAGACCATGGGCGGCGTAATGACCAAGCTCATCGAGCGTAACACCACAATCCCAACCAGCAAGTCAGAAGTATTCTCGACTGCTGCCGACAACCAGCCGCAGGTAGAAATCCATGTAGGCCAGGGTGAGCGTGAAATGATCGAAGGCAATAAGTCACTTGGTCGTTTCATCCTCGACGGCATTCCACCAGCGCCACGCGGTATCCCGCAGATTGAAGTTACCTTTAACATTGACGCCAACGGTATCTTGAACGTAACTGCCAAGGATAAGGGTACTGGCAAAGAGCAGAGCATTACGATCTCTGGCTCAGGCAATCTTGATAAATCAGAAGTTGAAAAGATGGCTAAAGAAGCCGAAGCTCATGCCGATGAAGACAAGGCCAAGAAGGAAATGGTCGAAGCACGAAACCTACTCGACAGTACCGTGTACCAGGCTGAAAAGCTCAAGAGCGACAACGGTGACAAGCTGAGTGACGAAGATAAGAAGACGCTTGATGAAGCTGTAGAAGCTGCTAAGAAAGTTGTTGGTGACGATAAGGCTGACAAAGAAGCCCTCGAAGCAGCAGCCAAAGAGCTTAATGACAAGCTCATGCCAATCGGCTCCAAGCTCTACGAGCAAGCAAGTGCCGAAGAAGCTCCAGCAGAAGATGGCGAGAAGTCTGACAAAAAAGAAGACACCGTAGAAGGCGAAGTCGTCGAAGAAGACAAGAAGAAAGACTAACTCTTTGGCGTCATTCCTGTGAAAACGGGGTGACGCCTTCGCTTGAACTGGTAGAATAGAGAGCATATGTCAAAAGCCACCCGAAAGCATCTTCATTCCAATAAGCGAAATGGCTCATCCTTTGATAATGCTGTGATGCTATTCGGATTTATTGAACCAGTGTTTATTCTGCCGCAACTATTCAAGATTTACGATACACAAAATGCATCTGGTCTTTCTCTGCTGACGTGGTGTTTGTACATAGTATCGAGCCTCGTAATGATTGTATGGGGAGTAAAACGCCAACTTAAACCGATATATATACCCCAGCTTGCGTGGATAATTTTTGAAATATTAATTGTGATAGGAATTGTTAAGTACGGATGAGTAAACGAGATTACTACGAAGTATTGGGAGTAAAGAAGGATGCGTCTGCCGACGAGCTTAAAAAAGCTTTTCGCAAGGCGGCTATTGAGCATCATCCTGATCGTGGTGGCGACGAAGCTAAGTTCAAAGAGGTCAATGAAGCCTACGAAGTGCTTAAAGACACCAGCAAACGTCAGCGCTATGATCAATTTGGTCATGCCGGTGTAGGCGGCAATGGCGGCCCAGCAGGCGATAACCCATTTGGCGGCGCAGGCGGTTATCAAAACGTTAACTTCGATTTTGGTGATCTCGGACTTGGCGATATCTTTAGCAGTTTCTTTGGTGGCGGACAGCCGCAGGGCGGTAAGCGACAGAGCCGCGGCCGAGATGTAGAGACTAATATCGAAATAAGTTTCCAAGATGCTGTATTCGGCACAGAAGTTGGCATGAATCTCACCATGCAGGATGAGTGCGAGCACTGTAAAGGCACAACGGTCGAGCCAGGCTATGAACTAAAAACGTGCGATGAATGTAAAGGTGCTGGTCAAGTTACAAATGTGATGCGCACGGTTTTTGGTGATATTCAGCAAGCTGTAGTTTGCCCAAAGTGTAAAGGTCGTGGCAAGATTCCTGAAAAAGTTTGTAGTGTCTGTCACGGCAAAGGCACGCAATCTAAGAAACAAAAAATCCACCTTAAAGTGCCAGCCGGCATTGACGATGGCGCCACTATTCGCTTAAGAGAACACGGCGAAGCAATCGCTAACGGACCAAAAGGTGATTTGTACGTAAATGTGCGAGTAAAACCACACAAACACTTTACACGCGAAGGCGATCTAATTCTCAGCGACGAACACGTCAGCATGGTAGATGCTGCCTTGGGCACCGAAATTGATGTCGATACAGTCGACGGCCCAGTGCGGATGAAGGTCCCAGCAGGCACCCAGTCTGGCTCAGACTTTAAATTATCCAATCACGGTGTGCCGCACATCAAAGGAAAAAGTCGTGGCGCACATATCGTGACGTTAATCGTCGATACGCCAACCAAACTCAGTCGTCACCAAAAGAAATTGCTCGAAGACTTCTAAATTTCAGAACTAGTCTTTAGTCGCGATCCTTCTAGGAGACTATGAGGCACAACTTTATTGCGTTCCTTTTTAGCTGCGTACATTGCCTCATCGGCTCGATGCATATTAGACTTGAGTGATTCAAGCGCGTTTATCTCGGCCACACCTATGCTTGCTTTCAGGCCAGCAGCGTTCTCTCTTTCAAGAATATTTTGAGCAATCTCAACAGCATCTTCTTCGGGTGTGAAAGGCAATAATATAGCAAATTCATCTGCGCGACCAGAAAGTCTATACGCATCTTTACGCAACAGCTTAGCGAAGTCACGAAGAGCTTTATCACCATGTTGATGGCCATATGTATCGTTGAAGGTTTTAAAGTGGTCAATGTCTAAGACCACAAGGCTGTGAGGTTTAAAAACAGCGGGACCTTTAGGGTCTTCGGAACGATTAACAGGACTACTCTGGACAAGCGTGTTGAACTCAATCTCTAAGGCGCGACTATTACCCAACCCCGTCAGGGGATCACGCATCGCTAACTCTTCTAACCGCTCATTGCGATGGCGCTCTTGCATTAACTGAAAGACTGCCTTACCTGCAAAATTACCGGGTGCTAAAGCAGGGCCATGAGGTTCGTACTCATATTGGTCTAGTATTTCTGGTGGTGAAGCATGCAGACGGTCCATAATATACATTATAGCATAAACACTTTAAAAAAGCAAGTTATTTGCCAAAAAGACGGTAGTGCTTTAATAATAGAGGCAGATGAAACAACTTAGATCCGACGAATCTGGTTTTATTCCTATGCTTATTACCGTTATCTTGGTCGTACTGATCGGCATATTCTTCGTATATACACGCGTTCAAAACGCTCAGTAGTCACTATAAAAAAAGAATTTCACAGAAATATTATTGAAAAATCTGATATAAGGTGTTAGAGTAAAGAACTCCAATAATTACTTTGTAACAATTAAGAAAGGCCGAGACAGTGCGGAAACTGCCGATAGATTATGCGCGCACAACGCCAATTGGCGTAGTGAGTACCGATCCATACAACTATCTTATCTACGATAGGTTCTTTGATGATTTCCGCATCATTACGGAGATTAAACAGGACTGGCTCTACGATTTGCCACTCAAGGCAACTATCAGCGAAATTGGCAAGACCAAGCAATATGGCAATAGCGTCAGTAAGCTGCTGCGGTCTAAAAAGTTTATCAATATGTTTAAGCATGATAGTAAACGTAAGTTTGTGATGTACTCTCCACTCGATCCACCATACAAGATTAATCCTTTGGCGTATCTAATGAATTCACCTACTATCGCGCACGCGTATGAAAATAAACGATACTTTCGAGATGAGTTTGCTGACCTAATCCGTGTGCCTGAGTATGAAATCTGCTATATGAACGAGCTCGATAAAGCGGCTGCCTATAAAGAACTGCAACAAAAGTATGGTTATTTTATGCTTCAAGATGAAGAATCTTCAGGCTCCAAGGGCACCTATGCAATAAAGAGCGCAGATGATTATGTGTATGCCATAAAGTCGCTTAAGAAATTCTCGAGAGGACGTACGATCGTAGTCTCCAAATTTATCGAAGGCCAACCCGCTAGCATTCAGGTTTGTATCACTAAATATGGGGTGTTTAGTGGTGGTATCCAGCGCCAACTTATTGATAGCAAGCATCTTTCAAATAACAACTTAGAAGGGGCAAATAAGTGGTGCGGTGGCGAAGCAGGAGGTGAATATCCAGACATAATCCATCATCAAACCCAGGAGATTGCTTCGGTGATTGGTTCAGTCTTGGCGAGCCATGGGTATAAGGGAATATTCGGGATTGATCTAATTGTGACACCGGATCACGAAGTGTATGCGATTGAAATCAATGCCCGCCTAACCGGCTACTCGCACATCATTAGCGAGCTACAAATACAAAACGGAAAAATCCCTTTCATGCTACTCCATGCCTTAGAATTGGCAAATGCTGATTATCAGGTTACAGATGTAACAGCTCTGCCAAGCGGCATTCGGTACAAAAAGTCTGCCTCACTTTTGGTGATTAATAACCCGTTGGATGGTGATTTAGAAATGAAGCACTATATTAAGCCTGGTTTATATCGTCAAAAAAACGGGCTCGTTGAATACATAAAACCAGGGTGTGGCTTGGATGCACTAAAAGGTGAAGACACAATGCTTATCATGTCGCGTCATGGCAAAGGCGATACGGTAGAGCGAGGTAGGCGTGTTTTGAAAGTCTTGAAGTACGGCAAGACAATCGGTAAGTCCGGGGATTTGACCGTTAAGTCGCAAGCCACCATTAACGCAATTCGACGCACCTTCGAACTTCCTTCATAGTATTGCGCTTATGATATAGTGAAGCGTATGACCCCAGAAGTAATCCTAGGCGCTATCGTAGTTGTACCAGTTGTGCTGCTGCTTTTATTGCGCGTTAATGCTACGCTTGTTTTCTTAAGTTTGTGTCTTGGTAGCGTATTGGTGCAATTTGTCGGGAGTGATCCTGAGTCGGTAACCTCCTGGATTTCAGTGACACAGGGTGCGAGTGAAATCAATATCGACGATGCAACACTCAAATTAATATTGCTGTTAACACCTGTAGTCTTAACTACCATCTTTATGATCAAAACTATCAAAGGTAATTCACGCTTAGTTTTAAATGTATTGCCGGCAATCGGGGTGGGTATGCTCGGCGCTCTGTTAGTGGTTCCACTTTTACCGCCGGATGTGTCGCAACAAATTGTTGATTCGTCATTATGGGAAGAAGTGCTTAAAGTGCAAAACGTGATTGTTGGAGCAACGGCGATAGTCTGTCTGTTGGTGCTATGGCTACAAAGGCCCAAGACCGGTGGCGATAAGCACCACAAGAAGCATCACTAATCTGTTTTAAAACGGGTCTACATCTAGTTTCTGAACGTTATATAGGTCTGAAGTACCGTTGCAATGCATACCCAAATTAAATATGGGGCGAAAGCAAGAGATGCTATTTTTGACGTAGACCAAATTGCAACCATTGCCCAAACGATAGTGGCAAGCACAAGATAGATATCAAGCATCGCTAGGGCGTTGTTTCTGAGGCCAAATTGTATAGGTGAAAATATCAGATTAAATACCAAGTTGAGCCAAAAGGGCAGTGCTACTAGCCAGCTAATTTTACCGCTGGCGTACAGGTAAAAAACATAGATATTTACTGCAAATATAATTGGGTAAAGTATTGACCATACAGTACCGAACACTGATTCCTGTGGAGCCCAATTAGGTTTATCCAGGTTGCTGTACCAGTCGCGTGCGTTGTTCATATATGCCTTGATGTAGAACTACAATGAAAGCATCGGATAGATATCTATCACAACTTCTTCGTAGGGGTACATTTTTAATAGTTTTAATAATCTCGGTTGCTTGTGCTTTTTCACAGGCTACTTCAATCCTCTCTTCGTCAGTTGCTTCCATCTTTCCTGCTGTGCCCGTATGAGGATTAGCCTTGTCGCTCGGCTTGAACCTACCCGTGCCTTTTATGGAAAAGCTACAAAAGGAGTACTCACCGATCTTTCCAGCGCCGGCTGCGCCAAGTGCCTGCCGCATTTTATCCGCATTTTCTTCAGGCACAAACACCACTATTTTCACAAGCTCTTTCATGCTGAAAGTCTAACAGATTTATAGCTCGGGTGCTGTTAACTACATTACTGTACATTTGATGTATGGACTGTAGGTTTTTCGGGAACATCCGGGGCTATTGTCGAAATTCTGAATTTCTGTAAGCTTGCATCACCAAAGCTTAAAAAACCTTTTTCCACCAATTCACGATATGAACCAGGAAGAATAGATTGTTTGCGAAGAGCAGGGGTTGCGATATATTTTTCCATACCTACGTAGGCGTAGACATGACCTTGCGGTTTATTATCAACATAATCAGTTATGTCAACACGCTGATAATGATTCTCACGCTCATCCATTTTGCGCATCTCATCGTCTGTTACTGGGAAAAGCACGCCGTTTGGGTTGGTAGCAACTTCGCCATCCCGTGGCAGATGTAGGTTAAGTATCACCACAAATTTCGGCACAGTTCGATCAGGGACAGTTTCATATCGTCGTATTGTCGATGTATTGTCGAGGATTATGCTCCAGTCACGAACCCAGCCAGGGACGACAGTTTCCGTGAGACTTTCGGGCGGGTGCCCTAGCGTTCTTTCAACATCTGTTGCGCTTACTAATGATCCGTAGCCAAATATGTAGTTTTTGTCGGGCATCGTATTAATAATAGCAAACACTCCGTTTTACTGATTTATTTGATTGGTTCAGAGGGATCCATGTGCTCTTCCACTCAAGGGGCTCGGTCGCGTTCCACGACCCCGCAACTTCATGATTGAAAACAGAGTTTTCATCGGAAGATTGCCTTGCGAATTGCCACTGGCAATTCTCACCCGAGACACGTTTCGCTCTCTCGATTTCAAGCCCGCGAACACACCAATAAAAAAGACCTGCTCTTGCAGATCTTCTTTATTGGAGGGCTCACCGGGGCTCGAACCCGGGACACGCGGCTTAAAAGGCCGCTGCTCTACCAACTGAGCTATGAGCCCTCGTCCTCCCGTACGCCTTTACCTCGTTTTGCCTGGCGGCAAAAGCTTCGGCTTGAGGCTACGGTCGTCCTCTCAAAATTCTATTCAGTCGCTTCCGCTCCCTGGATTAGAATTTTGGCAAGGTCAGGACGATTAACTCCTTACATTATCCGTATTTTGGCCAAAAAGTCAATCTGTAACACCCCTGATGAATCTTAATTTATTCTTAAGTTTCTCGCTCATGTGGTTTGTGGACGCTAGAATGCGACGGTATGAGGCACGGTTTGAGGCGCACTACACTGCAGCTTTGGGCGTTTATTGCTGTCATCTTAGGGTTGGGATTTGCATATTATGGATTAAAGCCAAATCCAATTTGGTTGGTTGTGCTCGGTATTTTGGTGTGTATATTACGGCGGCGAAACTATATCAAAGTATGTTTGGTAGTTTTGCTTGCACTGGGTCTCGGGCTTTGGCGAGGCGGTCACGTCCAGGACAGATTAAGTGTGTACGAAAGCTTGTATGACCAAAAAATAACACTGACTGTGCGAGCCCAGCAGGATGCCAACTACAATAAGTACAAACAATTCACTTTTGATGGTGGAAGTGTCGAAACGGATGAAGATGTGTTGCTGCCGGGCAAAATACTAGTAAGCGGCTACGGCAGCAATAGTATCCTACAGGGTGATCTCGTGCAGCTAGAAGGCAAGCTTAAGCCAGCTTACGGGACCTATGTAGCAAAAATGAGCTACGCTCAAATGACTGTGCTGGAACACAAGCCTGAGCTTATCGCCGAGCTCAGACGAAACTTTGTAAACGGTATGAATAATGCGTTACCTGAGCCTGCTGCTTCGTTCGCGATGGGAATTTTGGTGGGGCAGCGAGCAACACTGCCTGAAGCAGTAAAACAGGATTTATTGATGGTTGGCCTGACGCATATCATTGCGGTTTCTGGTTACAACTTAACGATAATTCTAAGGGCAAGTAAGGGTTTATTGGCAAAGCAATCGAAGCGCCTGTCCCTCGGACTTTCGATAAGCCTCATCCTGGTTTTCTTGGCAATAACTGGGTCCAGCGCATCCATTGTTCGAGCAGCAATAGTCAGCATGTTAAGTATCTGGGCATTGTATTATGGCCGAAACATAAAGCCCATCAACTTGATTGCATTGGCAGCTGCAATCACAGCTTGGGCTAATCCACTCTACGTTTGGAAAGATATGAGCTGGTATCTAAGTTTCTTGGCTTTCTATGGCGTGATGGTATTGGCGCCGTTGGTCGCAACTCGACTTAAGCCAAGAATACGGAACTCACTTCTTGCGATGATTGCGGTTGAGAGCATATGCGCCGAAATCATGACGCTACCGTATGTGCTCCATAATTTCGAACAACTATCGCTAGTAGGCTTGCCGGCAAATGTTCTTGTTGTTGCGCTGATACCCCTGGCTATGCTCCTGAGTTTATTTGCGGGACTTGCTGGAATGTTTGCAGCGTCAATTGCTGGGTGGATCGCTTTGCCTGCGAAAATTCTTATAACGTACATGCTCGACATTGCCCACGTGTTGAGTAAAACACCGCACGGATTCATGGAAGGGATCGCAATGTCGACTCAACAAATGATCTGTCTGTATAGCGTAATATTGATTGTCACAAGTCTGCTCTGGTTCAAAATTAAGCCGGAAAGTGATATAATAACAGATAAGAAATCAGATAAACTTCAAGGAGCAGAAGCTTGAGCGGTCATAGCAAGTGGTCAACCATTAAACGACAAAAAGGCGCAAAAGACGCAGCCCGCGGTGCTGTATTTACCAAGCTTGGTAATGCGATTGCTATTGCTGCACGTGGCGGGACCGATCCTGATACAAACTTTGCACTGCGCATGGCTATCGATAAAGCCAAGGCAGCAAATATGCCTTCGAGTAATATCCAGCGCTCAATTGACCGAGTCAAAGATAAAAGTGCAGATCAGCTTCAAGAAGTTTTGTATGAAGGCTACGGCCCTGGTGGTGTAGCTATTTTGGTGGAGTGCGCAACCGATAACATCAACCGCACCTATCCAGAGGTTAAGTTGGCATTCTCCAAGCATGGTGGGAATATCGCCGAAAAGGGTGCGGTGGCATTCCAATTCGATCGCAAAGGTTCGATTCGCGTAAAGGGGTCAGGTGACGAAGTGTTGATGAAGGCTCTAGACGCTGGGGCGGAAGATGTGCAAGAAGAGGGTGCAGAATCAGTTATCTACACTGATCCTAAAGAATTGGCGAAGGTGCGTGACGCGCTTGATGGTCTCGAGATTGTTGAGGCGGAATTAACATATGTGCCAAATAACACAGTAGAAGTCACAGATGAAAAAACCGCAGGCAAGATCATGCGCCTCATGGATGCACTCGATGATTGTGATGATGTGAGCAACACCCATGTAAACTTTGACATTGATGAGTCTTTGATTGGCTAAAATGAGGATTTTAGGGATTGACCCAGGAACAGGAATTCTTGGGTTCGGTGTTATTGATGCTGAAAAGGGTAAAGCAAAGCTTGTTGATGGCGGGGTCATTCGAACACCTGTGAAAGAGGATGATGCGGTTCGACTCGAAACTATCTTTGACGAGTTAACCGCGATTATTAAAGAAACTCAGCCACAAGCCATGTCGGTCGAAAAGCTGTTCTTCGCGCAAAATGTTACGACTGCCATGACTGTTGCACAAGCACGTGGCGTTGTATTGTTGGCTGGCAAGCAGGCTAAACTTGAGATATATGAGTATACGCCGCTGCAGATAAAGCAGGCGTTAACAGGGTACGGACGTGCCGAAAAAAAGCAAATTCAAGAAATGGTGCGCGTTATCTTGAACCTCAAAGAAGTGCCCAAACCAGATGATTGTGCAGACGCGCTCGCAGCGGCTATTACACACAGCATGACTATGAGATAATAGCTTTAATGATTGCAACACTTTCTGGGGTAGTAAGCGAGAAACTTGCCGATATGGTGGTATTGGACGTGTCTGGGGTGGGGTATGGGCTTAATGTCACATCCGAAGACTTTGGTGTCATGAAGACCGGTGAAAAAGCAAAAGTCTATGTATACGAGCACATTCGAGAACAGTCTCATGATCTCTTTGGTTTTATCTCGCAAGAAACCAAATCGTTATTTGAGCAGCTACTGAGCGTAAACGGTGTGGGACCTAAAATGGCACTTAGCATGTTAAGCATCGGTTCAAACAGTGGGGTTAAACAGGCTATTGCCTCTGGAGATGTGGCATTTATTCAGCAAGCAAATGGCGTTGGTAAACGACTTGCAGAACGAGTAGTTGTAGATCTTAAAGATAAGGTTGGCCTGGTGGGTGTAGACCTTCAATCGACTGGTATGCTCCAATCGAGTGACTCATTACAACAAGACGAAGCTGTCGGCGGCCTAATGGCACTTGGGTACACTGAAGCAGACGCTGCAAAAGCTTTGCAAGGTGTTGATCCAAAGCTGTCAGCCGAGGATCGTATCAAACAAGCATTGAAAGGCGTAAAATGATTGATCGAATTGTTGATGCAGGGGCTGAACCAGAGGAGCCGGAAGAGCAAGTTATTGAGAATACGCTGCGACCGCGTGATTTTGAAAACTATATTGGTCAGGAGCACCTCAAAAAGAATGTAAAGTTGGCAATTGACGCCGCCAAAAAGCGAGATGAGCCACTTGACCACGTGCTGCTGCATGGGCCGCCTGGTCTTGGTAAGACTACGATGGCTAGTGTGATTGCTAATGAAATGGGTGCACAGATCCGTGTTACGAGCGGCCCAGCTATTGAGCGTGCGGGCGATCTGGCTAGTTTGCTCACAAACTTAAGTGACGGAGACATACTATTTGTTGATGAGATTCATCGCTTGAATCGCAACGTTGAAGAGGTGCTATATAGTGCAATGGAAGATTTCAAACTTGATATTATGCTGGGAAAAGGGCCGTCTGCACGTTCATTAAGGCTTGATCTGCCAAAGTTCACAATTATCGGTGCTACTACACGTACCGGTAGCTTAGCAGCACCACTTCGCGATCGATTTGGCATGATTCACCGACTAGAATTCTATACGCCAGAAGAGATTCAAGAGATTATTGTGCGCGCTGCGAATATTTTGAATGTAAAAATTGACCAAAAGGCAGCAGCTGAGCTTTCACAAAGAGCACGACTCACACCGCGTATTGCAAATCGACTTTTAAAGCGAGTTCGTGATTACGCAGACGTGAATGGTGATGGCATAATTGACGCTCAACTCAGCTACAAGGCGCTTGATTTACTGGATATAGATTCAATGGGTCTTGATAAGACAGATCGTAGCTTACTCTTGGCTATTATCGAGAACTATGATGGTGGGCCCGTAGGCGTCGAAACACTTGCCGCACTAACAGCAGAAGAACGTAGCACGATCGAAGATTTCTACGAACCATATCTAATGCAGATTGGCCTTTTGGAACGAACCCCTCGCGGCCGCAAAGTGACCAGCAAAGCGTATAAGCATCTTGATAAGTCGCGAAAAACCGACGACAAACAATCAACCTTGGTGTAAGAACAATACTATGAACTCCGATGGACTAAATAATCAAGGCACTATCAAGAACCCACTTGCAGTTATGCAAGATGGAGAAAAAATAATTTTTGAGGTTCGCCGCCATCCAATCGGACTTCTATATATGTATGCAGGAGTAGGGGCTGTTCTTATATTTTTCGCAATCATTGCTTTTGTAGTTATGCCAAATTCATCAGGCGCCGGATCTGATACGAGCTCTGTTGTCGGCGGCGTACTATTCTTTTTTGCTGCCATACTTGCCATGGTTGTTACGTTTGTGACTACCATTGTCTACTGGGGCAATCACTGGATTGTTAGTAGCGACAGTCTTACGCAAACAACGCAACAAGGTTTATTCCGTAAAAAGTCTGCCCAGCTTTCTCTAGAGCATATCGAGGACGTTACAGCAGATAAACATGGATTGCTGCCCCACTTGTTTAATTACGGTACCATAATGGTCGAAACTGCAGGTGAGAGCGGAAAATTTCAGTTTAGCTATTGTCCAAACCCTGCATATTACGCTCAAAAACTGCTTGCAGCAAAGGAAGACCTTGCACTACATGGTCACGATCCTGTGAAGCCTCAAACAGGTACACCTCGAACAAAACCCATTGAGCAGTTGGGTCAGGCTGCGCTCAATGATTTTTCCTCTGACAGATAGGACCTATTGAAAAGGATTGCTTCGAGCCTGATTGAAAAGAGCCTGTACGCTCACGCTGTTATCTTCAAGCGACTGTAATTGCTTTACCACGGCTTTGTCTATATGCGGTATCTGCGAAGCCTGAACCTGGCTAGTTATCTGCTCCTCGGTTGGTTCCTGGCCGCTGAGACTAGTAATCCTAAAGAACAGAAAGCCATATATAACAACAACCAAAAGAACGAAGGCTGTTATGCTGTACTGACGCAGTTTCTTTGTGTCAGATGTGAGTTTAGCTATCAACTCTTGAATGCGGATCTTTTGTTCGTTCATGGCCGTATGTAGTTATTAAGTGTTAATGTAAAACTGAGGAAATTGCGATTATCTTTGCTTGGCTCAAGCGCAATCGTGCTGACTTGCGCAGTTCGGCGATTACGCTCAAGTGCATTTAGGAAGCTAACAAATTTATCATACCGGACAGGATTTGCTGGGTCGCTCTGGACTGTAATAGGCAGTTGGTAGACGCCGGGGATGTTCTTAACAGGTGTAAGTTGTGACAATTTGCCGGTACTCGGACTAGTTACTGCAGGAGTGGTAGCTGCTGAGCTAGGTGTGGAACTTGTGGCGCCGGTCGGAGAATTACCAAGCGTAGAAGCAGGAAAAGTAATGGCAGACAGGCTTATACCGTATTGATTGGCAATATTAACAATCTCTCTGACTGCCTGCGCTTGGCTCTTATCTTCAGGCACAATAGATTGCGTTATCTTTTGTAGATCAGTATACGTCTGTAAATCTCTAGCAGTTTTTTTCAATGTGGCTTGTTCACGATCAAGTGCGGCGTTTTTGGCCTTTAATTGCGTTAGGCTATTTGCTTTGGTGGTCAATAATGAATTAATGCTAATGGTAGCAAAAATCAAGCCTACGAAAAGTACAAGAATACATCCAAGAAGGATGAAGTATAGGCGCTTGGCATTCATTGTTTCAGCCCCTTGCTGTTAATGAACAAGAAAGGATTATTGGGTGCAAATAGGGCGCGGATATTAACAGTGCATGGATACTCAGCGTCGGCACCCTCACCCTTACAATTGATACTCACAATATCGGCTTTACTAAAGATTTTATTGTCGGGATCGGCCAGATTAACTTGTACCTGTGTAGCGGTGGCATAGTCTTTTGCAACTGCAGAAATATCGATACCGCCAGTTGTTTGGCTGATATTCAAGGTTGCCAAGTTTGCATTTGCAGGAATAGTGGCCGCTATTTGTTTTAAGAGCTGGGAGAACAACACTTCTTGCCCTAAGACTTTCACTACTAGCTTAAAACTGCCACTAATATCCTGTATTTGTTTTTGAGTCTCAGCAAATTTCGCCTCTTTAAATACCTTTTCTGTCGACGCAATCTGCGCATTGTACGTATCCGTTGATTGTTGGATCTTAACTAGCCCGTACGTGCCAATTACACCCACACCAATAAGCGCAATCACAAATAAGGCTACCCAGCGTCGAAGCGCCACATTGCGTCGTGCATACACATAGCTACTTTTAACGTCCGGAGGGAGGAGATTGATCATGAGTCAAACACCTTCTTTGGATTTGCTAAGCTCAAGCCAGCAACGGTTGCATACATAGGCTTTTCGGCATCAGGCGGTTCTTTTAGGCCTTTAAGATTGAAATAGTGCCAGGGCTCTCCGTGTCTAACTGGTATCCGCAAATGATCGATAAGATATTCGCTAAGCCCAGGCATATTAGCACCCCCACCGAGAGTGATAATTTGGCTAATAGGTCGCTCTGTGCCATATCGTTCTTCATAGTACCGAATCATTCGCCGCACTTCTCGTAATATTTGCTCTAATGTTGGGTCGAGAGCTTTCGTAATCTCTTTTTGTTTTTTACTCAGACCTAACCCATAGCGAGTTTTGATAAGATTTGCTTCTTCAAGCGTAACACCGAGATCTTTCTTTATAGAACTCGTGAAGTCTTCGCCGCCACCCTGGACCGTGCCAGTTACAAGCAGGTGCTTGTCAATAATACTAATGTCGGATGAAAGTGAGCCAAAATCAATCATGAACGTTGCAAGATCGCTGTGCGTATCCAGAGAAAATAAGCGGGCAGATGAGCTTAGAGTAGGTTCGATGAGTACTGCCTCTAGCCCGAGCAGCTGAGCAAGGTCTAGGTAGGAGTCAACAATTGTGCGAGGTACCGCAACGATAGCTACTTCAGTGTTGTGCTCGGTTTGCTTGATAATGTCATAGTCAAGGTATAACTCTTCCAACGGGGCGGATATATATTGCTCAGCTTCGAGCTGTACTGCTGCTGTAAGTTCCGAAGACTGTAATTTTGGTAGCTGAACCGAGCGAGTGAACGTTCTATATGCAGGAATGGCTATTGCTGCCCGACGCGTAGTTATATCACCCACTAAATGATGCTTAAAAAGTTCATATGCTGCCTTCGCGATGATTTCAGGCTTAACGATCACCCCGTCTTCCTGCGCAGCTTTATCAAAGGTTGCCGATCCATACCCAACAATACGCGGTTTATCCTTGGAGCTGGGCATAGCTTGCTCAGCTATCTGCATGACCTTCAGCGAACCATGGCCGATATCAATACCGAACAAAGGTTTATCGTGATAGAAGTTAGATATTTTCGCGTTTTTCATACCTGCCCACCAAGCATAAGGGTCTTACCACCAGTATAACAGATAGAGAAGAGTGCCATGATATTATGGTTTGCCCGGGTACTTCTGCTGATAGCTGCTTATCGTCCATGTACTACTGCCTGATGAGAGTGTCGTGCCAAAGGTGACAGTCCCTGCGCCGCTCATATCTACTGTTTGTCCAACCACCGACCCTACGTTACCCGCTCCACCAATAACAATCTTCCCCCAATAGGCATTAAATATCATGCCTGGTAAGTTTGTGCCGCCGCCTATTGTGACAGTAGTGGTATTGGCGGAGGTTTTTAATGCGCTACCAGTCAAACTTGTACAACTCGGGCTACATGCAGCAGTGCTCTTAAAACTAATGAATTCTATGCCCGTACCTGATGAATTAGCAATGAGTTGCGCAGCTTCACCTGCAGTAATTGTCCCGTCTACGATAACCACTGGCCGAGTCGTACCTACACTGTCTGCTACCGTAATTTTTGCTGCTCCACCAAGAATTAAATTGCCTGTAATATACACGTTACCGGTAATTGTTAGATTGCATGAGCTGCCGACATCTACATTGCCAGTTATCTTTAGATTGGCGGGCCATGTGCGATTAAAGTTCTGTGTTTGACTGTACTGTTTACAGTCAATAGAGCTATCACTACTAGATTTTGTAGTGGTTACTGCGGCAATTTGAGCACTACGATCATAGGTTGGTTGGCTCACTTGCTCGGCCACACAGCCAATTTGCAGCCCGCTTCCCCCACTTGTGCCAGCACGAATTTGAGGACGGTTGTTGTTATACTGCGAGTTCGGGAATTTTGATTGCGTCTGACCGGTTGCACAGACTGTTCCAATAATCGCCACGCTACTCCAATCTGGTATTGGGATAGGCTGTGTGCCTGTACAAAGCGAAGGGTAGGTTGAGCCGCCACTTGTTGGGCAGGCATAATTTGCGGCATGTACTGTTGCTGGCTTGGTATCGGTGCCGATTTGGGAGCCGCCACTCATTTGGATGGTTCCGTTCACGTATACATCAGAGTTTGTTATGCGTGCAGCACCACCCATTATCAAGCCACCTGGGCCTGCGTGGACTGAATAGCTCTGTGATTTAGTCCCAACAGCCGTTACCTTTACAATTCTAGTGCTAATCGGCTTAGACGAAGAGGCAGAACGATATACTTTACCAGTTGATGTAATGACCTTGGCGTTCGGGTCGCTTGCGCTATTCGTTATTGTCGTCGTAAAGACACCTCGACCTTGTGTCGTATTGTTGAAGAACTGTTGCTCAGTTGGATACCCAGAAAACTGATCATCAACATTTAGTTGTTTAACCGATTGTTCGACACCAGCTTCCGCAACTAGTAAAGAATTGGCTACATATGTGTTATTGCGCGTGACCTGATATTGTCCGGTTGTTGCACTAATTAAGGCAATGCCTATGGTCATCAAGACACCAGCAACTAGGATTATCGTCACAAGTATTAAGCCTTGTTCATCAGAGTTTGCATCTTTTTTGCGCAGACTAATCATTTCTAAACACCATCCTTGTTTTGTAGCTTACGCTAATATCCCGTTGATACATTGGCTTACTTACAGTTACAGCAAGCTCAACCGACCGTGCGTCGCTAGGCGCGACCGCAGCATCATCGCCATCTTTATACGTAACAGCGAAGCTTTTGACGTTCTGGAGTAGTGCTTTGTCGGCAGGGCATGAAGCAGTTGCCTTAGCTGCAGGGCAGGATGTTTTAGCTGCATTGTTTGTGGCCGTAGATGCAAGAGTACGCTTGTACAGAGTGCCATTCTTTACGAAGTAAATACTATTATTTTTTTCCGTTATGTAGTTTTTTGCATCGCTGAATATTACTGTGCCGTTCCGGTCCTCCGCAGCGGTAGCGAGCACTAATGTAGTGCCATTTGACTCCCAACTCAATGGATTTGCCGCTCCGCTTGGTCCATTTACGTCAGGCCAGCGATTGTTGGTGTCTGCGTTAGCACTAAGACGAATGTCATTAGCGGCAAGGTCAAGGCTTTGCTGAGCTTCGTTTAGCATAGTTCCTTTTAGGGTGGCTATCGTACTTTGCTGTAGGTTGGTAATCAGAAAGGTACTGATGATAATAACCAGGATGGTGGTTACACTGATTACTACTAACAGCTCTACAACGCTAAAGCCACGAAAGTTTAAGCGTTTCATTGCGTAATGCCTATGACCCCAATCAAGGAGCTTAATACTACTTTTTCTTGCTTGCCCCCATCGGTATACGTAACTGTTACGTCGACACGTTTAAGATCTGGCGATGGCTCGCTTACTACAACGGTGCCTTTGCGATCAGCAGGCAGGCTCGTAGGGAGTTGGTCTGTGAAGTTTAGTGTTTGTCCGGCAACAAGTGCAGCATAGTTGTCATTGCGTAGTGTTTCAATTTCCCTCTGGGCAGCACGTGTTGCGCTATCGGTGCGGCTAATCTTTCTCTGAAGAGTATTGATACTAATAAAAAGCGTACTGATACTTGCAGTTACGACGCCAATAATAAGAGTTGCCACTAAGAGCTCGACGATAGTAAAACCTTGCTGTCCACGTTTCATGCTTATGTTTATTATATCTCTTCTTGCATCAAAAAGCCCCGAGAAAACCCGGGGCTTTTTATGAAGATCAATCAAACTAGTCTAGATTGGTCTTTACGAGAGTTGTAGCACCGTTTACTTCACCTTCGTAGGTAGCTGTAAGCGTGTACTTAGCACAAGCATCACCGCTACAAGCAGCACCTGCACTATCTGTAACCTGGTATGAGTAAACCTTAGCAGCTGGAGCATCGGCAAGTTCTGCCTTGCTTTGATCTGCATTTGAAGGATCGATCATAGCGTTCTTGTCGAGATTCTTCATATCAGTTGCGCGCCAAGTTGCTGAGTTGATATTAGCCAATGTTGGATAGTATCCATTTTGGCTATAGAAAGCCTCGAGCTGTGTCTGCAGTGCTTGCAGGTCGCTTTGTCGCTGGCTGTTACGTGCTTTTTGTTGGATGCCACTATAAGTCGTTATGACTAGAAGTGCCAAGATGCCGATTACCACAATGACGATTAAGAGTTCGACGATTGTGAAACCTTTGTTACGGTTTTTAAGGGAGATCATAAGAGCCCACCCTCCTATTTACTTTTATTGTTGATCCTTTGAGCATGCTCAAGTATCTGAGTATGATTATAACCATAAGCGCTCTGAGGTCAAGCGTTAAGTGCCCGCTGTTTTGGAAAGGTTAGCGATCGGTCCCATCACCGAAGCCGCGATTAGACCCACTCCAGCCCCAAGCACGATAATCATAACGGGCTCAATTACAGAGGCAAGCCCATCGATAAGTACTGTAACTTCTTCTTCGTAAAAATCGGCAACTTTAGTAAGCACCGTATCCAGCTGACCTGTTTCTTCGCCTACAATCAACATCTGGGCAACAATCGGGGGGAAGTGCGGGCTATTACTGATTGGTTCACTAAGGGGCTTACCATTCTGCACTTCTTTGGCAGCAGCTTTTAATTCTGCTTCAATAACTTTGTTGCCAATTGCTGCTCCGGTCACCTCTAAGGAATCCAGTACACTCACTCCAGCGCTCATGAGAGAGGCAAAAGTGCGTGAGAATCGAGCAATCGCAACTTTCAGCACAATTGTCTTCACGATTGGTATACGTAGTAGCAGCGCATGAAATTTATATTTACCCGGTTCTGTCTTGATGTAACGGAGTAAATACACCACTACAATTACAAAAATAATCGTAAATAGAATCAGATTTGGAATTTTGTTGACCCCGGGGATAGGCAGCAAGCCCATAATGGTTGGTTGGGTACTAAAATCACTCACACCAAGCATGGCTCGGGTGTAGATTGGCAGCTCGGCATTTGGACCACCCAAACTGTTTAGAATTCCACCTAGCTTCGGCACGATAAACAGCATGATGCCAAAGAAAGAAAGAATAGTTACCACCAAGATAACTACTGGGTACATCATGGCACTTTTTATTTTTTTGCGGATACTTGCATCTTGTTCTACCTGGGTCGCCAACCGCTGCAAAATATCATCCAAGATGCCGCCCTCTTCACCCGCACGAACCATGTTTACGTATACATCAGAAAAAACTGTCGGGTACTTTGCGAATACATCACCGAGTGGTATACCGCCTTCCACGTCTTTTGTGACTCCTGCGAGCACCTCTTTCATGTATGGGCTTTGTGCATCTTCCTGAAGGGCAGAAAGGGAACGCGCTAGCGGAACACCTGCAGAGATCATCGTTGAGAGCTGCCGAGTAAATATCACGAGCTCGCTAAGCTTTATCTTCTTACTCGGGCCCAAGAAGCTTCCCAGGCCACCACCTTCTTTTTTTACTTCAATCAATACGGGATGTAACTCCTGTTTGTGGAGCAATGTCAGAAGTGCAGATTTACTTGCTGCCTCAGCCGTGCCAGATACTGTTTTGCCGTCTTTGGTGATTGCTTTGTATGAGAACTGCATAGATTAATCTTGTGCTGTAACGCGCAGCACTTCCTCGATAGTTGTTTGACCGCGCAGCGCTTTAATAAAGCCATCCAACTGCATGCTAATCATACCCTCTTTAATTGCTTCTTGTTCGATACCTTCACTAGTGCTATTGGTAACGATCATTTTTTGTATGCCTGGAGAATTATCAAGCACTTCATAGATGCCCACACGCCCTCGGTAGCCGGTGTGGTTACATAGCTCGCAGCCATCGTCGTTGGCCTTCCAAAGTTTGGAAATGCCAGTTGTTGTTGAACTGCTGGTTTCGTTTTTGTCGCCAATACCATCTTTAATAGCCGCTAGCTCAAGTTCATGAATGCGTTTAATGCCGCCATTCGCAGAAATGTTAAAAGTTTTGTCGAGCTGTTTCAAAATCTCAGCATCAGGAGTGTAGCTCTCACGGCAATCAACACAGAGTCGACGCACCAACCTTTGCGCAATAACTACGCGCACCGTGCTTGCAATCAAAAATGGTTCGACGCCCATATCGAGCAAACGGGGCAGACACGTCGCGGCATTACTCGTGTGTAAAGTGCTAAACACCAAGTGGCCGGTTAGTGATGCCTGGACAGCTAAGTCGGCAGTCTCTCCATCCCGAATCTCGCCCACCATGATGATATTTGGATCTTGTCTTAGCAGTGCCCGTAATCCATTCGTAAAGGTCATTCCTGCAATAGCATTCACTTGCGTCTGATTGGCGCCAACGATGTGATACTCGACCGGGTCCTCAATGGTAGATATGTTGACATTAGGTGTGTTCAGCGAACTTAGCACACTAAATAAGGTTGTTGATTTACCCGAACCTGTTGGTCCAGTGACTAAAATCATGCCGTGTGGCTGTACGATTGACTGATTGAGTGCTGTCAGGGCAGTACCCCAAAACCCAAGTTCAGTAAAGTTCGACGGCTTGCTTGATTCATTCAAGATGCGCATTACAACTTTTTCGCCATCTAAAATCGGTAGCGTTGAAACACGCAACGCATAAACTTGACCACTGACTGTAATTTTAAAGCGTCCGTCTTGTGGCGCACGGTGCTCATCAATCTTCAGATTGCTCAAGATTTTTATACGACTCACTAATGCACCCAGTAGTTTTCGCGGTAGCTTGTTGGCTTCGCGAAGTAATCCATCGATACGATACCGGACCACCACATAATCTTCTCTCGGCTCAATATGTACGTCACTCGCGCCAGACTTTATACCATATTCGATGATTATGTTTACTGTCTGGGCGGTGGGGGAGTCTTCTGCTAAATCGCTTTCGTCAATTTCTCCTGATTCTTCGGCGATATCATCTGTAGAAATAACTTTTGTTAACTCATTGCTGATATTCCCGCGGTACTGATCAAGTGCTGATTGCAGCAGAGAAGAGGTGGTAATGTACACACGAATGTTATTGCCCAGCTGCTTTTTAAGGAAGTTCAGAGCCTGAATATCATCAGGGTCTTCCATGGCAAGCATTTGTACACCATCGGCATCAATGTCGAAGACCACAGAGTTATATTGGCGCGCGATTCTTTCGGGGAGAAGTTTTAGGCTTTCAGCCTTGATCTCTTTGGCGTTTAACTCAATAAACGGAACTTCAATCTCTTCGGCGTACAGCTTAGTTAAATCTTTCTCGCTAATCACATTCTGGCCAATCACCAATTCTTGGAGAGATTGTTTATCATCTGCGCCATCACGAATAGCTGTAAGCTTGTCTTTGCTCACCTGCTTATTTTTAGTCAGTAGTTTTTCAACCAACGTATCAGGAATTCTCATAGTCTCGTGTCACGCATTTTCGTCTTAGAATGCTCACCCTTACTAGTCATATCATATCAGTTAGCAGAGAAAAGCAGAAGCATTTTCAAAGAGATACAGCACACCACAAATTAACTATTCATTAAAATGCTTCACAAACAATTTCACCACAGCGCTTAAGCCTGTAAAGTGCTAAACTATAACCAAGTGGTGGCATAGACATAATACGAGGAGGGTTCATGGCCGAAAAAAAGGCAGCTAAAACTATGGGTGACGTAAAGAAGGGCGATGCCGAAGGTAAGTCCAAGGCACTAGGTCTCGCACTCGACACAATTGAAAAGCAGTTTGGCAAGGGTTCAATTATGAAGCTTGGCGAATCGCATAGTACCAACGTAGAAACGTTTTCTACTGGGGCTCTCAGTCTCGATATCGCCTTAGGTGGTGGCATTCCAAAAGGACGTGTTATTGAAATTTACGGTCCTGAATCATCCGGTAAAACTACATTAACCCTGCATGCAATTGCCGAAATCCAAAGAAACGGCGGCACTGCTGCATTTATTGATGCTGAGCACGCGCTGGACCCATCTTATGCAAAGCGCATCGGTGTAGATACCGAGAACTTGCTACTCAGTCAGCCAGACAATGGTGAACAGGCTTTGGAGATTACTGAAACCCTAGTTCGCTCGAACGCAGTAGATCTAATTGTGGTGGACTCAGTCGCAGCTTTAGTGCCACGTGCCGAAATCGAAGGCGACATGGGCGACTCCCTACCTGGTCTACAAGCTCGCTTGATGAGCCAGGCACTTCGTAAGCTTACGGGTGTCATTAATCGCTCCAAAGTCACTGTTATCTTTATCAACCAGATTCGTATGAAGATTGGTGTAATGTTTGGCAACCCAGAAACGACAACTGGTGGCAATGCGCTTAAATTCTACGCATCAGTCCGCATGGACATTCGTCGCGTTGGCCAGATTAAACAAGGTGAAGATGTAATTGGTAACCGAACACGGGTAAAAGTAGTAAAAAACAAGATTGCGCCGCCATTCCGCCAAGCAGAGTTCGATATTATGTACAACCAAGGTATTAGTCGATCAGGCGACATCCTTGACCTTGCAGCCGCAAGTGACATCGTAGAGAAGTCAGGTGCGTGGTATTCGTACAATGATGCAAAGATTGGCCAGGGCCGCGAAGCTACCAAGAAGTATCTAGAAGAAAATCCAAAAGTCATGGACGAACTAGCCAAAAAAGTTCGCGAGGCCGAAGCCGCCAAGGAGTAGACTATGTCGGAAACAGCTTATAATATCCCTTTTGATGAAGAGGTGTCAGCTGCCATACACGCGCGTCCGCGGGCAGAGCTGACAGCCTGGGACCCTAAAAGACTGAGTGCATTCCTGGATGCGCATTACCCTGTATTTGCGCAGTTTGTTGTTGAGGAAGTGCCTTCTGGTCATGCACCAGAGGAGGTTAGGCAAGATTGGGTAGGGCTTAGTCTACCAGTCAGAGCTCAAACTAGGCAGAACGACGGCGTACCAGTCTTGGCCTTCGAAGCAGTTGATAAGCTTGAACGCGCTGGCAGACAGAATTCTGCAACGTGGTGGAGAAGAGACTATATTGTAGACCTACCCCCACGGTTTAATCAGTTGCCTGGTGTCCTGAGCTCGCAAGAGGAGGCAGAGAGGGACTCGTTCTTGGAAAAATTTCCTGAAATAGACTTTGAGCTCTTAAAGACACGCGACGTTAGCTATTGGCCGATGAATGTCCACCCACTCATTTTTGATGAGGACTGTGGTCGGCTGCGACCAGAATAGTAGATAGATGAAAGTCACGGCGATTAGACAGCAGGTTAAGCGGGCGGGGCGGTATTCGATATATGTTGATGGTGAGTATTCATTTTCGTTGAGTGAAGGCGCATTGCTGGACAGCAAAATCAACGTCGGTCAGGAGCTCACAGACAAAGAGGTGAGCGAATACAAGCAGCTATCAGCAGACGACAAAACCTACAATCAAACACTCAGATATATTGCAATGCGTCCGCGCACAAAGTGGGAAATTGAGACGTATTTACACAAAAAAAATGCCTCCCCTCCCCTGGTAGAGTTAATACTTAACAAGTTAAGTATCGTTGGACTTATTGATGATAAAAAGTATGCGCAAGCATTTGTAAACGACAGAAGACTTCTCCGCCCTGCTTCCCGTCGTAAATTAATCAACGATTTACGGAAAAAATATGTACCTTCGAGCGTAATAGAAGAAGTAGTTGGAAACGAGACAGAAGATGAACACGCTGCCCTACGCCACATCATTGAAAAGAAACGCCAGCAGGGCAAATACCAAGATGACCTAAAACTCATGCAGTACTTAGCCCGACAGGGGTTCAATTATGGTGACATCAAAGATGCTATGAATGATGACCAGGCTTCATGATAGAGTAGAACGATGCAGCCCATTATAGGTATTACCGCCGGTGAAATCTTCAACAAGTTATATCCTCACTCACCACCTGCACAAGGCCAATCGCATACTTACGTAGACGCAATTGTTAACGCAGGTGGAGCGCCTTTCGTGGTCCCATTGGTGAAAAATACAGATGCACTGAGAGGGTTGTACGAGCAATGCACAGGAATATTGCTTGCTGGAGGAAACGATCTTGACCCTGCACTCTATGGCCAAGAGCCGATGGCTACCACTATAGATCAAGATCCTGCAAGGGACGCCCAAGAACTGCAACTATTAGAATGGGCGATAGAGGACGATAAGCCAGTGCTGGCAATCTGTAGAGGCATGCAGCTCATTAATGTTGCACAAGGCGGTGATTTACACCAACATATCCCAGATGATTTGCCAGAAGCAGAGGTGCATAGCATCGCTTCTGAGAAAAAGCGTGAAAGTCGGATTGTGCATACCTTGCGCATTGACGCCAATTCCAAACTCACTAAAATTCTCGGCTCCGAAGAACTTGGTTCGAATGACTATCATCATCAGGCAATCAACAAGCTCGGTGATGGATTAATAGCAACCGCCTGGACATCCGACGGCGTTATCGAAGGCCTTGAGATGCCAACGCAAACGTATGTGGTAGCGGTACAGTCGCACCCTGAGTCGCTAGAAGAATCTATAGAGCCAGAATGGCGCAAGTTGTTTACGAGTTTTGTTGCTGCCGCAAGTGAGTTTAAGCAGTAGCAGCCGCCGGGCTACGACGCGTATCAAGTAAATCGTTAATTATAATTTTACGAGGTGTGATCTCTTGCACCTGAGTCCGGTCGATACTTAATGAGCCACCCGTAAAGCTCTTAACCAAAGACTGCGATACGTATATTTTCTGGATAAACATTGTCTCAGTCTCGGTTGCGTAATCACTTACCTTGCCAACCTTTTGTTTATCAACGGTGACCACTTGCTTGCCGGTAAGCTCAAAGTTGAGCGCAATAACATCTTTCAATCGAACAAGTTCTTCTGCTTCAACAAGTACATCATGGTCATTAACCACAAAACCCTGTGGCAACATGTCGCGGATATCTTGGTATAAAAGCACTAGTTCTTGCTTGCTGAACGTATCTTGGCAGTAAAATCCTTCAATCTTTAAGTTATCAGGATTGATAATAGGGCCAATAATACTCGCAATTGGTGAACCAGTGCGTAAAGACATGACCTGTTTATTTAATAAACTATTGCTGAGTTGAAGCATACCTCTAGTATACAGCTACGAACTACGCGTTTGGCACATTTTGGCTCAAAAGTGAGCGCTCCACACTCCCCGTACCGTAAAGTACGTCTCGCTGGAGCCTGTCCTGAACTTGATTCAGGAGTGCTCACTTTTGAACCAAACTGCACTCAAACGAGTAGCTCCTAACAATTTACAAAAGGGAACTTAAATCTTAAATGATTTAATCTTTATGCGACTTTCAAAGCGCACATGCTTTGATGCAATAATAGGGCGCTCTACAATTCGCCTACCATGCGGCGGATTCAAAGTATCTCACGAGTAGTAGTGGCGGCAGTGTGCCTCTGCAGTGTGCTCGTGAGCCAACAACTCCCCGTTCGGGTTGCTGCGGCTGGGACACCTTCCCTCGTCATCAGCCAGCTCAAAATAACCAGCAGTAATGGTCAATTCGTAACGTTATATAACGCGACCAGCACTGCACTGGATATGAGCAAGTATCAACTCGAATATTTCAACAACTACGATCTGAGCAAATCAACCAGCAGTCGGTTGATAGCGTTATCAGGCATCGTGCCGCCGCATGGGTATTTTATGATCAACGATAATGCCATGCTGCTGTGCTATCAGCTCACCGTAAACGCTGCGTCGCTCGGTTTTTCAAGCACGGCTGGGATGGTGGCGATTGTTTCTATGGACCAAACATCACCTGGCGGTTTAATATCACCGCAAATTCAAGATTATGTAGGTTGGTCTAAAACTGCAACAGTAGGGGCGCAAACGCTGCCAAGTAGCACTAGTGTATTCTTGCTACGACAACCACTCGATACTGGCAACAATCCTACTATTAACAGTGCAGGAGCAGGAAGCTGGCAGCAAGTGCAACCAGATGCTACTAACCCGTGCAAACTCACAACAGTTGGGTCGACACCCACTGCAGTGCCAACGGGGATGAATCAATTGCTAGCTGCAACAAGCGACGTACCAGCAACAATAGTAAGTACGGCGAGCGCAGGACAGGCTAGTCCATCGATACCAGCCAGCGATATTGGCTTAAAGCCTCCATCTGTGAGTGAGTTACTGCCAAATCCTAGCGGTACCGGCAATGACAAAACCGATGAGTTTATAGAACTTTATAATCCAAACGATGCTCCGTTCGATGTAACAGGCTTTATTCTCCAGACAGGCCTAACCAAAAACTATAACTATGTATTTCCGGCGGGCACCAAAATTGCAGGTAAGGCATTCCTTGCCGTGTATTCCAAAGACAGCAATGTAACATTGAGCAACACGAGCAGTCAGGCGCAGGTGCTCGATCCATTCGGGAATACTCTTACGACGTCGGGTGTATACAGTTCAGCCAAAGACGGACAGGCATGGGCAAGCGCAAAAAGTCAGTGGTACTGGACTGCTACGCCGACGCCCGGCAAGGCAAATGTTATCAAGGAACCAATCAGCAGCAAATCGAAAAAATCAAACTCTAAAGTCAAAGGGGCAGCTACAAAAAAAGGCGCGACGGGTACAGTGGCTTCATCCGGAAGTTTTCAGGAAGAGCCCAGCACAGCGCCCATACATACCTGGATACTTGTGCTAATTGGAGGCCTCGCGCTACTATACGGAGCATATGAGTACAGAGCAGACGTGGCAAACAAAGTCCACCAGCTTAGAAGAAACTTTACGGCTCGCCGAACAAATCGGTCATAATTTACGGGGTGGCGAAGTCATTGAGTTGATCAGTGACTTGGGTGGTGGCAAGACTACTTTTACTCGTGGGCTTGCTAGAGGTATAGGCAGCGAGGACGCTGTGCATAGCCCAAGTTTTACGATCAGCAATCAGTATACCTCTAACAATCTCACTATCCATCACTTCGACTTTTACCGACTAATGGAACCAGGAATCATGCGCGAAGAGCTTTCAGAGATTTTGGATGATCCAAAGGCTGTGGCGGTAATAGAGTGGGGTGATATTGTAAGTGACGTATTGCCTATCGACAGGATTACGATTCGAATCTCTGCTCTGGCTGAATCTGAGCGTGATATTGTTATTCAGGTCCCGAAAGAAAAAGCATATCTATTGGAATTCAATACTTAACATGTTAAGAATATGATTATACTCACACTTAGAACAGATAAACCAGAAGCAGAAATCGGGCTTTTTGATGATGTAAATGAGCTTTCTTATGTCACCTGGCAAGCACATCGTGAACTAGCAGAAACAATCCATTTGAAGATCGACACAATTCTTGCAGACAATGCTCTAACGCTCAAAAAGTTGGACGGAATTGTGGTGTACAAAGGGCCAGGCAGCTTTACTGGGCTGCGTATTGGTATAGCAGTTGCGAATGCACTAGCTGATAGCCTTGGCTTGCCAATTGTGTCCGACACAGGCGACGGCTGGGCGAGTATAGGCCGCGAAAGATTAGCAGCTAGCGAAACAGAAGGTATTGTCCAGCCCGAATATGGCGCCGAACCGCACATTACCCAACAGAAACGTTGACCACTTGAGTACCGGAAGCGTATTATAAAACCAGGAATTGCAAAATTTGTGAGAGCAATACCGGGAAACCCATATTTCAATAATTCGATTTTCAGACAAGTTCCCAGACTAGAGAAGTGATAGCGATTGTTTGGCAGGACTTTTCTGCAGTTTAGAAAGGACAGACTATGTTAGCAGTATTACTTGCTGTACTTGGCGTGGCTATTGGTTTTGGCGTCAGCACAGTTATCACGAAGCAAAAAGCCGGATCGGCAGAGGCGAAAGCTCAGAAAGAATTACAAAAAGCTAAAAAAGAAGCCGACAAGATGATTGTCGAAGCGCGTGAAGAGTCAAGCAAAGCGATTGAAGAGACTCGCAAAGAAGAACAAGCTCGCCGCAACGAGCTTAAAAACATTGAAAAACGACTCGTAACACGCGAAGAAGCCCTCGACAAAAAACTCGATGAACTCGATAAGCGTAATGAATCTTTGCGCAAAAACGAGGACGAAGTAGAAGCCCTCAAAAATGAAATTCGAGAAATTCGCACCAAGCAGCAAGATAAGCTCGAAAAGATTGCGAAGCTCACTAAAGCCGATGCAGCCGAAAAGCTGATGCAAATGACAGAGCGAGACATCAAGAATGATCTCATCGGACTCGTTACTAAGCTTCAGAATGAAGCAAAGGATAATGCCGAAGAAAAGGCAGCCGTTATTATCACGACTGCTATGGAGCGCATGGCCAGCGAAGTAACTGCCGAGCGCACTGTTACCAGCGTAAAGATGGAAGACGAAGAGATGAAAGGCCGCATTATTGGTAAGGAAGGCCGTAATATTCAAGCCTTGCAGCGTGCAACTGGTGTGGACATTATGGTCGATGATACTCCTGGGTATGTAGTGCTTAGCAGCTTTGATCCAGTCCGCCGTGAAGTCGCGCGCCGTACGCTTGAGATGCTAATGAAGGATGGTCGCATCCACCCAGGCCGCATTGAAGAGGTCGTAGCCAAGGCACAGAAGAACGTCGAGAAAGACGTTATTAAAACCGGTGAAGACGCTGCGCGTGAGGTAGGCGTCATCGGCATTCCAAAAGAGATTCTGCAGCTACTCGGTGAGCTTAAGTTCCGCACCAGCTATGGTCAGAATGTGCTTAAACACTCTACTGAAATGGCACACGTGGCAGGTGTAATTGCTGAAGAAGTTGGTGCAGACGTAAAGATTTCTAAATACTCTGCATTGGTTCACGACATTGGTAAGGCGCTGACTCACAAGATCGAGGGCAAACACCACCATATTTCTGGCGAAATCCTTCGCAAATATGGTGCCCCAGAAGAAGTCGCTTTGGCAGCAGAGCAACATCACGATGACGTAGAAGCTACCACCGTAGAAGCTTTAATCGTACGCACAGTAGATGCAATTAGTGCAGCTCGTCCAGGCGCACGCAACATTTCTACCGAGAACTTTGCAGAGCGTATGCGTGATTTAGAAAACGTAGCGAATAGCTTCAAAGGCATCGAGAAGTCGTACGCAATTAGCGCTGGTCGCGAAGTGCGTGTGTTTGTGAAGCCGCAGCAGGTTGATGATCTCAGCGCTATCAAGCTCGCACGCGATATCGCTACCAAGATTGAATCCACCATGCAGTATCCAGGTACTGTGAAGGTGAATGTCATCCGCGAAACCCGCGCCGTAGAATTCGCCAAGTAGAAATGAATATTCTTTATATAGGTGACGTGATGGGGGAGCCTGGCATTGAGGTTGTCGAGCAGGTTGTCCCAACGTTGCGCGCAGAGGAGCACATTGATTTAGTAATTGCTCAGGCTGAAAATACGACTGACGGCAAAGGGATTAGTGTGGCTGATTTTCGCAGACTGCAAGCGGCTGGCGTAGACTTTTGTACGGGCGGTAACTGGACGCTACATAGAGATGAAAGCATCGAGTTACTTAACAACCCGGATGAGCCAATAATTCGTCCAGCAAACTATCCTGATGACACTGCGGGTTTGGGCTATAAGAAAGTTCATGCAGCTGGCAAGACTGTGCTGGTCGCGAGCTTGCTCGGTGATATTGTAGGGCGTGATGCCGGCAAAGAAATGAACAACCCCCTGCAAACTATTGATAAGATCATGCGGTCTAATGCTGGCGGTTATGATGCATTAGTAGTAAATCTGCATGGTGACTACTCAAGTCAAAAAGTTGTGATAGGTAATTACTTAGATGGGAAGGCTGCTCTTGTTGTCGGCGATCATTGGCATGTACCAACGGCCGATGCACGGGTGTTGCCGGGCGGTACTGCACATATTACTGATGTAGGAATGTGTGGCATTCTCAATGGCTCCCTGGGTGTAACGTATCAAAGCATCATCCCACGCTGGAGGGACGGTCAGCAAACAAGAAATGTTTTAGCTACAGAAGGTGAGCGTCAATTTAACGCCGTGCTTGTTGACGTAAATGAGCAGGGTCTTGCTGCTTCCATTAAGCAAATACAAAAAATTTATGACATCTAGCGATTTTTCGTTTCGTACTGTATAATCAACCTCTGTTAGAACAGTTCGGGGAGTGGCGCAGCCTGGTAGCGCGCGCGGTTTGGGACCGTGAGGTCGCAGGTTCAAATCCTGTCTCCCCGACCAAATTGAAAACCCAGTGCATCTGGGTTTTTTATTTGGCGAAGAGCAGTGTTTGGTTCTGCGACCTCAAAATCATTAATACGCAGCTGCTTACGGGGTAGGTGTAAGTTCAAATCCTGTCTCCCCCAGCTCCCCCTGAGATAAGCTATACTACGAACATGTTGTCCTTAAAGCCCTCTAAAATACCAGCGCTTTTTCGATTATTTGATTATATTATGATCCCCTTAATGTTTGTGCTCGGTGGTTTCAAGCGAGATTCCCTTCAAGAAACACACCCATGGCACTGTTACAGAGAATTTAACGTGGAGAGTATCGATATAGCTAAAACATTGAAAGTACAAGGCGAGGAACGTGCATTTAAAAAACACTTCCTCTTTTTGTTTCACGCACCAATATTTGGGGGCTGGAAAAGATATTGCGTATTTGCCCCTATCAATACAGGCAAACCATTTTATATAGGTTGGATTGTGAGAAATATGCAAGATGGCATCATTGACTACGGGATAAATAAGAAGCCAATTTTTGATTCTGCCGTGCGTATGCTGACTGGCCCCACAAGCCAACAAACACTATTTTTTGCTGTTGATGATACAGGGAATCAACTAAACCTTACTAAAATAGGCGAGGGAGTGCTCGGTGACGGCAAGCACCCAGAGTTTCGGTTACTTTAGACTGCAGTCGAGTATTACAAATCAGACAATAGGAGTACAATCGAGTAATGACGCTAATCCTTACAATCCTCACAGTCTTCATTCTATTGGTCGCAAACGAGCTGTGGTGGCGCAGAAAAAAAGTACAAGATGAGTTCAGTCGCAAGTTCATTCACATAACGGTCGGTAGCTTTGTAGCATTCTGGCCATTCTTTCTCGATTGGAATGATATCAAGCTCCTTAGTATTGCATTTATAGTTGTTGTATTAGCGTCCAAACAGCTCAAAGTATTTCAGGCTATCCATAGCGTTCAAAGACCAACCCATGGTGAATTATTTTTTGCACTAGCAGTCGGTGCGTTGGCATTAATTAGTCAAAACGAATGGATCTATATGGCAGCAATTCTTCAGATGAGTTTAGCCGATGGGCTTGCAGCAGTGATAGGTACTCGCTTTGGCAACAATACGCGCTACATGGTGCTTGGCCACACAAAAAGCATTCACGGTACTGTTACATTTCTGGTAGTATCTATCGCCATTCTACTAGTCTTCACTGCGTTCAGTGGTATTATTTTAAGCTTGCCAATAATTCTCGGCATAGCGGTAGCAGCAAGCTTGGTTGAGAACATCAGCGTGGAAGGCATAGATAATCTACTTGTGCCTGTGCTGGTTGCAAGTGCGTTACACTTCTTTAGCTAATCAGCAGGTTGTACCAAGTGCGCGCGCAGTGCGTTAAAGATTACGAAAACATCGACTACTTCTTGCAAGATCGCGCCCGTCAGTGGCGAGAATTTGCCAGTTGCAAATAAAATCATTAACCCAACACTAAGTGCAATACCAATTAAAATACTTTGCCGAGCAATGCTAAATGTTCGTTTGGCTATCTCATATGCTGTTGCGACACGCCCAACAGAATCCACCATAATAACCATATCTGCCGATTCGCTTGCAGCAGTCGAGCCTTTTGCTCCGAGCGCCACACCAACATCAGCTGCAGTTAGAATCGGTGCGTCATTTACGCCGTCACCCACAAAAATAAGCGGGCGATCTTTAGTTTGATCAAGCACGCCAAGCTTATCAACAGGCAGCGCTTCGGCATGAATTTCATCAAGATTAAGCTGTTTTGCCACATGTTTTGCAGCGCTACTATTGTCGCCTGTGATCAGCAATATTTTCTTGAGTCCCATGTCGCGAAGCCGAGCAATTGTTGATTTGGCTTCTTCACGTAGCTCATCGCTCAAGGATATTGCACCGATCATCTCACCATTCACGGCTACATATACAGTAGTTTTGGCAGTAGTGCCGACTTTTAGATTGGTTGGTTTTTCTATACCGCGTTCTTCCAAAAACGCCAACCGTCCAACCACAACCTCCTGGCCCTTCAGCGAGGTCAATAAGCCTTTCCCAGCCGTTTCTTTGATATGTTTAGCTTTTGTAAGTTTTACTTTTTTATCAAGAGCAGACTGCACAATAGCTTTACCAATAACATGATTTGATCCTTGCTCCAGACTTGCAGCTAGCCCGAGTACTTCGTCTTTTGTATGACCACTAGCAGCAACGACACCAGTAACTTCAAACTCTCCGCGAGTGAGCGTACCCGTCTTGTCGAATGCAATAGCCTTTGCCTCAGCCATACGCTCCATTGCCGCACCCGTCTTTACGATGATGCCGTAATTACTGGCACGTGACATACCGCTAATCAACGCAATTGGTGCCGCAAGCAGTAGCGGGCAAGGTGTTGCCACGATTATGACCTGCAAGAAACGGATAGGCTCGCCAGTCAATACCCACATGCCACCAGCGATCGAAAAAGCTAAAATAGTGAAAGGTACACTGTACCGCTCTGCAAGTCGCACAAACGGTGCCTGGCTATTGGCGGCTGACTTCACCAGCTTCACGATTTGTTGATACTGACTATCTTCCGCGGAGGCCGTAACCTTAGCTTGAATTGAACCATCTTGGTTAATCGAACCGCTAAGCAATTGATCACCTGTTGTTTTAGACTGCGGAAGACTTTCACCAGTGAGAGATGATTCATCAAAACTTGCAGTGCCCTCAAGTACCACCGCATCAGCAGGCACTGCATCACCCGCATTAATAAGGATTTTATCGCCAACATGCAGCTCGCTAACCTTAACTTTCAATGTTTTACCTTTGCGAATTACCTGGGCGGTCTGCGGAGCATTCTTGAGTAGTGCGTCAAGTTCACTGCGCGCACGATGCTGCGCGTAATCTTCCAAGGATTCACCCCCGGTCAGCATTAGTGCCACAACAATTGCCGCCCAATATTCACCAAGAATTACGGCAGCTACAATCGCAGTGATAGCTAATATATCGATACCATAGCGCCCGCTGCGTACATCTTCAAACATTTCCCAGAGCAAGGGAAGGGCAGTAATAATAGCCACAATGCTAAGTAGCCATTGCGCTGCAGTGCCAAAACCCATAAGTTGCAGCGCCAGCCCGATAACAATCGCCGCAGTCGTCAAACTAAACAATTTATACTCACGCAAAAATCGCGAAACTTTTTTCATCAAATCCCTCAAGTGTTAGTTGGTCTGTATTAGTATATCAATTTATACTAGGTATATATGGATGATTTGACGAAAACTGCCGTACAGGCCACACTTCATTGTTTGACTGGCTGTGCAATCGGTGAAGTTCTCGGCGCAGTGATTGGGTCTGGTCTCAACTGGGACAACATGCACACCGCGATTCTCGCTATATGTCTAGCATTCCTTTTTGGCTATGGGTTAACGATGCGATCACTCTTACACAACAACCTCGGTCTTAAAAAATCCTTCAAGCTTGCGTTCGCATCAGATACGTTTTCCATTGCAACTATGGAATTGGTCGATACAATAATCATTCTGGCTATTCCCGGAGCGCTCATGGCTGGGCCAACAACGGGATTGTTCTGGGCAAGTTTAGTAGTTGCCTTATTTGTCGCCTTTCTTTGCGCCGTACCCGTCAATCGCTACCTCATCAGCCGCGGCAAAGGCCACGCCGTCATCCACGAACACCACCATCACCACTAAACTTCAATTGAGCGCCAGTTAACAAGTTCGATATCGTTCTGAGTAATATATTCTTTAAGACGAGGGTCACACAGTGTCTTGAGTTCAGCCTCGCGTGGCGTATTGTATGAGCTATGCTGTAAAAGGTACTCATCGCAATGCCCTGGATGACACATGATTTCGTTGTATCCATTAGTAACTTGGTCCAGCGCTTCTTTAAAACGATCAACCGAAAGATCCTCCGGGTTTTCGCCCTCTGGCCCGTATGAACCGATGAATTCTGCGAAACCTAACTGTCGCACTGGAATACCATGACTTTTCGAATAGTCTTTGAGTACAGCATCGAGTCCGGCACTCCGATACAGAATTTTATGAACATCAATATGATCAGGCATTGTACCAACAATGGCATGGAACAGATGCACTTGTTCACTAAGTGCGCGTTCTGCTTGATCCGGATCCTCCAGCATAAGATGCAAACCGACAGACAAATTTGGGTTTTCTTGGCGCAAAGCAGCAGCTTCTTTAGCAGCTATACCAAGTATCATCACGGAAGTACTGGTAACCACACCGTTCTTGTGAGCCTCAATAATACCTTTATTGATACCGTAGCTGTATCCAAAATCATCGGCATTGATGATGACTTTTTTCATATCTTCACTATAACAAATAAAAAAGACACCCACGGTGTCTAGAATATTCTGGGGCGAATAATGGGGCTCGGTCACTTTCAGCGACCCCGAAAGTTCACTATTGCAAGCATAGCTTGCATCGGAACGTTTCCTTGCGAATTGCCAGTGGCAATTCTCACCCACGACCTTCGTGGCTCCAGCCCAATCCCAAATAAAAAACCCAGACAAGCTGGATTCTTTATTTGGGGCGAATAATGGGGCTCGAACCCACGACCTTCGGTACCACAAACCGACGCTCTAACCAACTGAGCTATATTCGCCTCGTCCTCCCGTACGCCTTTACCTCGTTTTGCCTTTCGGCAAAAGCTTCGGTTTACGGCTACGGTCGTCCTCTCAAAACTTCAAACGAAGTTTAAAGTTTTGTATAACTGCAAAGAACAGGGGTGATTATAGCGTAAAACGGGTTGTTCTACAACTGTGAGTACATAACTCCCCAACATAGCACATTTTAGCATAAGCGTAACAATTTGTCAATATTATGCGACAGGGCGCTGTTTTAATAAGTCAATCTCGCGGGCAATATTTTCCTGAGCTTGATATTCATACTTGGCTCTGAATAGTTCAGTCGTATAGACACCGATATCGGATACACGTGTGGATAGTTTTTGCAGCACTAAACTCCTTCTGGTGGCGTAAACATTTGGCGGCACAACATCTTTGTACTCTTCTGCGATTGCATTTGAGTATCTATTGTATCGCTCCTCGTCAGCTCCTAGAATCGCTAGATCTGTATCTAAAAAGAAAGCTAAATCTCTGTCTGAGACGTCTATATTGGCTGTGTGTTTGGCGGTTGCAGTAGTATAGTAACCAACTTTTGCCGCGGTACTATACCCGTAGATTGGCTCGAGTTCATCTTGGCCGATCCAAGAACTTAACTGTTCATTCCTGTTGCCAGGCGCAGCAGGATCGTACACACAATCGTGATAGAGTATTGCTTCACCTATAGTAAGAGGGTTTCTTACTTGGTCAATGTGTTGCAAGAGCTCGCCAAACATCTCCTGAGGGTGTTCCATGACGTGATACTTTCTCCACGGTTCTCTATATCGACTCTGCAAACCAGTGAGTCTTTTTTCGAAGTTTGCTTTGGGCGCGCCAAAAGCAATCATCGTGTCTGTAATGGTATCTAAGCTAATTGCCTCCATGATTATATTGTCTGGGGTAAGGGAATTACATGCAAGCATGAGCAAGATAACACCCACACTTGCGGGTGCTATATTTTGGTACCCCGGGCAGGACAGCGGACTTCGTCCTTCTTTGTAAGGCCAAGGACTCGCTCTTGATATGCTCGTTCGCAATGCGTTGCTCACTCGGCCAAGCAAGGAAAACTCAAACAGCCACTGGCTGTTCTCGTCTAGCGGTTCGAGTCCTAGGTACCAAAATAAAACACCCACATGAGTGGGTGCTATATTTTGGTACCCCGGGCAGGACTCGAACCTGCAACCTACGGGTTAGAACTCCGTGACTCTATCCAGTTGAGCTACCGGGGCGAGGTGCGCTCGCGTGCCGCATTTATGACAGCGAACAGGGGTGATTATAACCTAGACTACGTTGGATTACTAGGGGTTTACTCCTGTAGAGTGTATAGTTAAAGCATAAGCTTCATATAAAAACTATGCTCTTATTTGCTCTCATTTTAAGTTTTGTTGCCGTCTCTGTTGGTCTGGTCTGGTTTTTATTGGCGCACGATCATGGGGAGAAAGAACCAATTGGCATGTTGTGGATGGCAGTGTTCCTTGGGGCACTTGGTGGTTTTGCTGCCATGCTGCTCGAACGCTGGATCATTGACGCCAAGGATTTGCTGCCCGGCGTATCTATTGCGACTCTTGCAACTGCAGCGTTATGTATAGGTGTTATCGAAGAGGCGTGTAAGTTTGGGCCGTTGGCGCTCGTAATTTATCACAAACGATACTTCAATGAACATACGGATGGGATTATCTATTTTGCACTAGCAGGCCTTGGGTTTGGTCTCCCGGAGAACGTTCTATACACCATGCAGTATGGTCCCAAAACAGGCGTCTTGAGAATGTTTCTAACACCGTTGTTCCATGCAGGGCTTACGGCAATCGTTGGCTATTTTTTGGTTAAAAGAAAACTTGCGGGAAAGTCACCGTGGGGTATCCTGCCAGTGCTTGGCGCTGCTATGGCAGTGCACGGGTTATATGATTTTGGTTTGATATCCGGCATCCCATTCATGGCGGGTGTTTCGGTACTGATAACACTGCTCATTACCGCTACAATGTTTGCACTGTATGTGCGAGCAACTGAGCTTGATCAAGAAATGGGGTTAAGTGCGGTGGGGCACAATGCATATTGCCGATCGTGCGGCCACCCTAATCCAAAACACCATCTGTACTGTACTAAATGCGGCAAAAATGCTTAAATAACAGATATAAAAAGACATAAAAATATGAATTGCCCAAATTGCACCCAACTGATTGAAGACGATGCTGCTTTCTGTGGTAATTGTGGCCATCAACTCGCTGCTCACACTCCTGAAGGGAAGCCTGTTGGCTCACATATTGCCAGTGTGTTGGCGCATCAAACAGAGAGTGGTACACGTGATTTTCAGGCAGCACCAAGCTATGCGGTGGCAACTCCATTGCAGCACGCCGGTGAGGTCCAGGCTGTGCTTTCAGTTCTGTTGGGCGCATTAGCGATAGCTGGTGCATTTTTACTGCACTCGTAGGGCTTCTTATGGGTATTGCTGGGCTGGTATTTGGCTTTACGCTGGCGCTAACTCGAAGTGCATCGTCGTATCAGCACTGCGGGTATCGCTATATCTTCCATCTCAATCGTTGTAAGCTTGGGTGTTTGGAGTTTTGTGATTCACAAACAAAATAACCTTGCTAATGCCGAGCCAAAAAAGACGGCTAATGCCGTGGCTGCAGCTGATGTAACGACACCATGTTATGCCACTGGCTTTATTGAAACGCTCAACGTCACCAAAACCAAGGACAGCTGCAACATGAATGCATTCAATGGTGTGTCGCTTGAATCATCAACCAAAGCCTACAAAGTCTACGCCAATCAAATTGCTACGGTGAATCAGGAAACGTTCGACATTTAGCGACAGAAAACAGTTCAAAAAGGACGTTGCAGCAAGTTTGCCAGGCTTCACTATTGATAAAGAGCAGCTAACTACATTTGCAGGAAGTCCGGCGTATATCGTCACGGCGTCGAATAAGCAAGGTGTTCTTGTGACCGAAGCCGTTGTGCTGCGCCAAGTACAGGCAGGCGCAAATATTTTTGTATTAGTTCAGGCCAGTACAAAGGGCAGGGCGATTTAAGCACGTTGGAGGCGCAGTGGCGATGGCGGTAGCATCTGGCAAGCTCGAAAAACACGCGGTACTTGTATCATTGGTGGTTGCGGGTATCACATTTATATTAGTAGCGCTTGCCGGCACGCTTGCTAGCAAAGCCATGCTCGCTCGCATGAGTAACGTGAACCTGGCGCAGCCACGGCCTAGGCCACATAAGCTCTGAGTTGCCAAATGATGAGAAAACGCTTGGCATTAGCGCCTACCCAAGCCGGCCAAGACATCAACCCGTTCAATAATTTTCGAATCAACTGCCAAAGAACAATAGTAAACTGATAATAATTGGTGCAACCTCTAAAACGAAGTTAGAACCATTGATTTACACGAAGAGTATATAATTCGCTTATGAATCAAGGCGCGAGTCCGTGGCGATTGGGGTTCCAGGGGCATGACGTTATGCATTATCCAGACTATATGTGGCTAGGAGTGGCTTTACTTGTTATTCTTCTGATTTGCGCCATTGGCATTTGTATATTCAAATAGGTCTAAAGAAGAGCCTGGCGGTCTTATTGGCCTGGGCGCTCCTTGCTTTGGGTTTGGGCTAATCGTGTTTGCCAACACGGAGACTGAAGGTGACCGAGCTGAGGACAGGTATTGCCGTAACTCTGGTAATCCAACCTGTGAATACTAAATGGTGCGGGTGCGGAGAATCCGAACTCCGATCTCAAGTTTGGAAAACTTGCATACTAGCCATTATGCTACACCCGCGCATTTGCCTACTGCCTCAATGTAACAGAGGTGATTATATCACAAGTTTTGTTCTAAATGTCGTTGATGACTTTGATTTTAGCGCCGAGACTGTTAAGTGGCTCAGCAAGATCTTCGTAGCCACGGTTAATCGTGTATACATTTCAAAGCACTGAATTACCACGCGCTGCTAACATACCAATCAAAATCATAACGGCAGGGCGTATGCCGCTCGGACATGTCATGTCGGCGAGTTTAAAGCGCGTTGGGCCATTTACGTGAACACGATGCGGATCAGCAGTTCTAGCTTAACGCCAATCTTTTTCATCTCGGTATACATAAGTGGGCGGTCTTCGTAAATCCAGTCGTGGATTAAAGGTCCGACCGCCATAACAGCAATTGGGATGGTAAAGGCGGTAAGTTAATATTGAGGCCGGGAAGACATTGGGATGATTACTGCCAGGCGCCTTCCAGCTCACCATTGTGTTTATTGATGGTTAAGATCTACAAGATCAGTCTTGCCGTTGTCGGCCTTATACACAGGACTTTGTATATCTTGAGCCCATTTTCTCTGGCTAAGCTCCAACTCAAAAATTCTATCGGCGCACGTCTGATTGTAACTGAGGAGTTAGTAGTTACTGCAGCTGCGATGAAAGTCATGGCTTCTACAGGATCTTCACTCGGAGCAAAAGATAAGTTCTTACGGATATTTTTGACGCCCTTCACACGGAGGGTGCTCGTACCAACACCATCTATTTGTACGCCCAAGCGCTGAAGGAAAAAGCACAAATCTTGCACCATATAATTTGCACTTGCCATTTTAATAACTGTTTCGCCTGGGATGCGCGCTGCTGCCATCAATAGATTTTCTGTTGTAGTGTCGCCAGATTCATACAATACGACTGGGCGTTTTGCGGCAGTAGGCTTAGAAGTCACTTTGTAGTGGCCGGATTTGGTGATTACATTTACTCCAAGCTCCTCTAGCGCGTATAGATGGGGCAGTACGGTGCGGCGGCCTAGTTCGCAGCCACCGGCATATGGAATGTCGAATGAATCGAACAGGTGCATTAACGGGCCAATAAACATAATAACGCTGCGAGTCTTGCGCGCTGCTTCTTTGTGCATTTTGCTGAGATCAATGTGCTCAGGTGGTTTAATCTCAAGATCATTGCCGTTTGTCCAGCGGACTTGTACACCGATACTATCGAGTACCTCTACGAGTCGATTTACTTCTTCGATACGGGCAACATTTTTAAGTCTAGTCGTGCCTTTATTGAGTAAGCTTGCGCAAATTAGAGCAACCGCGGCGTTCTTGCTGGTCTTGAGTGTGATTTCGCCACTCAGCTCATGCCCGCCTTCAATACTGAGGTTAATCGCGCCCTGGTTTAGATTGATGAGTGGTTTGTTGAGCACTTCGCTGATGCGGCCCATGGTCTCTAGACTTAGGTTTTGACGACCATGCTCAATACGGTTGATAGCCGATTGGGAGGTGCCAAGTCGACGTGCAAATTCGGCTTGGGTAAAGCCTTTCTCTTGTCGTATCTGAGCAATTAACTGCCCAATTTTCTGGTTGGTGGTTGCCATAGACCGCTTGATAATACCACATGTGATATTTTCGGAGCAATGAAAATAACCTGATATACTACCCCTATGATCTAGCTACCTCTCCGCCACTGCCTTATACTACTTAGTAACTATTGGAGAGATGCATGAACGACAAGACTGTACAACAACTTATAATCGATGAGACACAAAGACAGCGTGAGGGTTTGGAGTTAATCCCGTCGGAGAATTACGTAAGCCGCGATGTTTTAGACGCCCTCGGTAGCGTGTTCACCAACAAATACTCAGAAGGCTACCCAGGTAAGCGCTACTACGGCGGTCAAGAGTATACCGACCAAGTAGAGCAGCTCGCAATCGATCGTGCAAAAAAGCTATTTGGCGCAGACCACGCCAACGTACAGCCACACTCAGGTGCTCCCGCGAACGAAGCAGTGTATAGCGTATGGCTTGAGCCAGGCGATACGGTTCTGGCCATGGATCTGAGCCATGGAGGCCACTTAACGCACGGCGCACCAGTTACTCGTTCAGCAAAACTCTATAACTTTATCCGATACAAAATGAAAGACCCCGAAACAGGTGAGATTGACTATGATGAGTTGCGCGAACTTGCTCTCGAGCATAAACCCAAAATTATTCTCGCAGGTTTTAGCGCCTATCCCCAGGAGTTGGATTATGCGAAATTTGCTGCAATCGGCGATGAAGTAAATGCATTGCTGATGGCAGACATGGCTCACGTAGCCGGGTTGATAGCTGGCGGTGTTGCCAAGAACCCATTTGATTACGGGTTCCATGTAATAACGACGACTACGCATAAAACATTAAGGGGACCACGGGGTGGAATGATACTAAGCAAAGGTACAGTCTCGAGTCCGCTGAAAGCGCCTGAGAAAACAATTGAAAATATTCCAACGCTAATTGACCGTGCTGTGTTCCCGGGCATGCAGGGTGGTCCACATATGCATGTTATTGCTGCAAAAGCGGTCGCGTTTGGAGAAGCCCTTCAGCCAGAGTTTAAGGACTATGCCAAACAAGTAGTTAAGAACGCAGCTGTATTAGCAGAAGCCCTAAAACAGCGTGGGTTCAAACTT
>JAXLZZ010000007.1:0-73088 GCA_046350675.1 Saccharimonadales bacterium (SeqCode)
TACTATTGTGCTATCACAACAATACACGCCAGGATTTCGCTCTACTGCCCAACAAGCGCCATGGAATTCCTTGCTGCTCGCAAGGAATAAATTATTGTTTGCCGGGGATAAATCATGGGTTGGTTGTTGAAGTGGCTTTGGGCTTCTGCGGGCAGTTCGCCGGGTAGGGCGGGCACATAACCTGCTTTTTCAAAGCTCGATTGACTATTTGGATTGCAGAATGCATAAGGCTGTAAACCGTCTTTGGTGACACGTTCTGTAATGTCAGAAACAAGCATTGCACCAATGCCTGATCCTTGATTTTGTTCAGACACCAAGAGTGTACCAATTTGTGTGTGCGTATCGTTCAACTTTGTAGCGCCAACGTAGCCAACTAGCACGTTATTGTGCACTGCAACCAGACCAATTTCTCTCTGTAAAACAGCTTCTGGTTCGATCGGTACGATTTTTTGTTCAGCTTCAAATTTACTTTGTGTTTCAGCTGCAATTTCCGATGCGTATTGTTTCTGCAAGTAGTCAGGCAAGCCCTTAAATGTGTGTAGTTCAATATTCATATAATTCCTCGTTAATTTAAAAGCCCTCTCGTATGGAGAGGGGCAAATAAGACAATCAAAAGATCAGCAAAGCCCCTAAGGGCGACGACGGTTCTGAAGCTGAGCGATGATTGTAGTCATTACTTATAAGTTACCATGTGATCGCTCGAGGTCCAATACAGGATTTTGATCGGCAAGCATTTCCTCGGGAGTACTAAACACAATACGTAATGTATCTGTAGGTACAAAACGACCTTCTGCATTCAATGATTGCTGCAAATTTGCCTCGTGCGTGCGAGCTGCATTAAATACAAACGCGCCCATTAGTTTAGGAGGTAGATAGCCACTTGCAGTTACCGCTTCTCCCAGCTTAGCCAAGCGAGTCCTGTTGCGAGCAATAGTGGGCTTAGAAGGTGCGGTGACATCTGTACGGAACTCTCGTCGACCGTTGTCTAATTCATGATCCCATAACTCAGAACGAACTCGACTCACATCAGCCTCAAAGCTAATTTCATCTTGTCTTTCATGCCAATTTCGGATTGGATGAGGTAGTTTCATATGTATAGTTTAAAACTATAACAGAGGTGACTGCAAGCATAAGGGGATTGACTTACATATAAAAAACTAGTATAATGTATATGGTTACCCTGCCACTGTTACTACAGGCAGGGAATTGATATAATTGGATTAGATAATGGCAACAAAAAAGAAAAAATCGACGAAAAAGAAGAAAGCTGCGGTTGAGCCCGTAGAGCGTTCTTCGTTTTGGGCGCTGTCTGGCGCAGTACTGTTGGTTGTTTTTGCTGCCTTCTTATTATTAGGCGGGTTTGGCACAGGTGGCCCACTGCCGGTGAGCATGTTCAATGCGGCCTACTGGCTATTTGGCTATGCAGCGTACCTAACCCCTGTGGCGCTGGCCTATTGGGGCATTCATAAATTCCGCGCTGAAGATCATCGTATTCCACTACATCGCCTTGGCGGCATGACCTGCGTACTGTTATTTTCGAGTGGCTTCTTTTATGTAGCGTTTGCATCAAAGGATGGAAATGGTATTTGGCGCGGCGGACATGGTGGTGCTGTAGGGCAGACGCTGGGCAGCGCTGTATTAACGGCGCTTGATAAGATACCAGCTACGATTTTGTTTGCGGTACTAACGTTCTTGGCAATCTGTTTTGCTTTTGGCGTATCTGTAAAATCTATTAGCAAACTCGCTGAATTGTTTAAACGTGAGAAGACTGACGATGAAGAGAATGAGTTGGCGGCACTCAAAGCCAAGGCCGCGGAGCAACCGAACTTTAAGCTTAATGAAGGTGTTCCAGTCGTAAAACATGGCGATGACAAAGATAAAGGGCTTGCACCAGCAGCTAAAGCAGTTACGCTCAAAAATACCGCACAGAAGCTGACTGGCAGTGAAAATCACGAGGCGCTAACGACTGCCAGCGACCCAGACTGGAAGTTCCCAAATGTTAATCTGCTCGATCAAAAACAAGATAAAGCTGATGCAGGCGATGTGAACGCCAATGCTCAGACAATTCACGATACATTTAATAACTTTAATATTGAAGTTGAGATGGAAGGGGCTAATATTGGCCCTCGCGTGACGCAGTACACACTTAAGCCGCCAACAGGGGTAAAACTCACAAAAATTACGGCTCTTGAGAACAACTTGGCGCTTGATTTGGCCGCCACAAGTATTCGTATGGAAGCACCAATTCCGGGTAAGCGTGCGGTTGGTATCGAAGTACCGAACCTTAAATCTTCGACCGTGCGCCTGAGCTCGATCCTTACATCGCCTGAGTGGCAGAAGAGCAAAAGTCCACTATCATTTGCAATCGGGCGTGATATTTCAGGTACGCCAGTGGTTGCCGACCTCGCCAAGATGCCGCACATGTTGGTGGCTGGTCAGACCGGCTCTGGTAAGTCGGTAATGATCAACACGATTCTTACCAGCATGCTGTATCGCAATTCGCCGGCTGATTTGAAGCTGATTTTGGTGGATCCGAAGCAGGTGGAATTGAAGCCGTACGATGATATTCCACATCTGTTAACACCAGTTATTACCGAGCCAGAAAAGTGTATTAGCGCGCTTAAGTGGGCAGTTGCCGAGATGGAGCGTCGCTACAAAGCGTTGAGTGAAGTGCATAAGCGTAACATTGTGGAGTACAACAACCTCAAAAAAGAAGAGGGGATGCCGTACATCGTGATTGTGATCGACGAGTTGGCCGATCTTATGATGATGGCTGCACGTGACGTAGAGGCCTTGATTGTGCGTATTGCGCAGAAGGCTCGTGCGGTCGGTATTCACCTCGTACTCGCCACGCAGCGTCCGTCTGTAGATGTTATCACCGGTCTTATTAAAGCCAACGTGCCGGGTCGTATTGCCTTTACGACACAGAGTCAGGTCGATAGCCGTACGATTATTGATCAGGTGGGTGCAGAGAAGCTCCTGGGGATGGGTGATATGTTGCTGCTGACTTCTGATATGCCGAAGCCGAAACGCGTACAAGGCGGCTTTATAAGCGACGATGAAACGGTGAAAGTTAACGACTTTATCCGCATGCAACGCCCACCACAATACGACGATGAGGTGGTTAGTCAGCCAGTTCAGTTGAACGGCAAGGGTGGTGTAGTGGCTGACTATGGCGGTAGTGATCCAGATGACGATATGTTCAAAGATGCAGTTGGTGTAGTGGTAGAAAACCGCAAAGCCAGCACTAGCCTATTGCAGAGACGATTACGTATCGGTTACGGCCGTGCGGCACGACTGATGGAGCAAATGGAAGAACAGGGCATCATTGGCCAAGCGGACGGTTCTCGGCCGCGAGAAGTACTCGTAAGTTCTGTAGAAGATGTGTTCGGTGGCGGTGGTGCCGCTGACGCAAATGACGAAGTCCTAGACGAAAACTTCCCCGACGATAAGTAGTTAAGCGCAACAACTTTCCCTGCAAAAAAGTAGGAGTATAATAAGCGCACAGTTACTAAGGTGATAAGGAAGGTTCTTGATGAATCGGATTTCTATACATAGAGGTGCACTCACTGACGTGCAAAACGAATTTGTAGGCTTTGCTCAGGATCATGCACCCGTGCGATACACAGGCTACACGTCGTTAGATAGTCGTGACTTTAAGCGAGGCCTCTACACAGTTCAAGACAATGCTGGCATTCTCTCGGTGCGATCTCTGGTGGTTGATAACCTCACGCAACCAGACCTTAACAATCAAAGCACTTGGATGCGTTTCTATCTGCAGCAGTTAGATCCTGAGCGTTTGGATGTTCAGGCTCAGCTTCCAATTGAACGACACGCGTCAGACGAAGCAGTTTCGCCAACACTCTCTGTGTCGCTGCAGTTTAGCGGCGATATGTCGTTGTATGAGCGTGGAGGTTTCCCTCAGTTTTGGATTACAGGCGCTGATCAGTCTGAGATTGCTGCATCTGACAAAGATGCGTGCGTGAACCATATGATGGGGCGGTTGCAGATCTTGGATCGTATGTCTGCCCTTGTACCGGAGCTTTAGGCGTAGCTAATTTTACACGTAGAATTGTATTGCGCGTTGGTGGATAGGCTTCTAGAATAGTATGTAGAACAAACACTGCAAAGGGGAGACTATGACAGCATCAAATGCAAATTTGGTACCGCCAGGAGGTTCTCCTGAGCAGCTGTTTGATCTCCCAGCCCCTGACGTTCGCGCCAGGGGCTTTTTAGATGAATTCCACGGAGAGTATCTATCACCCGAGGTGATGATTCCGATCAATGCGAGCTCTGGTAAACCCATGAGCCCGGTTGAGACAGCTACTCAGATACCACTACCAATTATTGGGGCAGGTAGAGGAGCGGTTAACAGGCATCACGCCCACTTTTATGGACGAACCTATTTGGAAGGTAGTGATGGCCAGAAAGCAGTGAGGCATTCTCGCCTGCAGCGCGTTGGGCAGTATGTACACACGCAATATCATCGGAAATTTCATGGAACAGCTTTTCCTGAAACAGCGCAGGATGAGTACGAACTCACCGTGTTGAACTGCGCGGGTTATTTGCCGAGTCATGGCGTAAAGATTAGGAAGAAACATATCACTATCGGAAGATTGAGCATTGAAGAGAAGAAGGCTCTGAGGAACCCAGATGTTTTTACTCATGAGAACGGAGCAGCAATATCCAAATTCTTGCTAGACTATGCGCTCGAACAAGATTTCAATGAGATGAAGCAGCTGCATATAGAGGAGTTTCTTGCGCTTACACCCGAAAAAATTAAGCACAGCGAACAATTACAATTACGTAAATTACGTTTGGCCGAGAGGCTGACTCATAAAGCAATAGGTATAGCAGTCGATCCCATCAACCCTGTGTATGCCGAAGCGAAAAAATCTCACATGCTCAGGAGCGGTACGCCAAGTAGTGCGTGGCAAGTGGTACGCAATCAAGTTAAATGGAAAATTCCCGAGTACTTTGAGCGCATTGAAGATAAAATAGCTACGCAGTTTAACGTCTAGTTGACTAACAGGGGTGGGTGCGGTATAATCACAGATACAATATTAACTTCAGCCTATATCCCCTCGTGAGTATGGGCGTTAACCGAAGGAAGGAATGCAAGCATGAATCAGTACGAGATTGCTGTGTTGTATCATCCTGACCTGGAAGTCGACCTTACCAAGGCCGAGGACCGTGTTAAGAAGATCTTCACCGACAATGGTGGCAAAGTCACTGCAACTGACAATTGGGGCAAGCGTAAGCTCGCGTACGCAATCAGTGGCAACGAACATGCTGTGTACGTTTTCTACACTGTCGAAATGCCTGGTGCAGGCGTGGGCAAGGTAGAGAGCACGCTCAACATTACTGACGAAGTCATTCGATTCCTCATTACCAAGCCGGACCTCAAGGCAATTGCCAAGGCCGAAGCTCAGAAGGCTGAAAAAGCCGAAAAAGCTGCTGCGCGTACTGAGAGCGAAGACGACGAAAAAGACGAAGAGTAATCTTTGTCTCTGTCATCCCAAACTTGATTTGGGATCCAATCGTTAAAAATTTCTGAAATATCAGAAGATGCGCTTGACGGACACGAGAACTCAGGCGTAGGGTAAAAGGACAATTAATCCTAAGACATATGTCTTTTAAGAAGGAGGATAACGAGATGGCACGAAGTCTCAATCAAGTAACATTAATGGGTAATCTCACCCGAGACCCGGAGCTTAGGCAGACACCTACCGGGCAAAACGTCACTAGCTTTAGCTTGGCGCTTAATCGTAGCTACAAGGACCAAAGTGGTGAGTGGAAAGAAGTTACTGACTACATTGATATCGTGTGTTGGGGGCCACTCGCAGAGCGCGTGGCACAATACTTAAGTAAGGGTCGACGTTGCCTCGTGCAAGGTCGCTTGCAATCCCGTTCATGGGAACAAGATGGCGCGAAGCGCAGCAAAGTCGAGGTTTTAGCGAATGATGTTACATTCCTTGATAGCCGCGGTGGCGATGATAGCGGTGATTCAGGTGCGAGCGCACCAGCTGCTAGCGAAAAGCCAACCCCAAGCAAGAAGACTAAAAAAGATGATGTTGTGATTGAAGATATTGGTGATGCGCCAATTAACCTAGACGACATCCCATTTTAATAATTTAACAGTTTGTCATTGACCAATTCCCAATTAATTACTAAGGTATCATTTGCCAAACATCTGGCATCTGAGAATTAGAAAATAATTTGGTAAATAAGAATTGGAAAATGGTAATTTTCTCAAGGAGAATATAATGGCAAAGATTTTTAAGAGTCGAACTGACGTAGCATTCTTCGACTACAAGGACTTCAAGACCTTGCAGCGTTACGTAAATGTATACGGTCAGATCGAAAGTCGCAAAAAAACTGGTCTCACAGAGAGTCAGCAGCGACGTTTGAGCGTAGCAATTAAGCGCGCACGTCATATTGCATTGCTACCATTCGTAGCACATAACTAGGAGCGTCATGCGCGAAATAGAGATTGCAATCGGGCTTCTAGAGCAAGGTGATCGGTACGTGCTGCAACGGCGTGCAGAGAGCCTACGTCTGGGAGCCTCAGGGCTTATCGGCTGTTTTGGTGGGCAAATTAAAGAGAGAGAAGAGCCCGAGGATACTGTCGTACGTGAGCTTGGCGAAGAGACTAATCTACAGACACGACGGCGTGATTGGGAGAGTTTAGGAGAGCTTGATGTGGTCTCAGACAGGGATAACAAGCCTGTAGAAATTCATGCATATGCGTTCAGGTGTACACTGAGTAAAGACCTAAAATTGAAAGCGTTTGATGGAGAGGCTGTATCTTTACCTCAAGATGCAATTGGCGATTACGAATCTCAGCTCACACCAGCAACGCATAAACTTTTCGAAGAGAAACTAGGAGTTATATGGCATTAAGTATTACGAATCTCAAAAAAGGTACTATTTTTCAGTTGGATGGTCAGCCATTCCGCGTGATTGAGTACAAACAAAAAGTTATGGGCCGTGGTGGCTCGATTGTTAACGTGCGAATCAAAAGTCTGCTGGATGGCAAAGTTCTTGAGAAGACGTTTAAAGGCAACGAACAAGTTGATAGCGCAGATGTGAGTAGCCAAGCTGCGCAGTATCTGTACAATGACGGCGCAACGTTCTTTTTCATGAACGAAGAGACGTTTGAGCAGTTCGAAGTCCCAGCTGATTTGGTTGGTGACGGCGCAGGTTTTCTAAAAGAAAGTGATCGCGTGCAGCTCCAGTTCTTCGATAACCGTCCGATTAATGTCGAGCTGGCAAAGAATGTTCCGCTACTAGTTACTTACACTGAAAATGCCGTAAAAGGTGACACCACTTCTTCTATCCAGAAAGATGCAACTCTAGAAACTGGCATAACTATCAAAGTGCCTGCTTTCATTAAGCAAGGTGATGTCATATCAGTAGATACTGCCACTGGCGCTTACCGCGAACGCGTAAAGGAGTAGGTTGTGAAATCTCGGCTTGATCAAAAGCTCGTGCAGCTGGGATTAGTTGCAACACGTAGCCAGGCTGAGAGTTATATACGACTTGGGCAGGTAACTGTAGACGGTAAGGTTATTACAAAGCCAGGCCATGCTGTTTCTGACGCAAATAAGGTGAAGCTAAAAGTGGCCGAGCAGTATGTGAGTCGAGCCGGTCTCAAGTTAGCGTCGGTTGCAAAGACCCTCAAACTAGACTTCAAAAATAAAGTTGTGCTTGACGTGGGTAGTAGCACAGGTGGTTTTACTGATTACGCACTGAAGCACGGTGCAAAAAAGGTGATTGCGGTCGAACTTGGGAGTAATCAGCTACACCCAAGTTTGCATGGCAACCAACAGATTGAATTACACGAAAAAACCGACATTCGTGATTATAAAACCGATCAACAAATCGATCTTGTGGTTGCAGATGTATCTTTCATCTCATTGCGCGAACTCTTACCGCATATTGCAACATTGTGCACCAAAAAGACGCAGATAGCCGTGATGGTAAAGCCGCAATTTGAAGCAATTAAGAGTTCGGTTAAGCACAAAGGCGTGATCAAGAATGACAAAATGCGTCGAGATATCCTGAAAGATTTTGAGCAGTGGGCACAGAGCAGATTCGTTATCAAAGACAAGGCCGATTCGTCTGTTAGTGGCAAAAACGGCAACCAAGAACGCTTCTACCTCCTCGCGCTTGCAGCATAATTACGGTGCGGCTGGCTTAGCCAGACGGCAGGTAATCATTTCTGGCGCATTGCGTTGTCGGTTGTCTGCGATGCAAACTCGCTGTATGTCCATACGACTCGTTTACTTCTCGACAATTTCCTAGCACTACACTCAAATGCAAACACGAGCTTCTTAGTTGGAGGCTACACTGTTAGAATACGCTTATGTATTTTGCCTCTAGGCTGCAGGCAGGGCGACAGCTTGCTAGCCAGTTAAAAGAAAAATATCGCTACGAGAACTGTGCAGTGGTTGCACTGGGAGACGGTGGCGTGATGGTTGGTGCACAGATTGCTTCGGAGCTTCACTGCGTACTCACGCTATTACTTAGCACCGAGATTCATTTACCGCGAGAACCAGAGCCGATTGCCGGTATTACTGCCTCTGGTACGCTGGCCTATAACAAGCATTATTCGCCCGGAGAGATCGATGAGTTGGTGGGTGAATATTTTGGATATGTGGAACAAGAAAAACTTAAGCAAATGCACGAGATGAATAAGTTGCTTGGTAGCGGGGGAACAATCAGCAAGGACCTTCTTCGATATCATAATGTGATCTTGGTTTCAGATGGACTCAAAACCGGTTTCCCAATCGACCTAGCGTATGAGTTTCTTAAGCCAATTGCTATTGAAAAGCTGGTAATTGCCACGCCCTTTGCAAGTATTCAAGCGGTTGATCGCATGCACTTACTGGCAGATGATCTGTACTGTTTGAACGTAGTAGAAGATTACACTGCTACCGACCGCTACTATGACAAGCAAGATGTACCGGATCACAAGACAGTAGTAGAGACCATCGAAAAGATCATTCTTAATTGGAAGTAGTCGCTAGTTAATATGTTTTTGAAGCGCTTGGACATCGCGAAGCAGAATAATCGACTGTTTGTTCCGCAATAATCCTTTTCGCTCTAGGGCAGCCAGCTCGCGGCTCGTGGTTTCACGGGTGGCATTAACAGAGCTGGCAATGTCTTGATGCCGCAAAGGGACATCTATCATAACGCCGTCTGGAGTCTTTGTGCCGAAGCGGTAGCTCATAGTAAGCAGGAAGGAAATAATACGCTCACGGACAGTACGGTATTCCAGATTTAGGATGCGCTCACTATGTAATCGATACATCTCTATTGTCATATCTAGCAGGGGAGCGAGTGCTTCTGGCTTGCTGCTCATAAATTCCAGAAATTTTTTGCGTGAGATTTGCCAAGTGGTGGTGGGTGCAAGCGCCTGATAGATAACATCACGTTCTTCACCAGTTATCGCCCATATTAGTGGGAAGATTTCGTCGGCTTTACGAATGATAAGTAAATTTTCTTCGTTGTATTTGGTAATATCGTAGGCCTTAACCAGCCCCTCGTAGACATAAAAAATCCCGTGCGGGGGATCGCCGGGTCGTATAATAAAGTCGCCTTTTCGCCACGTCTGCTTAAGTCCGTGCTCTCTGAAAAGTTCCACCAGTTCTGCCGTCTGTTTCAGAGTGGCCAACATATATGTATTATGATAATTCGTAGACAAAAAGTCAATGATTTGTTTCAAGCAAAAGCAGAATTAACAGGGGTAATGTGACGATTATCGCATTGGGTGAGTAAGGATTCTTACCAAATTCTCAGCTACAAAAGAGTATGCTAAACATATATCGGAGGGAAACGATATGGTATCAGCAGAAAAAGTACGAAACCAATTGGAAGCACTCCATTTTAATGTGCACGGTTGGGGACGATCGGAAGCCAAAGAACTCCCTCATATTCTCATGCCAGATGAAGAAATTTACGACTTGGTAAATGGTATTTACGAAGGCGGTTTCGCATTGCTCGTAGCCACTAACATTCGCATTCTGTTGGTAGATAAAAAGCCGCTAAATTACCTTACAGTTGAAGACTTACGTTTTGATATGATTAGCGAGATAGATTATAGCCACCGTGTTATTGGGGCTAATGTAAGTGTCTCTACAGGATCAAAAAACCTACGCTTCATGAGCTTTAATCAACAAAGATTGCGAAAATTGACCACCCACGTACAACACGTCATGGCGGAGCAGAAGAAAAAAGCGAATGAACACCGTCAGGACCAAAAAGATCACCTCGAACAAATCAACCAACAGCTGCAGGCGTATCTGTTGGCACAGCACCAACAGCATCAACGAATGAACCAGGCACTGAGTGCAGGCCGGCCCCGTCAGGTAATTGATGTGGAGCCATTTGATGCAGAACATCGAGCAGCTGATTACCTATACGCACAGAGCTTGTTAAGCCAGCACCCTGCAACACGCGACCAAGCGGACATACAGGCATTGCAACTTGCGACAGGCATCCAGAATCCTACAGCGCATGATTTGATGGTTGCTGCGCAGTCTCAAACAGCAAATGAGTTGTATGCAGAAGGTGTAAAGGAGATATTTGGCGCAAATGCATCCTCAACCCAATCACCAGCCACCTCACACGTTCTAGGTTTTGAGATTAACCCCCTAAAAGTAGCCTACTCTAAATTACCGAGCATAGTGCGCGAGCGGTTCCGCCGGTCTGAAGCACCAGAAGCACAACCAGCACCTACACGTTAAACTTAAATTCAACGACGTCGTCGGGCTGCATGATGTAGGTTTTGCCTTCGGTGCGAACCTTGCCATTTGCTTTGGCGGCAGTCAATGAGCCAGCGCTGATCAAGTCTTGGTAGTTCACAATGTCGGCTGCGATAAAGCCACGCTCAAAATCGCCGTGTATTACGCCAGCTGCTTGTGGGGCAGTGCAACCTTGTGGAATGGTCCAGGCGCGAACCTCTTTTTCGCCGGCAGTCAGATAGCTTTGTAGACCGAGTGTGTCGTAGGCAGCGTGGATGAGCTGGAGGAGGCCCGACTCTTCTTGTCCGTAACTGGCGAGTAATTCTTTTGCATCGTCTTCATCAAGTTCTTTGAGTTCACTCTCTAATTTTGCGCAAACGAACAACGCTTGTGATGGCGCAACCATTTGGCGCAGTGAATCTTGCTTGGTTTTATCATTCAAACCAGCCTCATCCATGTTGAATAAATAGATGATAGGCTTGGTGGTTAACAGATGTAAATCAGCAATATGCTCGCGATCAATGTCCGGATGATTCCAAATCGGCTCGCCATTATTCAAAATTGTGTTCACTTGTTCGATAGTGTTTAAAACTGGCTTTAATTTGGCGTCTGCGCGGACTTCTTTTTGTAGCTTGGGCAGGCGATTACTGACTGTCTGCAAGTCCGCAAGAACGAGTTCAGTGTTAATAACTTCAATATCCTTTTTCGGATCGTGATTGTCGTCTACGTGCGTCACGTCAGCATCATCAAAAGCACGCACAACTTGCACGATGGCATTGGTGCTTCGGATGTGTGCTAGAAACTTATTCCCAAGTCCTTCGCCCTCGCTGGCGCCAGCTACGAGGCCAGCAATATCTACGAAGGTAACGGTGGCGGGAACGACCTTTTTAGCGCTGTATAATTCTTCTAGCTTTTTGAGCCGTGGATCCGGCACCGGCACAATACCAGTATTTGGTTCAATTGTGGCAAACGGATAATTAGCAGCCAAAATATTGCTGCCAGTCAACGCATTAAACAGGGTAGATTTGCCAACATTCGGCAACCCCACAATACCAATCGATAAACTCATTACTCCATATTCTAACAGAGGTGATAAAATATTCCTATGACGAAGTATGTGGCGTTTTTGCGAGGGATTAATGTTGGTGGAAGAGTGATTAAGATGGCTGATCTTGCCGCCTGCTGCGAAAAGGCGGGGTTGAATCAGGTTAAGACGGTGCTGCAGACCGGCAATGTGGTATTTGAGAGTGACAAGTCCGAGGCGGAGCTTAAGAGGCTACTTGAAGATACGCTCACGAGCACGTTTGACTATCCAGCCAAGGTGCAAGTTCTATCAATTCCCGAGCTGCAGAAGATTATTGATGAATACCCGTTCGGTGAGCCTAAGCCAAATATCCACGACTACCTTATCTTCATCGAGAACGAGCTAGAACAACTTTTGTTAGCCGAAAAGTATGAGCTAGCGCTGGGCGAGAAGGTTGCTGCCGGAAAAGGAGTGATTTATTGGCGAGTGGAGAAGGGTCTGACACTCAAAAGCTCCTTTGCGAAAGTGCTTACCAAGGCCAAATACAAACCGTTCAATACTAACCGCAATCTAAATACACTCAAGAAGATCGCTGCTTTTTAGCTCTCGTCGGTAAGCTTTTGTAAGAGCGCTACAAAAGTTGCACGCTCTTGGCTATCGAGCTTAGAAAAAATTGGGTTTTCTTGTGTATCAATGTGTTTGAAAAAGTGTGTACGGAGCTTTTTGCCGCGGGCGGTGAGTTGCACAATTTTAATGCGGCGGTCGTCGGGATCTTCAAAACGAGAAGCCAGACCCTTTTCTTGTAGCCCATCAACCAAGCCCGTAATATTGGACGCATCACAGTTAAAGATTTTGCTAAAGGCGTTCATCGGGCGAGGGCAGTCCAGTAGTAAAATCATCACTGCTTGCATGCCGGTTAGACCGTGCTCGGTGCCCATGGCGAATACTCGTCGCTTGGCAACTTGCATGAACTTGAACAGCGATACATAGGAATCTTCAAGCGATGTTTTGCCCATCTTAACTCCTTAGGACTTTAATAATACTTGACAAACTCAACTATTGAGAATTACAATGGTTGTAACTATATTGTAAAGAACTAAAGGCCGAAACACAACTGGAGGATACATGGTAGAGAAAGCAAAACAAGCATTCAAGCGTGATAAAGACGGGGGTGTAAATCACTGGTTGATACTGGTGCTGCTAGCGTTGGCGCAGTTTATGGTGGTGCTCGATGTATCCATTGTTAATGTGGCGCTGCCGGCGATTCAGGATGCCTTCCACATGACACCCACCAGCCTACAGTGGATTGTTACTGCCTATACGTTAACGTTTGGCGGTTTTTTGCTGCTAGGCGGTAGGGCAGCTGACCTGTTTGGTCGACGCAAAATCTTTTTGATTGGCGTGGCGCTGTTCACACTCGCTTCGTTTATGTGTGGCATCGCGCAATCTGAAATTTGGATTATTATTGCTCGTGGTGTGCAGGGCCTGGCAGGCGCATTTATGTCGCCAGCAGCGTTATCAATCGTGTTGGTTACCTATCGAGAAGGGCATGAGCGCAATGTGGCGCTATCAGTATGGGGCGCGGTGGCGTCGGGTGGGGCGGCAGCAGGTGTATTGCTGGGCGGAATCCTAACGCAGTATTTGGATTGGCGCTGGAACTTTTTCGTAAATGTGCCAGTTGGTTTGCTGGTAATGTTCGCGGCGCTTCGAGTGCTTGATCGCCACGAATCAACAGTTGAACACAATAATCTCGACCTACGTGGTGCAGTGCTGGCAACGGGGGGTCTAATGACCTTGGTATATGCGTTGGTGAAGGCGCCGGAGAATGGCTGGACAGCTACCAGTTCGCTCGTATTATTTGCGGTTGCAGCAGCTGCCTTGATCGGATTTGTGTTCAATGAGAGTCGCGTGAAACATCCGTTGATGCCTTTACATATTTTCCGCATCCGAAACTTGGCAGGTGCCAACTTAATGCAAGTATTTATGACGGCGGGAATGTTCTCGATATTCTTCTTCACGACACTCTACATGCAACAAGTACTCGGCTACACGCCGATTAAGACAGGGGTAAGTTTCTTGATTATCCCGATCATTATCGCGATCACCGCTACTAATATTCCTCGTCTTGTTCAAAAGATCGGTTATAAACCAATCCTGATGGTAGCGCCATTGATCGTTGCTGCTGGTTTGTATTGGTTATCGTTTATACCGGTTGATGGATCATTCTGGACAAATGTAGCACCAGGTTTGGCGCTGATGGGATTGGGTATGGGCGCAACATTTGTGAGCGTTACGATTGCTGCTACCTCTGGTGTGCCGCACGAAGAATCGGGCTTGGCATCTGGTATTTTGAATACGTCCCAGCAGGTTGGCGGAGCAGTTGGTTTGGCAATTTTGACCGGTATCGCCACTACCGCGGCCACTAATTACATCAAGAATTTGCATCTTACCGCACCACCTACGCCACACCAGTTGTTGGAGGCCACGGTGCATGGATTCCACGATGGCTATCTGATTGGTGCGTGTTTTGCGGTGACTGCAGCACTAATTGCTACTTTTGTGATCAAGCAAAAAAAGGGCAAAGTCGACGTTGATATGGCCGATATGGTCGGTGGCCACTAGGCTGAGAGAACTGCACCTAAGCTGGGTAGTATTGCTATATTGATATAAACGTGACATAATCTTCTTAATAGTGACCTACGCTAAGGAGATCTTGATGGCTCATGAGATAAGGGAAAATCCGGTGCTACAACAGCCTGAACTTGTTGATACGCAACCAGGTATTATTGAGCAACTTCGTAACTCAAAATGGGCACACCGTATTGGACTGGTCACCGTAACAGCTACATTGTTTGTAGGCGCAGGCTGCACAAACGAAGATGAGACTGGGCAAGCACTTGCAAATCCTGTTGAAGTTGAGAGAGTAATGGACACCTTTAGTGACGCAAATGCGCCAGAACCTATTGGTGTCACGTATCGGCGCAGCAGTCTTAATATCCAGAAAAGCGTTTTAAATAAGATCCGCCACACTGCAACACCTGTTAGTCGCGAAGGATTAGTATGGCCAACATCGGCCACAATTACCGCTGATTCTGCCGAATTCCGTACTAACTGCCAGGAAGGTCCTCGGGGCGGCAGCTATCGCTGGTACAGCATTGGCGAAAACGGTTATCGATACAAGCCTTGTGATAAGTGGGTGGAACCATTTGTGCAGCCGCCAACTACTGAGAATCAGTTCAAAAAACCATTGAATCGTATTGCTAAGTCTGTCGGGCGATCAGTTGGCATTGTGATTCGCCAGTCGGCTCAAAAAGTTACAGGCAATAGACAACATGTTGCAGCTTTCTATAAGTGCTCATCTGCTGAAGCCCAAGACAGCTCCGACGGTCAAGAGTACCGCAAAATCGCTGTCAATCGACAGGGTCACGCTGCACTTACTGAGTGCAAATCTTAAACTGACATTAAACAGCGCTGTAATTTTAGTAGATTTCATTGTTTTGGGCTGGTTAGGGGACTATACTTGATGCACTATGAGTAGCCAGTCTGAAAATCAAAGCTCTGAGGACCTTGTGCAGATATTTGTAGAGCAGATGGAAGATCGGTTTAGTCTATTGCAAGAAGGCTTGGAAGCGATTATAGAGAGAAAACTTTTGCCGATTCGGGCTGACCTCCAAGTATTAAAAAAAGACATGGACTTTATGAAGGTGCTGTATGCTGATCATAGTGCGACACTCAATAATCATGAGGGGCGGATTACGGCGCTTGAGCAGTAGCTATTTATAATAGTTCATAAACTCAGCGTAATCCCCAGTGAACATAGCCAAAATCCTCTCTGGATGGAGCCAATCTAAAATCTTTCTACTTTGATAATTTGCAAAGCTTGACCACTCCCAGTTCTGGTAATCTTCCGGATTCTGGTGAATATATCGTGAGATGTGTTGAGCATGAGGCTCTTTGGTGATTCGGGCAGCTTTAAATCTACTTTGGAATAGGTGACCGACTCGGTCATAACGTTTGTTGAAGTACATGCTGTACGCAGTGCAGACAGACTGCATAATTTTGCTTAATTGTTCGGGATCATCTTTGATGTAAAACAGTAAATGGAAATGATTTGGCATGAGGCAATACGCGTTAAGTTCAACCGACTCATAGTGTCTATAGGCACGTTTACTATTATCTTTTTCTGTAACTACACATAAGTGGCGCCGCAAGTAGCTCAAAAAAACTCGATAATCTTGGTCGTCGTGAAAAATGATCCGTTTTTCAACCCCTCGATTATATGCGTGATAGAAGGAATGGGGCACGTACTCTTTACAAGTGTTCCGGCTAGGCATGGCTACAAATTAACGCTTCAAGGACAGTCCTTGCAAAAGAATGTTAGAAGGTTTAAGGAGAATTTAAGGTTGTTGCGGGGGTATAGGTGGGTGTTGCAAGGACAGTCCTTGCAGCGGGGGGTGGGGGATTTTTTACTGTGGGGTGGTTTTTTTGGGTGTATAACTGAGGTAGAATCTGCGTTTTGTGGGTTTTAAAGCGGAAATGCTTGCTTTTTGAAAATAAAAGTTGTATATTATGCAGTGTTAACATTATTATTTGTGTGTGAACGCGTTACAGTGTTAGTAGCTGTTAGCTGTTAGCTGTTAGCGGGTGGCTGTAACGAGAAGGAGATTCCAAATGGAACGAGTACCAGTCGAAAACTTAGAATTACCAGTACAAGGACAGTCCTTGGAAGAGTTGGAAGTAAGCTGTGAAGGGGCTTCTCAAGTTGGTTTTGAGAGTGTTGATTCTAGTTGGAGTAGCGAAGGCGCACAAGCTTATCAAGAGGGTGGTGTTGTAGAGACTGGTATTGAGAATCAAGATCTCTCCACGGAGCCTGCCCCGTACTCCGATACGGGGGTCGAGATGACAGCGGCAGAAGGACAGTCCTTGCAGGGCGAGGAAGAGGTTGTTCAGAAGAAGCAGGGTTTGTTTGAGCGATTTCGTCGTTCTTCACTTGCTGTGAAGGCAGGTTCGCTTGCCACAGCAGCTGCTCTTACGCTTGGTGTAGCAAATCACGAAAACGAACCCGCAAAAGCCAACCCGACGGCCGCAGCAAGTGCTGCCAGAGCTCTCGGCCCTAATGCTTTAAAGAAACTTTGCAAAACAGAAGCCCTCAAGATGCCTAAAGTTACCGAAGCAAGAATGTACAATCCCGGCAGGCGTCACAACCCAAGGATGCAGCACATTAGCATAGGGATGAATTATGGCTCCCTATCTAACGAGTGTGGAGGTAGATACAGGCGCTTTGGCCAGGTTATGGCGCAGTTACAGGATCCAAGGCACGGTGGTCGTTGGCGTCGTATAACGTGGCCGAAGTGGTATCAGACATTAACAGATGCCCAAGACCCTAATATTCTAGGTAGGAACAGTGCAGTTGCCACCGCGGCGAACATTGGCCTTAATGGACACGAGCCAGACTATGTGTATTACAGATGTACACCCGGCAAACGTGAGACCCATGCCAGGTTTTTTATTCGAAATCAATTTAGGGATACTAAAACACATAAGGTCTTGGGGCAAAAGATACGAAAGTATCCTATTAAGATTTCGGGTGGGGGCTGTTAGGCTTGAGTAGCTGGTAGCTGTAGAATCGCAGAGTAGGTCCTTCGGCTGCGCTTGGAATGACAAAACACATGTTCTTCTGGCGAAGAGCCAAATCCCTTTTTGTCATCCCAGGCTTGATTCGGGATCCAATCAATATGGGCAAGGCATTGTATGTCTTGCCCACCTACTTTTGGCATAGCCCAAAAGTAGGCAAAAAGCCTAGGCAGGACGCTCCTCTTGGGTGATGGTTGTTGAGTAGCACAATGGGTTCGACAACTCACTCGCTATCGCTCTCTCAAACATGTCTCACCACAGCTATTGTGCTATCACAACAATACACGCCAGGACTTCGCTCTACTGCCACTAATCGCCGTGGTATTCCTCGCTGCTCGCGAGGAATTGTTTGATGACTGGGTCCCAAATCACGCGCCGATTGTGCACCGGGCTGTTTGGAGTGACAAGAAAAAAGTCGATGGCTGATAGTAGTCGCAAGATAGATTTCTCGACTTCGCTCGAAATGACAGGGGAGGGGGCTGCTGCGGGATAGATCCTTCGACTGCGCTCAGGATTACAGGCGAAAGGGTTGTTTGCATGGGGTTGTATAAGAGTGGTATAGTGGTGGCATATAAATGCTAGCGCTTATTTATGATGGCAAAGAAAGAAAACAAATCACAAAATAGATCCTTCGACTCCGCTCAGGATGACGAGAAGAATAAAGATCTCTCGACTGACGCTCGAGATGACAAGGGCACGGTCGATATGACGAGTGGGGGTGTTCGAGATGACAGTAGCAAGAAGGCTGGTGGCAGTCGGGTGGTTGCTTCTTCTGGATCCCCGACTAAATCGGGGATGACAGCAGTTATTGATAAGGCGAAAGTTAATAAGAGGCCGTTGTATGTCGTTGCGGGGATAGTATTGCTGCTGGGGGTGTTTGGGTGGATGCTGGTGGCTCGACCATTTGAGAAACCGGTAGCACAGGTGGATGGACATAAGATTTATAAGCGAGACACTGAGCAAATGACCGCTAAGAATAAAAGTGTAAGCACTAAGGACGCGGCGGTGGCATTGGCGGACAAGTATCTGACTCAGGCGATGGCTGAGCAACAAAATGTGCAGGTGAGCCAGGCTGACCTGGAACAGGAGTTTGGCGAAGATGTTGATAGCCTAAAAACAAGCGACCCCTATACGTATCAGGCGAATGTTAACTCCCTTTACTTTAAGAAACTGGCTGCATTGAATGCTGGAGCGTACAAAGGCAAGTATGTTGTAGCACATTTTAGTCGCAACATTGCGTATGATTCGCCACTTTTGGCTGAACAAAAGCGTTTTGACCCGTCAATTGGTGACCCTGCAGCAATTGCTGCCGATAAAGCCTATGCACAAAAGTTTATCAATAATTTATATGCTCAGGTAGCGTCTGGCAAAATGACATTTGACCAAGCAATTGAAGCTGAACACAAGGATTCTTACCTGGGAGAAAATGCCTACCAAACGTTATCGCACTCCAAAGCATTTGACACTAGCAATACACAAGATAATATATTGAATACCCGGTCGATAACAGAGAAGATACATAGCATTAAGCCGGGTACCACCACGAAGCCGTTTGCGGTAAAAGTATCCAATTCGGACAGTAACGACAGCATGGTTGAATCGTTCTATCTAATGGTGCAAATGGATAGTTCAAAGGGCGGGAATAGTGGTAAGACATTCGACCAAGTCTTGAAGCAGCAAAAGCAAGAGCTGGGGTATACGATCAATGTCTAAATACGGATTAAAGTTACTGATTGTTGGCTTGGCGGTGCTTGGCGGTGCTTTGGTATTTGGCTCAGGGCAGAGTTCGGCTTTGACTCCTGCAAGTAATAATTGCCCTGGAGCGCCAAAGCTGCACCCAAGTGGTAACTGGGGGACGAATGCCGGTGCGCACAATGGTGCAAGGGCGGCGGCGGTGGTGAGTGCAAGTGTGGCTGGAAGCCCGAACAAAAGGCTGAATGTAAAGTACAACCTTAAATCTGATATGCCGGGTACAACTGACCCAGATTTGGATAAGCGTATATTCCAATGGCCGGTTGGTAATGGTCGTTCGAGCTTTAAACAGTTTAGGACTGGTGAGCGCATTTACGGCAATGGTGGCGACCAGTGTAATGGCTGGAGTGTGATTGGTGCCGGCATTGACGGGTATAACGGCAATGGCTATGTGCTTGACTGCGGCATAGGTTTCACAAAAGCCAATTTTTGGATAGATCAAATTGAAAACCCGAATGGTGAGAGCGGTAAGTGGGAAATGTACTACGGTAAAGATCTTATTACCGACAATGTAAACGGCGCAGAATATAATAAGAAGATTTTCAATGTCAGTAACGGACAAACAGTCGTCATTTATCTTTATTGGCACCCGGACACAACCTTCTCACTCAACGCCGGTTCAGACGTGAATAAGACAAGCGCTGAGCCGGGGCAAAAGGCAACATTTACACACTGGGTCTACAATAATGGCCCAGCGCGGGCTGACTATTACTGGCGTGTTCAGCAGAAAAAAAATAATGGTTCATGGACTACGGTTGCGGATAATAGCGTGAGCGATGCTGGCAAAGGCACCATGCATCCCGATCCGAATGACCGGAAGTTTAAAATTACAATTCCTGATAATGCAAGCAACGGAGATAAATGGTGTCAGAGAATCGCATACACCAATAAGAATGGGCTTGGTACCTATCAGTGGGCGGGTGATAACTATGCTCGGACTGATGAAAAATGTGTGACAGTCAGCAAACCTCCAGTTCCGGACACAGGAGACACTCAAGAGAAATGCAGATATCTATATGTTCAAACGCCCGCGAACTTTAAGGGGCCGAGTGGTAATAAGAGGAAAGTTCGGGCGTTGGTAAAAGTTCAGGACGTACAAGTGACATCGTACAGAGATAAGAAAACGGCTAATGCCAGCAACCCTTATGGAATAGAATATGATGCGAATTATAATAATATTCCGGCGGATAACTCTGGCCAATACTTTGCTACTGTTGGTACAGGAGATAAGAATAATACACAAACTAGTTTCCTGTGGAAGTATCAACCGACTAAGAAGAATATTAAAGTCTGGGTGACGTATCAGTACGACAAAGATGATAACGGAACTTGGCTTGATGCTCCTGGATTGGCAACATCAGGTTTTACAACAATTCCGTGTGTATCGGCAACTTGTTCCGTGTCGGTAGTAGGTACCGGCCCAGGTGGTAGGGTACTAGCGGGCGAGACAGCTTCGATCACAGCAACTATCACAAACACAGGCCCATCTGCTCAGGAAGCGCGAATATTTGATGCAAGCTTTACTTACGGGGGTAGACAGTCGGATGGCACTGGTATAATACCGCCGGGAAAAACGGGTGACGCGTTGCTTGACGATGTCCCGGTTGCAAATTCGCTCACCGCTAATGGAGGCAGGTTTAAAGGCAGCTTTAACGTAACTGATACTAAGATTAGCGACCTAAGTGTTCCATGCGCCTTTGATAAACCGGTGTACAGATACTTTGAAATACTGCCTACAGCGACGGCTGAATTCAATGACTCTGAAGCGCCGACAAGCTTTGCTTATTCTGGTGGCGCTAGCCTAGATAAGAACGTGCCTGATGATATAAAGGTCGGGTGGACGGGCTGTGTATACAAGGCAACTGCCAAGCGAGAGTCTGGTTTGTGTGCCAGTCCTATTATCCTTTCTGGTTCGGGCACGGGTGCATTTAAGAGTACCGTCGCTAAGACCGTCTTTGGGCCAAGCTCCACAGGTGTGAGTTCTCCAGTAAGCGCTGGGGATAAATACTGTACGGTTATAGACTTGCAGTATACAAGCGGCTATATAGATAAGGACGGCAATGTTGTAAATGGTGAGAAGTCGGATGACAGCACGGATAATCGCTGCGACGTTATTGCCAATAAGCCATATTTCAAGGTATTTGGCAGCGGGGTACGTTCTGGTGGTACTTTTAAGAACGATGCTGGTACATGTCCTGCCACTGATGCCACTGACGGCATAATTGCCGGCTGGAATAAGCGGGGAAGCGCATCGGTTAATAATGTTGGCGCCGGTGCGGAATTGACTGCCGTTGCAAAGAATAAGATTACCGCTTTTGCAAGTGCCCAGCCATCATTCGCGATATTCCGTAGTCCGACTGAGCTGACATTCGCCAATAGCGGTAAGGACTCAAATAATAATACTGTGGATGTAACCAGCGGCATGGGTGGTAGTTATGGCGCAGACTACTGCTTTAGTGATATTAATCCACCTACGAACGCAACTAACGTAAGTAGCGCAACGGCTACGGTCTCCACAGCAACACTTCCTGCTGCTCCAGGTATGGCATATAAGTACAATAGCAATGGCACTCAGCTGACAATCGACACCACTAACATCAGCCCGAATGTCAATGTATCTTACTTTGTGAACGGCGATGTGTATATTAAAGGCAACATAGCATATGCTAGTGGCTGGACTAGGGACACCGTTCCATCGTTTATCTTGAAAGCTAGTGGGAATATCTATATTGACCCGAGCGTCACTCGCTTAGATGGCATATATGTTGCTGAGGGGCAGATATATACGTGTGCAACAGACTTTAACGAATTACCGGATCCTGACGATGCGCTATATGGAACTTGTAACACACAGCTTGTGGTGCATGGCGTATTCCAAGCCAATAAGATCAACTTAATGCGAACCTATAAATCCCTTCGTAATGCCACTCAGACTGAATATAGAAAGCCAGAAGGTGCGACAGCTCCAGACACTAATGCAGCAGAAGTGTTTGATTTTAGTCCAGAATTGTATCTGTCTAACCCTATGATTCTACCGAAATCTGGGACAGGCGTGCAGCAGTGGGAATCATATAAGAATCTGCCACCGGTATTGTGATATGATAAACATAAGGAATATATAAGAAATACAGAAAAATGGGTGGGATACATTTGAACAATAAGGATATAGATCTCTCCACTTCGGTCGAGATGACAGGAGGGCTGGCCAGAGTGACAGCTTTTGGGCAGCTTCTGAGCGATGATGCTTATGGTATAATTCCTGTGATGAATAATATAGCTGCTCGTAGTTCGGCGTTCGTAGTTCGTAGGGCATGGGTCCTGAATCAAGTTCAGGATGACATGAGTGGGGGCCGGGCGTGAGTTCATTGTTGGCCGGTTCTGGTGATTTTTTTGGCCTTGATATAGGTAGCACTGCTATTCGGCTGGTTGAGCTGCGTGGTACTGGTGCACATAAGTCCTTGGTTAAATATGCCTACGTGCCTATTGACGCTAAATTATCGCAGAGCGATGCAAAGGCTGACCAGCAGAAGCTAGCCCAGGCTATACAACAATTGATTAAACAATCTGGTGTAAGCACCAATAATGTGGCTGTTGGTATTCCCTCGAGCAAAGTGTTCACAACAGTTGCAGATATTGAACGTTTGCCAAGTGGTGATCTTGCCAAAGCAATCCCACTACAGGCCGATGCGTTGATCCCAACTCCGGTTGCTGAGTCAAAGATTGACTGGGCTTTGCTGGGTGATTCGCCAACTGATGCGACTAAACAAGAAGTATTGCTCAGTAGTGTGCCTAACAAATTTGTAGAAGAAAGACTGGACCTACTGGAGTCAATTGGGCTTAATGTGATCGCATTTGAACCAGACAACCTAGCTATGGCGCGTGCTTTGGCGGTAGCAGATGCTACACCACAGCTTTTACTCGATGTTGGCCATCGTAGCACTGACCTCGTGGTAGTAATGAACGGTGCGCCGCGTCTCACTCGTAGCATTCCTACTGGTGTGGAGGCAATCGTACGTTCCGCTATTCAGAATTTGAATGTTGACGACAAGCAAGCAGAACAATTTGTATTCAAATTTGGCCTGAGCAAGGATAAGCTTGAGGGTCAAGTGTATCAAGCAATCACAGGTACTGTTGACCTGCTCGTAACAGAGGTAGAAAAGTCGATCAAATTCTTCCAAACACGATACAAGACCGCCAAGATTGATCGCATTGTAGTGACCGGTGGAGCATCAGTTATTCCGGAGTTCCCACTCTACTTAGCAAATAAGTTCAATTTGAATGTTGAGATCGGAAACTCATGGCGCAATGTGAGCTTTAGCAAAGACCGCCAGAATGAGTTATTGCAGATTTCTAACCAGTTCGGCATCGCAGTCGGACTCGCGGAGAGAGACGCATGAGATATGTAACTGATATAACCAGAATAGATCTCTCCACTTCGGTCGAGATGACAGGGGCGGGTGTCGGTATTGCAGTAGGTTTAGCGGAGCGCGACTCATGATTCAGTTGAACCTACTACCAGATGTAAAAATGGAGTATATCAAGGCTCAGCGTACGCGCAGCTTGGTGTTGAGCAGCGCGGTCATTATTGCGCTCGGTTCGATTGCGTTGCTCGTATTGCTGCTAGTTGTGGGCGGTCTGCAAAAGAAGCACATCAGCGACCTCACAAAAGACATCAAAACAGATACTGCTACGCTTCAGAAAAAACCGGAGATTACAAAGATTCTGACGGTGCAGAATCAGCTACAAAGCTTAACTGCATTGCACGAACAAAAGCCTGCAGTGTCGAATTTATTTGGTTATCTCAACGAGGTAACGCCGACCCAAGTGGATATTACAAATTTTGACATCGATTTTACTACCCAGGTGGTGACCATAACTGGTACGGCCGACTCCCTCGGAGCGGTTAATAAATACGTGGATACCCTAAAGTTTACTACCTATGAGATTGATGGAGACCAGACCAAGCAGAAGGCATTTAAGGATGTCGTCTTGAGTAGTTTTGGGGTTAGCGATAGTGGACAGGGCAGAGCAGCAAATTATTCAATCACCTTCAGTTATGATCCCAATATCTTCGATGTTAGCAAAAAAGTGACTCTGGCTGTACCTAATCTTACAACCACACGCTCAGCGATTGAACAGCCTGTTGAAGAACTTTTCCAGGCAGCACAGACAAGCGGAGGAGGAAACTAACATGGCTAAAGCAGAGACTTCAAGTAAGCGTGTAGCTATAGATAAAGCAAGTGCGCAAATGGTTGCTATTGTGGCGGTATCTGCTTTTGTAACAGTGTTCTGCTTGATGGCTAGTAAGACAGTTTTGAGCCAAAATCAATATAACTCACGAGTAATGTCTGCAAAGCAAAAGGCGTACAATCAGCTACAAGATAACACAGAAGCTTTTAGCGATTTACAGAAGTCTTACCAGGCATTTAACTCTACTTCTACAAATGTTATTGGTGGCCTTACTGAGGGTAGTGGCGATAATGATGGCAGCAATTCAAAGATCATACTCAATGCGCTGCCTAGTACCTACGATTTTCCAGCGTTGACCTCAAGTCTCGAGAAGATATTAAAAGACCGAGGACTAAAAGTTTCTAGTATTACAGGTACTGACGACCAGGTTAATCAGCAATCTAATACATCAAGCTCTACACCTGAGCCGGTAGAAATACCATTTACCTTTTCTGTTAGCGGTGCAAACTACAAGGCTGTTAACGAGCTGTTCAAGGCTCTACAGTCTTCGATAAGGCCTTTTCAGGTAGATAAGTTGAGCGTGACTGGCGGTGGTGACGATATGACTGTAACCGTTGATGCGCATACATACTTCCAGCCGGCACGTAGTATCGAACCAACGAAGAAGGTGATCAAATGAAACAAAAAGACATAGCCTTAATTATTATTGTCGTATTCTTTAGTGCAATATTTTCGTATTTTATATCGAATGCAATATTTGCATCACCAAAAGATCGTAAGCAGGAGGTGGAAGTAGTGCAGCCTATTACGGCTGATTTCCCGAAGCCAGATGAGCGTTTCTTTAATGATCAGGCATTTGACCCAACTCAAACTATAACTATCGGCAATAACGCGAATACCGATCCATTCGCCTCGCAGTAGGAATTGCTTGTGAGTAAGCAATTGCTAGGGACTAGGGGTGAGGGACTAGGGGTGCGTGAGTCCTATTCGCTGATAGCTGATAGCGGTTGGCTGATGGCGGTCGCAGAATCACGGAACAGATCCTTCGACTTCACTCAGGATGACAGGAGTGGGGAGGAACGAGATCTCTCCGCTTCGGTCGAGATGACAGGAGAGAGATGCAGTGAGGTTGTGGCGTGAGTGTTCTTTCTACTGATTCTGAGCAGCAAATCAAAGATACGCTTGTATCTAGTGAGTTTATTACTAAAGAGAAGCTTGAAGAGGCCGAAAAGGCTGCCGAAAAGGCTCATGAGCCGCTGTTTGCGCACCTCGTAAAGAATAATTTAATTACTGACGAACAGCTTACTAAAGTACACGCTACAATGACAAAAGTGCCATATGTGAATCTTACGACGGCGCGTATCGACCCAAAGGTGCTTGAACTGCTGCCACAGGATATCGCAGAACGTTATATGGCTGTGCCATTGGGTGAAATGCAGCACAGATTGGTCGTAGCCATGCTTGATGCCGATAACGTGCAAGCGGTGGACTTTTTAAGCAATCGAATTAAACGTCCATTAAAGGTGTATGTTGCGAGTGAGGCGGGCATCCGACAGGTGCTCAAGCAGTACGGGGCAAGTCTTGATACCCAGATGGACGATACCCTCAAGGCCAAACTCAATATGACAGGTGTTGACACAAAGCTGCCAGACGAGCAGGACGATACACCCGTTGAAAACAAGAAAATAAAAACAATCGTTCAAGACTCACCGATTAGTAAGGCACTTTCGGCAATCTTGGAGTTTGCGGCACGCAATAGGGCGAGTGACGTGCACTTGGAGCCGCTCGAGAAGGAGCTTAAGGTACGTTGTCGTGTGGATGGCGTGCTAAGAGAGGTGATGCGGCTACCTAAGAACACTGAACCCGCGCTTATCTCGCGCATTAAAATTCTAGCTAACCTCAAGATTGACGAGCACCGTACGCCGCAGGATGGTCAGTTTACCGTAGAAGTAGACGGCAAGCCAATTGATTTGCGTATTGCGATTGCACCAATTGTTTGGGGCGAGCAAGTGGTGATTCGCTTGCTGGATAAGACCGGCACCTCGATGAAACTCGAGGATATGGGTTATCGTGGCCGTGCGCTTCGGACAATTCGAAAAGGGCTAGAACGACCAAATGGCATGATTCTGACCAGTGGCCCAACTGGCTCGGGTAAATCGACCTCGCTATATGCATTGATGCAAGAAATCGCTAATGACAGCATCAATATTGTGACACTTGAAGATCCAGTTGAGTACAAAATGTCTGGCATCAATCAGATCCAGGTGAACCCAGAAGTTGGGCTAACTTTTGCTTCAGGCTTGCGCAGTGTGCTGCGCCAGGACCCCGACGTTGTAATGGTAGGAGAGATTCGCGACAAAGAGACAGCTCAGCTTGCCGTCCAGGCCGCCCTTACCGGCCACTTAGTATTTAGTACACTACACACAAACAGTGCTGCTGGTATCTTGCCGCGCCTACTCGATATGGGTATCGAACCATTCCTGATAGCCAGCACGGTGCATACGGTGATTGGTCAGCGCTTGGTTCGCCGCATTGGTGACGATAAGGAGACGTATCAGAGTACAGATGCAGAAACAAAAGCTATCCAAGCGACAATTGGCAATTTTTTGCCGTCAGCCCAGGATAAAATGCCAGCCTTGGCGGCCGATATGGGGTACAAAAGCTTGCCTCTAGCCAACCAAAACGCTTATACTTTAACCAAGGGCGTAGATAGTCCCGATACTCCTGGCGGTTATAAAGGCCGAATGGGCTTGTACGAAGTCTTTGAAGTATCAGAAGCCATACAAGGGTTAATTATGAAAAGATCCACAAGTTCAGAAATAGCGAAAGTAGCCGAAGCAGAGGGTATGGTTAACATGCGGCAAGACGGATACTTCAAGGCGCTTGACGGGCAGACTACCCTAGCGGAGGTGAATCGAGTGGCAGCAGAGGACAATTCATGAACGGGCAATTAGCAATAAGCAATAAGCAAATAGCGATAGATTCACGATTAGCGATTAGCTATGGAATTACAGTGCAGCATAATCGCCAATCGCCAATCGCTACTGCATTGCAATTTGGTAATCGTGAATCGCTAATAGAAACACATAGAGTTTAAAAAGGATAGGTGGGTACACATTATGGCAGCACAAGGACAACCACGAATCGAAGTATTACTGGATGAGGTGATCAAAAAGAAGGCCTCGGATTTGCATATTCAAGTTGGTTTGCCACCAATGATACGTGTTGACGGGGCTTTAGCAGCAGTAACAGGCGCTGATCCTTTGAACGAAGAAGCGGTCGAGGCATTAGTATTCTCTATTCTTGATGAAGACCAAAAACAAATTCTTTTGAAAGACAAAGAGTTTGACTTTAGTTTTGCCTATGGTGACTTGGGTCGATTCCGTGTTAACGCATTCCACGAGCGCGGTAATCTTGCCGCAGCGTTGCGCTTAATCCCGAATGAAATTTTGACGATTGAGCAGCTTGGCCTACCAGAAGTTGTGAATAAATTTGCTGACTTGCCACGTGGCTTAGTGCTTGTAACTGGTCCGACTGGTTCAGGTAAGTCCACATCGCTTGCCGCATTGGTCCACAAGATTAACTCCGAGCAAAGCAAGCATATCATCACCATCGAAGACCCAATCGAATTCACGCACAAATCGCAAAAATCAGTGATTGTACAGCGCGAGGTGCACTACGATACATACTCATTTAGCGCAGCTTTACGTAGTGCATTGCGCGAAGACCCCGATGTCGTATTGGTTGGTGAGATGCGCGACCTTGAAACAATTGCTAGCGCCATCACGATTGCAGAAACAGGCCACTTGGTGTTTGCAACTCTGCACACTAACAGTGCAGCGCAGAGTATTGACCGTATGATTGATGTATTCCCACCACACCAGCAGCCGCAAATTCGTGCGCAGCTTTCTAATATCTTGCAAGCAATCGTTTCGCAGCGTTTGGTGCCAACCATTGGTGGTGGGCGTGTTGCAGCAGCAGAAATATTGGTGGCTACACCAGCAGTGCGCAATATCATTCGTGAGGGTAAAAGTCACCAGCTCGAGGCCGTGATTCAGACGGGCGCAGAATTTGGTATGCAGTCAATGGATAAGCAGCTTGTAAGCCTGATTCACGAAGGTTCAATCACCTATGACGAAGCACGTAATTTTGCTGTTGACCTAGAAGAATTAGACAGATTGATGCGAGGCTAACATGCAATTAGCAATTAGCAATTTACAAAGGGCGATAGATTGGCAATTGGCTATTGGCGATGGAATCGCAATGCAGCATAATGGCTCATCGAAAATTGCGACTTTTTTGCAATTTGCTAATCGTGAATCGCTAATCGTCGACCGGAGGTCAGTGTGCTGACGTACAGCTACGAAGCTAAAAACTCTAAGACTGGCAAAATCGTAAAAGGCCAGGTGCAAGCCGACAATGAACAGTCAGCTACCAAGTTGGTGAAGAGCCAAGGCCTTACGCCGCTGACAATCAAGGCTGAAAAAACTGACGGCGGTTTTAGTTTTAGTAGAAGAATTAGGACTAAAGACAAGGTTTTGTTCTCTCGCCAGCTGTCTACGTTGATTAACGCAGGCTTGCCGCTTGTGCAGAGTCTACGTAATGTTGCCAGCCAGACCACCAACAAGAAGTTCACTCTAGTTATTAACGAGGCGATTACTGATGTGGAAGCTGGTACTGCTTTTAGCGAGGCTTTAGCAAAGCATCCAACGGTCTTTAACAGGGTATATATAAGCATGGTGGCGGCCGGAGAGACTTCTGGTACGCTCGACAAGGCCTTAGAGCGCTTGGCCAATCAGCAAGAAAAAGACGCTGACATTATAAGCAAAGTGCGTGGCGCGATGATCTATCCATTAATTGTGCTCTTGGTGATGATGGCAGTCGTAACATTTATGATTGTTAAAGTGTTGCCACAGGTCGAGGATATTTATGCAGATCTTCCCGGAGCTTCTTTGCCGTTTGTGACAGTTGTATTGCTTGCTGTATCACACTTTGTGACTAAATTCTGGTGGCTGGTACTTATTTTGCTTGGTTTGGGGGCATTCTTTGGCAGTCGTTGGGCGCGCACTATGGGCGGAAGGGCATTTATTGATCGCGCAAAAATGCGCACGTGGCCAATAGGTACTTTATATATGAAGATGTATATGGCACGCTTTTCGAGAACTGGCACTACGTTGGTTGGAAGCGGTGTTCCACTCTTGCAGGTACTTGATATCACTGCTGACGCGGTGGATAACGTACATATTGCAGACTCACTGCACACAGCTGCTGAGAAGGTTAAGGGTGGCAAGGCATTATCTGATTCACTTGAAGGTGATCCAAACTTCCTCGAACTAGTGCCAAACATGCTCAAAATCGGTGAAGATTCTGGTTCCATGGAAGACATGCTAGCAAAAGTTGCTGACTACTACGAGAAAGAAGTCGACAACGAAATCAAAGCAATTAGTACAACCATAGAGCCAGTAATGATGATCATTATGGGCATAATTGCTATAACAATTGTTGCAGCTATCCTTCTGCCTATCTACGGTCTTGTGAATCAATCTGGCTTTACTGGTGCTGGCTAGGAGCTGGCGATGACCAAGACAAGCAAACAACATGGTTTTACAATTGTGGAAGTCTTGATAGTTTTGGCGATCTCTGGGCTGATTCTTATGATGGTATTCATGACAGTGCCCACGCTTCAGCGCAACGCGCGTAATAACGAGAGAAAACAGGATGTTTCATCTATACTGCAAGCGATTTCAAGATGGGAGCTCAATAACTCTGGTGGCTTTCCTGCATCGGGCGACAAGGGTGCTATCTTGGATCGAGCGAAACGTTCATATTATACTGACCCCAGTAGCGTAACGATAACGCCTCGTACAAGCGAAGAATCATACAATGTGCTCAGTGCAGTTACGGACATAGATGCGATTACAATTGCGAACTATGCAAAGTGTGCTGATGATGGCAGCGGCAGAGGAATAGGCACTGGTACTGGCTACAACGATGTCGTGGCTTTATTCGCAGTAGAGACACGAACTAGCTCGGCACCTCAGTGTCAAGAGCTGTAATCTGGGGATAAACACTTGCTTTTTATCTGTTAGCAGATTATTATCAAACCATAAGCATTTAAAAACCAAGCAGCAAAGGGGGCATTTGCGATGCTTAACAAACTAGAAAGTTTACGAAAAGACAGAAAATCAGACCAAACAGGCTTCACTATTATTGAAGTTATGATTGTATTGGCTATAGCCGGGCTCATTATCCTAATCGTATTTTTGGCAGTACCAGCCTTGCAGCGCAACAGCCGCAACACACAGCGCAGTAATGACTCTTCACGCCTATCAGGCTTAATCTCGGAATACATTACTAATCATAATGGCCAAGAACCGGCAGGTTTTGGTACAGGTGCAACTCAGATAAATCTAGCAGACGAATCGTTCTCGATCATTACTGCACCAAGTGGCAATATTGTCGCTCGCCCAGCTAGCCCTACTGCGCCTGGTGCTGATGTGGTGGTTGTGTATAAAAACGCAAAATGCTCAAGTGATGGAGTATTAACAGAGTCAGCTAGTTCTTCTCGCAGCCTAGTAGTTTGGTACGGCATAGAGGGTAAAACTCCAACACGTTGCGTGAGCGCGGGTAATTAGTAAACAACTTAACTTTTACCTAAAGCGTTATCTAGTAAGGATGGCGTTTTAGGTGTGCTAAGATGTTGCTTATGATTATTGTTGTTCTTTTTCTACTGGGTCTGTGCCTGGGTAGCTTCGCTAACGCGCTCGTATGGCGTGTGCATGAACAAGCGGTAGAAGCAAAGAAGAAAAAACCAAATCAGAAACGCCTAAAAGATCTGTCAGTGCTTAAAGGACGGTCTATGTGCCCGGATTGTGGGCACGAGCTGAAGGCTAGAGATCTTGTACCAGTGTTGAGCTGGTTGAGTACTGGCGGCAAGTGTCGATATTGTGGCAAGAAGATCTCAGCTCAGTATCCGTTGGTGGAGATTGCTACTGCCTTGGCCTTTGTGGTCTCATATCTGTTCTGGCCGTTAGCAGATAGCGGTTCGCGGTTAGCCGCTGCAGGGTCGCTATCAGCTTTTATTCTTTGGTTGCCGATTGTAACGGGGCTGATGGCTCTGCTGGTGTACGATCTGAAGTGGTATTTGCTGCCTAATCGCATAATTTACCCTCTGGCGGGTGTAGCAGGGCTCCTAGCCATCATACAGGCAGCTACAGCGGTTTCACCCTTCAAAGCCATGGTAGACACAGCTTTGGCAGTAATTATCGGCGGGGGGCTGTTTTATGTGCTTTTTCAGGTATCGAAAGGCAAGTGGATAGGTGGTGGAGATGTAAAGCTCGGATGGTTACTGGGGTTAATCGTGGCTACACCGGGTAATGCACTCCTGATGATATTCATCGCTGCTCTGTTTGGCACTATTGTGAGTCTACCCCTGTTAATAAACCAGAAGCTTAAACGAACAAGTGTGATCCCGTTTGGCCCCTTCTTGATAATCGGTGCATTTATAGCCATGCTTTTTGGCGAGCAGGTTATTGATTGGTACCTACACTCCCTGTTGATGCTGTGATTGTCATCCTGAGCGGAGTCGAAGGATCTGTTTGCTCTCATGTTCTTCCGATGAAGAACCAAATCCATACTTTTGGCTTAGCCCAAAAGTAGGCAAAAACCCAAGAGCACAGCCTACACCTGACTTGAATGCTGTAAAGCGCAACAATGTTTTGAACATCTCCTTTCAGTCGACTTCGCTCGTTATAGATTCCATAGGAATCTCACTCAGCAGAGTCCAAAACAAGAATTGTTGCTTTCACAGCTTTCAAATCACGTTCCAGCTGTTGACGCTCGAAAAATCGCCATGGCATTCCTCACATCCTGTGAGGAATTGTTTAATGATAATGTGTAACAGGTGTTGACCTCTTAACGCTTATGGTATAATTGGCAACATATGAAAGGTGGAAACTCCCCCCTAAAACTAAAAGCTCAACACAAAGGCTATACCATCGTTGAGGTCATGATTGTATTGGCCGTCTCCGGCTTCATGTTTGTAATCGCTGCTAGCTTCATCAATGGCAAGCAAGCCAGAGCTTCATTTACGAGTGGGGCAAACGAAATGGCGTCGCGCATTCAAGGCACAATAGATGAGGTTAATGACGGTAGGTTTAGTGATATCAAGCTGCGCTGCTTTTTAGATGGCACCAGCGTTAAGGTCGAGGATCCTGATGTGAGTAGCCAGCAAGGCAATAACGCACCATGTGTATTTATGGGTAAATTTATGCATTTTAACCTTGATGGTAATACAAGTAAGTATGAAACATTTCTTTTAGCTGGCCAGCGCTTACCTGATGATGTCAGCGATCCGCACATCACTCCTGTTATCAGTTCTACAGGCACACTAAACCTTACAACTACTTCTGCAATTCCCCAAGGTCTCACGGTTAAATATGTAAAGATTAACGGAAGTACATATTATGGGCTGGGCTTTATGCGTGATCCTGCAGATGGTACAAGAATGTCGGTTATTTATGGCTTGAGTAGCCCAAACCAGTCTCAAGCACAGGCAGTAGCTACCATTAACAATTCTAGTTCTCGTCCAAGTATCTTGTCTCCAAGTCAAATAGCAACACTGTGTATTACTGATGGCACGCGATACGGCACAATTACTGTTGGTGAAGATGGTGCTAGCTTAAGAACAAAGACTAACCTAGGAATCTCGAGTTGTTAATTATGAAAAATATCAAAAAACTTGCCAGTCGTGGTGACACAATTGTGGAAGTCATGATCGTGCTGGCGGTTCTTGGCATGGCGATCTCTATCTGTTATGCTACTGCAAATCGGAGCTTAACTGATTCAAGGCAGGCGCAGGAGAACTCTGAAGCTTCGGAGATCGCCATATCGCAAATTGAACAGCTACGTGCACATGGTGGCCTAGATCACTCCGATGCAAATTCTCCTTATAGTGGAGCCTCAGAGTTTTGTTATAAGGATGATGACGGTGCTAGGTCTAATGACGTGTCAGGCCTGGACTGTAAAAGAGATTTGTATAACTTCCGAGTTCAACGTACGGGAAGCCCCTCAGATAATGGTTTTACAGTGACTGTTAGCTGGGATAATGTTCGTGGTGACGGTCAGGATACAGTAACTATGAAGTATAGATTGCCATGATAAAAGCAAAATACACCGTTCACGAGCAAAAAGGCTTTACAATTGTGGAATTAATGATCGGTACCGCGGTACTTTCAACAATCTTAGTGTTGGCAACAGTGACGATGGCTGGCATCGGGAGGCTGTATTACAAGGGCATTAATCAAGCTAAGATACAAAATGCGGTGCGTACCATCGCTAACGATGTAGTCCAAAATATTCAAGTAGGTAGTGATGTAGTAGTGGGTCCTGTATCGGGCTCTGGTGCAAGTGCGCAAATGAAAGCGTACTGTATTGGCAAGATACGATATAGCTACATTCCGGGAGTTAAGATGGGCGATACGGACGGAGGCATAACATACCAACATGTTTTCTGGCGCGATACTATCTCTAGCGGTTGTAGCCCCGCCAACCTTGCCCAAGGCGACCCTTCATCGGGGTATGGAGGCGTTAACGGTACTGAGCTTATGAGCCCAAATAGTCGCTTAACACGATTCACTATTTCCCTAACTTCTCAGGGAACTTATGGTGTTGATGTTGCTGCTGCGTACGGGGACGGTGATCTACTAGACCTGACGACTAACCCGAATAACCCTACTTGTCGGGGAGATATAGGCGATCAGTTTTGTGCGACTGCGAGTCTTCAAACAAAGGCTGTACGGAGGCTAGACTTGAATTAGTCTAAATGGGGTATAATTATGCTCATGTACGAATTAAAATTAAAAAAGCTTCAGGAAAATGGTTTTGCATCTATGACTATTGCGATAGTCTTGATTATTGTTTTGGCGCTTACCACCATAGGATTCGCACAGCTAGTACGACGCGAGCAACAATCAGCGCTTAATAAGCAGCTTGGTGCACAGGCTGTCTATGCTGCAGAGACCGGTATAAATGATATTACAAAGTACCTAAATGCTTATCCTGCCACAGAGGTGGACACTGATGGGGAGTGCATGGATAGCGGGGATCTTAGTGCTAGCAATGCGAACCCTATAATCGATTCTGCAAAAGACATCGCATACACTTGTGTGATAGTTGATAGCTCGCCAGACAATCTTGAAAGCACAATTGGGGCCAATGAGTCCTGGGCTAAAGTGATTAGATTTACAAATGCCCCTGGAGATTTTAATCTAACTATACAGTGGACATCGACGACTAACAGCAATAGCCCAAAGGATAATACTGAAATAGGTAATTTTTACCCTAAAGGCACTGGCACGGGAAGGTGGGGTGCTGCCCCTGCTGTGCTGCAGGTGTCTTTAACGCCATTGGTTGCTGGTGCGGGTAGAGATGTGCTTGAAGACAAGACCTTCAATACTTATCTTTATCCTGTAACATCCGGTTCCTCAAATAGCGTGACGTATAAAAGCAGGAGTAGTGATACAGAAAGAGCAAAAGTAATTGGAGGTATTTGTGACGCAGCTGGCAAGAACTGTACATCAACGATTACGGTGCCGAATAGCAGCACCGGAATGGGTGCGTCATCAGACGGTCCTTATCTATTGCGTATATTGAGTTATTATGATGGATCAGTGGTTACAATAGGAACGACAGCCGATGGATTTAAAAATACCCAAGCTCTTATAGACGTGACGGGTAAGGCCAGAAATGTTCTCAAACGTATGCAAGTACATGTGCCGCTCAATGGGGATCGCTATGACTTGCCGAATTATGCTCTTGAGTCTAAGAATATTTGTAAGCGTATGGGCGCAAGCCCAGACCAGACATCATTCTTTAACCCTGATGGTTCATCGGCTGTAAGCGGCGCCTGCTACCCTTACAGCAACTAATCATCGGCGTGGCGGTGGAATTTTTCGTGGACTGAGCGTAGGTGTGGGTCGGTAACATGGGTATAGATTTGGGTTGTGGCGATGTTGCTATGGCCCAACAATGCTTGTACAGAACGCAAATCGGCGCCATTCATCAGTAAATCTGTAGCAAATGAGTGCCGCAAGGTGTGTGGGCTAACATGCTTGGTGATACCGGCCAGAAGGGCATAGCGGGCTACCAGACGCTGCACACTGCGCGCAGTAAGTCGATGCAGGTTTCCACTGCGATCCACGGTTTTACGACCGCTGTAGCGCAAAAACAGCGGTGTAGAGTTGTCGCTGCGCTTTTCTAGATATAATTCCACCCATTTTGCAGCCTCAGGGCTGATAAATATTGGCCGATCTTTCTGCCCCTTACCACGTACCATGAATTCTCGTCGCTTAAGGTTAATATTATCCTTATTCAGACCCACCAACTCACTTACGCGTAACCCAGAGCTAAACAAAAGCTCCAGAATAGCTCGGTCACGCAATCCTGACTCTGTATTCAAATCTGGTTGTTCAAATAAGCGAGCCAACTCATCTTCATTCAAAAAAGTTACTTGTTTCCGTTTGGTGCGTGCTAGCTCAATTTTGTCCGCAGTTAGGGCAGGGATGTCGCGCTTGGCACAAAACTTCAAGAAGCTGCGTAGTGCAATTAAATGATAGTTCTGCGTTGTTTTACCTAATTCATCAGATGTATTGGTGCCGAGGCGATTCAGCCACAGACGCCATTTACGAATCATCTCATTATCAATTTCAGAAACCTGTATTTCACCTGCAAAATCTACCAGACGAGTGAGATAATGATCATAATTCTGAATCGTTTTTTGTGAGCGGTTTTGCTCAATTTCCAAGTATTCTAGAAAATCGGTTTTTGCTTTTGAAAATAGCATAAGCTGATTGTATCATTGTGCGACATCTGTAGAAAGATTACCACTTCTCTGAATCATTGCGATGCAGGTAGGTTTGATAGGCTGCCACACCTGTTAATACCAAGTAAAAGACAAGAATTGCGGTACCGATAATGAAAGGAGTCTTACTATGGTTCTTGCCGATTGCGTAGTATATCGCGAAGTCGGCTAACAGCAATAACAACCCAGTTGTACTCAAAAATATGATCCAGTTATATTGTTGCATGCTAGTCATTTTACTCGTTCAGGTTGAGGATTGGAAATTGCTCTAGAACAGGGCAGCTATCTCTGTTAAAATACAGATATAAATTAAACAGGACCTCACATGGAAAAAACCCTTATTGTGTTCAAACCAGACGCTGTAGCACGCGGCATTGTTGGCGAAATTATTACCCGATTTGAACGAGCAGGATTCAAGATTGTTGGAACTAAAATGCTGCAGCCTGATCATCAACACTATTATGACCATTACGAAGGCATTGGAACACTTAAGACTCGAAAAGGTGACGAAATTTTTGAAAGCCAATTGGCAAGCATGAAAGAAGGCCCAGTAATCGCCATGGTATTAGAAGGAGTCGAGGCGGTAGAGGCGGTGCGCAAGATGGTCGGTGATACTGAACCAAAAGCTGCGCTACCAGGCACCATCAGGGGTGATTTTGCACATGTTACGTATGGTCAGGCTGCTAGTATCGGGCGCGGTGTAGCAAATATTATTCACGCATCGGCTGATTCTGAAGAGGCGAAGAAAGAAATTGCCCATTGGTTCTCAGAGACAGAACTGTACGACTATAACGCAACTCACGAGCAATTTACCCAACCAAAGAAAAAATAAATTTCCATCTTTTCATCTCAACCACTTCCAACCGTCATCTCGAGCGAAGTCGAGAGATCTTTTTCATTGTTCTTTCAACAAAGAACCAAGTTCTTTCTTTTGGCTTGATCCAAAAGAAAGCAAAAGATCACGAGCACACCCTCCACGTGACTTGCTAGCTGTAACACCAACAATGTCTCGGATGTCTCCCTCCGGTCGGCCTCGCTCGTTATAGATTCCATAGGAATCTCACTCAGCAGTATCCTCGAACAATAATTGTTGCTGCCACAACTACCAAATCACGTTACGGCTGTCAATGCTCGAAGAACCGCCATGGCACCTTGCTGAAGGCGAGGGATAGTTAGATATAAACTGTTACAATATCCTTCGAGTCCCCATAGTTCAATGGATAGAATAACGGAGCTTGTCCTGTACACCTTGGTGCCCCTGTAGTTCAATGGATAAAACAACTCCGTCCTAAGGAGAAGCTGGGGGTTCGACTCCCTCCGGGGGCACCAAGGTGATACAGGATCTAAAGTAAATCCGTGTTCGGCGAACGAGGAACGGAACAGTGAGTGCACTTATGTAGTCACTGTGAGTACCGCAGGAAGGAGTGTGGTAAAGCCACACGATATCGCAGTGGGGATACCAAAATAATGCTTGGTGGGCACCAGGAGATGTATATTGAATCATCCGGAATCACTTATTGTTAGAAGCCAAGAGATTGTTGACATTGCTCAACAGGAGCTCAAGGAATACCTTGGCAGGATAAGCTTACCGATAGATTATCTGACGGTAATCCCAGAAGATGAAGAAGACCAACTGTGCTTGAGTGGCGAAGCTGCAGCACTTGGTACAAAGATCTTCTCCAAGAATGGTGACATTTTTCGCATTGATGAGCCGAATGAGTCCGAACTATCTGTTATCCGTGTCCGCAAGCCGGTGACACACCCAGAAACTGACAACGATGTTAACAGGATCGGTACTGTAGACTTTGTTTCCGGTGATTATCGAAGGCTAAAAGAGCTTCTTTTTGTCAACGCATCCATAGATGAAAAGTTCGACAGGAAAATACGCGGCAAAGGAGAAGATGCGAAGGTCGTTCCGTATAGTATCGTGCGAATTGATGACCCAGCGCTGAGAGTAGGGTTATATTTCCCAAGCCTGCGCATTACAGATGCGATTCGACGCGTAGCATGATTTCAGGTGTTTCTGGAAATTGACAAAAACATAATTATTTGCTATAATGTTACGGTACAAAAATAAAACAAAAAGGTTGAACAGCATGCCTAAAGAAGAAAGTTCAGTGGATTTCGCCAATAGGATGGCAAATCGAGCAGGCTCTAGAATCCCGCAAGATCTAGAAGCGATGAATATTAATGACTTTATAGCCTGTTTGAGTGATTTGCAGGCAGCTGGGGACGCACTGAGTCAAGAAAACGACACAAAAGAAGAGGGCAAATCCATCGGCATGTATTCGTACTTACGCGACAACTACGATGTAAAGAAAGTTGGAGACATTGCTCCGTTGCTTCGTAGTGGCGTTGTTCCGGCAAATGTTGTTGGCCTGTGGGTAGAGGAAGGCTTGGCCGTCAACCCACGCGAGTATGATGCAATTGAGATTGGTTATCCAGAGCAGCGTGAGCCGCTTAAAGAAATAAGGGCGCAGAGGTTAGCCGAGATTCATAATAGATTCCATGAGTAGCATTCCTTTGATGGCTCTGAAAAGTGGTAGAATATAGCCATAAACGTTTAAATACACAAAATGGCTACAAAATACTTCTCCGACCAGTTCGACGACGAAACCGTCTTGTATGTGTTTCGGCGTCACCCGGTAGTGATGCGCAAGGGGTTGGTTTTTGGTTTATTGGGCCCGCTTATCGGCATTATCCCGGCAGCAGTTAAGCCCGACCTTGGTTTTACGGTATTCTTCGGCGGCTTGGCACTTGGCTGTATTTTGGGTCTACTTATCTTGGCACCAAGCTGGATTAGCTGGTATTTCAGCGTATTTATCATTACCGATCAGAGATTTATTCAAATTACCCAAAAGGGCTTATTCCACCGGTCTGTATCAGATATAAGCCTCAGACAGGTACAGTCGATCAATTACACGGTGTCTGGAATTCAGGAAACACTGCTCGGATTTGGTACAATGAAAGTACAGACATACATCGGGGACATGGAGATTAAGGATCTTGGCCATCCTGGTAAGATCCAGGCAAAGTTCGTGAGTATTCTGCGCGACGAAGGCATTGATGCGAATCCGTATCCAGCCGCAATGTTGCAACAAAACGATACAGATGAAGAAGAAACCGAAGAATCCGGAAAAGCCTAAGCTTTCCCAAAAAGTTCCGCGCCCATTCAAGCGCAAAAGGTCCACTGAAGATAAGTTCAGTGAGGCGCTAAAAGACGTTCCTCGAATCACCAACGAAACAGTGGCGGAGCACCGAGAAGACGTATTGTCATCGGCCCGTAAGTTTATTTATCCCCTGCAACATTCCAAGCGTCACGTGGTACGCAACTCTATTTTGATTTTAGTAGCTGTTATCGTCGCATTTTTTGCGTATGTAACGTTGAGTTTGTATAAGTTCCAGTCAACATCCGGTTTTATGTACGGCGTTACACGAGTGGTGCCATTTCCAGTCGCAAAAGTTGGTGATAGCTGGGTGAGTTACGAATCATACCTCTTTGAATTGCGTCGTAATATGCACTATTACCACACGCAGCAGCAAACTGATTTTTCAAGTAAGTCAGGCAAAGACCAGTTAGCTTTGCTTAAAAAGCAAGCGATGAATCAGACGATCGAGGACGCGTATGTAAAACAGCTAGCCAAAGAAAATGGGGTTAGTGTGAGCTCTAAAGAGGTAGATAATCAAGTTGCGCTGGTTCGCCAAGAGAATCGCCTCGGCAATAGCGACCGCGTATTTAACGATGTGCTCAAGCAGTTTTGGGGCTGGAATCAGAATGATTTTAAGCGTGAACTGCGCCAACAATTGCTGCAGCAGGCGGTTGTAGCCAAGCTGGATACTCAAACGAATGACAAAGCTGAATCAGCGCTCAAACAGCTGCAGGGTGGGGCAGACTTTGCCAACTTAGCTAAACAAAGTAGCCAAGACCAGAACACTGCAGCCAACGGCGGTGCATATGCTGCACCAATTACGCCCACCTCCCGTGATGTCGCCCCAATTGTTACCGCAAGCTTATTTAAGCTCAAAGCAGGGCAGGTATCAGGTCTGATTAATACCGGCTACACCTTAGAAATTGTGAAAGTCCTGGATGCAACACAGAATAGTGTGCAGGCTGCGCACATACAGTTCAACTTTAAGCCAATCTCTGACTTCACCAAGCCACTGCGCAAACAAGAACCACCAAAAATCTTCATCTCAACCTAGTTTACGCGTTACTAGAGTAAAAGGTTTGCTTTTTGTGCCCAGAATTGCTATGATTACCCCTGTCTTTTGTATAAATTGACGGCGAGGGCTCGTAGTGAAGGGGTCTATCACGCCTCCCTGTCACGGAGGAGATCGCCGGTTCAAATCCGGTCGGGCCCGCCACATAAAGAACGTCACCGTTGGTGGCGTTTTTTATATGGGCAAGTCTCTGACTTGTGATTGGGGCCGGCGATAGAGTGAGCAACGCGAACGGGCCGAGTCGCGGAGCAATAGCTCTCGCAGGAATGTATTCCGAGAAAGCTATTGAGGAGAAGGACGAAGTCCGCTAATCCGGTCGGGCCCTTTCTCGAGCATACTATACTTGACTTATAATAAAGCTTATGCTATACTGTAGCTAGTTCGATACAAAACCAAAAGGAAATACAAATAATGTCAGAAAAAACACCTAATCAAATTGGCGAAGAAGCTGCAAAAAATGTTGCTTTTATACAGTTAAAAGAAGAACAGGTAGCAGCAAACCCTCAGTGGGCCGAGCATGATAAAAGGATGGAGGCATCAGGATTTGTGCCGATGAATCTTCCTCCTGTTGAGGATGCTGTAAAGCGCTCAAAAGACCATTACGAGGATAACAAAGCTGCTTACCAAGACCTCGCAGCTGTAGAAGCGCATCTCGATGGGGTGAAGCTCAACGTAGACCACCCGCTTCACCAGCAAGATACTGCAGAGCCTGAAGAAACAAGCACCTACGACTTTGAAGCAGCCGAAGAGAAATACCAAGCTGAGATAGCAGAAGTAACTAAGTCGGCCCATGAACTCCTTGAAGAAAGAGGGGTAAAGTCAATTGCAATGACTAGTGCTGGCGTAGATGACCTAGAAGGTGATGCGGCAGCGATTAGAGATGAAATTTTCAAAGCACGCCTTGATGCTGGCTACGAACTCAGCTACAGCCAACTTTGTAATGGTATATATGCTGGCGCCCAAGAATTAGGCATACTTAGCGATCAACAAGAACAACGACAGTAGGTTTAGCATTCGTAAAATAGCGAAGCTTACAACGTGGGTCCAGCTTCCGGTGTTTGCTACAATGCAGCTATGAATTGCCCAACTTGCAGACAACCGCTACGCCTCGACAGAAACGACGAGAACAACAACCCAAATACAGGGGTCAAGTACGACCGCAAGATTTACGTGTGCGACAAAGATGATCTCTGGCTAACGATTGAAGCCCCTAAGTAACCAGTTCGCGGGAGCGATTGCCTTTGTTTTCCATGTGGGCTTTGAGTAGTAGTAATTGCTGGTCGGGATTTGCCACTTCACGCAGAATAAGCGTTCGTTCCAGCTTGGGAATGGTGAGTTCGATATCACCGTAACCGTATTTTTGACCCATGTAACTTTGCTGTACACGCGCCGAGATAATAGATTCGTACAGATAGACGTCTTGAGTTGTGGTGCCCATAAGACCACGCATTCGAGTTATTACCAAGGCATCCTCGCCTAACATAAACTGTGTTGCGTCCCATTTTTTGCTACGGATAAGAACTGCTACCCAAGCGGCGAACATAACGCCCAAAAAAGTAAAAATACTGCTCAGTAGATAGACTTCAAACGCCATGCGCATAAAGGTGCGAACCATGATAGCCGCCAACAAAGCAGTCAGTACAGCGCCAATAAGGATCATGCGAGTCTCAAGGCGGAAAGCTTTCTCGCTGCGCTGCATTTCTTGAGCTTCCATAGCGCAATTATAACAGCTGGTCGGCTAACAACATAAGCGTGATACACTATCAGCTTAAAGGCGAACTATGTATCAATATATTGCACACGCAGGGCATAAACATGCAGCTGAATCATCCAATACCGATGTGGCACTACTCGCAGGTGTTGCAGCAACACTGATAATAATTGTCGTAGCACTTATTATTTTCGATAAAAAACAAGCCAAAAAGGAAAAGTCAGACACCTCTGAATAAGTTTGCAATCGCACAATATGGTGTTACGATTGAGATACAAACTAACGGAGGGAAAAACATGAAAGCAATTCGTGTTGAAAAACTTCGGGTGGGCTCGTTTGCGAAGGTTGTAGGTATTGTACAAGCAATCATCGCATTCATTTACGGCGCAATCATAACCTTGTCGGTTATCGCCGGTCAAATAACAAGTGACAGCTCTGTCGTGCGCAGCCTAGGCGTAAGCGTTGGCGTACTCGGCTTGGCAGTTGTGCTGTTCCCAGCAGTCGCCTATGTGATTGGTTGGGTGCAGGGTGCTGTGGCAGCTATCGTTTTGAACTTTGCGTTCAAAGAGGGTGCACACCTCGATATCGAAATTTCTGATATCAAGTAATTTCGATTCTGTGCAAAAAATATCCGGCACTTGTGGCCGGATATTTTGATTATTCTCACCTGTAGTTTGTTATGATGAGCCTATGTCAGTAATCACGAAAATATCTCGCAAATTCCGTTCGTTGCAGAACAGCTATATCACCTATAACAGCGTGTATATCTCTAGACAAGCAATTCTACATAATTATGATATGTTTGCTGCCATGCCTGCGAACCAGTATGTTATTCCAGTTCTTAAAGCAAATGCCTACGGACATGGATTGGAGCAACTTGTATCGATTCTTCGTGATCGTTCTATGCCTTACGTCGCTGTAGACGGCTACTTCGAGGCAATCCGTATCCATGAAATATCTGACCAGCCTGTGCTGGTTATGGGCGCGATCGATCCGCGTAATTTTGCGCGTATTAAAACGAAACACTGTGCTTTTGTGGTGCATGATACCTCCACACTTGAAGCGCTTGCTGCCACCGGCAAGAAAATCAGGGTACATCTTGAGCTCGATACTGGTATGCATCGACACGGGGTGGCACATGATGAGATTGATGATTTTTTGAAGACCCTGAAGAAGTATCCAAAACTTGAGCTAGAAGGTGTAATGACGCATCTTGCTGACGCTGATAACCCGCGCTCCATTACATTTACAACGCAACAAGCAAAACTTTTTGACGCTGTGATCGAGAAGATTCTAACTCGCGGGTACACTCCAAAATACCTACATGTTGCCCAAACTGCTGGCTCCACAAAAGTCCAGTCAAAATATGCGAACACGGCCCGGATAGGCATTGGACTCTATGGCGTGAATCCGCTGGAAAAACACGATGATAGCTGCCAAATACTTGATGGATTACAGCCCGCATTAACGCTCAACAGTACTATTTCAAAAGTGATCGATCTCAAAAAAGGCGACACGGTAAGCTATGGTCGAACCTTTGTGGCTCCAAAAAACATGCAGATAGCAGTGTTGCCGCTTGGCTACTACGAAGCAATTCCCCGAACTTTGAGCAACGTTGGGGTAGTGCAGGTAAGGGGCACGTATGCGCCCATTGTAGGTAGGGTTTGTATGAATCACACAATGATCGATATTACGGATAGTTCTGCTCAAACAGGCGATGCAGTGGTCATATTCAGCTCGAATACAAAAGATCGAAACAGCATTCAATCAACTTCTCGACAACATAAGCTATTCTCCTACGAGCTATTGGTAGGTATCTCGTCAGCAGTTCGCAGAACAATTGTTGACTAGTAGAGTGCTATAATTCGGGTATGGATATATGGCAAGCAATTGTGCTCGGTATCGTCGAGGGTGTAACTGAGTTTTTGCCGATTTCGAGTACCGGCCATCTAACAATTCTCGAAAAACTCTTTGGCTATCAGATTAACGATCCGGATATCACGGCTTTTACGGCGATTATCCAAGTTGGTGCTGTGCTGGCAACGGTACTTTTTTTACGCAGAGACATTATTAGGATAGGCAAAGCGTGGTTTAAGGGTTTGGCAAACGGGGAAGCGCGCAAACATTTTGATTATCGCTACGGCTGGGCAATCATAATTGGTTCAATACCGATCGGTATTATCGGATTCTTATTCAAAGACCAGGTTGAGACGACGCTAAGGAGTTTGTGGGTTGTAGCTTTTGCGCTCATTTTGTGGAGCGGCGTAATGTGGCTGGCTGACACCTACACCAAGCATAGTCGCCACGAAAAGTCGGTCAACTGGAAAGACACATTGTTCATTGGTATCGTGCAGTGTTTGGCGTTGATCCCTGGTGTTTCTCGCTCGGGCGCAACAATGACGGCCGGTTTATATCGAGGATTTGATCGTGTAACGGTTACGAAGCTCTCATTCTTTCTGTCGATTCCAGCGCTCTGCGCAGCAGCCGTGCTACAAACGGCAACTGAGTATGACAATATAGCTCACGGTGTAGGCTGGCCAGCGACTATCACCGCTACAGTGGTTAGCTTTATTACCGCCTACATTGCGGTTTCGTGGCTGCTCAAGTTTATTGCCAATCATAGCTACTTGGTATTCATCATCTACCGACTCATTCTTGGCAGTGTCCTGATCGCATTGCTGGCCACTGGCGCGATAGCAGCCGTGTAGTGCTACAATAGCTATAGAGATGAAAACAAAAATAACTGACATTGATGTAAGGCTAATTGCGTTCTTTAAGCGATCATTTATCCCTGTTGCACGTGTCTCGATATTTATTGTGTTCTTCTGGTTTGGGCTGATCAAATTATTGGGTTTGAGTCCGGCCAGCCCCTTAGCAAAAGCCTTGATTGGTCAAACTGTAGGACTGCAATACTTTGATACGCTCTTCGTGATACTGGCGCTTATGGAGTGTGTGATCGGTATTTTATTCTTGTTTCCTAAAGCAACACGTATTGTTATCCCACTATTGCTGATTCATATGCTGATCGTATGTTCGCCATTGATCATGGTGCCCGCGTACACCTGGCAATCGTTCCTAGTTCCAACGTTAGAAGGGCAGTACATCATTAAAAATGCTGTCGTTGTAGCGGTCGCAATTGGCATTGCTGCCTCTGCGCAGCCTTTGCGCACCAAAAAATAGTATTGGGGCGTTTAGCTAGCGCTGTTTCTTGAGCGAATGCTTGAATCTAATCTGTAGAGATATGTCTTTGCCGCCGCCATAGCAAGTGACTCGAGCAGGTGCGTTTTTATCAGCTCTGCGTAAGCGCGCAGTGTTATAGATTGTTTCCAGCGTAGTTTTAGACGTGTGCTGATCTTTTTGCTGAGGCCCTTCCGCGAACGGCTGCTTAAAGGACGGGTTATCATTCCACTTACGAGTGCGCGCATCCCATTGCTCAATGCGCGTTAGTACAAGGGGCCCGTGCGTAAATTCTTGATAATCAGAGAACATCTCAACATCGCATACGGTTTTCCCCGTACCTGGATTGAAGCGCATATTAAGAGCCGGTACACCTTCTTTCGTTGGCACCTGAAGGGGTGTTCTGTAGGCATCGGCTTCTTCTGCAGCCCCAAGCATCGCCATACCGGCCAGTAGGGCAGTTGCAGGTGTGGCTAAGCGTTTTGCTTGCTCGAGTAGGCTGTGGTTTGCTGTTTCAATTGACATGACTGCAAGTAGTATCTCTGCATGTGGTAATTACTGCAAGCATCAGCACGTTATTTTGCTACAGGATGCAGCACCGATGTTTGGTGGAGGAAGGTGTATTATTGCTTACATGGTATTACCAAAACAAAAAGCCGCCAGAAAAGTTTTGACGCAACGAGTTACGCTTGCCGACGGTCGCGAGACGACTGTACACGTCTTGAGGGTGAGTCGAAAGGCTCTGCGATTACGCGTTGTACGTTTTGATCGGCCAACTCGTTTGCTTGACTGGTGCCAGCAGCACGCCATCCCGAATGCGATTAATGGTGGTTTCTTCGGGAATGACATTAATGGTGCGGAAAACGGGGCGCCGGTAGGCGAAGTCTGGATTAACGGACAAAAAATAGCCAAGACCATGACACAGTTTGATCGAGGTTGCGTATATATCAGCAAGCAGGGCGAAATCCGTATTGGCCCGCGGAGTACGCTCCCGAAACGTATTGATGGCGATCTATTGGAAGTTGGACCTTTGCTGATTAACGAGGGTAAGCCAGTGCTCGAGCTTAATGACGAGGGTTTTTCGGCCGAGGCAAACTTTTTTGATAACGACGTAACGATTGGTCGCGCACAACGTGTGGCTATTGCCTGTGATTCCGATACCGTCTGGATGGCCGTGTGTGAAGGCAGGAGCCCTACAGAAGCGGGCTTCACCCTAGGAGAGATGGCTGATTTTCTGAAGAGTCTAGGGGCAAGAGATGCACTTAATCTTGATGGCGGCAGTGGAAGTAGCTTGGTTATCGACCACAAGCTCATTAACAAGCCACGCATGGGTGCAGACAGAAATTTCCGTGAATTTCCCCGTGGCCGAGAAATCGTAACTGCAATTATATTGGAATAATTGGTGCGGATGTGGGGAGTCGAACCCCAGTCTCAACCTTGGGAAGGTCATATAATAGCCGTTATACTACACCCGCCAATAAATAATGGAGCCACCTAGCAGGATCGAACTGCTGACCTACACGTTACGAATGTGTCGCTCTACCAACTGAGCTAAGGTGGCGTGCTGAGCACCGATGTATTATAACGGATTTAATTTCACAAATGCTACACTATGCATGTGTACGAGAATGACTTTGAAAGGCAGCCTAGCAAACGAGAGCCAGCACAGGTTATTGGGGGTGCTGATCGTGTGCCCACGTGGGTGCCTGCACTCGGTGAATTGCACGAGTTATACTGTAAATCTCAGACCAATATTGGGGACACCGAACAGCAGCACGGCGACGAAGTGCTTATAGCTCCGAACGACCCAGTAGAGAAGCCTGAAACATAAATTCTCCACACCTGTTAATTAGTGCTACAATAGACAGCAAGAATGGCCTCTACAAACAAGAAGTATTTTCATGACCACCTTGTGCTTTTGCTGTTGAGCATTGCTGCGTTTTTAACGATTGCTGTCAGCATCTTTATTGCAGTTAAGCTTGGCACAGGGCACTCCAACACCTATATCGTGCAGTGTCGTGATTGCTCAAACCCAAGCGCGATCAATCGATTTACCAGCGGTGGTGTGGGTAGTCTATTGAGCTTTATTGCTTTTGCAATCGTAGTCCTGATATCGAGCACTGCTATCAGCATGCGTGTCTATAAGATTCACCGCCAGTTGGCGCTTACGGTGCTCGGACTTGGAGTCCTCTTGCTTATCCTGACTGTGATAGTAAGTAACGCTCTCTTGATGCTCCGATGACAGATATCGAGATTCCGTACGAAAAAGACCGCAAAGGTCACTACCGTTTTTTTGAGATTTTACCAGGCGCACTCAGCTGGACATTAATCCTTTTGCCACTTGTGCTTAGTGTTATCAACGTATCATTGGCAGTATTCTTTATACTGTTTTATTTACTCGTTTTCTTTGTGCGTGCGCTGGGCTACGCTGCACGTGTCATTGGCGGCTATCGCTCTATGAAGCAGCAAAAGAACCTGTCGTGGGCTAAGCTCAACGAAGACCTCAATAACGGCACAATAGTTAGCAAGGGGATCAAACACCCCAAGTGGCACAAACGCAACATGGAACTGCTATCGAGCAGATCGCACGACTACAAACCTGCAGATATCACACACGCCGTTATTATTGCTACTGTTGATGAGAGCCGTGAAGTGCTTGAGCCAACGATTCAGGCTGTGCTGAGTTCGAAATACAAAAAAGAAAAGATGATTTTGGTAATCGCCTACGAAGGACGTGCTGGCAAGGTTGCAGAAGACCGCGCCAAGGAGCTCATCAAAGTGTACGGCAAAGAATTTAGCCACGCGATGGCGGTTAAGCATCCCCCCAACATTCCTGGTGAACAGATTGGCAAGGGTGGTAATGTAACCTATGCTGGCCGCGAACTGCAGAAATATCTCGAGAAGAAAAAGATTGATATGGACACTACACTGGTTACCACGCTCGACTCCGACAATCGTCCCGACAAGAGTTATTTTGCCGCATTAAGCTACCTATTTTGCGTAGTCCCTAAGCCGCTCAGGGCCTCTTACCAGCCTCTGCCAATGTTTACCAACAATATTTGGGATGCCCCAACATTGATGCGCGTTATTGCCACGGGTAATAATTTATTCTACTTGGTTGGCAGTCAGCGTCCGCACTTATCACGCAACTTCTCGGCTCACGCTCAGCCAATGAGCTCACTGATTGCGATGGATTTTTGGAGCGTGCGCACAATTGTAGAAGACGGCCATCACTTTTGGCGATCATATTTCCATTTTGATGGCGACTATAGAGTATATCCACTCAGTGTGCCAATCTATCAGGATGCGGTACTGGCTGATGGCTACTGGCGTACCATCAAAGCCCAGTTCTATCAGCTACGTCGCTGGACCTACGGTGCATCAGATGTAGCGTATGTTGCCAGCAAAGCGTTTTACACCAAAAACGTCGTGCCCAAAGCCGATGCGTTGGCTAAATTATTGCGATTGCTCGAAGGCCACGTTACCTGGGCAACTGGTCCGCTGCTTGTCTTCCTCGCGGCATTTATTCCACCGTTGATACACCCACAGAGCCTTGCAGCCAACGAGTTGCCCTTGATTGTGAGTCGTGTACAGCGCATTGGTATCATCGGTCTTTTGATCTCAGTCTATGTAGCGTTAGTAATCTTGCCACCGCGCCCAGCACGCCACAAGCGCCATCGCTCAGTATTAATGCTTGCTCAATGGGCGCTGCTGCCACTCACGAATATTCTCTTTGGCTGCACCGCAGCCTTCAACTCGCAAACGCGCTTAATGTTCAAGAAATATCTCAGCAAGTTCGACGTGACCGAAAAGGCCACCGTCGATGCCTCCGGCAAACGCACCAAATAACGTAAAGCACAAGTATTAACAGGGGCGGAAAGTTTGCGAAACAGAAGCCCTAGCTTTAGAATAAGTGCATAATTATTCTATGGAGAAAATATGAGCGAAAACATACTGGCAGAACTATATGGGGCTAAAGTGGAGAAGGAGCGGCGAGCCGAAGAGGCCGCAGCCAGACGCGAGAAGGAGCACCAACAGATGCTCTGGGAAGCAGGTGAGCTGCGAAGAACAGTTATTGAGCCCCGTAACGAAATTGCTGAGAGACTTGACGGCTTGCTGAAGACGATAGGTGTCGATAGCACCGACATAAGTGTCCCCACGCACAGCTACAATGTGCAATCACTAGAGGAGGCTTTTGAAGATGCGCGTGAGGGACAGTACCGTAGGGAGCAGCTGGCTAATGTTGAGTCCGCAAGTCTATTGGTTGATCTGGGCGAACTACCTGCAGATGATCGAGGTGTAGAGCATGCAGTGGCGCAACTTTTTGCTAAGCACACACAAAAATACGTCGGCAGCCCCAAGAAAATCTCTCGCATGAAATCTAAGCGAGAGTATCAGGTTGTTGAGAAGGATGCTCCGACTCTTAGGAAAGTTGGTCTTAAGATCTCTACGTTCGGTGGAGATCAAGAAGGGGATCTTCTAGATGATAGTCTCTGGTATAACCCTGCGGCAGCATATTACCAAGATGAAGTATTGGCGAATGAGAGTGAGCTGCAAAGTTTACGCGGGCAAAAGCAGAGTGTTATCACTATGGGTTCGGTGCTAGCACTGCTCGAAGCACGTATAGATGGTCATCCCGAGCGCATCTTACCTCCGTCAGACGAATTTGCACATATGCCTGGCAGCTGGCATCTTAGCGAATGCTAAAACTTTAACTTTGGTGGTGGGCGGTGTAGTGGACGCTGGCAGCGGTGTCGAAACGGTTTAGGGCTACTTTGGTTATCTGAATAATAGTGTCTTTTTCGATGATGCCATCTTGGGTTTGCTTGAGCAGCCGGTAGATAATGCTGTCTGTGAGCCCCTGAGCGTCCTCAAGAGAGTTTTTGCGGTGCCCACAGCTCCGAAGTACACTAACGAGCAGTTTATCGCGCAAAAACGGCTGTAAATCGTTACCCTGATACTTTACTCGCCACGCACCACTATAATCAATGCTTTCCTCAGTGGTAAACACCGTGAAGCACTGCTGGCAATGCCGTCGGCGCCAGATTCGATTTGTCCAAACCTGCGGCCGAGAGTTCGTAACCTTTATATTTTTCGATCCGCACTGTACGCAAATCATGCCTAACCCTCCACGTGTTTTGAGAGCTTAATTTTCTCGAAAAGTTGTAAAACCATGTCAACATGTTGACATGTCGCTATTAAAAAAGCTAGTGGATAACTCCATAAAAAGTGCGGATAAGTCTATGAATTGTCATCTCGAGGGAACCGAGAGATCTCTCCAAACTCTGTGCAGACCTACAGAGATTTCTCCTGGTTACGCTACTCGAGATGACAGGGATGGAATGGAAAAACAAAACCCCGAGTAGCTGCGAGGCTCACTCGGGGTATTTTGCGACGTTACTATTGCTAACCTATATCATCCAAAACCTACATTTTCAGCCGCGCCTCGCTGGCTAAAAAGCAGTTTTCTTCGCTCGGTGTATCTACAGATACGCCTCACTCTGATAACCTACTTTTTAACTCAGTGATCCATCACCTGAAATCTACAGGTTTTGGATGACACAGGCTAAACCAGGCTTATTTGGTGGCAGCAGTGCGGATTCGGCGGATTCTGTCGTTGTCTTTTGAAGCATTTAACTCTTCGTAAAACAACTTGAAGGCGTCTAAAGCGCTTGCTTTGTTGATACCAAAACTTCCTTGTTTAACCGAACAATAGTAGCAAATAGATGTATATTAGTCAATACTTTAGCCATAAAAGCTAGTGCTTATAACAGGGGTAAAGCCTTTCCATTTGATCACTCTTCATTTAATGGCTATTTAATATTTGCTCGTGGCTTACTATCTTGCGTTAACAGAGACGGTGCGTTATAGTTTCTCGAGTACCAAGTGAGGGCGATTAGCTCATTTGGCTAGAGCGCCACATTGACGTTGTGGAGGTGATAGGTTCGAATCCTATATCGCCCACCAATAAAACGACCCCTGTAAGGGGTTATTTTATTGGTTGGGGTAATGATGAGAACCGTAGTAGTGAGCGTAGTGAACGGAAGGTTCGGCGTAGTGAGTGCACGCGCAGATGCTTGCATCGAGAATGCCGGAACGAAGAAGGACGAAGTCCGCTATCCTATATCGCCCACCAAACAAGAGCGATCCTGAGGGGTCGTTTTTGTATAACTTCGATAAAGAGTGCATTTATACCAAAAATGACGTTAATCGGCAGGTCAGTTATCCCCAACAAAAATGTAGGAATTACAGCATAAAAGTACTAGCCTTATAGTACTAGCCTTGCTATAGTAGTTCCCACAGGTGAAGTTTTGCCGAGATTGTTTTACCCTCGACAAAACGAGTGTTTAAGAAGGTTGAATGACATGCGAGATCATTCAACCTTTTTTTGTGGCGAAACAGCTAGCTTGGCACATTCTGAGCGTTAAACTGTGCTCCGATGCTCACGCACCTCTAGTGCGCTCCGCTTCGGTGCTCATTTACCATCTCAGACTGCATTCAAGCCAGTTGTTTCTTAACTGTGGTTAGTATGTTTGCAGGGAGTACGAGGGGTGTTAGAATGAGGGTGAGTGATGATGTGGCCTCACCAACCACGGAGCTCCGCGAAGATGGTAATCACCGGTGTTACAGGTGCTTGCAACAGTAAAAGTCAAGGTGGAACCTCCTGCAAAGGACCGAGACGCTAGATTTAACAGATATTTGTTGAGTCGAGCGTTATTTTATTTATAAGGCGGGTTTTCACCCTCGTGTCATCCTGAACTTGTTTCAGGACCCATACGGCAAGAAGTGTTCGCATAGATCCTGAAATGCATTCAGGATGACACCACAAAGGAGCAAATATGTCAGACAAGTCAGATCAATTACACCCGATGCGCCACTCGTTGGCTCATATCATGGCAACCGCCGTACAGCGTATCTGGCCAGAGGTAAAACTCGGTATTGGTCCGGTGGTGGAGAACGGGTTTTATTACGATATTGATCTGGGCGATACCACAATCTCCGAAGAGGATTTTGAGAAGATCGAAGCCGAGATGCGTAAGATCATAGAATCTAATGTGTCATTTGAGCGCTTTGAGTTGCCAATTGATGAGGCGATTAGCTGGGCGCAGCAGAACAATCAGCCGTATAAAGAGGAGTTATTGAACGACCTTAAGCGTGCAGGTACCACGGTCGCAAAGGACCTTAACGAGGAAGAAATGGGTACCATTGCCGACGGTGACGCAGCTGCCGACACCGTATCTTTCTACAAAAACGGTGATTTTACCGACCTTTGCCGTGGCCCGCACGTGGAATCAACGGGCAAAGTTGGCGCGTTCAAATTGATGCGCGTGGCAGGCGCTTATTGGCGAGGTAATGTAGATAATCCTCAGATGCAGCGTCTCTACGGTGTAGCGTTTGCTGATGCCAAGGAGTTGAGACAATATCTTAACATGCTCGAAGAGGCCAAAAAGCGCGACCACCGCCGTATTGGCAAGGAGATGGATCTGTTTACATTCTCAGACCTTGTAGGTCCGGGTTTGCCTCTGTACACGCCGCGAGGAACAGTTCTTATTGAAGAGCTCAAGAAAGTGCTTAAGGAGATGAGTCAGCGCTATAATATGCTGCCCGTTTCGATCCCACATCTGGCAAAAATTGAGCTGTACCAAACATCAGGACACGCCGAGAAGTTCGAACCAGAGCTCTTTCGAGTAAAGAGTCACTATGATCAGGAATTCGTGCTAAAACCAGTTAATTGTCCGCATCACACACAGATTTACGCGTCTCGGCCTCGTAGTTATCGTGACTTACCGCTACGCTACATCGAGCAAACCATGCAGTATCGCGATGAAAAACCAGGTCAGTTGGGTGGCTTGCAGCGCACTAGAGGTTTTACCGTAGATGATGGGCACACTTTTTGTACGGTTGACCAGATCAAAGCAGAAGCTTCGGCGCTGGTTGAGATCATTCGAGATTTCTACGAGAGCCTTAATTTGTGGGGTGAGCACTGGGTTTCATTGTCGGTACGGGATTCGAGTGCACCCGAAAAATACATCGGAGATGTAAAGGATTGGGAGGCGGCAGAGAGCATGCTTGCTGAGGTCGCCGAGACGTACGCGCTTGGAGCTAAGCGTATGGAAGGTGAGGCCGCAATCTACGGTCCAAAACTAGACTTTATGTTCAAGGACGCTCTGGGCCGCGAAACGCAACTTGCAACTATTCAGATCGACTTTGCTATGCCGAAGCGGTTTAACCTAGTTTATACAGACGTTGATGGCAGTGAAAAGCATCCAGTCATGGTTCACCGAGCAATCCTAGGCTCATTTGAACGCTTCATCATGTTGCTGATTGAGCACACGGCTGGTAAATTCCCAGTCTGGCTAGCGCCTGAACAGATTCGCGTTATCTCTGTAAATCAAGAGGATTCTACGCTTGATTTTGCTGCTAAGGTTGCTGAGCAGGCTAAGCAACTGGGTTTACGCATACATATCGATAACTCCAACGAGTCGGTTGGCAAGAAGATTCGCGCCAGCCAGGTCGATAAAGTACCGTATACCATCGTGGTAGGCGATAAAGAGATTGAGAGTGGGCAAGTCATGCCACGAATCCGCCAAGATATGGCAGTCCAAGAGGGCGATCCAGCAGTTCATGTAGATGAATTCCTCAAAACCGTCGCCAATGAGGCTAAATCTCGCGTGCATAAAACCTCACTTCACGGTTAAGGTTAGCTCCATGACCGATGTTATACTGGGTTCATGACCCGGGAAAAAATCGCTGTTGATATTGATGAGGTGCTTTTTCCGTTCATGCCGCATTTTCTTGAACATCATAATAGTCAGAACGAAACTAATGTTATTGCCGAGCAATTCAGAACATATAATTTTGCTACAGATCTAGGTGTTCCCCTAGAAGAAGCAGTAGATCACGCGTACAGTTTTACTGGTGCCGATCACGGGCATATTCGCCCAATTGAAGATGCAAAACAAGGTATTGATAAGCTCGCTGAGAAATATGAGCTTAGTATAGTCACTGCCCGTCATCCTCAGTTTGAGGCCAATACCCTGAGTTGGGTTAATGAACATTTCCCGGACGTGTTCAGCAACATAACGTTTATCGGTTTTGCAGCAATTATGGAAAAGCCTAAAACCAAAGCAGAAATTTGCCATGCGCTGGGCGCGAGTACTCTTATTGACGATTCTCTAGTGCATGTAAGTCAATGTGTAGACGCAGGCATAGACGGTATTTTATTTGGTGATTATCCATGGAATCAAAGCGCTCAACTTCCTGACGGTATAAAGCGATGCGTGGATTGGTCGGCAGTTTTGGAGCATTTTGATGGAAGAGGTTGAGCCTAATTTTCGGGTGCGGGTTGAGGAGATTGTTCGGCAGATTCCCAGGGGTAGAGTGATGACGTACGGCCAGCTAGCGGCGCTATGCGGTAATGCGCGGGCGGCGCGAATTGTCGGTGGTATTGCGCATTTTGGCGATCCTGATTTGCCGTGGCAGCGAGTGGTTAATAAGAGCGGTGGGCTAGCCTCTGGCTATCCAGGTGGTCGATCTGGGCACAAACAGGTCTTGGAGGCTGAGGGTGTTGCCGTGAGCGAGGATTATCAGGTGGCGGTGAGTGAACTACTGTGGTGGCCGCCAGGGCACGAGCTGGCCCAAGGGAGCTTGTTCTAGACTTATTTGACAGCCACATACAAAGAACATACAATTATTGTATGAATAAGACAACAACTAGAACTATCAACATCTCTTTGCCGATCAAGCTTGTAAAGGAAATTGACATGGCAGCAGAGGGCGAATACGCGACTCGCAGTGACTATATTCGTGAATCAATCTTGCGTAAATTACGAGCCGATCAAGGGCGTTGGGAAGCGGTCAGCGACTTCACGCAGATTAAAAACAGCGGCGTGAATATTGACGATTTATTAGATCGACTCTAGAATTTCCTCACATGACAGATAAGATCTCTAAAGAACTCGCGAAGTTTACGGATAAAGAGCGCCAATTGGTCAAAAGTATACTTTTGCAGCTACGGTCGGGGGAGCTTGCGGGCTTACAGATAGTAAAATTAAGAGGTCATGACGATATTTTTCGAGTCAAAAAGGGCAGAATACGGATTATTTATCAGCAATCTAAGGCTATAAAAGTGCTTGTGATTGAGCGTCGTTCTGAAAAGACGTATCGTAATTTCTAATATGGCAAGCTTCCCGAACTCCGAACTCCGAACTCCGAACCTGCTGGTAATAATAGGTGAGACGGCTTCTGGCAAAACGAGTCTCGCAATTGATGTAGCTAAGCGACTGAACGGGGAGATTATTTGTGCCGATAGCTCTACTGTGCGCCGTGGAGCCAACATCGGTTCGGCTAAGCCTACAGAGAAAGAGCAGCAGGGTGTCCCGCATCATTTATTAAGCATTATTGGTCCAGATGAGAAGTATAGTGCGGCAGACTTTCAGCAGCAGGCAAATATGCTGATTCAGGACATTGCTGGTCGTGGCAAGCTGCCAATTATTGCAGGCGGCACCGGCTTATATATAGATAGCATGCTGTACGATTATGAGTTTCGTGATGAGGCCGATCCAGAGGAGCGAGACAGACTTAACACACTCACTTTGGGGGAGCTCCTGAGTGAAATCAAGCAGCAGGGAATTGAGCTCGGCGAAACGGACACCAAAAATAAGCATCGTTTGATCAGATTACTGGAAACGGGTGGTCAACAGGTAGCTCACAAACCGTTACGAGAGAACACGTTTATTATCGGAATTCAGTTGGATCGTGAGTTGCTTAGAGCACGTATTGAGCAGCGAGTTGATGCTATGTTGGAGCAAGGCTTGGAGCGGGAAGTAAAGGCCTTGAGCGGGCAATATGGCTGGAATTGCGAGGCACTAAAGGGTGTGGGGTATGCACAGTGGCAAGACTACTTTTTAAGTACTCAAACATTAGCAGAAACACACCAAAAAATTATCAAAGCAACTATGGATTTAGCTAAGCGGCAGCGGACCTGGTTTAAACGAAATAAAAGTATTCACTGGCTAAACTACCCTATAAACAGGGAAGAAGTTGTTGATTTAGTAACAACATCATTGGACAAATAGAGTTCGTTTTTGAGTCATTGTTTGATACAATGAACACATGGTTGAACAACTGTTTGGGTCAAAAACTCGTGTAAAGCTATTACAGCTTTTTTATAGCAATCCTAATCGTCCATTTTATGTGAGGGAGATAACTCGTAAGATTGACGAACAAATTAACTCAGTTCGTCGCGAGCTTAGTAATTTATTGAACATTGGCATTATCACATCCGAAAACACCAACAATAAGTTGTACTACGAGGTCAATCAAAAGTTCGAATATTACGAACCTTTGCAGCAAATTTTTGGTAATGGTGTTGCAAAGACTAAAAAGAAGCCTAGCGACAAAGATGCTGAAGCAGCAGCGCCAGCAACTGCGCCAACAACGTCTGCAGGTCCAGAGATGGATGAGGCATTAAAGGCAATCGGTCAAATCGATCTAGTGGTGTATACAGGACAATTCACTCGAGATGAATCTGCAGGTGTAGATATCCTAATCGTCGGCGAAGTGAACGCCAATGCGCTACAAAAGTACGTTGCCGATCTAGAAAAGCAAGAAAAGAAGAGCTTGCGCTACACCGCAATGCCACTCGACGACTTCAAGTACCGTCGTCAAATTCGAGATCGTTTTGCTATCGGCATCGATAATGCCAAGAAACAAATCATTATAGACACAAATAATCTGTTAGAGGACTAGGAGGGAAGATGGAATTTCAATTTCATGGTGCTAATTGCATTAGCGTAAAGTACAAAGACACACGCTTGGTTATCGATGATAATCTTATCGAGCTGGGAGCAAAAAGTGTTATTAAACCAGATGATGTGGCACTGTATACTGGCCCACATACTGGTGATCAGGTAGGCCGCCTCACCTTTGATAGCCCTGGTGAGTATGAAGTCTCTGATGTATCAGTCGTGGGTATTGCTGCACGTTCTCACATGGACGAAGAAGGTAAGCAGACGGCAACAATGATTAAGTTGATGCACGGCGATCAAAGCGTACTAATTACCGGTCACATTTATCCTGAGCTTACCGATGCTCAACTCGAGGCTATTGGCATCGTAGATGTAATGTTTGTCCCAGTTGGCGGCAACGGCTACACGGTTGATCCTGTGGGCGCTGTGAAGCTTATCAAGGATATTGAGCCAAAGCTTGTGGTCCCAACACACTTCAACGACAAAGCACTCAAGTTCCCAATGCCTCAGCAAGAACTAGCAAACGCGCTCAAAGAACTTGGTATGGAACCAAAAGAAGCAGTCAGTAAGCTGAAACTCAAGGGCATCGAGCAAAGCGACGTCGCCCAACTTATAGTTTTAGAGAAGTCTTAGGGCCGACCAGCACATTTGGCGCATTTCGATCCAAAAACTCCGCTACGCACTCACCGTACCTTTAGTACGGCTCGTTTACGGTGCTCGATTTTGAACCAAACTGCACTCAAATGAGTTGTTCGTACTCATTATCTAGTTCACGATGGTCTGTAATTACAAAAAAGAAAACACCTCTGGTGAGGTGTTTTTGAGCACGAACCGGCTAATTACTTAGCGGTTTCGATGAGACCCTTTTTCTTGAGGGTGCGAATAGCTTGCGTGCTGAGCTTCATCTTCACTTTTTTGCCATCAACAATAATAGTCTTGGTCTGAAGATTTGGCTTCCATACCTTCTTGGTGTGGCGCTGAGAAAAGCTAACGTTGTGTCCGTATTGCTTGCCTTTACCGGTGAGATCACACTTTTGCATATATTTCCTTATAGTTCTATTGGATTCAAGGTGTTATTGTAGCGGAAAACACCGTAAGCGTCAACATCCACCGGCTACCAGTATCCTTTTACCGTTTACCACACCTTTTCCGTTACCCCTGCAACCATGTGGTTCATGGTAAAAGGCTAATGCACGGTAAATGGTGAACAGTGAAAGGTGTGCGGGCTGGTATACTGGTTGTGATGTTGCCGAACTTTAGCCTTACGTATCTGATCATTCTCATCGTCTGTATCTTGATTTCGCTGGCGATACACGAATTTATGCATGCCTATGCCGGTTATAAACTAGGTGATTACACCGCTAAAGACGAAGGCAGATTGACGCTTAACCCACTCAGCCATATTGATCCTATTATGACCGTGGCACTGCCAATTGTAACCTTGCTACTGTTTGGAGCACCAGTGTTAGCGGCCAAACCAGTACCATTCGATCCGGGCAATGTACGCTACGGTGACTTTGGCGCGGCAATCATTGCAGCTGCAGGTCCATTTACTAATTTGGCCTTAGCCTTTATAGGTGCGATTTTGCTCAAATTTGCTGCAAGTGGGGCATTTATGGGCGAGGTGCTGACGATATTTGTCAGCTTAAACGTTGCTCTATTCGTATTTAACATGTTACCGATACCTCCTCTGGATGGTTCTAGGGTTTTGTATGCATTTGCACCAGAAGCAGTCCAAGATTTTATGCGTCAAATTGAGCCGTTTGGCTTGATACTTATTTTTGGCTTAATCTTTGTAGCTGACTTAGGTGGTTTCATCGGAAATCTCAACAAATGGTATTAAATATCCTACCGTAGCCACTGTTATTTGCGATATAATAGGGACAGGTCGGGTAGAGCTTAGCTCCACGCCGAGAGAATGATTATCTGATACTAATCATTAGGGAGCCTAATATTTTTGTCAGCTGTGGCGGGCAAGTGCAGGCACCCACCTGGGATCCCTCAGGTGATCAAACTCGGTACCCGCCTCATTTTGACTACAGCGCTCCGTTTCTAAATAGAAGCGGAGCTTTTATTTAGAAAGCTACGCACCTCCACCAAAGCCTCGACTTTTCCGTTCGACGAATCCTCTCGTCGAACGGGGCTGTGAAAATCTGAGGGGCGTCAGCATCGGCGACTGAAGATTAAGCTATAATGAGTGAGTATTTTCGGGGATTGGCGCAGTCTGGTAGCGCGCACCGCTGGGGTGAGATGAGCCGGTGGCTCATTGCAAGGAAATCTTCCGATGAAAGCTTGCTTTCAATCGTGAAGTTTCGGGGTCGCGGAACGTGACGGTGAGGACCTCACCACCCTGTTATAATCAGTATCAGCATCGGGGATTGGCGCAGTCTGGTAGCGCGCACCGCTGGGGGTGGTGAGGTCGCTGGTTCAAATCCAGTATCCCCGACCAGATATCAGGTCCGGCGTAGCTGGATTTTATATCTGGCGAAGATAGCTGGTTTGAACCGTAGGTCGAGAACAGCCAGTGGCTGTTTGAGTTTTCCTTGCTTGGCCGAACGAGCAACGCATTGCGAGCGAGCAGATTAAGAGAAATCCAGTATCCCCGACCAAAGATTATGAATAACTCAAAAGCCATCACGATCACATACACGAACTACAGAGGTGAAACCGCTGAACGCAAGATTATTCCTATTGAAGTTTGGTTTGGTAAAACTGAATGGCACCCAGAGGAACAATGGTTCCTAAAAGCCCACGATATCGAAAAAGATGCCGAACGCGACTTTGCCCTCACAGATATCTCCGAGATTACTAGTGCCAGCTGACGGCGTACAGTATATAAAATTTTACTGCTATATTCTTTGCAAGCTTCTATGATTGCTAAACGTTAGATCGGAAGATTAAGCACTCGGAAGGAGCAACTATGGTTGATAAGGTAGAAAGAGTGACAGAAGTTAGAAACGGTAATTCAGATACTCAAGAAGTCCGGCGTGTTACAGAAGAACATACTGACGGATCAACATTGGCTGCTCGAATTATTTGGTATATAGCAGGGGTAATTTTAGTACTACTTGCGTTCAGGTTTGTACTGATATTGCTTGGTGCTAATCGTAGCAATGGGTTTGCGGACTTTATTTTCAGCACCACCAATCCATTGGTAGCACCGTTTTATGGTCTCTTTGGATATGATTTGCAATACGGAGTAGCAAAATTTGAGATTTACACGCTGATAGCAATGGCAGTATACGCGCTTATTGCCTACGGCCTAGCCAGGCTCGTTACGATAGGCAATCCTCGTCGTACTTCTGACGTATAGCGCTTAATGGAATATTTGCCATGCTACTATAGAGGGTATGTGGCAAGAAACAAAACACGGATTATACAGACAATTTAACTTCGACGACTTTAAACACGCCTGGGACTTTATGTCCGAAGTGGCAAAGTTGGCTGAAGAGTATCAGCATCACCCGCGGTGGGAGAATGAATGGAGTGTGGTGCAAATCTGGCTCATTACCCACGAGGGTGGTCAGAAGATTACTGATAAGGATCATCAGCTGGCCGAAGCTATCGACAAGGTTTACGGTGACGACGCACCACAAGGAGAGAAAGCACCAGATCCCGGAGCACACCCAGATAAAGTTAAGCTTTTTGGCGATGGCGGTTCGCGGGGCAATCCTGGTCCGTCTGCAAGCGGCTATGTGGTGCTTGATATGGAAGATAATGTGCTGGTTGATAAGGGTGTGTATCTTGGTGTTACAACTAATAATCAGGCGGAATACACTGCACTTAAACTAGGGCTTGAAGAGTGTCAGAAAATGGGTGTGAAAGAAGTGCAGGTATACATGGACAGCTTGCTGGTTGTAAATCAGATGAAAGGCATCTTTAAGATCAAGAATCGAGACTTATTCCCCATCCACGAGAACATTAAAGAGCTTGCTAAGGAATTTGAAAAGGTGAGTTACAGTCACGTACCACGTGAATTCAACAAGCTAGCCGATGCAGCTGTCAACCGTGCGCTTGATGATCATCTTGGCATAGCCCGCGACCAATAACCGTTCTGTCGTCGTCAATCTATCTCTGTCATTTCGACCGTAGCGGAGAAATCTTGATTCATTTTTTCAATGTTCTTGCAACCAAGAACCAAGTTCATACTTTTGTCTTGATACAAAAGTATGCAAAAAATCACGAGTGCACCCTCCACTTGACTTGAGACCTGTAACCACAACAATGTCTCGAACAACTCCTTCCAGTCGGCTTCGTTCGTCATTGGCCCTATAGGAATCTCACTCAGCACAGTTCGAGCCTTTAATTGTTGTGCCCACAACTCTCAAATCAGGTTACAGGTGCTGATACTCGCATAATCGCCATGGCATTCCTCGCGCATCGAGGAATTATTATTCTAAATTGCGCAGGCTATCAGCTAATGCTGGAATGGCATGCTGGACAAAAGCTAACAGGGGTGATATACTGCTTACGCCTGATTATTGGCTAGTCGCGTGTAGCAATACACGAGGAAAGTCCGGGCAGCACAGGGAATGGTAGTCGTTAACGGCGACCGGGGGAAACCCTAGGGAAAGTGCCACAGAAACTAAACCGCCCAGCTGCGTGGAACGCAGCATTTAACAATTCACATTTATCAATTTTCAATTAAGTAACAATTGTCATTGTTTGGACTCTGGCAAATGGTCACTTATAAATAATTAGTAAATGAATAATAGAAAATGTTAAATGTTACGCTCCGCGTAACCTGGGTAAGGGTGAAAAGAGCGAGGTAAGAGCTCGCAATTCTCTACGGTGACGTAGCGAAGAGGTAAACCCTACCTGCTGCAAGGAGATGGACCCTTTGAGCCTAAAGCTCGAAGTATCCCGCTAAGGATTCATCATAAGAACCGCTTGAGCCTGTCAGCAATGGCAAGCCTAGATAGATGGCTAGCACCTCTTAACAGAGGTACAAAACCCGGCTTATAGATAATCAGGTACTAAAAAAGTCCTCCTAGGTGAGGACTTTTTATATTGAAGCTAGCTCACTATTTCTTAGCAGTTTTGACTACTGCAGTGAAAGCTTTTGGCTCATTCACAGCTAGTTCGGCTAGGATCTTGCGATCGATAGTAACGTTAGCTTTCTTAAGACCAGCAATCAACTTGCTGTAGGTAGTGCCATTAAGGCGAGCAGCAGCATTGATACGGGCATTCCACAGTTGGCGGAAGCTTCGCTTGCGGTTCTTGCGGTCGCGGGTAGCGTATTGCAGGGACTTGGTAAGGGCTTGTCGGCCACGGCGAACACTTACGCGGTTTGAGTGGCTAAAGCCTTTAGTAGCCTTACGGATTTTCTTATGTTTCTGGTGGGTGGTTACCCCTCGTTTTACTCGCATGATTTCTCCTTATTTGCTCGTAATTGCTGATTCTTGTACGGGATCCTGAAACGAGTTCAGGACTGGCCGTCTACTAGACGCCCAGGTTCTTCTTAATGTTCTTAGCCATCTTGCCGCTTCGGGTGCTTAGGCCACGAAGGGAACGCTTGCGACTGCCACTCTTTTTGCTCAAAAAGTGATTGGTATTAGCATGGCCAACGCGAACTTTTCCGTTCTTGCTGACTTTGACGCGGTCTTTAGTTCCGCTGTGTGTCTTGAGTTTTGGCATCTTATTCTTCTCCTTCTTGCTTTGCCTTGTAGGTGACATCACCTTTGCCACTGTTCCGTACCACAAAATTTAACTGTCTCCCGGCAAGTTGTGGCTGTTGGTCGACTACTATTGTATCACCGAAGTCTGCAATAACTCTTTTTGCAAGGTTAAAGCCGATTTCTTTATGAGCTTGTTCGCGCCCACGATACATAATTGTGATCTTGACCTTATGGCCAGCGGTTAAGAATTTAACCACCTTGTTCATCTTGATATCAAGATCATGCTCACCGATTTTTAGGCCGAAACGGATTTGTTTCATGTCGAGCGTCTTGGCAGTCTTGCGATTCTTTTGCTGCTGCTTTGTACGCTGATAATTGTACTTACCCCAGTCGACAATTTTACATACCGGTGGATCGGCATCCGGAGAGATCTCCACCAAATCCAACCCGCGCTCGTCAGCAATTTGCAGGGCTTCTTGCTTGCTCAAGACGCCGAGTTGCTTGCCGTCATCATCGATGACACGTAGTTTGGGTGCTCGAATCTGTTGATTCAAGCGAGTGTATTTGGCTATGACCTATCTCCATTACTTTATTGATTTTGATGTACCAAGAATTCTAACAGATTGACCACCAGAGGTCAAACGCTAGTGCTTATTCTGCAAGGTTTGGGCGGCGGTAGGCCAGGGCTTCGCTGATGTGAGCTTGGGTTATATTATCTGAACCGTCTAGATCGGCGATAGTGCGGGCGACTTTTATGGAGCGCATGTAACTCCTTGCAGAAACGTTGAGACGCTGCGCAGCAGTGTTGAGCAGCTCTTTGGCTTTGGGTTCAAGTGTTGCATATTTCTTAATGTCGCCGTTGGTCATGTCGGTGTTGAGCTTGCTGCTGCGACTATACCTTTTGTATTGAAGCTGACGCGCTGTTTTAACCCGTTCTCTGATGGCTTTGTCGGACTTCTCATCAACAGGGTGAGAGAGGAGTTTATCGTGTTTTACTTCACTCACGGTACTAAATAGATCGATTCGGTCCAGGATTGGTCCAGATAACTTTTGCTGATAGCGCTGGATCTGAGTGGGCATACAGCGACAGGTGTTATTCGTGCCGTAATATCCACAGGGGCAAGGGTTCGCGGTAGCAACTAAGATGAAATTTGCAGGGTATTCGGCGGTGTCTTTGGCTCGTGCAACACTTATTACTCGATCCTCTAATGGTTGGCGCAATGCCTCCAGCGTCTGTCTGCCAAACTCTGGTAACTCATCAAAAAACAGTACGCCGCGGTGAGCCAGACTTATCTCGCCGGGACGAAGCTGTAACCCGCCACCAATCACTGCAATATGGCTTGCAGAGTGATGAGGCGTGCGAAATGGTCGGGTAGTCACTAACTTTTCATATTCGTGACTTGCGAGGCTATGCAGGTGAGTTACCTCAAGCATTTCTTCTTGACTGAGAGAAGGTAGAATGCCAGGGAGCGCCTTGGCGAGCATACTTTTGCCGGTGCCTGGTGGCCCGCTAAAAAAGACATTATGTCCACCCGCTGCGGCGATCTCAAGAGCACGTTTGGCTTGTGCTTGCCCTACGACCTCGCTGAGCCTCGGACTGGCTTGAGTAGTCTCCATGACAGCTGGTGTATGATCGTGTGTTGTAGGGCTGATTTCTGCCGTTTTACAGAGGTGAGAATACAGCTGCTTAAGGCTTTTCACTGGGTATAATCTAATGTTTGGGATGAGCTCTGCCTGCGCGATATTATCTGTCGGTACATAGAATGTCTTAATGCCTTTGGCTCGTCCAGCCAGAATCTTGCCAATGATGCCGCGCACCGCTCGCACATTGCCATCAAGCCCAAGCTCGCCAATAAACGCTTGTTTATTGGGCTGCATTGGAGGTATCTGTTCACTCGCCAACAGAATACTAGTGGCAATCGCTAGGTCAAAGCCGCTATCAGCTTTGGGAAGATCAGCCGGGGCGAGGTTTACGGTAATTCTTTTGCGCGGCAAGAGGATATTGCTATCTGCAAATGCACCTCTAATACGCTCTTTTGCTTCATCAACTGCCTTATTGGCGAAGCCTACAATCACAATGTTCGGCAAGTTGTTAGAGAGCGAGCATTCTATATCAATAACTGTTCCATCAATCCCGTGGCTGATAATACTCTGAACGGCAGCACCCATTACATGTACCAGGTTTCATGTAGCATAGATGTAACAGGTATCATGTAGCAGGCCTTGAACGCAGAGTGTTGATGATCTTTTGTAAAATCAGAATGATTTCCTGTGACTCTTGGAGATATGGAGTTACGAGATCAGCGTTTGATAATTGTTCGATGACTCTTAGCCAGTAACGGGTTTCAGAGGCTTCTTTCTTCGATATGGCTATCTTATGTTTGAAATCAGCCCTAGAAACTGCATCCTGTGCCTCCGCATAGTTAGCTCCAATGCTTGTTGAGGACCTGATAATCTGATCAATGATTGACGGTGGCAACTCTGATAGAGTGGCCGAAAACTTGACGATGCTAATACCAAAATCCATAAATCGTTTCTCAAGCTCACTACTTTGCTTCGACTTCACGTCGCACCTCCAATGCTTGCAACATGTCACTCGGAACTTCTATGCTCCATGCGCCATGCCTCTTGATTCGTGTGCAAAGTAAAACACCTTGTCCCGGGAAAGACAAGGTGTTTTAAGAATAATTTAAGGTTTTGGTTTTGGTTTTCTTTTGGGGGTTTTGGTTGTTTGTAAGGTGGGACAACAACTTGCGAGAAACTGTTGTCCCTATTGGCGTTTTTGTTTTTGAGCACTTAATTTATTCAAGCGCTGTTCATATCTTATATAACTGGTGAAAACACGTCAATAACATTTATGGTTAAAATGTTGTGAAACCTGTGTATAACTTTTCCAAAGCCTAAAAACTGAGCACCTTTATGGGGCTAGGCCCTAGAATCAGCGCAAAAACCGGATACATAAATCAACACCTGTAAAGCATAAGAGGATTGACAAAAACGACCATCCGTGCTAGTATCAAACCTGTAAGTTACAAAAACAAAAACGCTACAATTTAGAATATGCGAAGCCCTTGAGGGGGCGGGTCCCAGCCCAGCTGAGGATGAACTTACACCTACGGAGGCATCCGTCCGGCGCTCTATAGCCCTAAAGGCTCTTAGAGCGGTCAGTCAAGCCGATGGGCGATAAGCGCTACAATAGTCTATATACAAGAGCGGATTTATCGCCCCGGCACCAAGTATGCAAAAACGCTGCAGTGGAGCATTCGCTACAAGGCAGCGTTTTGTCACTCTTAACAGCATGGTAAGCCTATATTCATGAAAACACTCGTTCACAATCGTCATTTTTGGCTTGTCGCCTCCCTTATAGGAGCCGATCTACTCTTCTTTGGCCTTACCAACCCGGCAAATGTACCTTCATTTGCCCTTATCATCGGATTTTTGCTCTTCGCAGCTACGTTATACATGCTGGTCCAAGGGTTTTTTAAGCTTGGAGTCTGGTATGGATTTGCGTTTTCGGAGCGCCAAAAACGCTTCGCCCGCATTGTAACAGGGGTGATTGCCGGGGCGGTGGCGCTACAGTCTATGGGTCAGCTCAGTGGGCGTGATCTATTGGTGGTGGTCCCGTTCGCGGTTCTTATTTATATGTATCTCTCGTATGGTAAGCAGGCGCGAGCCCTTATCAAGGTAGAGGAGTGACCTATGCCATAAATTACTGCCGTATCTACCGAAGCGTGAGCACTATCACAGCTGTTAGCCTGTGGCATCTCTAGGCCACATTGGCTATACTTATTATATGAATCCATCACAACCTTCAGCAGCAAACCCTAATGATCCTATGCAGGCAGGTGTTCAGCCCCAAGTTCCAAATCTAGGGCAAAACCAGGCAGGTGTTCAGCCTATGATGCCGCCTGCAGCGCCGCCGATTGCTTCGCCACAGGTCGCAGACCCTGCGGCCATGGCAGTGCCGCAAGCTGCTGATATTGCAGGTACTCAGGCGTCTGAAAACGCTCAAGCTTCTATTCCAGCTGATGTTGCAACAACAACAAAAAACCCAACTGCAAAAATCATTGAAGACAAAGATTTAATTGAAAAAGAGTGGGTTGAAAAGGCTAAAAAGATTGTTGATGCTAACAGCGGTGACCCGTATAAGCAGAGTGAGCAATTAACAGCGTTCAGAGCTGAATACATGCAAAAAGAATACAACAAGACGATTAAGACAGATACGTAGTCACAATGACAACAATAATTATCGTTTTTTTCATAATTCTGATGCTCGGAGCAATCGCCGCGCCAATCATTTTTATGCAAACGCGTAAGACTTTTCGTGAACAAAAAAACTATGAACGCGGGCTCAAAATGGTGCCGCTGCGCATACATTTACCACCGCCAAGTGACGACACGGAAGTTGGTAGTCGCGACGTCCGTGACGTGACGGACGAAACCATCAGTCAGGCCGAAACGATCTACAATATTATTGCCAGCACCTGGCAGGAAGGCTTTAAGCATTCATTCTACGGTCAACGTCATTTTGCGTTCGAAATTGTCGGCATGCATGGTTTTGTGTACTTTTATGCCGCCGTACCGATATCTCTGTTAGAGGTAGTAAAGCAGGCGATTGTCAGCGCCTATCCTGCTGCACAGCTTGAAGAAGCTTCTGAGCACAATATCTTCAGTCAGATAGGTAAAACCCCAGGTACGCTTGGTGGCGAGTTAACCCTAAAGGAACCTTTTGCCTATCCGATCGCGACCTTTAAAGACACCAAGCGTGATGCCATGCAGTCGTTGCTTAACTCTTTGTCCGAGCTTGGCAAAGACGACGGTGCCGCTATCCAGATATTGTTGCGACCGGCTAATCCCGATTGGCGTAAAAAGGCTTCTTCTGTGGCAGCCGAAAAGCGTAAAGGCGGCGGCAGCAAGATAGACTTCGGCGGTTTGGCGAAAGATGTCGGCAAGGCCTTAGTAAAGCCGCCTGAAGGCGGTAAAGACGGTGATGACAAAAAGCCTGACCTATCAAGCTTAGAGCAAGCAACCTATGACGCTATTGATGAAAAAACGCGCCACCCGGGTTACGAAGTAGTGCTCAGGGTTATTGTTTCGTCCAATGTCAGCCAAAAGGCTCAGGCTATTTTGAATAATATCGTGGCATCATTCTCGTTATACGATGCACCGGGCAAGAACGGCTTTAAATACGCGCCTGCGAGCGATATCGACGGGCTCATTACCTCTTACATTATGCGATTTATGCCGCAGCATCATGATCAGACAATCTTGAACTCGGTGGAGCTGGCAACGCTGTTTCATTTCCCAGATCAACGCAATATTCCTACCTCACAGTTGGCGCGGCAGGGCTCCAAGCAAGTTGATGGTCCGCGCAATGTGCCAACAGAGGGCATGCTGCTTGGCTACAACGTCTTCCGCGGCGCCAAGAAACCAATTAGGCTGGCATTGGCAGACCGCCAGCGTCACATGTATGTGGTAGGGCAGACGGGTACTGGTAAGTCGACCTTCCTGGAGAACTTAGCGCTCCAAGATATGCTGAGCGGCAACGGGTTTGCGTTTGTGGATCCGCATGGTGACACGGCTGAAAAACTGCTTTCAATGGTACCAAAAGAGCGCACCGAAGATGTGATTTACTTCTCACCAGCCGACATGGACTTCCCAATGGGTCTGAACCTATTTGAGTTCACATCCGAGGACGAAAAAGACTTTATCATCCAGGAAGTCTTGAATATGCTGCGCAAGCTCTATGACCCAAATAACCAGGGAATCATGGGCCCGCGCTACGATGATATGTTCCGTAATGCCGCCCTGGCTGTGATGGCTGATCCAGCCGGCGGTACACTGGTAGATATTCCAAAACTGTTCCGTGACCCAGATTATCTAAAACAAAAGGTTAAGCATATCAAAGATCAGCAGGTGCTTGAGTTTTGGACTAAGCAGTATCCAGCTTCGCAGCGTTCCAATGACGCCGGAGAAGTCACCGCCTGGTTCGTAAGTAAGTTCGGGGCGTTCCTGAGCAATACCATGATGCGCAATATTATTGGTCAGACTAAATCTGCCTTTGACTTGCGCGACATTATGGACAACAAGAAGATTCTGCTGGTGAACTTGAGCAAAGGCCGCACCGGCGACCTTAACAGTAAGCTGCTGGGTATGATTTTTGTGATGAAGTTCCAGGCGGCCGCGATGAGCCGTGCCAATATCCCAGAAGAAGAGCGTGTGGACTTTAGCTTGTACGTGGACGAGTTCCAAAATTTCTCAACCGAAAGCTTTGCTACCATCATGTCCGAGGCCAGAAAATACCACCTGAACCTAATCGTAGCCAACCAGTTTACGACGCAGCTGACCGACGAAATTCGTGATGCGGTATTCGGTAACATGGGTACCATTGTGTCGTATCGCATTGGTCAGAACGATGTAGAGAGCCTGGCTCGATACTTCCAGCCAACCTTCGATGGCGACGACTTGTTGCGCGTACCAAACTACAATTCCATCGTACGCACCTTGATCGGTGGGGTGCCAACCCAGCCGTTTAGTATGGCTGCGTTGCCGCCGCTCGGCACAGAGAATCCTAAACTCGGCCAAGCACTAAAACAGCTATCAGCCGCTAAGTATGGCCGACCGAGAGCTGTAGTAAGTGCTGAAATCGATAAGCGTATGGCAGTGTTGCCTACGGGCCAGCGCCGAGGCGCAGCAGGAGCCCGTACGCGGCCGGCAGCAAAGAAACCGGCAGGCAAGGGCTCATTCCTTGATGAATGGCTTGATAAACGCCGTACGGGCGCACCACAGCCGTCTGTGGGTGCAGCTAAGTCCTCATTGCCGCCACAACAGCCACAGCAGCCTCTCCAAGCACCGCAACAAGCGGCACCGCCAGTCACTGCTGAGCCGCCGTCTGCTGCTGACACAGTGTTCCAGCCGACGGCAAATCCCACCCAGGCCGCACCGCCGGTTCAGAATATCTCTAGCAACGAACTTGAGCGCAATGAAGTAAATCAGATCGCTGCTGAGCTAAAACAGCAGCTAGACACGCCAGCTCAAGCCGCACAGCCGAAACCGCCAGAAGCGGTCGTAGAACCCGAGCTACCCAAGATTAAAGCCAAGCCCAAAACTGAGCACACCTTTGATTTGAAACCAGGCGAAGGCGACACCATCTTCATTGACCGAGACGGCTCATTCCGCACCGTTTCTGACGACGAAAACAAGTCGTAAAACAGTAACCGCTTGCCATTCGCTATTTTCCATGCATTATCCGGTAGCCGTTGACCATGACTGACAGGTCACGGTAAACGTACAGAAAACGGCAAGCAGAAACAGGAAGATGGCCAGAGATGTTGTAAAAATAAAACATGACTACATGTTGACATGTAGCTAATGGGCCACCCCTGTAGCGTCAAAACGTAGATCTAGTGGAATTTGGCCTGGTGCCGAGAGCGTGTGACAGTCCAAACTACAAATTCTAGAAAGACGCCTAACGCAAAGCCAGCGGCAAACAGCACGAGGAATGCGGCGTAGTTGTAGCGACTAAAGCCGAGGTTTTTGGCGAGTAGCAAATAGCCAGTTGAGCCAACAAAAGCCATGATACCGCCACCCAAAAGGCCAGAAGGGCGACTGATAGTTTTGCTGCTAGCTTCACTGACGGCGCGCACGACCGGCTGGTGAATGACTTTACTGAACGCCCGTTCGCGTTTTGAAAGATGGCGTCGTATTTGTGTTAACTCGCGCTGCAGCGTAACCTTTTTGAGATCTTTGTTGATGTGTCCATGCTGCGGGGCATGCTCAACGGTTTCGTGTGTCTGCTGCAGCTTTTCGATTGGGTTATGTTGCTTCTCGGCTTTGGTGGCTTGGTCGAGTAGTTCTCGAGCCTCGCTCTTGGCGCGCTCCTGGGCTTTTAAAGCCTGCAGTGGATCTGCTTCGCCTGCACGCAGCTTTTCGGCGTGGGCGGCGTCTGGTAGGGCTTTGGCTTCATGACGTAGTTCGTCGAGCCCCTCAAAATGTTCATGATTCTTTGGTGCGTGTTCACTCATAACTTTCTCCTATACTCCTGCCATTTCTTGCACGGCGATGGTGCTTTCTTCTGATAGCAAACGGGCGCGTCCGAAGAAGTATCCCGCGATAATTACAATTGCTCCAGCGATCATTAATGTCGTGCCTGGACCAGTGTTTGGTAAGGTGCCTGCGGCCGCCTCAATACTTTTTTGAGGGCTACCTGGTAGGCGAATGTTAACTGCATCACCGTAGACATTGGTCATGACTAAATCATAGCGAGCTGGGTCACTTGAGCCGGCCGGTGTCTGTGGCACGGGATCTTTCACGCGTACGGTAATTTGATGTGTAGCAGTTTGGCCGGCTTTGATAGTTTGTGCAGGCCAGCTGACGTTTTGATTGGCGTCCATTTTACCGCCATGTAAGTCGGTTACATCTGCGTAATCCAAGACGTCGCTCAAATTCTCAGTGAAAACATAGTTTTTGATATCTGCTTTGCCAGTGTTTTGCGCTGAAAGTGTGTAGGTGATGGTGTCGCCAGGGTTAGCTGTGGTCTCATTGGCGTCAGGGATTTCCTGCGTGATGTTGCTACCAATTTTATGAATCACAACGCAAGCGAATGGGTTGCTCTTACTGGCGTTTTCGCATGGTTTGCACTGTGGGCTATTGCTTGGAATGTCGTTGTTGTACTTGCATGGTTTGAAGCACTTCGGACTATCAGCCGGGATTTTCTTATTGTAAGGACAGGGCTTAAAGCACTTCGGATTATTGGCGTTAATCTTTTTATTGTACGGACACGGTTTGGCACACTTTGGCGAACTTTGCGGGAGGTTATGCAGGCCGTTTATTGGACACGGCTTGAAACATTGTGGGCTGCTGGCGGGTATGTTTGGTTTAAACTGACATGGTTTAAAGCAACGTGGGCTATTGGCCGGCAAATTCTTATCATATGCACATGGTTTGTAGCACTTTGGATTGCTAGCCAAAATGCTGCTGTCCCACTTACAGTAATTCGGTGGTGCTGGCGGACCAACCGACACTAAGTTGCCGCAGTCGTAAAGAATAAAGTACCACTGGCCAGTAACGCTACTTTGTACTCGGAGAGCTTTGTAGCTCGTAGTGCCCCAACTATCTAGGAGGCGTACGTAGACCTTGCCTTGCGGGCCAGGGATGTTGATAGCCGTTTCGTTGGTAGCTCGGCCAGTTGCATCGTTGTGTGCGCCTTGAGGCAAGCGACCCATTGAGTAATAATTTTTGCCATTTGAACTTATATTTACCGTATCGGCGCGACCGATATCTGCACAGCTAATACCAAAGTACTGCACGATAGCGCCAAAACGCTGAGTGTTCTGATTACAGTGTCGTTGCGCATCAGTAGCCGAGCTAATACCACCGTTAATAAGATCGTTGTTGGATGCGGCAGTGGTTGGTTGAGGCGGGCTCAACACAGCCATAAACTGCACCATAAAGGCCAATACAATAAAGATAACGCCAATACGGCGGATGGCGGCTTCTTCGCGCATGCGGCGGCTATAAAAAGCCACCTGATGTGACAACCCGGGGTTGTAGGGTAGCACTGAGAGAAGTTTTTCGAACATATTTTGTGTATTTTTTATTTGTAGAAAACCTGATGGCATTTAACCATAAACGGATAAAATCAACAAGTGATTTAACGTACAGTATCGTATCTGTTGATAATTGCCGCACAGTTGTCGCGAGGTCAAGAATCGTCTATACTATAGGCAGTGGGAAAAAAATAAGACTACAAATAATATTGAGGTGTATCTATAGTGGCTGAGGGTAAAAGCACTGATTGCAACGTAACATTCCGTTATGAGACGAATAAATTGGGGAGCGAAAGCGCTGAAAGGCGAAGAGGCATACCCTTGGGTATGGTGATGAGTTTTGAAGGGCTTGCAGCCCGCAAGTTATTTGTCGGAATAGGAAGGGGTACATTGTAATGAGTGCTGACAAAAAGAGCGGATACTCGTCCGATCAGATTACAGTTTTAGAGGGTTTGGAACCGGTACGTAAGCGTCCGGGTATGTACATTGGTGGCACCGGTATTGAAGGTTTACACCACTTGGTGTGGGAGATTGTCGATAACGGTATCGACGAAGCCTTAGCGGGTCACGCCACGGCAGTATCAGTAACAATTTTGGAAGACGGCGGTGTAACTGTTTTTGATAATGGTCGCGGCATCCCAACCGATATCCACCCAAAGACCAAGAAAAGCACCGTAGAGACGGTACTAACCGTGCTGCACGCCGGCGGTAAGTTCGGCGACGGCGGCTACAAAGTTTCTGGTGGTCTGCACGGCGTGGGTTCTAGTGTGGTAAACGCACTTTCCAGCAAACTGCATGTAAAGATTTACCGTGATGGTAAAACGCATGAGCAGAATTATGAAAAAGGTGTGCCCC
>JAXLZZ010000008.1:0-69984 GCA_046350675.1 Saccharimonadales bacterium (SeqCode)
GGTGTTGCAGCTTGCAATTTGACCCGTAGAATTGCGGCACAGAAGCGCGGCATTATCGGCGGATCCTAGGCTGCCCAGCGTAGTGAGGCCAGCAATATTTAATGTTCCGGTCAGGCTAGCTGCACTACTAATGGTTTGGCCATTATATGTACCGCCCGTGATAGCACCGGTAACGCCTAAAGTACCGCCGATAGTAGCGTTGTTGGTCACCGCTAGGCCAACTCCAGCTGCGCTGAAGGTATTAGAAGCAGTAAAGGTGTTCGCTTGATTGAGGTAGCCAACGTTGGTCAATGTGCCAGCCACGTTAATATCAGCGCCGCCAAGTTGAATCGCAGAAGTAGCGTTAACATTTGCGCCCTGTACTGTAGCACTCGTTGTAATGTTATTTGCAGTAGTGATCGTGCCAAATCCAGAGGCGATTGAACCATTAGCAAGTGCGCCGGTACCTGTAATATTACCTTGTACTGCGGTTGGCAAAGTCTGAGTTAGACTTGGAGCGCCCGCACCATCGGTAGCCAGAATAGCGTTCGCTGCCGAATTGGTAGCCTGTACGGGGCTCGTACCATTACCGTAAAGTATACCGTTAACTGTGAAGCTTGTGGCACCGGTACCACCGTTAGTGACATTAATAGAGCCGGTGCTTACAAGACCTGAGCCATCGGTTTGTAGCACCCCTCCAGTAAGGCCTGGTAGCGTAATTGCACCTGTAGAAGAGATAGATATACGCGTAACCCCATTCGTCTTGATACCAAGACCATATGCATCATTCGTGCCAAGATCAGCAGCAGCACCGAAGCTATTGCCACCCTGTACAAATACTGCTCCGGTACCAGTGGTGTTACACGCAGCGATCTGATTGCTTGCATTTCGGCAAAGAAGTGAAGCAGTATCAGTCGTGCCGAGCGTACTCAATGTGGTGATACCGCCAACAGTTAGGCTACCACCCAATGTAGTTGCACCAGTGCCAACCGTTAATGTACCTGTTAGGTTTGTGTTGCCTGTTACTGCAAGATCTCCGCCAATAGAAGCATTGTTTGTGACAGTAAGGCCGGTGCCTGAAGCTGCAAACGTAGCCGCGCCGTTGAAGGTCTTAGCACCACCAATCGTCTGCGTACCAGATGTGATAAGACCAGTGTTAGTGGCGTCCGCAGTCTGCAAGTACAGTGTCGAGCCCACGATAACGGCGCCGTTAGCATTCTTGGTCTGACTATCGATAGTACCGATATTGTTTACGCCATTTCCACCAGTCGAAGCAGCCACCCAAGCAGTACCATTCCAGATGAATGAAGCACTATTCCCTGCTGTGATGTTTACGCCATACATCGTGAAGGTTGCATTACCAGGCAATGAATTGATGTAGACTACGCGAGCCGAGCCAGTACTAGCAGGAGTCGGCAAGCTTAACGTCTGGCCAGCAGTAGTCTGTGTAATGTCAAAGCTCGAATGGCCGTCGATAGTGGCTGCAGCAGTACCGATGTCGCCACCACTCGGATGATCGGCAATGGCCATCGATGTAAAGACAGTGCTACCAGCAACCGTAAGAGTTGTGCCGGCAGCGATTGTCACGCCACCGTTATAAGTAGCGAGACCAGTGTATGTGGAAGTGCCTGCAACACCCAAGTTACCACCAAGGGCAGTAGCGCCAGTGCCAACGGTAAAGGTATTGTTACCTGTTACCGAAGTATTACCGTTAAGTGTAACGATACCGGTGCCGGTACTGAACGTGCCTGAACCAGTCTGGCTGTAACTGCCAGTGTTGGTAATCCCACCGTTAGCCGTCAGAAGACTAGTTAATGTTGTAGTCCCTGTGACACTGAGGTTACCGCCAATACTGCCGTCGTTGAGTACCGACAAACCAGTGCCGGAGCCCTGAATAGTTACGGTGCCACTGAAGGTCTTATTGCCTGCAAAGGTTTGCGTAGTAGTGTTAACCATGCCTGGCACACCACCACTTGCACTCTGGAAGAAGATAGCTGTACCGAAGATGGTGGCACCATCGGCAGCGGCAGTAAATGTATCGAAAGTACCGATATTATTGATCGCAGAACCTGAGGTAACAGTAGCGACCCATGTCGTACCATTCCATACAAATGCTGCACTATTATTCACGGCAACAGTTACGCTATTAACAGTGAACGTCGCCGAACCTACGTTGTTAACATATATGATGCGTCCAGCCGTGCTAACGGTTGGGTTAGCAAGAGTAAACACCCTTGAGGCTGTAGTCTGATTCACGTTAAATGTCGTTGCAATATCGACAGTCGCACCCGCACTACCGCCAAGCACGCCGTTGCTACCCGAGTTAGGGATTGTGATAGCTGTTAGGAGTGTACTACCGCCGTTGATAAAGTTACGACCTGCTGCGATTGTCAGATCATTGTTCACCGTCAGCGCACCATTGAATGTAGCTGCCCCTGTTACCGTTAACGTTCCCCCGATACTTGCTGCGTTTGTTACAACAAGACCCGTTCCTGCCCCTGATAGCGTAACAACCCCGTTAAAGGTCTTATCACCGCCAAAGGTCTGCGTTGTAGCAGTTACAAGACCAGCGTAGGTGGCATCTGCACTCTGTAACACCAGATTCGAGCCAGCGATTACCGCACCGTTGGCGTTCTTGGCTTGGCTATCAAGGGTACCGATACCGTTAATACCACTTGAACCACTTGAGACCCACTCTGTACCATTCCAGATAAAGACTACGCTACTGCTTGGATTAATTGTAGTACCGTACATCAAGAACTGTGCATTGCCACTGAGCGAGTTGATGTACGCTACGCGTCCAGATGTAGTTGTTGTAGGATCTGGTAATGTCAGTGTTTGTCCAGGAGTAGTCTGAGTTACATTGAATGTTGTGGCTACATCAACAGTGGTGGCTGCAGTTCCGATATTGCCCCCTGATGGGTGGTCGCCAATAGGTATGGCCGTGAATACTGTTGCGCCAGCATTAGTGATTGTTGTACCACTTGCATTATTGATACCGCCATTAGTGTTGAGTGCCCCTGTTAGTGTTGTTGTACCACTCACACCAAGATTGCCCCCTAGCGTCGTTGCCCCTGTACCAACCGTAAAGGTATTTGATCCAGTTACTGAGGTATCGCCATTGAGTGATACGGTGCCAGTACCCGTTGAGAAAGTGCCGGTACCAGTTTGGTTGTAGCTGCCAGTGTTAGTGATACCACCATTAGCTGTGAGCTGACCAGTGAGAGTGGTAGTACTTGTGACACTGAGCGTACCTGTTACACCAAGGTTGCCACCAATTGAAGCATCATTGGTGACTGTTAGGCCGGTGCCTGCTCCAGCGATAGTTACAGTGCCGTTGAAGGTTTTGTTGCCACCGAAGGTTTGGGTGGTAGCGGTAACCAGACCGGCATAGGTGGCGTCTGCTGATTGCAGATACAAGATCGAGCTATCGATTACAGCACCGTTCGTGGCCTTTGGCATAGCATCAAGGCCGCCAATGGCGTTAATACCTGAGGCGCCGGTAGTAACCCAATCGCTGCCGTTCCACATAAACGAAACGCTTGTACCAGCCAAAACTGTATTGCCGTACATCAGGAAGATGGCGTTCCCTGCCACACTGTTTACATACGCTAGTCGGCCGGGGGTGGGGTCAGTAGGATCTGGTAGGGTTAGTGTCTGCCCTGCAGTAGTTTGCGTGACGTTGAACGTGGTAGCTACGTCGACGGTTGCTGCAGCGGTACCAATGTTCCCACCTGTAGGATGATTGGCAATGTTGATAGCACTGAACAGTGTGCTACCGGCGTTCGTCAACTGTTGACCGGCCACTACCGTTAGCCCGCCGTTAAAGGTTGCGAGACCCGTAACACCCAAAGTATTTGCCAGAGTAGTTGCGCCAGTGACGTCCAGAGTGCCCCCAAGAGTAGTAGCACCGTCGTATACCGTGAAATCACTACCTGTAGTCACAATTGTGTCACCATTTAGTGATACAGCGCCCGTACCTGTCGCGAAGGTACCAGTACCAGACTGCAAGAAATTACTGTTATTGTTGATGGTCACTCCCCCACTAAAGGTAGCCTGACCGGTAACCCCAAGTGTGCCGCCCAGAGTTGTCGCTCCTGTGCCCACAGTGAAAGTATTTGAACCAGTTACAGAAGTGTTGCCGTTCAGCGAAACAGTACCCGTACCAGTTGAGAATGTACCCGTACCAGTTTGACTATAGCTACCTGTGTTTGCGATACCACCGTCAGTATTTAACTGTCCAGTCAGAGTAGTGATGCCAGTAACCGCCAGAGTGTCAGTAAAAGTAGCCGCACCGTTGACAGTTAGAGCACCGCCGATAGTTGCGTCATTAATGACGCTGAGGCCAGTACCTGCTCCGGCAATCGTGACTGTACCGTTGAAGGTCTTATCGCCGCCAAAGGTCTGAGAGGTTGCGGTGACAATACCAACACTAGTAGCATCGGCTGATTGGAGGTACAGGGTGGAGCCAGAGATCACCGCGCCGTTCGCGCTCTTGGTTTGGCCATCAAGTGCACCAATTGTATTCACGCCAGAGCCGCTACTGGTAGGTACCCAGGCTGTGCCATTCCAGATGAAAGAGGCACTCGCCCCTGCCCCAATGGTCGCGCCATACATGGTAAATACCGCATTGCCAACCATGCTGTTTACATACACGATACGGCCAGAGGTGCTATCTGTTGGATCTGGCAGTGTAAGGTCTTGTCCAGCCGTAGTTTGAGTAATGTCGAAGGTAGTTGCCACATCTACGGTAGCTGGAGCAGTGCCAATGGTACCGCCTGTTGGGTGGTTCGCAATTGCCATTGAGGTGAACAAAGTACTACTGGCGTTTTCAAAGGTGTAACCCGTGGCTACGCTCAGACCGCCGTTTGCCACCACCAGATCAGTGAAAGTGGATTGACCAGTAACGTCCAGGGTGCCACCTAGGGTAGTTGCGCCAGTACCAACCGTAAATGTATTCGTTCCAGTTATAGTGGTAGAACCATTCAAAGTTACAACGCCTGTACCTGTTGTAAATGTTCCCGTGCCAGATTGTAAGAAGTTACTGTTGTTATTAAGCGTCAGATTACCTGATATTGTTGTAGCACTTGCTACATCTAGGGTACCTCCCAGAGTAGTTGCGCCCGTACCAACCGTAAAGGTATTTGATCCAGTTACTGAGGTATCGCCATTGAGTGATACGGTGCCAGTACCCGTTGAGAAAGTGCCGGTACCAGTTTGGTTGTAGCTGCCAGTGTTAGTGATACCACCATTAGCTGTGAGCTGACCAGTGAGAGTGGTAGTACTTGTGACACTGAGCGTACCTGTTACACCAAGGTTGCCACCAATTGAAGCATCATTGGTGACTGTTAGGCCGGTGCCTGCTCCAGCGATAGTTACAGTGCCGTTGAAGGTTTTGTTGCCACCGAACGTTTGGGTGGTGGCGGTGACAACACCAGCGTAGGTGGCATCAGCAGATTGCAAGAACAAACTCGTACCACTGATAGTTGCTCCGTCAGCGCTCTTTGCTTGACCGTCAAGGGTGCCGATAGTGGTGACACCTGCGGTACTGTTACCGGTCGTTAGTGCCACCCACGTGGTACCGTTCCAGATGAAGGAAGCAGAGGTATCCGGTATCAAGCCTACGCCATTCACGATAAAGTCAGCTGTACCGGTATTGCTAATGTAAAGTATCCGGCCAGCGGTAGAGGAAGTCGGATTCGGTATCGACATGGACTGCCCAGCAGTAGTCTGGTTCATGTTCAGCGTAGTAGCAATATCAACAGTGGCAGCAGCGGTGCCAATCACACCTCCGGTAGGAAGATCTGCAATGTTCAGAGCTGTTAACACGGTGCTGCTTTCGTTGATGAAGCTGTTGCCGGCCGATACTGTCAGACCACCGTCAAAGGTTGCCAGACCAGTAACATCCAAGGTGCTTGCCAAGGTGGTTGCATCAGTTACGTCCAAGGTACCTCCGAGGGCTGTTGCACCATCGAACACCGTAAAGTCGTTGCCAGTGGTGACGATAGTATTACCGTTTAGCGATACCGCGCCAGTGCCTGTAGAGAATGTCCCTGCCCCTGTTTGCAAGAAGTTTGAATCATTGTTAATCGTTACACCTCCGCTAAAAGTAGCCAGCCCGGTGAACGACGATGTGCCGGTCACATCAAAGATTCCGCCCACCGATGCGTCGCCAGCCACATCAAGCAGACCACCCAACGTTGTGGCACCTGTGCCCACAGTGAAAGTATTTGAGCCAGTCACTGAGGTGTTGCCGTTTAGCGATACCGCGCCACTGCCTGTTGAGAAGGTGCCAGTGCCGGTTTGGGTGAAATTACTGTTGTTGCCAATTGCCAACCCACCATTCAGTGTCGCCAGACCGGTGAACGTAGAGGTATCTGTCACCGCCAGACTGCCGGTAACACCTAAGTCGCCGCCGATGGAAGCGTCGTTAGTAACAGTCAACCCAGTGCCAGAACCAGATATTGTAACCGTACCGTTAAAGGTCTTATTGCCACCAAAGGTTTGGGTGGTTGCTGTTACCAAACCGGCATAGGTAGCATCTGCTGACTGCAAGTACAGCGTAGTGCCGTCAATTGCGGCGCCATCAGCACTTTTTGCGTACCCATCAAGTGTGCCAATATCGGTAACGCCGGCTGTGCTATTACCGGTGGTAAGCGCCACCCAAGTGGTGCCATTCCACATAAATGACGCAGATGAACCACTTGCAAGCGGGATGCCATTGATCTGGAATTGTTCAGTGCCCACATTACTGACATACAAGAGTCGACCACCGGTGCTATCGGTTGGTGTGGGGAGAGTCAAAGATATACCAGGGGTAGTCTGGTTGACATTTAGCGTGGTTGCGATGTCCACCGTTGCGGCTGCTGTACCGATAGACCCGCTGGCAGCATGATCGCTAATCGTCAACGCGGCCAACACAGTACTGCTTTCGTTGGTAAACTGGCTACCTGAACTTATGGTAAGACCACTGTTAAATGTAGCAGCGGCGTTAACCGTAAGGATACCGTTTAGAGTGGTTCCATCAGTTACCGTAAGAGTGCCCCCAAGTGTTGTTGCTCCGGTGCCAACGGTAAAGCTATTAGCACCTGTAACGCTGGTTGGACCATTGAGGCTTACAGCTCCAGTCCCCGTACTGAAAGTGCCCGCACCAGTTTGGAGATAATTCGAGGTGTTCGAGATACCTCCGTTAAACGTAGCGGTATCAGTGAACGTTGAGGTGCCCGTAACATCAAAAGTACCGCCCACTGTAGTATCACCGGTGACATCCAATGTCCCGCCAAGCGTGGTTGCGCCAGTGCCAACCGTGAAGGTATTTGAGCCAGTTACAGAAGTGTTGCCGTTCAGCGATACCGCACCGGTGCCAGTGCTAAAGCTTCCGGTACCTGTCTGGGTAATATTACTGTTGTTAGCAACTGTCAGCCCCCCGTTAAGCGTTGCAAGTCCAGTGAGTGTTGAGGTGCTCGTTACGCTAAGCGTGCCAGTCACGCCAAGATTGCCGCCAATAGAAGCATTATTGGTAACACTTAGTCCAGTGCCGGCACCAGCCAAAGTAACCACCCCGTTGAATGTTTTATCGCCACCGAACGTTTGGCTGCCGCTCGCAGTTACTAGACCAACATTTGAGGCATCAGCTGATTGCAAGAAGATCGTGGTACCACTAATTACCGCACCATTTGCACTCTTAGTTTGGCCGTCAAGGGAGCCGACTGTAGTTACACCGGCGGTGCTGTTACCGGTAGTGAGAGCTATCCAGGTTGTCCCGTTCCAGATGAACGAAGCAGAAGTACCGACCGCCAGTGGAATCCCATCTACATTGACGACTACGCTACCAGTGTTGCTGACATACAGGATGCGGCCAGCAGTGGTGTCAGTTGGTGAAGGTAGCGTGAGTGATACTCCAGATGTAGATTGGTTCAGGTTTAGAGTGGTTGCCACATCAACCGTAGATGCGGCGCTGCCGACTGGCCCACTAGTAGCCTGATCGCTAATAGCAAGTGCACTCAACACGGTACTGGAAGCATTGGTAAATTGATTGCCTGCACCAACTGTTAGCCCTCCGTTAAACGTACCAAGACCGGTAACTCCCAGCGTGCCAGCAGTGCTGATATTACCACTGGCATCAATCTTAGCCAGGATAGAGCTACCGCTGCTATCAAGGAACGTCAGCAGATCAGATGTTTGCCCTGTTAGCGCTTGAATAACAGCCGTGGTTAAGCCTGTGCCGCTGGTTTGGACTCGGAAATTTGAGTTCGTTTGCAGACTGGTTGAATTTTGAATATAGCCGCTGCCCCCGGTGGTTGGTGCAAATCCACAAGAAACAGCTGCCTCCAAACAGACGGTACCACTGGCATTCGGGAGCAAAATGCTGTTGTTTGCTGTTGGAGTCGTGAAGCTCAAGGTAGCTACATTGCCGCTGTTCGCTGTTTGCAGCTGTGTGGCGCTTTTCGCCTGGAAGGCGTACGGCACCGCTGTTAGCTTCAGCCGTGGCGACATTTCACCGTCCCAGCTTGGTGATCCACCTGCGCCACCAATTTCCATGGTGACGTACAAGCTTTCATCCCAGGATATTGTGCCTGGGAAGGAAGTGATGGATCCAAGGTTCACAGTCAGGTAGCCGTTGACGACGCGTACACCTTGGGAGGCGCTATTCAGGTAGCTTTCACCCCATAGCGATGATCCACCTGTTGGAGCGTTATATAGCTTGAAACGAACGTTGTAGTTGCCGTCGGCAACAATGGAGCCATCGCTGTTTTCGAGTCGAGCTTGGAAGTTGAGGTTGTCGCTTACTGCCGCTGTTGTGTGCTGCGGCTTTAAGGCGATAGAGCCAACGATACCGATGAGGATTGCTGCAACGGTTGCCAGCAAAATGATGCGTGACCGAAGGCTGACCCCACGTGTACGTGTGTGCGCACGCGCGCGCGTATAAGAAAAAACAGGGGTGACCAAAACAGATAAAAACCCAATAAAAAACACCCTGTCGCTGCTGCGACCGCGGGTGAATCGGAATAGTTCTAGCCACGAGGGCTTGGGTTTTTTCATGTTTGTTTTGGGTGCTGGTGCCTGCCAGCTGTTTTAGTTTTGTGGTCCCCCGCTGTTTAGGCGGGAGACCAGTTTGATTTTTTGTTTGTGTGAACCACTGTTTGTTGATTAGGACCAGGGCTTTTTACAGCTCTAACCCTATGCTTCTAGTATCCGCTCTTTAACAGGGGTCTTCAAGGGTTTTTTGAACAAAATTACTGTGCGTTTGTTTTAGCTGTTTTTGCTACATTTTCAGCCCTTAGATGTTGTATTTTTTATTTGAACTGAGTTTTTACCCCTGTTTTTCGCTTATGCTTACCGCTGTAAATCACAGCAAACAATCTTACGTACGTTGTTTTTGTTATAACTCGATTAAGATTCGCTAAAACTTATCCACAGCCGCCTCTGAATTGCTTGTGCTTTTTGAATCAATTTTTAGCTCAAGCACTTCGGCCCGAAACGAAGATGATAATTCAAGAATTGATATCTTTTCTGAACACAAACCCTGTCGACAACTCGCGTAGCTGAGTGCAGTTTGGTTCAAAAACGAGCACCGCAAAAGAGCCGTACTCAAGGTACGGCGATTGCGGAAGCGAAGCTTTTGGGCCGAAATGTGCCAGCTACGTGAGTCGTAGCTTAGGCGATTTTTTTGATAGTCAGAACGGTTTGTCGCTGACGATGACCGCGTACCGTACGAACACGCTTCTTGGCTTTGTAGCGAATAGAAGTAACTTTGTCGGTCTGGATATCAGCTTCGGTAATATCAGCCGTTACTTTTGCCTTGGCAACTGTTGGCGTACCAACTGTTACTGTTTCGCCGTCGATAACCAAAAGTGGCTCAAACTCAGCGATTTTCTTGTCGCTGTTCAGGAGCTCAACGTTAAGCGTATCGCCCTCTTGGACAAGATACTGCTTTCCGCCGGTAGTGATGACTGCTTTTTTCATACTCTGTTTCATTCCTCAGAAATAAAGTTACCGATAGATGATATCAAATTACACCGCCTCTGTAAACCCCTTACGCTGGCCTTGCATACGTGCTGGTATGCAGATCTAGGCTTTATCAAACGCTATCGTAAGCTCAGCACCATCAATTTTGGCAGTTGTCGTATAGTTTTTTACATCGTTGTTATTTATGCTATTTGCAAGCGTTTCTTGCAGTATCACATCTGTTAATTGTTCGTTTCTTAACAACGTTGTAATTGAATCATCAACTGATTCAAGCCGTAAATTGATACGATCGTCTACTTCCAAACCGGCGTCTTTACGAGCCTTCTGCACGTTACGAACAACCTCCCGCATTAAACCTTCTTGCGCAAGTTCAGGTGTAATTTCGAGGTCAAGTGTTACGTCTTGGATGCCAGCTTCACCTAGCACTACCTCTTTAACGTTGACCTCTTCCTTCGCAATTGCTTTAAACAACTCTTCGTACTCACTGGTAAAGGGTGTCGCCGGAGCTAGTAGAAGCTCGCCAAGTGGTTGGCGCACTTTAATCCCCTCTTTAGCACGAATCGCTAAGGCCTCGGTAATGCCCTGACGCAGTGCTGCCATGTCTCGAACTAATAGCTCGTTTATATGGCCTGACTCTGGCCAATCCAGTAGATGCACTGATTCGCCGTCTGTTAGCTTTTGGTACAGCTCTTCGGCTAAGAACGGTGTAAACGGCGCTAGAATTAGGCTCAACTGCGTCAAAACGTAGTGCAACGTCTTATAGGCCTGCTGCTTGTCTGGCCCGTTATCCGACTTCCAGAAACGCTTGCGGCTGCGACGGACATACCAGTTGCTGGCATCATCGATAAACGGCAGAATCGGTTTGAGTGCATTCGGTAGATCGTAGCGATCCATATGCTGTTCCACCTCTTGGCCAAGCTGATGGACACGGCTGACGATCCACTCATCGAGTATATTCTCGAGTTCTGGCGTTGGATCTGCAGGAAGCGCACCCTTTTCTAGCCCTGAATCCCATCCATCTACATCGGCGTACAGCGTAAAGAAGTCGTACATGTTCCAAATCATGCTTAGTTTTCGTGCCACATCGCCAACCTCTTTATCTTGAAGCGAAAAGTCTTCAGCATTCATTACCGGCGAGCTTAGTAGCAGGAAGCGCAAGCTATCGGCACTATACTGATCCATCAACACATTCGGATCGGTGTAGTTTCCGTAGCTTTTGCTCATTTTACGGCCATCATTGCCGGCTAGCGTCCCCGTTACAATAACGTTTTTGAAGGCGTTGTTCTCAAACAGCCCGGTTGAGACAGCATGCAAATAGTAGAACCAGGCGCGCACTTGGCCAACGTACTCAGCAATAAAATCACCTGGGAAATTATTCTCAAATTTTTCAACATTCTCAAACGGATAGTGGAACTGGGCGAACGGCATCGAGCCACTCTCGAACCAGCCGTCAATCACCTTATCGATGCGCTTGTACTGCACGCCATCAATTTCGAACGTTACATCATCGATCCATGGACGGTGATAGTCTTCGAGCTCTACGCCTGATAACTCTTTAAGCTCCGCATAACTCCCCACGACTTTAACCTGCTCATTGCCATTGGCGTCTGTACCTTTCCAGACTGGCATGGCCGTTGCCCAGAATCGGTCACGACTAAGGTTCCAGTCAGGTGCAGACTCTACCGTTTTGGTGAATCTGCCCTGTTTTATATGCTCGGGGAACCAATGAATATCACCATTTTGTTCTAGCATCTGCTGCCGTTGATTGGCGATATCCATGAACCAGCTTGGGTGTGCCCTATATATAAGCTTGGTGCCGCAACGATGGCAGTGCGGATAGCTGTGGCGAATGTAGTCAATCTTCCAGACTATTCCACGCTCGTGCAGCGTCTTGGCGATTTGTTTATTGATATCCCAGACCTGCTCGCCTTGCCACTCGCCTGACGTATAGAAGCCGTTGTCGTCCAACGTAGAGACTAACGGGATGTTATATTCTTGGGCTAAATTGTAGTCTTCTTCACCATAGGCAGGAGCAATATGGACAAGGCCAGTCCCGTCTTCGGCACTCACAAAATCAGCTGCCCAGACCTTGTGTGCATTTTTACCACGTTCCTCAAAAAGCGGCTCGTATTCTAGCCCGACGAGCTCTTTACCCCTGTAAGTATTCTTTACAACATAATCGAGACTGTTGTGTTTTTCATCAACGAGTACTTTATTTATAAGCTCTTTTGCCAGAATAAATTGCTCACCACCAACCTCAACTTCTGCATACTCAAGCTCCGGGTTAATTGCCACCGCCGTGTTGGCTGGAAGCGTCCAAGGTGTTGTAGTCCATACAAGAAGTGGCACGTCTCGATCAACTAATTTGAACTTTACGAAGACTGATGGATCCGTAACATCCTGATAAGAATTGTCCATATTCACTTCGGCTTTGCTAATTGGCGTAGCGTCGCGAATACAATACAGCAAGACTTTCTCGCCCTCGTAGATTTTGCCCTTCTCATAGAGCTCTTTGAATGCCCACCATATAGATTCCATGTATTCTTTATCCATGGTTTTGTAGGCACCCTTAAAGTCGACCCAGCGTCCGATACGATCGATTACATCTTCCCACTGATTGCCTGTTTGAATCATATTCTCTCTACAGGTGTTAATGTACTCTTCTAGACTAATCTTAGTGCCAATATCTCTTTTATCTTTTATGCCGAGCTTTTTCTCGGTAAACACCTCGGCAGGCAAACCATGGCAATCCCAGCCCCAGACACGCTCCACTCTCTTACCTTTCATGGTTTGGTAGCGTGGCACTGCATCCTTGATAATACTTGAGAGTAAGGTGCCGTGATGTGGCACCCCAGTAATAAACGGCGGGCCATCGTAAAACACATAGGCGTTACTAGCCGGTCGCTGCTCTACCGACTTCTCAAAGGTCTTATGCTGCTTCCAGTACTGTACGAGGTCTTTTTCGTATTCAATTGCTCGTCGTCTGGTGCCCTTTTGGAATTTCATCACGCTCCTCTTATGCTTATTTACATCACTTATGATGTTGAATCTTGGTTTTTATGTATTAATAAAACAAAAAACCACTCTTTTAAGTCCATCGGATCCCTAATGTGGGAGGTACCATCCGATTTCCTTTGAGTGATCTCAAAAGCTCTTTATTACGACGATTACGGTGTCGGCCGATAGGTTCTACTTGATCCTAAGATCGTTCTTCCCACTCCTCGCGGTTGATAGCCGCTCTTGGATTAGCTCCAACGGATTCATCAACACTATAGCACAGAGGTAAACGCTTGTGAATATGTCTACGCACGGGCGTAGGCAACGACGTCATCGATTCGAGGCAGGCTATCCCCAACCCAGCTCTGCTGGACTGAACCGTTATCAGCTAGAACTAATATGGCTGGGTGTTGCAAAATATCATAGAGGCTAGCGGTTGCGCTACCGTCACGACTATCGATGCTAATCACTTCTAGACGATACCCTTGATCGTGTCGACGCTCAAACTCACGTATAAATTCTTCGACAGACCTGGCCTGTTCCGAGTTCGGCCGATAAATCACAAGCACTTTCATACTCTAAATTCTACCACACAAAAAGACCCCTGCGATGGGTCTTAAGGTTGCAAGGTGCTCATACTTGAGTACAGTCTGAGATTGAAACCGAGCACTGAAGCGCAGCGTACTTACGGTACGTGAGCACCAGCGCGCAGATTTCAACTCAGAATGTCCAAGTATGGGTGCCGTCTATGAACAGCCGGTGGTGCTACCGCAGGAAGTGCAGACATAACAACTGCCTGACCTTTGGGTCTGATTGCCACAGTTAAAGCATAGCGGTGCCGCCTCATCGACAATCGCTGGCTTTTTCTTGCTGGCCGCAGGAGCAGCCTGCTCTACAGTAGGTGCAGGCTGTATCACTGGCGCTTCTACAACCGTAGGCGCGGGTGCCGCAACTGGCTCTTCGACAGGTAGTACTGTCTGCGCCTCAAGCTCAGGCATGTCATCGAGTGATGCCAAGCCAAGCTCTAATCGATCGTCAAAGCTGAGGTAATCAAGCGCGAGTCGGCGCACGATGTAATCAGTGATTGAACTCGCAGTACGGATATCTGCATCATCAGTGATACCTGATGGAGCGAAGCTGGCGCCACGAAGTGTCCTGACATAGCTCTTAAGCGGTACACCGAATTGCAGACCATGGCTGACACTGATAGCGAATGAGTCCATCAAACCCGACAAGGTTGAACCTTGTTTGCTGACATTGATGAATAGTTCGCCTGGTGTGCCATCCTCGTACTCGCCAACGGTGAAGTAGCCTTCTAGGTCGGCAATCTGGAACTTGTAGGTCTTAGAGTTGCGTACCTGTGGCAAACGGCGTCGTACTGCACCCTTTACGACAAATTTGTCAGTTGCTTCTTCAACTGAAGCAGTTGCTGGCGCATCTTGTTTGTCGCCTTCTTTCTTCGCCATGCTAAGTGGCTGCGCAACCTTACAGTTATCGCGGTAGATAGCTACTGCTTTGAGGCCCATCTTCCAAGAGTCGATGTGAATCTGCTCGATATCTTCAACAGTTGCTTCTTCTGGCATATTGACGGTCTTACTGATTGCACCGCTAAGGAACGGCTGTACTGCAGACATCATCTTGACGTGGCCAAGATAGTGAATTGCGTTATCGCCCATTGAGCAGGCAAAGACTGCTTTGTGTTCGTCTTTGAGTGCTGGTGCACCGAGAATGGTCTTTTCTTCGTCGATGTAAGCCACAATAGCGTCGATCTGAGACTTGGTGTAGCCGAGCGCTTTGAGGGCGCGTGGCACAGTTTGGTTTACGATACTCATCGTACCGCCACCAACAAGCTTCTTGAGCTTCACGAGGCCAAGATCTGGTTCGATACCAGTGGTATCGCAGTCCATCATTAGGCCGATGGTGCCGGTTGGTGCCAACACGCTCGCCTGGCTATTGCGCACACCATATAGTTCACCAAGCTCGACCGCTTCGTCCCATGCAGCTTGTGCGGCGCTGAGTAGGTCTTCTGAGACCAAACTGGCGTCGATCTTTGAAACTTCTGCGCGGTGCATACGAAGTACATTAAGCATGCCGTCGCGGTCTTTGCGGTAGCCCGCAAATGGCCCAACGCGGTTAGCGATCTTAGCACTTGTAGCGTATGACTGACCGGTAAGCAATGCGGTAATCGCAGCTGCTTGGGCGCGGCCTTCGTCGCTGTCGTATGGCAAACCTTGAGCCATTAGGAGCGCACCGAGGTTGGCATACCCGATACCAAGCTCGCGGTAGGCTTTTGCGTTCTTACCGATAGCTTCAGTTGGATACTCACTGTAGCCAACGAGAATTTCTTGGGCAGTAAAGATTAACTCAACTGTATGGATGAACGCCTTTACATCAAAGGTATTGTCTTCGTTGAGGAACTTAAGCAAGTTTAGGCTTGCGAGGTTACAGGCTGAGTTATCCAAGTGCATGTACTCACTACAAGGGTTGGAGCCGTTGATACGACCAGCATTTGGTGTAGTGTGCCACTTGTTAATAGTCGTGTCGAACTGCATGCCTGGATCTGCACATTCCCAGGCTGCTTCAGCAAATTGACGGAATAGATCACGAGCCTTTACTTTTTTAACACTCTTACCACTGGTAACAGCACGAAGGTCCCACATATCGTCGTTCTCGACTGCTTGCATGAATTCATCAGTAACACGCATTGAAATGTTAGCGTTCTGGTACTGCACACTAAAGGAGTCTTTACCATCAAGGCTCATATCCCAGCCGAGATTCTGAAGATCACGTGCTTTGCGCTCTTCGATTGCTTTACTCCAAATGAACTCTTCAATATCTGGGTGCTCAGCATTGAGGATTACCATCTTGGCTGCACGGCGTGTCTTACCGCCACTCTTAATAGCACCAGCCGACGCATCGGCGCCGCGCATAAAGCTGAGTGGACCAGAAGCAGTACCGGCGCTCTTGCCAAGCTGCTCAACGCTAGAACGGATCGGGCTGATGTTAATACCAGAACCTGAACCGCCCTTGAAGATCATGCCTTCTTCGACATACCAATTAAGAATAGCTGGCATAGTATCTTCGATACCAAGGATGAAACAAGCGCTTGCCTGTTGCGCGCGCTCTTTTACACCGATGTTAAACCATACTGGACTGTTAAATGCAGCGCGCTGCGTTGCCAAAATATACTTCAGTTCTTCGCGGTAATCTTCGGCTTCGGCATCGCTCTCAAAGTAGCCTTCTTGCAAACCTTGGCGGGTAACCGTATCAACCACACGATCAATAAGATCTTTTAAAGAACTCTCTCGCTCTGGTGTACCAGGCGTACCGCTAAAGTATTTTTGTGAAACAATATTAATTGCGTTCAGCGACCAGCCCTCTGGAAATTCAACGCCTAATTGTTCAAAGACGTTCTTGCCAGTGCCGGGGTTTTTGATGATTGAATCACGCTTAACCCATTTGAGTTGATCATATGCTTTACTTTTTTTGGGGGTAAAAAGCCGCTCCACCCCTAAGTTGGTTGTTTGTCCCATTGTTCTATCCTCTTCCCTCCGTCACCTGACGGAACCCTCATTTTATTTATATTGTTTTTGAAATTTTTGTTTAGAGTTCTGATGGTCTGTCTCTCAACTCAGACTATCATTTTGAGCTCTCTGCGACTCCTAATGTCTACTGCGATTATATATCTATGCGCACCGAGATGTATATAGATATATGATCACATTCCGCATCGGAAACCGGAGAGAACCCATCAAAGATTCTAAACGCTGCTTTTATACCTGGGTAGCTCCCAGATATATCAGCAGCTATTCTTTGATTTCGCTTAAATGCTTGCCTTGTCGCACTAACGATAGCTCCTTTTCGAAGCCGGCTATGTCAGTGAAGCGTCGATAGACACTTGCAAAGCGCACATACGCTACCTCGTTGAGCCGTGCCAGTCGCTCCATAACTAACTCGCCGACTCGAGTCGAGCGTACTTCCTGCTCGCCACAGGCATAGAGCTCTTGCTCAATATCATCAACCATCTTTTCGAGTTGCAGGCTGGTGACCGGCGTCTTTTCGGACGCACGATACAAACCGGCTAACAACTTGGCGCGGTTAAAGAGCTGCCTGGTGCCATCATTTTTGATGACAATTAATTGTGGGCGCTCTAATCGCTCATAAGTAGTAAATCGATATCCGCAGGCTACGCACATGCGGCGGCGGCGTATTGCTTGACCCTCTGCTACGTCACGAGACTCAATAACTTTGATGTCATCGCTTTGGCATTGGTTGCATTTCATATGCTGCCTCCTAACCCCACAAGACCTTTGCAGACTTGGTGATTTTCATACACATAATTGTGTTCGAAATTATTCACAACAAAGTCTATTTATAGGTACTTTTTTGGGTTAATTCTTTGTTTAATGTGCGCACACCTACTTGTGCGAATCCCCACATATAGTGGTGTGTGCTCTTAATATAGCCCTAGCTGTGGTGTTTTGCAAGCAATTTAACGCTGTATTATTTAATACAGACCTCTCAGAGGTGGTCAGTTTACTTACAGAGACTTTTCGTCATTAGAATCGTCTTTTTTGTCGTCGTCTTGGTGCTTATTGCGACGGCCTAATCGGCGCAGGAATGATGGCTTATCGAGCTCTTCTTCCATACTAGAGCTCACGACTTGATGCTCATCAGCATCGTCATCTTTGTGTTTGTCGTCATTGTCTTTCTTGTCGTTATCGTCTTCATCATTAGACTTATCGTCGTCGTTCTCTTTGTCGTGCATAGCCCAGATATTAGGCAGATCATGTTCGTCGTGTTCACGGTGGAATTCTGGAGACTCCTCGTCGTCGCCGAGGCTCATATCCATCTCAGACATTTCTTTTTCCTGCTTCTTGCTGGCATTCAGGGTAACTGGCTTAACTGCTGGCTCGCCCGCATCGCGCTTGGCGTAGTATGAGGCATCAAAACCAGTTGCCACCACAGTGATGATAACTTCATCACCGAGCTGTGGGTTGATCGTTGCACCGAAGATGATGTTTGCATCTGGGTCTGCAGCTGAAGTAATAGCTTCGGCAGCTGCATTAATTTCGTGCATTGATAGATCGTTGCCACCAATTACATTAAAGAGTACGCCACGCGCACCATCGATCGATACTTCGAGCAGCGGCGACTCGATAGCTTGCTGTGCAGCACTAATAGCGCGGTCTTCACCACTTGCGCGGCCGATACCCATCAAAGCAGAACCAGCCTTAGCCATAACGGTCTTCACGTCGGCAAAGTCAAGGTTGATCAGACCGTGGACGGTAATGAGATCTGAAATACCTTGTACGCCTTGGCGGAGTACATCATCAGCAACCTTAAAGGCCTCCATAAGTGGTGTGTCGCGATCAATGGTTTGGAGTAGACGATCGTTTGGAATAATGATCAATGTGTCGACTGATTCGCGCAATTTATCAATTGCAGTGTCAGCATTGCGGCGACGCTTTTCGCCTTCAAAGGCAAACGGCTTAGTTGCAAAACCAACTACCAAAATGCCGAGATCGGTAGCAACTTGTGCAACCACGTGGCCAGCACCACTGCCGGTACCGCCACCAGCACCTATTGTGACAAATACCATGTCTGCGCCTTCAATTGCTTTGCGTATTTCGTCACGCGATTCTTCTGCAGCTAGCTCGCCAACTGCCGGATCGGCACCCGCGCCTAAGCCCCGTGTAGCATCCTTACCAATATGAATCTTGGTCGTAGCCTTAGAATGGTGCAACGCCTGCGCGTCCGTATTAATAGCTATGAATTCGACGTTTTCGATTCCGGCCTCAACCATGCGGTTGATGGCTGCGCCGCCGGCGCCACCAACACCAATTACTTTTATCTGTGCAAATGTTTCGATTGCTGGCTCAACAACTTCTGGCATTGATTATCCCCTTTAAACCCCTAAACTTTATGCCCGTAGTATAGCTCAGCTCTCTGTAAAGTTCAACAAATTTATACGGCACAAATCCACACCATGATTTGTGCTCCACTTTTGTACCTACAATTGTGTTCGTCAAAAAAGTAGAACAACCTGCTTATAAAAAATGTGTACGTTCGTACTTATTTAGAGCGAAAACGCCCAAACAAACCACCAACAAATGCCTTGGCACCGCCGCCTGCTCCACCATGAACTGGCGGTAAGGCCGGCAGTAAAAGCATGTCTAATAGCATCAATCCTACAACAGTCGTGAAGGCTGGATCTTCAACAGTGTCCACCAATCCACCCACATTATGAAGCTTACCTATGCGTGCTGGCAGCTGCAGTTTTTCGCGCGCAAATTCATCAATGCCTGGTAGTTTGGCCGTGCCGCCGGTAATCACAATTCCGCCCGGCAACTTACGCGAACGTTTGATTTTGTGAAGCTCTTTATCAACGTATTCAAACAACTCGTCCATGCGCGCTTCAACAATCATGGAAATCTCTTCGAACTTAAAGTTGTGTGCTTTATTGCCAACCTTTACCATAGCGTTGGTTTTCTTTGGCTCACTGTGCACATCTGCGTGCTGAACCTTTACCTGCTCAGCAACATCAATATCAGTCTTTAGACCGATAGCCAGATCGTTGGTAATATGCTGGCCGCCGATTGGCAACACAGATACATGCTGCACCTCGCCATCTTCAAAGACAATCAAGTTCGTCGTACCGGCACCGATGTCGATTAGGGCTGTACCGGCTTCACGCTGCTGACGTGTCAGCACAGATTCTGCAGCAGCTAGACCTGATACGGTGTGGTGCGTCGGTGCGACTTCAGCTTTTTCTAAAGCCATATCAAGATTACGCAAGTTAGGAGACGCGGCAGTCACAATATGTGCATCCACTTCTAAGCGAACCCCATGCATGCCTACCGGATCTTTAATGTTCTTTTGGCCATCTAGACTGTAGTTCTTGGCAAAGAACTGTACAATCTCGCGATTTGGCGGCAGTGATACGATAGTAGCCGCCTCTTCTACTCGCATGCGATCTTCTGGAGTAATCTCGCGATCAGCAGCAGAAATAGCAATCACACCTTCTGAATTCAAACCACTGACGTGTGAGCCGTTCACGTTAACTGTAGCGTGCTTAATCTGCATACCCGAAATACGCTCTGCCTCGGTAACAGCTTTGATAATCGCCTCGGCCACATCATCAACGTGTACCACCGCACCGCGGCGCATGCCTTGATTAGCCGCTTGCCCGTGGCCAATTATAGACGGCATACTGCTGCCGTTTGGATCATACATACCGACCACACAGCGCACGGCGCTCGTGCCGATATCAAGACCGATAAAATGTTCTGCGTTTTGATTATTCATAGATGTCAGTACTAAACAACTTTATACTGGCATCAGTATATCGCTATTGCTTCCCTGATAGCAAGTTGAACAGGGGTCAGATTACAGTTGCGTAAGGATTTCTGCGCCATTTTTGGTGATCAATACTGTGTGCTCGAAGTGCGCCGCCCAAGAACCGTCTTTGGTCATAATCGTCCAACCGTCAGGCGCTAGATATACACCATCACCGCCGAGCGTCACCATCGGCTCAATTGCAATTGTCATGCCTTCACTCAACCACGGACCAGTGTCGGCGCGACCGTAATTAGGAATGTTGGGGTCCTCGTGTACATGATGGCCCACGCCATGCCCTACCAAATCTCGCACAATACCATACCCAAACTTATTGAGATAGCGTTCGATTGGCTCGCCAATATCGCCGGTACGCACTTGATCATGAACAGCATTGATACCTCGATGCATGGCAATCTCGGTGTTTTTAACTAGTTCAATGTGCTCTTTCTGTTTTGGCGTACCAGCAATCACGCTAATCGCCGAGTCAGTAATCATGGCTTTGTATCTCACACCAAAATCTAAACTAACAATATCGCCACTTTTGATAATCTTCTCTTTGTTGGGGATGCCATGCACCACCTGTTCGTTCACAGAAATACAAATCACATCCGCGAAACCTTGATAGCCTTTAAACGCTGGTTCGCCACCAAGTGTCCGTAGTTCAGCCGCCGCAAAATCAGCCAGCTCTTTGGTGCTCACCCCTGGCACAACTTGAGGCTTCAACGCCTCAAGCACGGTAGCCAACATGCGACCACTTTCACGCATCGCCTTAATTTCAGATTTGGTCTTTACTCTCGTTTGCATACTGTTACTGTAGCAGCGCGCTTATTTCTTGTCGATGTAGCTCATGATCTCATCATGAACGGCGATTGGTTCTTGGGCGGCGTCGATATCGTACACGTTTACGCCAGCTTTTCTAAAATGATCGAGAATCGGCAACGTAGTTGATTCATACTCTTTGAAACGATTAGCGATAGCTGATTCTGTATCGTCTTGGCGACCGCGAGCTAGCAAACGCTCTTTCACGACCTCTGGAGAAGCAGCTAAATTGAAAATTGCATTCAATTTAAAGCGACCGGCTTTTACTTGGTCCAACAACCAATCAGCCTGCACTTCAGTACGAGGGAATCCGTCAAGCAAGAACTCTTCATTCACATCAATGAGGTCAAGCGTTTTATCTATCAACTTAATAACCTCTTCGTCGCTCAACAACTTGCCCTCAAGCATCTGCTGGCGGCGCTTACCTGTTACCAACACACGGAATAATTCACCCGTAGAAATCCATGCATAGCCATGCTCATCAGCGAACAATCGCCCTTGCATACTCTTACCAGCACCAGCCACACCCATCAGAATGATCATTGATTTTCTCCGTTTACTGTTTTCCGTTTACTGTTTTCCATGCTTTTACCGTTATCCATGCTCTGCTCAACGGCAAACAGAACCCGGTGAATGCCTGGTAAACGGTTGAGGGTTACTGGTAAATGGCTCACTGCGTGAGTCTCTCCTTTGTTAGTCGTGCAATTATTGAACCGTCGGCACTGCCAGCTGTTTTGGCACGCACACCAGCAATTACTTTGCCCATGTCACGCTGACTTTCAGCACCTGTTTCTTCTATAACCTCATCTACAATACCGGCAATTTCGTCTTCGCTCAACTGTTCTGGCAAATATTCTTCAATAATCGCCTTCTCAGCCAATTCTTTGTCGGCTTTATCCTGCGCATTGCCCTGCACATACATATCAGCGCTCTCTTGGCGCTTCTTGGCCTCTTTACTAAAGATAGTGATAACTTCCTGGTCTGATAAACCACTATCGCGTTTACCCTCAGCCACCTTCACATTCAATAACGTACTCTTAAGCGTCCGAAGCGTAGTTGCACGAGCAGAATCTCCTGCTAGCAGGGCTTTCTTAATATCATCTTCAAGACGTTGCTCTAACATTGGGTTCTCCCGGAGGCGTGAGGATTCGCATACAATAGTGCGGTTTGGGATGAGATGCGAAGCCCGCAAAGAAGCCGTACTAAAGGTACGGCGCCTGCGGACTGGAACAGCTCGCCCAAAACGCGCATTGTATGTGGATCCTACCTTTGGCCTAGCTTGATCTTTTTCAATTTCACAGCCTTGCGCTCCTGACGGATAATGGCCTTGCGGCGACGCTCAGTCTTGCTGATTGGCTTCTGAAAATACTGGTTGCCTTTAACAACGGCAATCGCACCAGACTGCTGCACCTTTCGGTTGAAACGGCGCAATAGGTTCTCGGTAGATTCTTTAGAGTCTTTACGGGTTACTTGTATCATCGAGGTATCACTATACCTGACCGAAGAGAATTATGCAAGAGTTTAGCCGCAGTTTTCTCCTCCGGTTTTGGACTCCACTCCAATTGCTTGGGCGTCAGCCCACACGGCCGGCGATCATATTCGTGAACCCCGGCGTATGTCAATCCAGAAAGCCGTGACCGTCATATTCATCACCGCAATACTCCCTATAGCCCCGCCTTTTAGCGTTGCTAGTAAAGTTTTCCTTACCCGCATTGACTTGCTCGGTCCGATGTTCATCTATAAGTTCTTCTAACTGCGAATCTGTCAAACTCAGCACCCCACTGGGCAGGTACACGGCCCCTTTCTTCAAGAGCTCAGCATCACGAATTGTACGAGTTTTAGTGGATTGTGCTTGTTCTGGCGACATTTTTTCAACCATATATTCATAGTAGCACAGAATTGCTAAAAAGTCAAGGTTTGTATCTGTTGGGTATTAGCCGGTGACGCGTTTTTGCTGGGCTGAGCGTTGTGATTTCAACACGATGCTTTGGAGCTCGCGAAAGATTGGGAACTGCTTGTTTGTAGAATAAACTTTGGTGTTGCCCTGGCGTTCACTAACGAGGAAACCAACTTTTTCGAGACGCTTAAGTTCGCGCTGGATATTGCCTGCATCCTCTTTGATAAGCTTGGCCAAACCCCTTACGTGAGTCTTAAAATCTGGATATTTAGCATAAATCACAATGATTTTGCGGCGTACTCGTGAAGTGATAAAGATATCTAACATGCTTATGTTTCCCAATTCCCTTATTGTTATCCAAACAACGTTAATTTTTAGTATAGCTCGCGTTTTTGGCTTTGGCAAGACCTTCTGCAAAAATTTTATACGTTTTTGCCGTTTACCCTTTGCCATTTACCTTTTACCGTGCATTTACCCTTCGGCCATTTTCGCGTATTAAGGGCTAACAGCACATGGCTACCGCACAGAAAACGGATCATGATAAACAGAAAACGGCCTATAGTCTAGCGGCTGCTAAACTATAGGCATGTATTACTACTTCGTGTGGGTGCGCAGTAATCGCTACCATGGCAGCGATCCGTTAACGTATTCGAGTGAACAAAAACTTACCACTGGTAGCGTGGTGCGCGTAGAACTGCAACGACAAGTGGTGATGGGCGTGGTGAGCGGCGTAACGACCGAGCCACGATTCAAGACCAAACCGATCACTGAAATCTTGGATATACCGCCTATTCCAGCGCCGTTACTCAAGACGGCGCAGTGGTTGCAAGCCTACTACCCTGCTCCTTTAGGGATTATCTCCCAGCAATTAATCCCCGCTTCGCTGACAGAGAAGCGACTGAAAGATACTTCGCCAACATTGTTTGATGTGCCAGATCTTTCTACATTGCCGAAGCTAACTCACGAGCAAACCGCTGCACTAGAAAAAATGACCGAGCGCGATACCTATTTACTGCACGGCGTAACGGGCAGCGGAAAAACACGCGTATATATAGAGCTAGTGGCACGAGCTATAGAAGATGGTAAATCTGCAGTTGTGCTGACACCAGAGATTAGCCTGACTTCGCAGCTGGCTAGTAATTTTGAAAGAATATTTGGCAATCGCGTGATTGTGCTCCACTCACAGCAAACACCAGCCGAGCGAGAGAAAGCCTGGTTGGCTTGCCTGCGTGCCACTGAGCCTGTGGTGGTGATCGGGCCGCGCTCTGCCCTGTTCAGCCCCGTTCAAAAACTAGGCATAATCATCCTCGATGAGGCACATGAATCAGCCTACAAGCAAGAGCAGTCGCCGCAGTATCAAACTGTGCGCGTAGCTTCGTATTTGGCCGGCGTAACTCGGTCCAGCTTGGTGCTTGGGTCCGCAACCCCATCTGTTAGTGACTATTATCTGGCTGAACGGAAGAAGAAGCCGATCATTGAACTGACAACTTTGGCCGCCAAAGCTGTCATCCTGAGCGAAGCCGAAGGATCTCGTACGAAAGAACAAACGGGATCTCTCGACTCAGCTCGAGATGACAGAGTTACAGTTGAGATTGTCGATAAGAAAGAATTCAGCCTATTCTCTAAGTCATCAATGCTCAGCCAGCCACTTTTGGATGCTATAAAAGCAGCTTTGTCGCGTGGCGAACAAACGCTACTGTATCTGAACCGACGCGGCACTGCCCGGATGGTGATGTGTGAACATTGTGGCTGGCAAGCTACCTGTCCACACTGTGATCTACCGCTGACGTATCATGGTGATAGTCATGAATTGCGCTGTCATAGCTGTAGCTATCACACCAACTCGCCCGGTAGCTGCCCAGCCTGCAAACATCCAACTATTATGTTCAAAACCGCGGGCACCAAGGCTGTTGCCGAAGAAGTAGAGCGATTATTCCCACAGGCAAAAGTAGCACGGTTCGACACCGACAACACCAAAGCCGAGCGCTTTGAACAGCAGTATCAAGGTATTCGCGACGGCAAGGTCGATATTCTAGTTGGTACGCAGTTACTAGCAAAAGGGTTGGATCTACCAAAACTCAGCACACTAGGAGTTATCCTGGCCGATACCAGCTTATATATGCCTGATTTCTCGGCCCAAGAGCGCACCTTCCAGCTCATCAATCAGGTGTTAGGGCGAGTGGGGCGAGGGCATGTGGCTGGACACGCCATTATCCAAACCTACCATCCAGAACATCCGGCTTTGAAAGCGGCTATTGAGGCTGACTATCCAGCATTTTATAAGGCTGAGCTAGCGAGCAGAGAGAAATTCCTATTCCCCCCACTCTGCTATTTGCTTAAGATAAGTGTTCGGCGCGCTTCCCTGAAAGCAACCGCGGCCGCGGCCGAGAAACTAAAGAAAGATATTCAAGAACAGGGGTATAAAGTCCGAGTGGAGGGCCCCGCACCATCATTCTACGAACGCTTTCAAAATAAGTACCAGTGGCAACTAGTAGTAAAAGCCACCGAACGCTCAGAACTCCTAAAAGTCATCGCCGGCCTACCGGCCAACTGCTCCTACGACATTGACCCGTTAGATTTACTCTAGTATCACAACTAGGCGTCAGGGCTTTGTTGCGCTTGGATTGAAACAATTTCCTGGAATGTTTCAGGTGTATAGAATGGTGTAACCGTGTACTCTGGCAAAAGATCATCAGGCATGTCTCCTGAGCCGAGTTTGAGGACTGGATCATAGCCCTTTCGATCATCTCCTTCTGGGCGAGGTGTTATTACACCAAAATGCATAAATCGAGGATTGCCAAAAGCGAACTCTGGTGCTGTTGACTCAAATGCCGCAACGACTACTTCTTGTTTAGTTGAAGGATCTTCTAGTTTTGTAACTACCAATTCTCCTGGGTAAGGCCCTCCATCTCGGACACTTTCCCAAGACAGTGGCTCGACAGGTGGTGGACGCATCTCTGTTAACTGCCATTCATGATGCTGGTCTTTCGGCAACTTGAGCAGTTTATTCAATTGTCTGTTTAAAATTCTTTTAACTTTCTTTTCAGCTCTGCTTAGTTCAGCGGAATCTTCGTGATTCGGTTCTGGAAATTGTATTTGTTTTTCTGACATAGTATATACATTATACTCAACTATACTTAATTTGTCAATATCGTAACTACTTCCGTATCTGTTATACTTCTGGGAATGACTAAAGACGATATCATCACATTGCCAAATCCGCACCTGCGAGAAAAGTCGAAGCGGGTTGGCGTAATCACCGATCAGATTAAAGAGATTGTTCAGGAAATGGAAGCCGCCACCATGGACTGGGACAAGAGCCGAGACCATGAAGTTGGCGTGGCTTTGGCAGCTGTGCAAATTGATCGTTTGTACAAAATAGTTATTGTGCGTGATGATTATGAAGATAAAAATAACAACAGCTTCACGGTCTTTATTAACCCTGAAATCACGAAACGTGAGGGTGAAGTAGTAGAGGACTTTGAGGGTTGTTTGAGCGTCAAGAACATATACGGCAAGGTGCCTCGACATACTAAAGTGAAGGTCAAAGCACTCGACCTAGAGGGTCGGGAATTCCGTGTTACAGCAACCGATTTCCTAGCCCGAATCTTCCAGCACGAGATCGATCATACTAACGGGATTGTGTTCATAGATCACATCAAAGACAAGCCGAATGCATTTTTTAAGCTTGATGATGATGGCAAGTTACAAGCACTGGATTATAAGGATGAAGTTGAACAAAATCCTGTTCTTTGGCAATGAGCGCCTGGCAACCGGCCTTAGCACGACCGCGCCTACTCTCCGTGCATTAATTGCTGCTGGTTATGATATTACGGGTGTAGTGGTAGCGCAAAAACAGATTGGGAAGTCGAGAAATGCGCGAGACCTAGAAATTGTTCAAGTCGCTACTGCTCATGACATACCTGTGTTCAGTCCGGACAAGTTGACTGACTTTGCGGACGAATTGCGTGCGATGCAAGCCGATGCAGCCGTACTGGCAGCCTACGGCAAGATCGTTCCGCAAAGCATCATCGACCTGTTCCCCCGCGGCATCATCAACATCCACCCATCCATGCTGCCAAAGCACCGCGGGTCGATACCAATTGAAAGCGTGATACTGAATGGAGAGACAGAAACTGGTGTATCGATCATGCAACTGGTCGCCAAAATGGATGCTGGCCCGGTGTACAAACAACAACAAGTTTCAGTATCAAAAAATGTATCTAAACAAGTTCTAGCAGACCAACTGCAACAGCTTGGTGCTGAACTCCTAATCGAAAACCTACCCGCTATTCTGGATGGCTCCCTACAGCCCATTCCGCAAGATGACTCCGCCGCAACCTACGACGAACGCATCACAAAAGAACAAAGCCAACTAGATTTTTCTAAAACAGCCGAGCAGCTGGAACGCGAAGTCCGTGCCTATGCTGTCTGGCCTCGCAGCCGCACTACACTTGGTGCGATTGAGTGTATCATTACGAGCGCTCACGTGGAGCCCGGTGAAGGTACTAGCGGTGAGCTCTGGCGCGACGCACAGCAAATAGGAGTATACTGCTCGCAAGATATACTAGTCGTCGATACTTTACTGCCAGCCGGAAAAAAAGAAATGCCAGCTTCATCATTTATTGCTGGCTACCAGATCTAATTGCACCTCTTTGCCAATTCCTACACCGCCAGTCCATGCAATGGTTGATTCGGACTGAGGCGGAGCAAGCTCAATTCCGGTTCCTTCAAAAGGGTTATTGGGCGATGGTAGCTTGGCGAGACTTCCTCCCTCTGGATCAATAGGCGGTATTTCACCCCCGACAATAATCTCTTTGTTGCTAATCATCTTTGCTAATTGCTCAAAGACTTGAGGATTGCCTACGCTCTCATGCTCGCTGCCAAAAGACTTACCTTCTATACCCATCCTTAGAATTACCCCTGTTTACAGGCATATACTACTGGCTGTTGCATCGCGTTTCAGTGAGATATTTTGCTTTTCCCTGTCATTTCGAACGCATGTGAGAGATCTCGGCAAGCCCGTGTGGACCCCGAGAGATTTCTCCCAGCTTCGCTACTCGAAATGACAGTGTGATACTACTGTTGAGGAGATGGACCAGCTGGTGGCTGCTGCCCAGGAAATTGCTGCTCAGGTGGCTGTTGATACTGCTGAGGGGCAGCTTGAGGCTGAGGCGGCTGGTATGGTTGCTGTGCTGGCTGTTGTTGAGGGGTAGCAAACTGATCCTGTTGCGGCTGTTGATACTGGGGTTGTGGCTGTTGATACTGCTGAGGGGCAGCTTGAGGCTGAGGCGGCTGGTATGGTTGCTGTGCTGGCTGTTGTTGAGGGGTAGCAAACTGATCCTGTTGCGGCTGTTGATACTGGGGTTGTGGCTGTTGATACTGCTGAGGGGCAGCTTGAGGCTGCTGAGCTGCAGGCGCTGGTGCTTGTTGCACGTTGGCTTGGCTAGCCGCCAGAATCTGCGGTGCATTCTGAGCTACTTCGGCTTTTAGCTTGTCGAATTCTTGTTGCACGATCTCCTTATAGTTCGGAAAATTGGTCTCTAGCCACTTAAAGGCACCGGCATCATCTTTTGCTTCAAAATAGCGCTCAAATTCATCGAGCTGTTCGTTTGTCATTTGGTCTGCTAGGCGCACGCCTACACGCATCTCTAACGTCTCATAGATGTGCTTTAGAAAGCTGTTCTTCTCTGTATCAGGCAAGCCTGCCAATCCGAGTTCCTGTAGTAAGTTATTATCTATCTTTAGCATATGCTCATTGTACCATTTATAGTTTACGCTGGACGGCTTCTCTGGTGAAGAATTCTATACGATCGCCTTCTTGGAGTTCTAAACGCTTTTGGGTAGCCAAGCTTATACCGCACATCTCACCTTCAAACACTTCTTTGGCTTCAGCTGGACCACGCTTGAGACCAGTCACTTCCACCTCGGCCAGTTCCTCGCCATCACGCGTTACGCGAGCAAGCGCTGGTGCTACTAGCTTACCTTTGGTCACCTCACCACCGCAGATAACTGCTGATTTTGTAGTGTTGAATATGCCCTTCACGACTAGACGACCCAGTTCATTCTCAACAATTTCTGGACTCAACAACTCTGACATCTCAGTTTTAACATCATCAATCAGCTCATAAATCACCTTGTACAAACGCACACGCACCTTGTCGCGACCGGCTTTTTGCTTGCTACTCGTTGGTAGATCTACGTTAAATCCATACACAATGGCGTTTGAGCTCTGAGCTAAATGTAAGTCGTTTTCGCTGATAGCACCGATACCAGAGCTTACAACGCGCACCGATACTTCATCGGTGTCCATAGCTTTGAGGCTGTCGATTACAGAGGTGAGTGAACCTTGCACGTCAGCTTTCACGATAATATTAAGCTCTTGGAGCTTATTGTCACGGTTGATGAGACGGATGAGCTCAGAACTGCCGATGTTGCCTTTGCCGCCCCCGGATTGCTTCTCATGAGCAGTCACCTCTGCTTTGGCACGAGCCTCTTTTTCGTTCTTGACCACCACAAATTCATCACCAAATTCTGGCAATGTTTTAAAACCGGTGATCGTAACGGGCATCGAGGGGCCAGCTTTTTGCAGTGGATCTCCCTCTGTCCTCTCAAGATTGCGAATTTTAGCATAGCTGCCACCAGCTACGATAAAGCTACCAGGAGTCAGCACACCAGCCTCAACCAGTGCGTGCGCCACAGGACCACGGCCCTGCTCTACGTGTGCTTCGATAATAAGTCCGCGAGCCGGTACATCTACGTCAGCCTTCAGTTCTTCTACATCTGTTACAAGCAATACCATATCGAGTAACGCAGGAATACCTTCTTTAGTCTTTGCAGACACAGGTAGCACCGGTGTGTCGCCACCATTCCAACCGTCCCACATCAAGCCGTGCTCACTGAGCTGGCTATAGAGGCGGTTGATGTCAGCGCCTTCTTTATCCATCTTGTTGGCTGCTACTACAATCTTAACGCCGGCTTTTTTGGCAAAGCGGATGGCTTCGATGGTTTGAGGCTTAATACCATCATCGGCAGCAACTACCAAAATTACAATGTCGGTTAGGTGTGCGCCGTGTTCACGAATAGCTGCAAAAGCTTCGTGACCTGGGGTGTCCAAGAATGTAATGTAACGATCGTCGTGCTTAATCTGATAGGCAGAAATGTGCTGCGTGATACCGCCAGCCTCACCCTTCACGACATCCGCCTCACGAATTGCATCTAGCAAGCTGGTTTTACCATGATCCACGTGGCCCATCACCGCCACAACCGGTGGGCGTGCCTGGGCTTTATCGCTAACAGCTGGTTTTTCGCGCTTAGGCGCAACTTCTTCGGCTGCCTTCTTGCTGATCTCGACACCGAGGTTCAGTTCACCAACAATAATCTGCGCTGTATCAAAATCAATACGCTCATTTACGGTGGCCATAACCCCGTTTTTCATGAGCTCACCAATTAAGCGAGTTACCGGAATCGAAAGCCGTTCAGCCAGCGTGCCGACGGTGATCATATCTTCGATTTCAATGGTGGTGACTTCGTTTTCTGCCATCGTCGACTCCTTTCTGGCCTCCCGGCCGATTCCTTAACTACACATATTATTTCTTGGCTTTGGTAGTTTTACCCTTAGCTTCTTTGAGGCTAAGTGCAATTTTGCGGTTTTCGGTATCGATATCTAGTACCTTAAACTGCTTCTTTTCGTTCAACTGGAAGAGTTGCTCTGGGTCTACTGTCTCGTCGTCGCTCATCTCTGATACATGCACGAGTGCTTCAACACTTGGGCTGAGCTGCACGAAGGCACCAAATGGCGTAATTCGTGTAACTTTACCTTCTACAACATCGCCCGCCTTAAAGGCTTTAACCTGCTCGAGCCATGGGTCTTCGCTCATCTGCTTCAAGCTGAGGCTCAAGCGATCCTTGTCGATAGCAATGATCTTGGCTTTGACTTCTTCGCCAACCTTCACATAATTGCGCGGGTTATCTACACGCTCCCAGGAGATTTCTGAGATGTGAATCAAGCCTTCGATACCATCAACATTGATGAATGCACCAAAGTCGATAACACCGGTTACAACGCCTTCGACAACATCGCCAACCTTAAGTTTGGCAAATCGATCCTGCATGTCGTCTTTTACAGCTTCTTTCTCGGAGAAGATAAGCTTGTTGTCTTTGCGACTCACATCGAGCACACGCACACGTAGCGGCTTATTGGTAAGCGCATTGAGCTTCTGTAGAATCTCGTCCTTGTCTGCACCACTTACGCGTGGATAGTGACCAGCTGCAAGCTGTGACACTGGCAAGAAACCACGAATACCTTCCATCTCTACCAAGAGACCGCCGCGATTGGCGTCATATGGCACGATTTCAACGATATCGTTGGCTTCGTGTACACGTTGCAGTTCGTCCCAACCTCGGTCCTTAACTGCTCGCTTCATGCTTAGTAAGGCGTAGCCCTCATCAAGCTCAGGGTCAATCACGCTAACGGTGACGGTTTGCCCTGCTTCTAATTTTTGGCCGTAGCCAATTTCGCGTCGCATAACGACACCGGTACCTCGAGCGCCAAGATCAATCCAGGCCTCGTTCTTCTTAACAGAGATAATCGTACCTTCAACTACCTCTCCAGCTGCTAATTGTGTAATATCGCTGCCGGCTAAAAGCTCATCCATAGTGAGCGTACTTGCTTTTGACATGTATTCCATGCCTCCTTCGAATGTATTTTCTCAGTAGCAAACAGATAGTTTTTCGCTAAAACTTCCGCTTTTCACTTAGAACCAGTTAGTTTGCTGACTTAAGATTACCTATAAGTATAGATGATTCCTCCCTGATAGTAAAGGGTTAGCGATGTGCTAAAATCTAGATATGTATGTGGGAATCGATATCGGTGGCACCAAGGTTTTGGTAGTAGCCCTGAATCAACACGGTGAAATCGTTGAACGGTTTAAATTCCCCACTCCAAAAAAGTACGAAGATTTCTTAAGCCAGCTCCGTATCGCCTTGCGAGGCTTCAAACATCAAGAATTTAAAGCTGGCGCCGTGGCTGTTCCTGGAGTGCTCGATCGAAAACACGGCATCGTTACTAGTTTCGGCAACTTACCCTGGAAAAATGTACCAGTCCAGCGCGACATGGAAGCAATCTGCGGCTGCCTCATGGCTATTGATAACGATGCAAAACTAGGTGGTTTGTCTGAATCTATGCTCTTAAAAGGTCAATACAGCAAAGTTCTCTACGTTACAGTCAGTACCGGTATTGGCATCGCGCTCATTGTCGATAATAAAATTGATGACAATATTTTTGACGGAGGTGGTCGCACCATTTTACTGGAGCATCAAGGCAAGATGGTGCCATGGGAGTCCTTCGCCTCAGGTAGAGCCATTGTGGAACGCTACGGCAAACGTGCCTCAGATATCAATGATAAGGCTACCTGGACTAAAATAACTCGAGATCTATCTCTTGGCATAATCGAGCTCATTGCCGTTGCGCAGCCTGATGTAATTATCATCGGTGGTGGCGTAGGCACTTATTTTGATCGGTATGGAGACTTGCTTGACAAGTCGCTCCAAAAATATCACCTGCCCCTTGCAACCATTCCGCCAATCATGGGAGCCCAACGCGCAGAAGACGCCGTGGCCTATGGATGCTATGATTTAGCTAGGCAGGTTTTCGGGAATGCAAGAACTCATCACACAACTTCGAATTAAGTTCCCTACTCTAAAGTTTAGGGTGGGTGATCAGTTTTATTGGTCGCCCGAAACCAAAGAAATTTTCTATAAGGATGTTTCCAACCAAAAAGCCACCTGGTCCCTGTTGCATGAAACTGGCCATGCGCTACTCAAGCATAAAAATTATAAGGCAGACTTTGAGCTCATTCGTTTGGAGATCGACGCCTGGCAAAAAGCTCGAGAAATCGCCCACGATCTTGATATAACCATCAGCGAAGATCATATCGAAGATTGCCTCGACACTTATCGAGATTGGCTCTACAAGCGCAGTATTTGCCCCAACTGCACCAATAAATCTCTGCAGCAGGATGATTACATCCACTACCACTGCTTCAACTGCGGCACTGTCTGGAAAGTGACCGCCAGCCGCTTCTGCCGCGCCTATCGCAGCACCAAAAACATCCCCCAGCCCACCAAACTCCACCTGTCAAACGGTTTATAAAGGAATTGTTTTTCGAATTTGAGCACAATTCTCAAGAGGCTGACTCACGCGTGGGTTACTATATCCTGTCACAATTTCTTTACCGTCAGCATTTAGTTCAGTTGCCACCACAACCACCTCGCTACACCCAGCATATCCGCACATAACTTCTCGAGTTGCACCGGTATGCGTTTCGGTTGGTGGGTGAACATTCTGCGTTTTTGATACATCTTCCACAAAAATCTCTGGTCGAGCTACTAGAGGCTGTAGCGCTTCTCGCAAACACCGCTCACCACGGCCTAGCGTTGTTTGCTGGCCGCCATAATGAGTCCCAGCAATCTTGTCTTGATAACTTTCTTTATCGCTCATATATTCACTCAATACATTTGTGGAGCCCTTGGAAACAAGGGCTCCGATAGACAACCTGGATTAGGCTGTCTTCTTGGTGCGACGGCTAATGCGTCCACCTTTTGCGCCAGCTTGACGAGCTAGCTCACGGTCAGCAAAAAAGCCGCCGGTTTTACCGAGCTTACCGCCCTTAGCACCGATTTTTGCGTAAAAATCGCTACCGTACTTATCTTTGTTAGTTGCTGCTGCGGCCTTGCCGCCTGCTTTCGTACCTGCCATTGGATTACTCCTTGGTTAGTTGGTTTACACCTCCTGGAGAAATAAAAAGAGTCTCCCGCCTTGTGAGAAGCGGAAAACCCTCTTTCTTCTTCAGAATTACGCTTATGATATCACGCTATTGCTAATAAGTCAATAAGCTTGTGCCTTTTTATGATCTTCGAGAGATCGCACCACCTATAGCGCCATACTGACTGGCGCGTTTTCGGCCTTCAGCTCCAGCCGCAAAACCACCGGTATGCCCTTTTTGGCCACCCATTTTACCAATCCGTGCATAAAAGTCAGCACCATATTTCTTACGATTCTTTTCGGCCGCCAAACGACCGCCTTTAGCTGTACCTGCCATGGTCCCTCCTGTGTTAACAATGCTTATGCTAACACCGTGGGGATAGTCGGTCTGTAAGATATTTACTTACTGCGTAGTACTTCTGCTAGCTGGTACGCTCGTCTGAGTGTTGCTGATTTGGATTGGCGAAATTGTAATCACTTTGTTGGTGCTTGGTCGATACAAGAATGCCTTGCGTGAATTTACATACAGCAGCACTTTGTCGCCGTCTTCGGCCTTTGCGTAAAAATCAGCTTGTTTGCGTGCCACATTCGCATCCGTGACTGTCTGCACGGTAGGCTGCTCAGTAGTAGGCAATGAAGTAACTTTGGAAACTTTTGCTACCAAGTCATTAACCTGTCGATTGATTTCCTCCTGGGGATTGGCTTTTAGCGTAGTGAGCTGCTGCTGAAGGTTCTTTTTGTCGTTGTACAACGTCCAGCTCCACAGACCGACTCCTGCCACAAGCAAGACCAACACAAGGATAATTGCATCGCGACCATAGTGATGTACTTTCTTGCCAACCGTGGGGGCTGCCTGAGTCGCCTCAGGGGTTGCAGCGCTGTCGTTCACAGCTGCTGCAGGTGTGTCGCTTGCTACAGGTTCGCTAGGCACTTCAGGAGTGATGCTAGAACCTGGCTCGGGTGCAGGATCTGCAGCAGTTTCTGCTGCGGCCGCCTCAGGGGTGATGAATTCTTCTTTGGTGTCAGTATTCTCTGGCTCTGGTGCGTTATCTGCTGCCTCGGGGGTTACAGGTTCTTCTGGCACGTCATCTGTTGCAGGTGTTTCGGCAGCATCGCTCGTAACTTCTGCTGGTTGCTCTGTCTTTTCTGCTGGAACCTCTGGTGCAGATGGTGCATCGGATTCTTGATCAGCCTCTTGCTCTGTTCCTTGCTCAGGCGTAGCATCTGCTACCTCTGTAGCTGCCTCTTGCTGCGGTGCTTCCTCTGCTGCTGTGGATGCTTCTTCAGAGCTATTATCTGTAGCGCTAGCCTCTTCTGCTACTGGCGTCTCCTCTGTTTGAGTATCATTTGATTCTGGCTGTGCCTGTGTTGCATCGCTGCCATCTGTTACTGCTACCTTTGTAGCCTCAGATTCATTCGATTCATTGCCTTCAGTCTTTGCATCAAAATCCTCATCTTCCGATGGCCATTTCACATCTACTTGAGCCATAGTGGCTGCCCTCCCTTTCTTCTTATGGTTAATTGTACCGATAAACAGAGGCGCGTCAAGTAATATTTACGAAGTTATCAACATGCTTGTGATTATTGGTATCGCAGCAAACTATTGATGTAATTATAATAACGAAAATAAATACCCTCTGGGCTAATTTATAAAAAATGTGTACGTTGTAAGAATTTGGGAAACGTTCATTTTCCTCCCTGTTAAAACCGTAAAATGTATACAGACCTTGTTTGTTTGGAATTTACAATTGTTGTTTTAACATCAATATTCTGGTTCGAAAACGTGTCGCGGGAGCATTGACCCGTGCATATGCCCCGCCCTGCGCTTCGCATAGTCTGGATCGACTAATCGCATAATCTTTACACAAAGTCGCATTGAAACAATAAACAGGCTCATGGTAACGATAAGTGGCACATATTGAGTAATAAATTCTAACCCCTGGGCACCGAAGCTAACAACGCTCAAACCGCCCAATATAATGAGCTGCGCGAAAATTAGATACTGGTGGTGGCGTTGCATGTTTTTATATTTTTACTACTACCAACCTCATTTAACCACCCCTCTCGGCAATACGCAATAGCAAAGAGATATATGATTGGACTCTTTCGGTAAAGCACCTGACCTTAGTGGAAAAAGGTCATCTCAGGTGAAGCAAGAAGGCGTCGTCTTACCTCATCTCTTTCTATCCTCTTAGCATCTGCAATCGCAAGGTACTCTGGACTAATTGGCCCCGGAAGTTGCACGTCACCACTGTTTGCATATCGTAAAGTGTCGCGCCTCCAGTCTGGGTCGGACAAATCTTGTAAGTGTACGGTGGCCAGACGTTCATTGATAACCTCTGGCGCAAGAGGGTCAACCTCCAGCAAGACTATCGCTGCGTCGGTTTTTAGAAGCTTTTCAATATACTTATCACGCATAATGGCTGCCTGCTGTCTGGTCTGATCATCGAGCACCTCGCCCGTAGCAAGCTGGTTTAGATTTTGAATAAAGAAGGTGAGGCGCTCAGGTATACCGTAGCTACGAGCCTCCAATAGGCTGTCTGGTGTCTCGTTCGCACTCTCAACAACAGATGAAAGGTATACGCCTCGGGGGCTCTGTGCCTCCTCATCATAGCCCCTTCCTATAATGTAGTGATCGAAGCGCTCCTTTTGCCCCAAATCCTTGGCGCCACCGCTCCGCTCAAAGGCGTCAGCCAGAAAGGCTACATCAGGCTCCTCGATTAACTCACTGCTAGCGTGGAGACCCTCACTGGCAATTGTATCTAGATTTGTGCTATGCGTTGCATGAAAAAGACGGGTCGATGCGTACGCCTCAAGCGCCTCGTGACCGTACTGGGTAAAGAACTTCTGTATTTCAGGATTTGTGCCCTCGAGGAGATTCAGATCATTTTTGTTTTCTTCATGGTTCTTCATGATTATACATTATAGCATAAAAATGTGTATAACGCAATAAATGCTTGTGTTTACGCGAAGGTATAGAAAAAGACCTCCATTTCTGGAGGTCTTTATCAAAATTTGGCACCGTGCTATTTTCCCAGGGGTGAACCCCAAGTATTGTAACCGCTACGAGGCTTAACTGCTGTGTTCGGTATGGGAACAGGTGTTACCCTCGCGCCATGGGCACCAAGCACGGCTTTCGCCGTGCAATTATCAATTATCAATTCGCAATTTACAATAAATTACCAATTATCAATTAACCATTGCCGCGAAAATCATGCTTGATGACCAACTCGGTGCTTATGAGATAGCTTGTTAACAAACGGGTGCTAATGCACCAATAACTAGTCAATTAAACACTTCTGATTCCAGAACACTGCATCTGTGTGCTCTATGGATATTTACAGCGAGGATCGGATGCGAGCTGTATGAAAATACTGCTCGGACCGAACCGGAACTGCAAATTCCGTAGAGTGCCAGAAACTGTTAGGAAAGACGGCTATGCCGGCTTTTTAACAGTGGTGCAATGTTCTGGTCGTAAAAAGTCAATGCCTCTATTAGTACGCTTCGACTACATACGTTACCGCACTTCCATCTTGCGCCTATCAACCTGATCGTCTTTCAGGGAGGTCATAGGGAAATCTAATCTTGAAGGAGGCTTCGCGCTTAATATGCTTTCAGCGCTTATCCCGTCCGCACGATAGCTACTCAACAATGCTCTTGGTAGAACAATTGATACACCAGCGGTGCGTTCAACCCGGTCCTCTCGTACTAGGGTCAACTCTTCTCAAATTTCCTTGCGTCCACAGCGGATATAAACCGAACTGTCTCACGACGTTCTGAACCCAGCTCACGTACCTCTTTAACCGGCGAACAGCCGGACCCTTGGGACCTGCTCCAGCCCCAGGATGAGATGAGCCGACATCGAGGTGCCAAACAGCGCCGTCTATGTGAACTATTGGGCGCTATAAGCCTGTTATCCCCGGCGTAACTTTTATCCGAAAGCGCTGCCGATACCACACTCTTGTACAAAAATGTACTGACAGCGGAAAACTTACTCCTACTTTCGTACCTGCTTGGATTGTACTCCTCACAGTCAAGCTAGCTTATGCGTATACACTATCACTACGATTTCCATCCGTAGTTAGCTAACCTTTGAACGCCTCCGATACTCTTTAGGAGGCAACCGCCCCAGTTAAACTACCCACCAGACACGGTCCCAGAACCAGAAATCACACACAAACTATCTCTCTCAAGTCATTCCAATCTTGAATTGGAAACTAGTAATTTTGAGTGCCGATGGCACACTTAATATACTGGGTCCTGAATCAAGTTCAGGATGACGGAAAAAGGCTTATATGCACTTTGTGGTCCTGGTAAGAACAAGATCATAACAAGGGTGGTATTTCACGGATGACTCCACCTAGGCTAGCGCCTAAGCTTCAAAGTCTCCCACCTATCCTACACATGTTATAACCCGGCTCAATGCCAAGCTGTAGTAAAGCTGCACGGGGTCTTCTCGTCCTGCTGCGGACAGACGGCATCTTTACCGTCAATGCACTTTCACCGAGCTCTTCGTCGAGACAGTGCCCATATCATTACGCCATTCGTGCGGGTCAGAACTTACCTGACAAGGAATTTCGCTACCTTAGGACGGTTATAGTTACCGCCGCCGTTCACCGGGGCTTCAGTTTGAAGCGTGAACCTCTCCCCTTAACCTTCCGGCACCGGGCAGGCGTCAGCCCCTATACATCCACTTTCGTGTTAGCAGAGACCTATGTTTTTGGTAAACAGTTGCATGGGCTCCTTAGTTGCAGCCCCATCACGCTACCCACAAAGTGGTTGCGCCATGAAGCAAGCTTCTAGGATTAAAAATCCAAGAAACTCGTTATATCATCACGCTCAGTTCCTTTCTGAGCACTGTGATGGGGCAGGCCTTATTCCGAAGTTACGGCCGCTTGTTTGCCGAGTTCCTTGACGAAGAATCACTCGTACACCTTGGTCTTCTCGACCTGAGCACCTGTGTCGGTTTGCGGTACGGATAGTGTAATCCACGCGTTAAATTGCTTTTCTAGTCAGTACTTTGACCGGAATCGAACCTAATGGTTCTTTCATTCGTAGGCATTTCTCCTACTTAGACGGGTATAACCATGAACCCGCTCCGGCGAATATACCGCGCACATCTAACAAAACTACACTAGTACGGGAATATTAACCCGTTGTCCATCGCCTACGCTACGCGCCTCGGCTTAGGACCGACTAACCCTGGGACGATTACCGTGGCCCAGGAAACCTTGCTCTTTCGGTGGGCAGGATTCTCACCTGCCTTATGGTTACTCATTCCAGCATTCTCACTTGATACCGCTCCACCGGACCTCGCAGTCCGACTTCAACGCTGATATCAACGCTCCTCTACCACTGACGCTACGCACTCCGTGCTGAGCTTAATTGGCAATTAGCGATTTACAATTTACGATGAATTATCGATTAGCTATGAGCCATGATGCGACTTAATCGCTCCTGGCTAATTGCTAATTCATTGGTCATCGCTAATTGCTATTAGCTAATTGCGTTCAGCACAAAGTGCGTAACGCCAATCCATATCTTCGGTGCTATGCTTAGCCCCGTTACATTTTCCGCGCGAGATCTCTTGACGAGTGAGCTGTTACGCACTCTTTAAATGAATGGCTGCTTCTAAGCCAACATCCTCGTTGTTTAAGAAATCTCACCTCGTTTCCCACTTAGCATAGACTTAGGGACCTTAGATGATGGTCTGGGCTGTTTCCCTTTTGAGCGACGAGCTTAGCCCCGCCGTTCTAACTGCTGTAGTTCCACAGATGGTATTCGTAGTTTGTCAAGGGTGGGTAATCGTAAGACCCCCAGTCCGAAACAGAGCTCTACCCCCATCTGCTACCGTACAACGCTAGCCCTAAAGCTATTTCGAGGAGAACCAGCTATCTCCGAGTTCGATTGGCATTTCACCTCTAACCACAGGTCATCCGGGCATTTTGAAACATGCTACGGTTCGGCCCTCCACGCAGTTTTACCTGCGCTTCAGCCTGCCCATGGTTAGGTCACCCGGTTTCGGGTCTATTTATTGCTACTAACGGGGTCTTATGGCTACCGGAATTGTCGTGAGAACTAAAATCAGTTGCCTGAAATTGCGGAAAATTTTTGAGGCGTATTGCATAATACGTCTCGGCAAATTTTACACAATTTACAGACTCTGATTTTTGCTCTCGCGGTTCAATTCAGGCAGTCATAAGACCCCTTCGGCCTATTCAGCCTCGCTTTCACTACGCCTACGACAAATGTCTTAAGCTTGCAACAACAAATAACTCGCTGGATCGTTCTACAAAAAGCACGCCGTCACCAATAAATTGGCTCCGACTCCTTGTACGCACATAATTTCAGGATCTATTTCACTCCCCTTCCGGGGTTCTTTTAACCTTTCCCTCACGGTACTTGTACACTATCGATCGTAAGATATATTTAGCCTTGGAAGGTGGACCTTCCAGATTCAATCAGGGTTTCACGTGTCCCGACCTACTCGACACTAGAAATGATAAAGTTCGTAACATTTGGCGTACCGGGCTATCACCGTCTTTGGCCAGACTTTCCAGACTGTTCTGCTCACATTACGAATTTCTTACTTTATGAGAATGGTGGTAGCACTCTCCTCCTTATGCAGGTTGCCGGCCGAAACCGGCCGCCCACAAAAGGGTATTTCTAGGTCACAACCCCTGGCTTGCATTCAGCTACCACTTTATTCAAGTGTCGCTTCACTCAAGAATTTTCAATTTACAAATAGCAATTTACAAATAATTGACCAATGATCATTGATAATTCAATGAAAATTGAACATTGAGAATTGTTAATTGTTTGCTTGAAAAGTCCAGTGCGAAGCACTACTTGAAAGCAAACTAGGTTTGGGCTCATCCGCGTTCGCTCGCCACTACTTACGGAATCATTGGTTATTTTCTCTTCCTCTGGGTACTAAGATGTTTCAGTTCCCCAGCTTACCGCTCTCCGATTCTATATATTCAAACCGGCGCCACTGGACATAACTCCAGCGAGGTTTCCCCATTCGGACATCTTCGGATCAAAGCATAGTAGGCTGCTCCCCGAAGCTTATCGCAGCTCCTCACGTCCTTCATCGGTATCTTACGTCAAGGCATTCTTTATGCGCGCTTGAGTAACTTTTTACGTTATATATGCACCAACCCGAAAGGATTGATACATACAGTGCAATTGACTAGTTATTGGTGATCCCAAAATATTTTTCATTTTACAGTTATCATTTACCGAATTAGTTGCCAGTTCCCATTTGTCATTTCTGAAAATGGTAATTTGAACAATAATTGGTTAATGAGAATTGCGTAAATGGTAATTGTTTAGGCCAATAGCCGTTTGTCTAATAGATATACATACGAAAAAAATGTATATCTCAAATTGCTTATCTCTGAATCAATCTGCAAAAATTGATTCAATTTCTTCTATGAATTGTTAAGTTGCGAAACTCAAGAGGTTGTATCTGTTGACGCACATAAAAGTGCCACCCATCTATAACCCTTGAAGCTTGAGTTTACGATTGATTCCGCCTGGTGTATCCCCTACGGGCATCTACCTAAACTCAAGCGACTCCAACTAGTTTAGCAAAAATAACAGAGGCGGTCAACACCTAGATGCTGTCAAACTTGCTACAACTTATCACCTGGCAGCGCGCGATTTCTGAAAGAATCATTAACTTTTGCTGGATTTTCTAGACGTCTTATACGTAGGTGGCGTATCGTAACGGTATGGACAGGCCATCAGACGAACTCGCCCAACTCACACAAGCTGTGCACGACCTAGAAGCACTGGTGCGTGAGGAGTTGGTTGCCCTGCAATACGAAGTTATGGGCACCCGTGATGCGCTAAGCGAAGAATTGGCAACTCATATAGACTCACTCAAACGCCAGATACGCATGCAGCGTCGGGGCTAATCAGCACTTCTGTCATTCCGAGCCTAAGCGAGGAATCTCTCTATACCCCGTATTGAGTCATGAAAACATACTGGATTTACATTATGTCGAATCGTGCCAGAACTGTGCTTTATATTTGTCATCTCGAGTCCCTCCGTCCTTTCGAACCTCCCTCCGTCATTTCGAACGAAGAGAGAAATCTCTCCAAACCCCCTAAGGACTATGAAAACATACTGGATTTACATTATGTCTAACCGCGCGAGAACTGTTATGTATATAGGTGTAACCAACAATTTGGAAAGACGAGTTTTCGAGCACCAGTCCGGAGCCATTTCTGGTTTTACAAAACTCTACAACTGTACTGATTTGGTCTATTACGAAGAGGCTGGTTCGCCTTTACCTGCAATTGAACGTGAAAAAGAGCTTAAGAAATGGTCGAGGAACAAGAAAGACCAACTTATTCGCGACTTTAATCCTCTTTTGAGAGATCTCTCAGTATCTTCGAGATGACATACCTAATTATTTCGGCCGTCCCCCTGTAATTTCGACCCCTCCTCTTCTGTCATTTCGAGCAAAGCGAGAAATCTCTTGCTACTAAATAACTCAGTTGCTACAAATCCCTTGTGCCTTCGAGATGACAAACCGTACTTACTCGACGATGAAGTAGTCGAAGGTATACGTGGTATTAGGCGCCAGGGTCTGACCGGTGCTGAGCATGAAGTCGTTGACCGTCTTGCCCTTAGGATAGATGCGGGAGTTGACGCTGTTATCATCCTGGCCGGTCAGCAACACTTTAGGCGTCTTGCCGAAGACCTTGCTGAAGTCCACCTTGGTCAAGTCGCCAGCACTGACCCCTGTTGCACCGGTGGTAATGGTAATTGTGCCCGAGGTGTCATTACCGTCGATATTGACCGCCGCACCACTGCCGGCTGCCGTCAGGATATTACCCACCGGCGCCCCGCCCTTGGTAATGATATGTCCACTGACTTCTATATCAGCAACCTTAAGCGTGGTAACTGTTAGCGTGCCTTCAATATCGGCGTCACCTGTAACTGTTAGGGCAGCTATGCTTGCGCTATTGGTTACGGTTAAGCTGCCGGTGGTTGCAGACCCAGCTACAGATAAATCTCCGTCTATCGCAGCGTTACTTGTTACATTAAGCGATTGAAGCGTGCTGGTCCCTGAAGCGTTTAAACCACCGCTAAAGCTGGCAGTGCCACTGTTCGAGATATTAGTGCTATTAAGTTGAGCGGTACTAAAGCTGGTGTTATAGCCATTTAGCTTGTTGACGATGGCCTTTTCACCGCCCCATAGGTAGCCATAGACACTGAACCAATCGGGTTGCGGGTTACCGTTGCTGTCGTTTGTTGGCGTTAGATTCGCAGGTAAATATTCTGATATTACGCCGGTACGTACCCCCGCCGCCCCGTCATTCCATTCGTAGTTAAATATAGGAGTTGCAGATATTTCACCCAGAATGCGATCAAGATTTACTTCGTCTATCTGGTTGATATTGTGCTTGTAGTTTTGTGAGCTAGAACAGTTAGATAGTATGTTTGAGCCATTCCTACACACGGGATTACCTGCTCCGCCAGCAACTAGACTAGTCTGAATTATGCCCGTAACGATTAAGTTTTGACCGACATTAGTATCAGCTCCGGAGTTTAGGCTACCCACTGCGGTAACATAGCCTGCGGCAATTATCCAGTTATCAGAGAAAATACCAGATCCTGCCCTCAGGTAAGTCGAAGATTTGATGTAAGTACCGTCATTATACAGGTAAGCACCGGATTGGCCGCTAAGCCAAAATGAACCACCCAAAAACAGTCCGGTATTAGAGTACAGGCCATAGGAGTTGTGCGAACCGAGGTACCAACTCGTCTGATCGCCGCCGCCCAAATCTGTACGACCCGGATATATGTATCCAGCCGTTCGCAAACCACCAGATCCAAGATATGCAACATGGGTTCCACCGGTGTTATTTGCTAAGAACTGTATCCAGCCAGATTTAGTGTATAACTCGTTGTAGGTGCCGCCACCATAAGCTATGTTTTGACTAGCACTCTGTAAATATGACCCTGTGTTTATAGCGCCCGTGGAACTTATAGTGCTGGAGCCAGTTACAGCGCCAGTCACGGCTAGGGTTGATGAAATAGCCGCTGTGCCGGAGACTTGCAGTGTGGCGCCACCGCTGGTCACTGATGAGCCGATACCGACTTCTCCCGTTGAAGCAACAACTAAGCGTCGTGTCAGCGAGGTGTCAGAAGTTAGTGATTTGGTAGCAATATACACATTACCCGCACCACCGCCAGCGCTATTAGCCTGTATATCAGTACCGATGCTGGCGTATCTTCCTATGTTGGTGTCGGCAACAGCGCCAAGCACTACTTCACCGCCGCCGTTAACTGTAAAGCTATTATTAGTGAGCAAGATACGAGCGTCCTTTTGGCCGACTGTGGTCGAAGTCGTTGCTGGGCCAGTAACAGTTAGCGTATTACCAAGACTCGTTGTGCTGGTAACTGCAAGTGTACTCTGTAGCGTGGTTGCCCCGGCTACGACGAGAGCATCATCGGTCTTTAGGGTGTTGCTAGTAGAGCGATATAGATTGGTATCTGTACCGAATGTTATGCCAGTACTAGCTGTTCCGCCAGTTCCTCCGAGCTGTAATGAGTAAGTGTCAGCTGCCCCAATATAGATACCGACGTCACTAGATCCAGCTGTCTGAGGGTCAACATATATTCCATAATTATTGGTTATTGTACCTCCACCGCTATTTATTGCAGCCTGGGCATATAGACCGTACGCTGTACTAATTGTGCCTGTGCTGCTATTTTGTATAACACCGTTTACTCCGTAAGCATTACTAATACTTCCGGTATTTGAATTAGTGATTATCCCGCGCACACCGTAGCCAGAACCCAAAGTAGCACCGGCAACAGTGTTTTGGGTATTTCCGTAAATACCAAACAACCTAGAATTTGCATTCACATTTGTGTTGCCTACAGTTGTATTACTTGTGAATGATACAAAGTCTGTCAGAGATCCAGGTGCGCTTGCTGGCGACACTGTCAAATTATTTGATGTCATTGTATTTACACCAGAAATTGCAGTACTTGTAAGCGATAAGGTGTTGCTTGATCCAGATACTGTTATGCCAGCTTGTCCAGTGATTGAGCCCACCACAGATAAAGAGTCGTCTGTTTTTAATGTATCCGCCGCGGAGCGGTAAAGGTTCGTATCACCGCCAATTGTTATGCCGGTGTTTGAGCCAGTTGATGAAAGTTGCAATGTTGTTTTACCGCCAGCGTTGCTTACGGTCAAAGCCGAGCCAGTACTGACCGTACCAGAAGCCGAAGTGAGTGTTAGAGCGGCGCTGCCACCTGACTGAATGCTCAAGTAACCTGTGCTGCTTAGACTTCCGTCAGATAAAGTGGTGCTGCCAGCACCAACCACCACACCGCCGAGGAAATAACCCTGGAAGAAACGGTTACTTTGGGTTGCGTAATCGTTAGCGCTGGTAACAGCACCGATATTCTGAGCCGTGTATTTAGTGATCGTCGCATTTCCTGTGAATCCAGCCGTCGTGCCATAACTGACCGCCGGACTAATTGTAAGTGTGGTCGTGCCACCACCCGCGGTGATGCGAGTATAGTAATCTTGTCCGCTACCGCCGGTGTTATCTACAAAAATAATATCGCCATTCGCAAAAGCGCCGGCCGCAGACAGTGTAATAGTTGTAACATTTGTGCCTCCCGTGCCGCTGGTTGTACCCGTAGTGCCAGTCGCCACCGCATTGGCTACCAGGTCGCCGTTAGCAATCAGCTTATTGTTGCTGGTTGTATCAGCTGTAAATAGTGCATTGCCGCCGGAATTTTGAATCTGGAATTTAGTAGCGCTATTGCCCCCAGCGGCACCGCCTATCATAAGCGCATCGTCGGTGGTTAAAGTGTCTGCTGCACTGCGGTAGAGGTTGGTGTCGCCACCGATAGTGATGCCTGTGTTACTGCCAGTTGAGCTGAGTTGTAGTGTTGTCTTACCGCCGTTGTTGCTGATATCCACGGCCGACCCCGTGCCAACCGTTCCCGAGGCGGAGGTCAGCGTCAATTGACTGCTGCCGCCCGACGCGACTGCGAGCGCGCCATTGGCTGTGAGGTTAAGTGAGGTGCCAAGGCTAACGGTATTTGAGCCACCTTGTAGCGTAAGGTTACCAATAGTGGTGCTAATAGTGCTGGCTGCGCCAGCCGTGACAGTGATAGCGCTCGCGCTCACGAGACTGATAGCTCCGGCTGCGCTGTTGCCAATGCTCACGGTGCCGGTGCTTGTACCGGTGTTGATATTAGTGTTGTTGTTGCTGTTATTGTTGAGCTGGACGGTGCCGCCGGCGATTGTGCTAGCACCGGTAATTGTCGCGCCGCCAGCCGAGACAGTCAGGCCACCACTGGTAACGGTCGCGCCGCTAGCTACCGTCAGTGTACCGGCAATCGTAGAACTACCGATGCCATTGACAGTTAGAACGCCTGCTTGAACACTATCACCTGCTTCGTTGACGCTGTACTTACTGCTGCCATTGACCTGTAGATTGATCAAGTTGCCGGTAAAACCATTGGCAGCGTTAATCACCGTGTTGCCGGCGTAGGTCAAGGTGGTGCCAGACTCGCTCAGACCAGAGTCTGCAACGGTGTTAGAAGCAGTAAACTTGGCCAATTTGCCCGGGGTACCGCTACCCAGCACGCCGCCGCCCGTACCTGCACAGTTGGCCAGAGTCAGCAGACAGACGGTGTCACTAGAGCCACCGGCGATACTCGGGAGCTGGATGGTGGCGTTACCGGTGCCGGTAGGATTCAAGCCCTGTAGCACGACTAGTCGTGAGGATGTGGAGTTGGCCAGATTCAAGCTACCTGTGACCGATGCGCCAACGCCAAGCGTCAGTCCGCCTGCTCCCTGCACCGCCACCGTACCCGTAAAGTTAGCGCTGCTACTGATAGTCTGGCCGTTGATTAGACCGGAAGTGATAGTTCCGCTGCCGGCATTGATGTTGGCGTTGTTGGTGACAATACCCCCATTGGCATTGAGTTGACCAGTCAAGGTGGTGGCACCGGTTACGGCTAGGGTTGATGAAATAGCCGCTGTGCCGGAGACTTGCAGTGTGGCGCCACCGCTGGTCACTGATGAGCCGATACCGACTTCTCCCGTTGAAGCAACAACTAAGCGTCGTGTCAGCGAGGTGTCAGAAGTTAGTGATTTGGTAGCAATATACACATTACCCGCACCACCGCCAGCGCTATTAGCCTGTATATCAGTACCGATGCTGGCGTATCTTCCTATGTTGGTGTCGGCAACAGCGCCAAGCACTACTTCACCGCCGCCGTTAACTGTAAAGCTATTATTAGTGAGCAAGATACGAGCGTCCTTTTGGCCGACTGTGGTCGAAGTCGTTGCTGGGCCAGTAACAGTTAGCGTATTACCAAGACTCGTTGTGCTGGTAACTGCAAGTGTACTCTGTAGCGTGGTTGCCCCGGCTACGACGAGAGCATCATCGGTCTTAAGCGTGTCGGCAGCTGAGCGGTAGAGGTTGGTGTCAGTGCCGATAAGCAGTCCCCCCGAAGAGCCAGTGGCCAGCACGCTCAAGCGGCCGTTGGAGTCAATGGTTAGTCTCTGAGCACCGGCGGTCTCGTCGGATATCGAGAAGGTACCGGCACGCGAACCAACCACAAACTGTCGACCCGTTCCTGACGCAGTATCACTGAAGTACATGCTGGCAGCGTTCCAGACTACAGAGCTGTCGCCCGTCAGTTCAATCGGGCCGCCCTGGACACCAAACTTGCTGCCACCGCTATAGCCACCGACCGATAAGTAGCCACCGATGGCGGCGTTGTTCGTAACAGATAGGGCCGTACCTGCTGCACTGAAGGTATTGGCAGCACTAAAGTTGTTGGCTTGGTTCAAGTAGGCCACATTATTGAGGGTGCCTGCGGTGTTGATGTTGGCCCCACCCAGCTGGATGGCGCCGGTGGCGTTGAAAGTGCCGGTAGCCGTTATCACGCTGCCACTTTCACTCAACAATGAGTCACCAATCGTCCCAGCACCGGTGAACTTAGCAATCGTGCCGGTAGTACCGCTGCCGGTGATGCCACCGCCACTGCCAGCACAGTTGCCCAGGGTGACAAGACAGACATCATCAGTTGAGCCACCGGCGATAGTCGGAATACGAATGGTGGCATTACCAGTACCACTTGGGTTAAGACCCTGAATGATAACCTGTCGTGAAGATGATGAGTTTGCTAGGTAGAGACTGCCGGCAGTGGTACCTGGTGTACCAATACTGACACTAGCTCCTTGGACAGCCAGGGTGCCGGTGAAGACAGGGCTACTGACAATGTCGAGCGTATTGCTGCTGAAGCCACCACCAGCGGTGCCGCTGACCGTACCAGTCAGATTACCGCTGCCGGTGAAGCTCAGGCTAGTGTTACCTTGGGCGGCGGTGCCGCTGGTAGAACCGTAACTCACATTAAGCGTTGTGCTACTACCAAGAGCTACACTACCACCGCCGGTCAAGCCAGTACCAGCAGTAACAGTGAGAGCACCGCTACCTACCAGACGAGCGTTGGCGACAGTGCCGGTTGTAATAGCGGTACCGTTGAGGTTTGTTAGAGCTGAAGCATTGAGTGCTGGCAAGTAGCCTGAGCCATCAAGCTGTACGAGCTGGTTAGCGCCGTTGAAGGTGTTGCCCTGGAGCGTAACGTTGCTGCTGAGATAGGTGTCTCCGACCGTACCAGAGCTGATGTTGCTGCCGTTGAGGTTCGTTATACCTGAGCCATTGCCAGTGAAGGTATTGCTACCAATGTTGATATTGCCAAACCCACTAGCGATGCTACCAGCACTCAGGGCTCCGGTGCCGGTGATGTTGCTGAAGGTACCAGCCTGCAAATCGGCGTTGACAATTGCGCCGGTACTCAACACCCCACTCCCATTGGTGTGGACGACACCGGCGCTGTTAAGGCCAGAGAAAGTGATGGTGCCAGCGGCGGTCAAGCCACCACTGATACTAGCACCGCCGGTTGTAACACTGAGAGCTCCATTGAGAGTTAGGCCAGCAAAGGTTGGTGTGGCAGCAGTGCTGATGCCTTGGATAGTGTTGACCGTACCACTACTGACACTGAAGTTAGTACTGTTGAACTGGGCGATGCCCTTCTGTGAAGTTGAAGCGTCGTCGATGGTGATGGTGCCAGCCGAACCGCTGGAGTTGGCTAGAGTCAGTACGCCGGTCTGGCCATCCAGACTGGTCACGCCACCGCCGGCGCCGCCAGTACAAGCGGCGAAGCTCAAAACGCCGGAACCATTAGACTGAAGGCAGTCGCCGTTCGCTCCCGCTGTGGTTGGCAGGGTGAGTGTGAAGGTAGAGCCCGAAACGCCGGACTGGAGCGTCACGGTATTACCATTGGTAGCATTCTTGAAGGCGATAGAACCTGTGTTTGTGCTAGCGGTGCCCAGTGTTAGGCTGCCACTACCTTGCACTACAACACTGCCCGAGGCCGTCACCACACTGCCCGACTCACTCAAGCTGGAATCGGCGATAGTGCCGCTACCAGTAAACTTAGCAATCTGGCCGCTCGTGCCAGAGCCAGTGATACCGCCACCACTACCGGCACAGTTGCCTAGAGTTACCAGGCAGACATCATCAGTACTACCACCAGCTATGCTTGGGATTCTAATGGTGGCATTACCGGTACCACTTGGGTTTAGACCTTGCAGTATGACTTGGCGGGAGGAGCTAGCATTAGCTAGGTATAAGCTACCAGCTGTAGTACCTGGTGTACCAATACTGACACTAGCTCCTTGGACAGCCAGGGTGCCAGTGAAGTTCGCACTGGAGCTGATGGTTTGGCCGTTATAGGTGCCACCGGTGACGGTGCTAGCTACAGCAAGTGTGCCAGTGAAATTAGCGGCACTAGAGATAGTCTGACCATTGATGTTGCCAGAAGTGATAGTGCCACCAATACTCACGTCATTCGTCACACTCAACGCCGTACCAGCCGCACTGAAGGTATTGGCTGCACTGAAGTTATTAGCTTGGTTCAAGTAGGCGACGTTGGTAAGCGTGCCTGCTGTATTGATGTCTGCGCCACCAAGCTGTAATGCGGTCGTGGCATTGACGGTACCGCCCTGGACGGTAGCAGTGGTAGTGATGTTATTGCCTGTAGAGATAGTGCCAAACCCACTAGCGATGCTACCAGCACTCAGGGCTCCGGTGCCGGTGATGTTGCTGAAGGTACCGCTGGCTAGGTTGCTATTGGTGATCTTACCATTGACGATGGCACTGCCGTTGTACTGGAGGACATCACCACTGCTTATTGAGCTGATGGTCAGTGTAGTACCTTGGAGCTTGGCAATGGTTGGGTTTGGATAGGTGCCGGTTAGGTCACCACCAGCTGCACCAGAAGCACCGGCACAGTTGCCAAGGGTGTAGAGACACACCGTATCTGTACTACCACCAGCTATGGTTGGGAATTGGATGGTGGCATTCCCCGTACCGCTTGGGTTTAAGCCCTGTAGGATGACTTGGCGAGATGAGCTAGAGTTGGCGAGGTAGAGTGAGCCAGTAGTGGTACCTGGTGTACCAATACTGACACTAGCTCCTTGGACAGCTAGGGTACCGGTGAAGACAGGGCTACTGACAATGTCGAGCGTATTGCTGCTGAAGCCACCACCAGCGGTGCCGCTGACCGTACCAGTCAGATTACCGCTGCCGGTGAAGCTCAGGCTAGTGTTACCTTGGGCGGCGGTGCCGGCCCCACTGCCATAGGTGACACTCAACGTCGGCGTGCTGCCTGCTCCGCTGTTGCCAGTGGTACTGAGGCCGGTGAGTGTACCGAGAGTGGCCACGTAGTTACCCGTGGTCTCTGAGCCCAGAGCTACAGCGCCGGTACTCAACACCCCACTCCCATTGGTGTGGACGACACCGGCGCTGTTAAGGCCAGAGAAAGTGATGGTGCCAGCGGCGGTCAAGCCACCACTGATACTAGCACCGCCGGTTGTAACACTGAGAGCTCCATTGAGAGTTAGGCCAGCAAAGGTTGGTGTGGCAGCAGTGCTGATGCCTTGGATAGTGTTGACCGTACCACTACTGACACTGAAGTTAGTACTGTTGAACTGGGCGATGCCCTTCTGTGAAGTTGAAGCGTCGTCGATGGTGATGGTGCCAGCCGAACCGCTGGAGTTGGCTAGAGTCAGTACGCCGGTCTGGCCATCCAGACTGGTCACGCCACCGCCGGCGCCGCCAGTACAAGCGGCGAAGCTCAAAACGCCGGAACCATTAGACTGAAGGCAGTCGCCGTTCGCTCCCGCTGTGGTTGGCAGGGTGAGTGTGAAGGTAGAGCCCGAAACGCCGGACTGGAGCGTCACGGTATTACCATTGGTAGCATTCTTGAAGGCGATAGAACCTGTGTTTGTGCTAGCGGTGCCCAGTGTTAGGCTGCCACTACCTTGCACTACAACACTGCCCGAGGCCGTCACCACACTGCCCGACTCACTCAAGCTGGAATCGGCGATAGTGCCGCTACCAGTAAACTTAGCAATCTGGCCGCTCGTGCCAGAGCCAGTGATACCGCCACCACTACCGGCACAGTTGCCTAGAGTTACCAGGCAGACATCATCAGTACTACCACCAGCTATGCTTGGGATTCTAATGGTGGCATTACCGGTACCACTTGGGTTTAGACCTTGCAGTATGACTTGGCGGGAGGAGCTAGCATTAGCTAGGTATAAGCTACCAGCTGTAGTACCTGGTGTACCAATACTGACACTAGCTCCTTGGACAGCCAGGGTGCCAGTGAAGTTCGCACTGGAGCTGATGGTTTGGCCGTTATAGGTGCCACCGGTGACGGTGCTAGCTACAGCAAGTGTGCCAGTGAAATTAGCGGCACTAGAGATAGTCTGACCATTGATGTTGCCAGAAGTGATAGTGCCACCAATACTCACGTCATTCGTCACACTCAACGCCGTACCAGCCGCACTGAAGGTATTGGCTGCACTGAAGTTATTAGCTTGGTTCAAGTAGGCGACGTTGGTAAGCGTGCCTGCTGTATTGATGTCTGCGCCACCAAGCTGTAATGCGGTCGTGGCATTGACGGTACCGCCCTGGACGGTAGCAGTGGTAGTGATGTTATTGCCTGTAGAGATAGTGCCAAACCCACTAGCGATGCTACCAGCACTCAGGGCTCCGGTGCCGGTGATGTTGCTGAAGGTACCGCTGGCTAGGTTGCTATTGGTGATCTTACCATTGACGATGGCACTGCCGTTGTACTGGAGGACATCACCACTGCTTATTGAGCTGATGGTCAGTGTAGTACCTTGGAGCTTGGCAATGGTTGGGTTTGGATAGGTGCCGGTTAGGTCACCACCAGCTGCACCAGAAGCACCGGCACAGTTGCCAAGGGTGTAGAGACACACCGTATCTGTACTACCACCAGCTATGGTTGGGAATTGGATGGTGGCATTCCCCGTACCGCTTGGGTTTAAGCCCTGTAGGATGACTTGGCGAGATGAGCTAGAGTTGGCGAGGTAGAGTGAGCCAGTAGTGGTACCTGGTGTACCAATACTGACACTAGCTCCTTGGACAGCTAGGGTACCGGTGAAGACAGGGCTACTGACAATGTCGAGCGTATTGCTGCTGAAGCCACCACCAGCGGTGCCGCTGACCGTACCAGTCAGATTACCGCTGCCGGTGAAGCTCAGGCTAGTGTTACCTTGGGCGGCGGTGCCGCTGGTAGAACCGTAACTCACATTAAGCGTTGTGCTACTACCAAGAGCTACACTACCACCGCCGGTCAAGCCAGTACCAGCAGTAACAGTGAGAGCACCGCTACCTACCAGACGAGCGTTGGCGACAGTGCCGGTTGTAATAGCGGTACCGTTGAGGTTTGTTAGAGCTGAAGCATTGAGTGCTGGCAAGTAGCCTGAGCCATCAAGCTGTACGAGCTGGTTAGCGCCGTTGAAGGTGTTGCCCTGGAGCGTAACGTTGCTGCTGAGATAGGTGTCTCCGACCGTACCAGAGCTGATGTTGCTGCCGTTGAGGTTCGTTATACCTGAGCCATTGCCAGTGAAGGTATTGCTACCAATGTTGATATTGCCAAACCCACTAGCGATGCTACCAGCACTCAGGGCTCCGGTGCCGGTGATGTTGCTGAAGGTACCGCTGGCTAGGTTGCTATTGGTGATCTTACCATTGACGATGGCACTGCCGTTGTACTGGAGGACATCACCACTGCTTATTGAGCTGATGGTCAGTGTAGTACCTTGGAGCTTGGCAATGGTTGGGTTTGGATAGGTGCCGGTTAGGTCACCACCAGCTGCACCAGAAGCACCGGCACAGTTGCCAAGGGTGTAGAGACACACCGTATCTGTACTACCACCAGCTATGGTTGGGAATTGGATGGTGGCATTCCCCGTACCGCTTGGGTTTAAGCCCTGTAGGATGACTTGGCGAGATGAGCTAGAGTTGGCGAGGTAGAGTGAGCCAGTAGTGGTACCTGGTGTACCAATACTGACACTAGCTCCTTGGACAGCTAGGGTACCGGTGAAGACAGGGCTACTGACAATGTCGAGCGTATTGCTGCTGAAGCCACCACCAGCGGTGCCGCTGACCGTACCAGTCAGATTACCGCTGCCGGTGAAGCTCAGGCTAGTGTTACCTTGGGCGGCGGTGCCGGCCCCACTGCCATAGGTGACACTCAACGTCGGCGTGCTGCCTGCTCCGCTGTTGCCAGTGGTACTGAGGCCGGTGAGTGTACCGAGAGTGGCCACGTAGTTACCCGTGGTCTCTGAGCCCAGAGCTACAGCGCCGGTACTCAACACCCCACTCCCATTGGTGTGGACGACACCGGCGCTGTTAAGGCCAGAGAAAGTGATGGTGCCAGCGGCGGTCAAGCCACCACTGATACTAGCACCGCCGGTTGTAACACTGAGAGCTCCATTGAGAGTTAGGCCAGCAAAGGTTGGTGTGGCAGCAGTGCTGATGCCTTGGATAGTGTTGACCGTACCACTACTGACACTGAAGTTAGTACTGTTGAACTGGGCGATGCCCTTCTGTGAAGTTGAAGCGTCGTCGATGGTGATGGTGCCAGCCGAACCGCTGGAGTTGGCTAGAGTCAGTACGCCGGTCTGGCCATCCAGACTGGTCACGCCACCGCCGGCGCCGCCAGTACAACTGTCAAAGCTGAGGTTACCGCTAGCGTCCGTAATCAAGCAGTCACCGTTAGCGCCAAGATCAGTTGGCAGCGTCAGATTGAAGCTAGAATTGGCAACACCGGATTGCAACGTCACAGTGTTGGCATTAGTGTCATTGTTGAACACAATCGCCCCATTAACCGTGGAACCTACACCGAGCACCAACCCACCTCCACCCTGTGCCGTAACCGTCCCGCTAAAGGTCGGGTTATTGATAATGCTGATATCACTACAAGCACCCCCGGACCCAAGCGTAATCACATCGCCGCCGCCGCTCAGATTGCCGGTGCCGCTGGCACAGGTCAGCGTTACGTTACCCTGGACGGCCGTGCCGGCCCCACTGCCATAGGTGACACTCAACGTCGGTGTACTGCCTGCTCCACTGTTGCCAGTGGTACTGAGGCCGGTGAGTGTACCGAGAGTGGCCACGTAGTTACCAGTGGTTTCAGTGCCGAGAACTACCGAGCCGGTGCTCAGATTACCAGATCCATCAGCCCGCACTACGCCGCCACTGTTCAAGCTAGAGAAGGTGATGGTTCCGGTTGCAGAGAGGCCGCCAGCCGCAACAGTCAAGCCGGTACCAACATCCAAGCTGCCGGCCACATTGGTATTACCATTGACATCCAGTTTGTAACTGGCGCCCGGGCTACTGGTAGCCACCCCGATTGAGGTGCCGTTATCGTAGAGCAAGGAATTGCCAAGCTGATTAGCACCAGCGTTAGTAAACTTTGGAATGTAAAATTGCGTGCCGCCACTGACCGTCACGCCACCACCCGAACCGACACAGTTGCCAAGGTTGAGTAGACAGACCGTATCACTGGCTACGCTGGACACCGGAATAGTTATCGTTTGGTTCTGCCCGGCAGGTGCCAGGGCCTGCAAGGTCGTAAAGTGGCTGTTGCTCGCGTTATAGAAAGTCAGGCTGCCGGCAGTCGTACTGGCCACGCCCAGACTCAAGCCGGCGCTACCCTGTACGCTGGCCCCACCGCTGGTCACCACATTACCTGAGCCATCCACCGTGAAGCTACCGCCAGCGATGCTCAGCGTACCGCCTTGCATCGCGGCCGTCGTAGAGATAGCGTTACCGGTTGAGATACTACCGAAGCCCGAAGCGATGCTGCCACTGGTAAGCGCGCCAGTCGTCGTGATATTGCCTTGCACGGCCGTCGGCAAAGTCTGGCTCAGGCTCGGCACGCTTGAACCGTTGGTGACCAGTACGCTGTTGGCTGCTGACGCGGTCACTTGCAGCGCCGAGGTACCATTGCCGTAAAGGATGCCGTTAAGAGTTAAGTTGTTAGCGCCGGTACCACCGTTCGCTACGCTCAACTCACTGGTAAAGTAACTGGTGCTATTACGATCAACCACGCCACTCGTCAGATTACCGCTCCCATCGCTGTATAGTAGCCCGGCACCATAACTACTGAACTGTACCGCCCCACCGACCGTTAAATCGTTAGCCACACTCAGGGCATCGCCGACCGTCAGCGTGCCAGCGATCGACGAAGTACCGCTGCCATTCACCGTCAGCGTGCCGCCGTGAATGATATTGCCCAGCTGATCGACACTCAGCTTGCTGCTCCCATTGACTGCTAAGTTCAGCAGGTTGCCAGTGAAGCCGCTGGCGGCGTTGACGATCAGGTTGCCGCCATACGTCAAGCTGGTACCGGACTCCGTCAGATTCGAATCGGTGATATCGCCCGACGCATCGAACTTGGCGATGTGACCGATGGTACCGAAACCAGTGATACCACTACCGGCACCGGCACAGTTACCGGTCGTCAGACAGATGCCCACCGACGCAACGCCAGGATCCGGCAGGATGTAGGTCGTGTTCTGGCCGAGCACCGCCGATTGAATCGTGCCGACGTAGGCATTGCTGCTGTTCGCAAAACTGATTGATCCATTGGATGTGCCTGGTTGGCCCAAGTTAAGCCCACTAAATGTTGGGGTTGATCCAGTAGCAATATCTTGTGGTAATGACAACGTTAGAGAACCGCTGCTTGCCGAAGCAATGACTTGATTTGCTGTACCAGTAATACTTACAACACCGGTGTTGTTAATCTGATTACCGGTGTTGCTGAGCCCTGCTCCAAGCGTAAATGCACCGCTATTACCTGCAATTGAACTAACGATACTTGGTGCTCCCTGGACCTGGCTCCAGCCAATGGTGCCGGTAGTAATTTGCCCTGTTTGATTTACAACAAAAACATTTGTGCTGTTGTTTGCAAGTTGAAGCAAATTGCCGGTTCCTGTTTTATTGATGTTGATTGATGAGGTATTGGTAGGATCAACCTGAGCTGAACTCGGACCCAACGCAACCGTACCTCCACCGCCTGAACCCGCTACGCTCACAGTGTAATTCCCATTGCCGTCATTCCCCACGGTTAGGTCTGCCGAGGTAGATGTAAGCGTGACTACTCCGTTATTCCGGATGGTAGTACCACTGATGCCTATGCCGGTGCCTGCCACAAGTCGAACATCACCCGTTAAGCCCTGTAGACTATTCACCCGAGGTGTGTTCAAACTGCCATTTATGTTTTGTAACAGATTGGCGGAGATGTTCAACTGACCATTCGTCATGCTAAGGGTATTGCCCAACCCGATGATGCCAGCCGCACCACCCAAGCTGGTAACCGTCTGTGGAATAGCAGTCGGTGCCATGCTGATAAACTGCGTACCGTTGAAGTAAAACAGCGTGTTCGAAGCTTTGTCGAAGTAAATTTGACCAGCTACCGGTGCGGATGGTGCCGAGCCCGGCGAGAGTACGAAGGTGTTTTTAACGATCAGCTGGCCATTTACTGAAAGTTTGTCGGCCTGTCCGAGTTTAAGCGTATCATTCGGCTTGACGTCGTTCACCGAAAGTTGCGTGGCAGAATAATTAGTCTTGTTACGCTCTGCCGCTGATTTATCATCTGCCGAGGGATTATTGCCGAATAGCATAATCCCAAGAATGCCAACGACAAAAATCACAACTAGCGCTGCAGCAGTGATAAGTAAGGCACTTTTGTTGAACTTGAATAGTGAGGGGCCTTTAGGTGCAAGCTCACTCCGAGGTACCTCAAGGGCGGTTGGAGTCGGGATTACAGAGGGTTCAGAAGATGGCGATACCACAGTAGATGGCGTAGCCTGAACAGACTGTGCTGATTTAGGCAGCTCCAATATAGCGTCATAGTCATCATTTTCTAAGCTCTTATAGCTAGGACCCATCGTTATTTTTCGCTCTTTTATGTTATTTTTTGGATTTTGATGTTCTTATCCGTAATTTTATTTTACCACCCCCGTTTGGCACATACAAGAAAATTGAATAAAAAAGTAGTGCAATTTTGCATATTTTTTCACCCCTGTTGCTAAGGTGTTATCGCAGCAGGAAGAAAATTATTGCACCGGCCAAAACGGCGGTAATAACTGCCATGAGCACCACCGAGCTAAGCGAACGAAAGATTGCATTTTTGGCAAGTGGATTGCGTCCGATAGAGATAATACTACCGTAAATTGCCCCGTAAATCAGGGTAATTAACACCGTAATAGCAATGACCGCTACGACGATACTGATGACGATTCTGGCCGGTGATATCACCTTGCCAGTCAATGACTTTGCGAACCGTTGCAATCCTGTAAGTTCCTCGCCGTTACCGGCTGATGTATCCGAGCCTACCCCTATCGTAATTCGCACCATGCCCACGTCAATAGAGCTGGTTTTGCCAGACTTGTCAGTCACCTGTTTGCGCACTACACCATCGGTAGAGGAGTTCAGCTCTGTCAGAGCCAAGCCAATGACGTTCGCACCAGGGGTAGATTTCATGCCAATCCCGTCAAACGGCGAGACACTAATCAAATCTCCGACCTTTATGGGTCCGTTGAGCGTACTTGCCAACACCGTAGCAGATCCAGTTGTAGCAACCTGTACTTTCCCACCTTGAGAATCAACTGCCAACAGCGAGTCCTCACTCTTCACGGCCACGCCAAAAAGCTGCGAGCCATTGGCAGTATTTGCTAGTTGCACATAGCCAGATTTACTGGGGTCAAGACTTACAAGACTGCTATCTGGGATATCTTGGCTGGTTTTGTATGCTTTTGATATTTCAGCTGCAATCGCGCCGGCTACAGATACGCCTGCGACTAACAGGAATACGCTCACCACTGTAAGTACATGCCGATAGCGGCGCAACACCTTCATACTGGTTACGATTATACCACCTTGCCTCTCTGTAAACTACGCGAACCGAACCTATACTGCCATTACAAAACCCTAAATTTTGTATTCATGTACGAAATGCAACAAAATAACAGATACAAATGGCAACCAAAATTGCAATTTTAACAACAATACAATCAATAAATTATTGATCAAAAATAGGGCTCTCAAGCCCTTCGGGTCACATAGGCGCAAGGCCTAAGCTGCTGTCTTTAGCTTCTCACTCGCTTCTTGCTGCACGGCACCACCTTGAATGAGGGTAAATTCTGGGGGGGCCATATCAACTACTTCGATCTTGTCCGAAGGCTGTGCTCTTACTTCTAGCATACGTTGCGCCTGAAGCCGTACAGACTCTTTGTACTCCTTGGACATATTGGCTCCGGGCATTATGTGCCCGCTAGCCACTTCTTCAAGTGCAAATCGCACAAGAGTAGCCTCATAGCCGCGAAGGTCAAAGACGGTCTTGCCTTCTTGAAGATTGCGATTCATCTGCGCAAAATCAGTTTGCAAAGTTCGACCCTCTTGAGCCTCAATACTCTTAAGCATCTCTACTGCTCTCTCGGCAGCTATGGTTTCTTCAGCATTATATAGGCGCATATATTGGTTGTTGGGAATTTCCTGACCAGTTGCCCTGTCTATCCACTTTGGATCCGGTTGAGCAGGTGCCCATTTTTCACCATGAACAACTGCTTCGATGCGAAGCTTTGAGGCAAGGCGACGCTCACCTTCTGCTTCAGAATCTCTATTCAGTTTCTCTAGAATTGATGCGACTCGATAAGGCAGCTCTGCCTTCTCTTTGAGTGGGCTATTGACCTCGTTCAACATACGTATTGCCGGGATTTGCGGCGCATTGCGATCTGTCGATCTCGCAACTGCATGCAAAGCCTCGAGGGCTGCCTTACCTGGCGTTCCCTCGAATACTGGAGTATCTTCATTCTGTAACTGCTCTTGAATCTCATGTATGCCACTACCATGCTCATCTGGGTGCTCCATAACCTCCATCAAAGCGGGCGTATCAGGAGTGACCACTTCGGGATGCTGCTGTACCCAGCCAAGCACTCTTCCCATTTCAAGTTTTGCTTCACGATCTCCCAACTCAACTGCCAGCATTGGCTCTGGGACATTTTCTGATTGTAGTTCAACCGTGAGGTTCATGAGTTTCCTGTTTAGGTGTTTGTTTTGTAAAGATCTACCTTCCACTATAACGCTACTGCTATATGGAATCAACAGCTAAGTGAAACTTTTTACAGAACTTTTTACCTTTTTGCTATTTGTTAAGATTTTTGATGTTTTTATTCTTGAACATCATTTGCATATTACCATAAGCATCTTAAAATGTCAATGTGATAAAGCCCACAGGAACACTACTGAGGTTTGTTGAACGATAGCACAGATGAGTTCGTGCTGTCGGTGTATTGAGTGTGCAAAGTTACAAGATTCCGCTTGGCGCGTGTGCGAGCAATATCGCCCGCAAATGCCCGGCCCCCTGCATATATAACCAAGCCACCGATTGCACCAACTGCAAACGGATTAGCGCCTTGCTGCTCAACATTCTCGCTGTAGTTTGCTGCAAAAGCACTCAAGCCAAGTGTACAGGCAATAGTAGCAGCCCATCGCATTGGGCGAGACAGTTTAAGTTGTGTCTTGCGTATTGTACTGGCGAAATCAGCTCGAGCAGTATATTCCGGCATTTGAGCAGCATTTGCCTGGGCTTCTTTAAGGCTCTCACGGAGGGTATTCCTGCGCTCTATAGAGGTTACCTGTTCTTGGGCTTGTTCATACCGACGCTCTCGTCGCTTGATCTCCTGAGGTGAAAAACAATAGCCATTACGAACTGCAGCCTGCACAGCATCTTCACGAGCTGCATCTAGTACTTGTGGATCGTGAGCCGCAATGACAGCTAAGGGCAAATGCTTCTCATCTGCTACATCTGTTTCAAGGATTAGTTGCTGCAACGATAGTTGCTCTGTATGCATGAACTTATTATTGCAGTGCCAGGATGGTATGCAAGCATGAGCAAAATAAAAAACATCTCGCGGTGAGATGTTTATATTTTGGTGGGCGATGAGGGATTCGAACCTCCGACCTCGTCATTATCAGTGACGCGCTCTAACCAACTGAGCTAATCGCCCTGGCTTTTGTTTTACAAAAGCAATTATCAGATAGCAATTTTCATTTTTCAAGTATGGCCAGCTGGTGCTGATACTATTATTTCAAAAGCCAGCGGCTTTTGTCCTACATTGGTAAATGAGAATTGTAAATTGTTAATTGCTTTACGTAGTAAAGCTTGGTGGAGACACGGGGACTCGAACCCCGGACCCCCTGCTTGCAAAGCAGGTGCTCTAGCCAACTGAGCTATGTCCCCATTTTTTAAACTACCGAAGTATTTTACCTGAATTACCTCTATTAAACAAGAGCTACCCTACGAGGTTGGCGGTTTTTCAGACGGAAAGTTTGGCGTCGGTATGTAGTGCTGTTGGGCTAGGGCGCGTTGGTTAAAGACGCTTAAGCCCCTCAATGCCTCGTTGATGGATTGCTGTTTGACCTCTTCTTGATCAAAGATTTGTGGATCAGCCTTAAGCATATCAATGTACTCGGAGATTCGTTGCGACTGCGTACCAATAAATCGATGTCCGTCGATCGCCCCATATATCACATGAGCTCCTATGAGATCTGGTGCAAGATAATGGTGTGAGCCGCGCTGGCTCTCAATAGCTTCCGGCGGTGACAGATTCACATATGCAGCGTGTAAGACCGGCAAGTTGTCATTCTGGAGGTCTATCGGATGCTCAGACAAGCTGCGAGCCAGTAAGTGCCCGGTGTAACTGTGTAGACGATCATTCTTCTTTTCGTCTTCTAGCTCAGGACGCGCATTCGGCTCTTCTGCTTCCCAAAGTAGGTTATGCAACACATGCTCTTCAAATGGCTGTAAGGTGCGTTTTGGATCTAGCAAGAAGTCATGTGCATGCACCAGTGGCACGTCAGAATGCTCCTCTAGATGGGCCGCGGTTTTACGGGTGGCAACCACGTTCATATCGGCTTCGTGAATTGCTCCAGCGAGCTCAACAACCCCAGTCTTATCACTGGCCATAAGTAATACGTTTCTTTCAGACATAGACAGTATATTATAACACTCTAAATAAATTTATGCAATGCAGTTGTGCTCATGGTTTACAGGGGCCCTTATAGTATAATTCCCGCATGATACATCAAGAAGGCTTTCCTAATACCCGTAGAAAAGTTGCCTTGTGGGGCACAATACTCGGACTCACAGTCGCGGGAATTGGCTGTGGCGAGAACGATGAGAAGCAAAGTGCTGCAAGCCAGACCACTCCTCCAGCAGTTAAAGTACCGAGCAATGCCGATCTGCCACTGCAATGCGCAGATGAAAGTTATGTCGCTAAACAAGGTGAATTAATACGCATCAAGCTCGATGACGACTATCGAATAAGCGTGGTAAACGCTGGCATTGCATATGGTGCGCATTTAATTGCTGCTACTCTTTATGATCGCCAAACTGAGCAAAATGTCGACTCCCAGATGGCTGATAATCTAAAAGATATAAATTTTGTCCGCCACCTACCTGCGACTGGTGAGACAGAAACTGTATATCGAGTAGAGACAGAAGCAATTCCCGGCAACACTCAAGAAGTAAGCATCAGTCTTTGCTCTCGAAGCCCAAGCGATATGGATGCAACGTGGCAGCACGTAAAAGATGATGCATTCAGCATTATCCAACCTCCCACTGGCCCTACCACAAATCAACCCTCAGCCCACAATAGCCAGATTTAATGGCAAACTAAAAAGAGTCCTCTCGCAAGGAACTCTTAGTAGTCAGTGGCTCGAACGCGAACGTTCTAAAACTGAATTGTGCATTCTAACCTTACGGCTAGATAAATCACTTCCTCGGGTTTAGGTTGGTGCAAGCACCAACCTAACTCCTGCGGAGTGCATTATCAACGTCAGTCGTAGTTTACAGAAACTGAGTGGTGTCGACCACCGAAGTGGTAAGTGGATTGTCAGTACTGATTTACAATCCATCGACATCGACCTAGTTCACTTGTGATTACTCGACGAGTGACTAGTATATCTCCCTAGAAAGGAGGTAATCCATCCGCACGTTCCCGTACGGATACCTTGTTACGACTTAACCCCAATCATCTCCCCTACCTTAGGGCTAGGCAAGCTAGCACGTCAGGTATTGGCGACTTTCATGGTTTGACGGGCGGTGTGTACAAGACCCGGGAACGTATTCACGGTAGTATAGCTGACCTACCGTTACTAGCGATTCCGACTTCAAGCAGGCGAGTTTCAGCCTGCTATCCGAACTGGGACCGGCTTTGATGGGATTTGCTCCGTCTCGCGACTTGGCTGCCCTTTGTACCGGCCATTGTAGCGTGTTTGTAGCCCCAGACGTAAGGGTAATACTGACCTGACATCATCCCCTCCTTCCTCCCTGTTACCAGGGCAGTCTAGCTAGAAAAATTCAACTAACTACAAGGGTTGCGCTCGTTGATGGACTTAACCAAACATCTCACGACACGAGCTGACGACGGCCATGCAACACCTGTCACTTGGTTCCAAAGGCACTCTCTGCTTTCGCAGAAATTCCAAGGATGTCAAGCCTGGGTAAGGTTCTTCGCTTATCATCGAATTAAACAACACGCTCCACCGCTTGTGCGGGTCCCCGTCAATTCCTTTATGTTTTAGTCTTGCGACCGTACTCCACAGGCGGGATGCTTAACGCGTTAGCTTCGCTACTAGGGGGGTCGATACCTCTAACAGCTAGCATCCATCGTTTACGGCATGGACTACCGGGGTATCTAATCCCGTTTGCTACCCATGCTTTCGTGCCTTAGTGTCAGGAACAAGCCAGTTATCTGCCTACGCCATCGGTGTTCCTCCTAATATCTACGGATTTCACTCCTACACTAGGAATTCCAATAACCTCTCTTGTCCTCTAGCTTTGCAGTTTCCATAATGTGTATGGGGTTGAGCCCCACGCTTTCACTACAGACTTACAATGCCACCTACGCAACTCTTTACGCCCAGTAATTCCGGATAACGCTTGGATCCTCCGTATGACCGCGGCTGCTGGCACGGAGTTAGCCGATCCTTATTCGTCTGCTACCGTCATAATCGTCACAGACAAAAGCAGTTTACGAGCCGAAACCCTTCATCCTGCACGCGGCGTTGCTCCATCAGACTTTCGTCCATTGTGGAAAATTCCCTACTGCTGCCTCCCGTAGGAGTCTGGGCCGTTCTCAGTCCCAGTCTGGCTGATCATCCTCTCAGACCAGCTAATGATCGTCGTCTTGGTGAGCTTTTACCTCACCAACTAACTAATCATGCGCAGGCCGTTCCCAAACCGCCGAAGCTTTAATCCGAAGACCACATGCGGTATTAGCTACCCTTTCGGGCAGTTATCCCTCAGTTTGGGGTACGTTCCTACGTGTTACTCAGCCGTCCGCCGCTCGTCACCCGAAGTGTTACCGCTCGACTTGCATGTATTAGGCACGCCGCCAGCGTTCATCCTGAGCCAGGATCAAACTCTCCAAAAAAGATGGAGGTCGTCTCATCTGGTTAAACCTCATGAACGCTGACGGCGTAAACGCCGTATTAACGATCAACAAGGTTCATCCTGAGTCAACAACGAGCTCTCCAAAAAAGAATCTATTCCTAAACTTCAGTCAAAACATGTCTTGTTTACGACCCTAAGGTCGAAACGAAACCTGACTTACTGTTGAGAGCCGTGGAAGGCTCTCGTGTTTAAAACATAGTTCGTGTATCCCGAAGGATACTGAACTGACGTTGATTGTCCACTCAAGGTAAGAGTGGACATCGGTTCTCTACCGAAGTAGATTGCCGATTTGCACAATTCAATTTTTAACGTTCAAATGGCCGATTTTAGAGACACTCGTAGAGCACCCACGTCAACCATTCGTACTATCTTAGCGCACTATTCCCCCTCGGTCAAGGGGTAAACTGCCCAAAGTCGCTGTAATTCCCGCAACATGCTTACGCTTTACAGTAGCGTCTACAGACCTTGATCCAGCTCGATGGCTGTTACTGCGAATTCAATGAGGTCTAGGCCTTTGTGCAGTTTGATGGGGTCACCACTCAGTTCATTCCTGCGAACTTCACTGTGTGCCATGCTTTGATATGTTTCAGAGTCTAACAAGTGTGCTCGAAGCCAAGTCAAGTGCATGGTGCTACGGTCGTTACGATCTGGAATATTAAACCTACCGATAACACTTACCATACGCTCATTCCCCTTGTAGTCCACCATCTCCACCACCCCATGACGTTGGAGCCAGTACCAAAATGGAGAATCTTCCATGTCCAATTCTGGATTCGCAAAACGTTCGCCCAGCGTTTCAAAACGCTCCTTTGGCGTTTCTGGTGGGATAGATTGTAGTTCGAGCCGAGCAGCTCGGTACGGACGATTGATTGGTGTTCTCCTGCGCTAGCTAATAATATGCCTTATTGTACACATTATAGCATAAGCTGTATGTTTTTGCAAGGGTTAGACTTTGGCGTTGTAGGGCATGTTCATGTAGGCAGTGCCGTCGGCCAGTTCGTCGAGCATCTGGTTGAGACGTTTGATGCGCGTCTCTTCTTTCTTGGCACGGGTAATCCAGCCAATGTAATCATTCTGCTGATATTCGGGGCGTGCCAGATATTCATCCATCAAAGCCCGAGCTTCGAGCGCAAGCTGCACATCATCTGGCATTGGATATCGAGGTCGTTGTAGTGCCATATACCTACTATAGCAAGCCTTAACTGCCTGTCTGTTAATAATCCCTCGCCTTCAGCGAGGCGCCATGGCGGTTGTGCGAGCATCAACAGTCGTAACGTGATTTGAAAGCTGTGAAAGCAACAATTCTTGTTTTGGACTCTGCTGAGTGAGATTCCTATGGAATCTATAACGAGCGAAGTCGACTGAAAGGAGATGTTCAAAACATTGTTGCGCTTTACAGCATTCAAGTCAGGTGGAGGCTGTGCTCTTGGGTTTTTGCCTACTTTTGGGCTAAGCCAAAAGCTTGCCCTCAACTAGATTGGGGGTAGGAACTTGGTTCTTTGTTGAAAGAACATAGGTGTCATTCCGAGCGATAGCCGAGGAATCTTGTACGAGATCTCTCCACTGCGGTCGAGATGACAGTTGAGGGTTATTTATCTGCTTTTGGGGCTTTGGCGGGCTTTTTGGCGGGTTTGTCGTCGAGGGGTAGTTCTTCGGGCGTATCAGCTTCTTCGGCTTCTTCTACCTTGTCTACGAGTGCGAGAGACACAATCTCGTCACCGTCATTGAGGCGCATGATGCGTACACCTTGCGTGGCACGACCGAGTGAGGAAATATCTTTTAGGCCAAGGCGGATCGTTTGACCCTGCTGGCTAATGATGATGATCTCCTGCTCTTCGCCCATCAAGCGTTTTACGCCTACAAGTTCACCAGTCTTATCGTTGACGACTGCTGATCGGATACCAACACCGCCACGAGCGTGAGCCGTGAATTGGTCAATGCTAGTTCGCTTACCGTAGCCGTATTTACTGATGACGAAGATGTCTGAGCCTTCTTCTACAATATCCATGCCGATGACGTTATCGCCTGGGCGGAGTCGAATACCGCGTACACCGCGAGCCACACGGCCCATTGGGCGGGCGCCCTTTTCGTGGAAGCGGATTGCCTGGCCCTGTGCGGTGCTAATCACCACCTCGTTGTCACCGGTTGTCATGCGGATCCACTTAAGCTCGTCGCCTTCATCGAGGTTGATAGCAATCAAGCCGTTGCTGCGGACGTTTTGGTACTGTTCAAATGGTGTCTTTTTGACGGTGCCGCGAACGGTACACATGATGAGGTTCTGTGCATCGTGCGTCTTAGATACATTAATGACGCTACTGACAGTCTCTTCTGGTTGCAGCTGCAATAGATTGACCAATGCTACACCCTTGGCATTAAGGCCCACTGCCGGCACTTCGTAGGTCTTAAGGCGGAATACGCGGCCCTTATTGGTGAAGAACAGCAGGAAGTCATGAGTTGAAGCGTTGACCACGTGTTCAATAACGTCTTCTTCGCGTGTCGCCATACCGCGTCGGCCCTTGCCGCCTCGGCCCTGTTTCTTGTAGTCAGCAATTGGGCTACGTTTGATGTAATTAGCTGCGGTGAGCGTTACCACTACTTGCTCGTCGGCAATCAGGTCTTCGTCGCTCATCTTGCCAAGTTCGCCTGGAATTACTTTGGTGCGACGATCATCACCATACTGCTTCTTGAGTTCAAGCAGCTCTTCTTTGATGATGGCTAGAATCTTCTTTTCGTCGGCCAGAATACCTTCGAGTTTAGCGATTAACTTCATGAGTTCGGCAAGTTCGTCTTCGATCTTCTTGCGCTCGAGACCGGCTAGCGCACGGAGCTGCATGGCTAGAATAGCTTTGGCTTGAATCTCGCTCAGCTTGAATTTCTTGATCAAATTAGCCGCTGCGTCTTCGGTAGTCTCGCTGGCGCGAATTACCGCAATAACTTCGTCGATGTGATCCAAGGCGGTTTTAAGACCTTCCAAGATATGAGCACGTTCTTTGGCTTTCTTGAGCTCAAATTCAGTGCGGCGGCGAACCACTTGCTGGCGGTGCTTGATGTGCTCGTTCAAGATATCTTGCAGCCCAAGTACGCGCGGCTGAATGCCGTCTACCAGCGCCATCATGTTGAAGTGGAAACTCTGCTGCAACGGTGTGAGCTTATAGAGCTGATTCAACAATTTCTTAGGATAGGCGTCTTTTTTAAGGTCGATTACGATGCGCACTTCGCCGCGAGCAGTTTCGTCGCGGAGATCGCTAATGCCGCTAAGCTTCTTGTCACGTACCAAGTCGGCAATCTTAAGCACCAATGTCTCTTTATTGAGTGCATACGGGATCTCGGTAATGACAATTTGGTGACGGCCCTTGGCACCTTCTACAATTTCGGCTACACCACGGGTTACCACGCCACCACGACCCGTTGCGTATGCAGTACGGATTGATTCTTTACCGTAGATAATGCCACCGGTTGGGAAGTCTGGACCTTTGACGTGTTCGAGCAAATCATCGAGGGTGGCTTCTGGATTGTCGATCAAAGCAACTTCGGCATCGATCAATTCACTGATGTTGTGTGGCGGAATATTGGTTGCCATGCCTACGGCGATACCGAGCTGACCGTTTAAAAGAAGGTTTGGCAGCTTGGCCGGTAATACGGTTGGCTCTTGGCGAGTGCTATCGTAGTTATCTCGGTAATCTACCGTATCTTTATCGATATCAGCCAGGGTTTCGTCTGCTAATCGCTCCATTTTTGCCTCGGTATAACGATAGGCAGCGGGTGGATCACCATCCATAGAACCAAAGTTACCTTGGCCATTTACCAGTGTATAGCGCATTGCCCATGGCTGAGCCATGCGGACCATTGCGTCATAAATCGAAGAATCACCGTGGGGATGGTAGCGACCCATCACATCACCAACTACGGTAGCTGACTTACGGTGGCGCGCGGTGCTGCGCAAGCCTGATTCGTTCATCGTATAGAGAATACGGCGATGCACGGGCTTAAGGCCGTCACGCACATCTGGCAGAGCACGATCAATGATCACACTCATGGAATAACGGAGGTAGCTGTCCTCCATGACGTTTTCGACACTGCGTCGCTCAACGACACGAGAGTGATCGATATTTACGAGATCTTCCATTGTTTGTTGATCGACATTCGCCTCTTCTGGCGTTTCGTCGATTGGTAGGTTTGCTTGTTCGTCTGCCATATTAATAGACTCCGTCGATTAATTTGTCATTTGCACAATTTTTATTAGCTAAATTATTTGCTAATTTCGGATTTGCAAAAAATAGCAAATGGCACCTTGCAAATAATTGGGAAATTGGTAAATGGTGATTGGTAAATTGCATCTATATGTCCAAGTCCTTTACGAATTTTGCATTTGCCTGAATAAACGCTTTGCGCAGTTCCACCTCTGTTCCCATGAGCTTGCTGAAGATGGTGTCAGCCTTTTCTGCGTCTTCAACCTTTACTTGTACCAATACGCGTTTTTCGGGGTTCATAGTGGTTTCGAATAGTTGTTCAGCGTCCATTTCACCCAAACCCTTGTAGCGTTTTTGTTCGGAAAAGCCTGCTTGCTTGATGCGATCGTCGTCTGGATTAATCTTACTGCCTTCTTTTTTACGACGAGCGATTTCAGCATCCAACACTGTGTCCAGATCAGCTTCGTCATATATAAAGACTGGGTTTTTGCGACTTGGTCGTACCAACTCAAACAGTGGTGGCTTAGCGAGATACAGGTGCCCGCCGTCTACCACTGGCTTCATGAAGCGGAAGAAGAAAGTCATGAGCAGCGTAGAAATGTGGCTACCGTCGACATCAGCATCGGTCATGATAATGATGCGATCATATCGTAAGCCATTTACATCGAATGATTCTTCGATACCAACACCGAGCGCTTTGATAAGTGCCACGATTTCGTTATTTGCCAACATCTTGTCTAAACGAGCGCGCTCCACATTGAGCACCTTACCGCGAAGTGGCAAGATAGCCTGTGTTTTGCTGTCACGCCCTGACTTGGCAGAACCACCTGCTGAGTCGCCCTCTACGAGGTAAATCTCTGAATTTTTTGGATCTTTCGATGAGCAATCTGCCAATTTACCAGGCATGCTTGCACCGTCCAACACACCTTTTCGAAGGATGTTATCGCGAGCTGCACGTGCTGCTTTGCGAGCGCGTGCTGCCAACAATGCTTTGCCAACGATCTTGCGAGCCACTGCTGGGTGCTCCTCGAGGTAGTAGGCAAAATGCTCATTCATGATTGTTTCTACATAACCACGGATTTCTGGGTTGCCGAGTTTGTTCTTGGTCTGGCCTTCGAACTGTGGGTCTGGAAGTTTTACGAGAATAATTGCCGTGATACCTTCGCGAGTATCTTCACCGCTCAGGTTGTCTTCTTTTTCCTTTAATAGGCCGTTTTTGCGCGCATAGTCATTAATAACGCGAGTTAGCGCAGCACGGAAACCGGTGAGGTGCGTACCGCCGTCTGGGTTCAGCACATTGTTGGCGAATGACTTAATCATTTCGCTGTACGCATCGGTGTACTGCAAAGAAATCTCAATTTGTGAATCTTTGACCGGCTTGTCGACGTAGAAGATATCGTCATCGACAACTTCTTTACCAACATTCAAGTGCTTCACGTAGCTCTGAATACCGCCTTCAAAATAGAAGCTGTAGCGCTTACCGGTGCGCTGATCTTCGAGGCTAGTGTGAATGCCCTTAGTTAGATATGCGGCGTGGCGCAAACGGTCGAGAATCGTGTCGTAATTGAATTCAACACTCTCTTTAAAGATGGTATCGTCTGGGTAGAATGTAATTTCGGTACCAGTTTTATCAGTCTTGCCAGTTACTTTTAGGTCGCCTTGGGGCACACCTTTTTCATAATCCTGCTCATGCGTTTTACCATCACGGTAAATCTTTACATGCAGTTTGCTGGAAAGTGCGTTTACCACACTAGAACCCACGCCGTGCAGACCACCAGATACTTTGTAGCCGCCGTCGCCGAACTTACCACCGGCGTGCAGCACGGTTAGTACCGTCTCGACGGTGCTTTTCTTGGTCTTTGGGTGAATATCAGTTGGGATGCCGCGACCATTATCAAAAACAGTTACGCCGCCGTCTTCCAAAATTGTTACTGATACTGCCGTAGCGTGACCCGCTAAGGCTTCGTCGATACCGTTATCGACAATCTCCCACACCAAGTGGTGTAAACCTTCAATACCGGTGCCACCAATGTACATACCCGGACGCTTACGTACTGGCTCCAACCCCTCTAAAACTGTAATTTGATCAGATGAATATCCGGTTTTTTTGCTCTTACCCTCAGCC
>JAXLZZ010000009.1:0-30132 GCA_046350675.1 Saccharimonadales bacterium (SeqCode)
CTGATCGCGACCAAATGGCAGCGCAAAAAAGCCAAAAAATAATGCCGGCGGCAAAAATACCAGCGCTAAGATAGCAAGGTGTTTGGTGATAACGATAAACGACATGTAGCCAAAAAATACGGCGATCAAGGCGAATACAAATTGGCGAAACGACAGAGGTCCAAGGATGTGATCCTCGGCTTCAATATCCTGTATGAGTTTGTATGTTGCCATTAGCAGTATTTTACCACTAATGCTTATCTAACGATACAGGGGTCTACTACGCGTGCTGCCGGCGTTGGTTGCCACGTGCATGAGAATGCTTGCTCGGACGCTGTTTACGATTACCCTTACGCTTAGCAGCCTGTCGCTCAGCTTCACGCTCAGCTTCAATTCGCTCGATTACACCTTGAGCATGACCCCTTCGTACATCACGCCAACGAGCAGCAATCGGTTGCTCGGCTGCAACATGAAAACGCTCCGTTGCCTTACGCGAGTGCCAGCGGCTTTTACGATGAGCATGTCGACCGAAGTTAACGCGTCGCGCACCGATCTCTGTAAGCTTACGACGCGTTTCATAGGCAGAGAACTCCCCTGTAATAAATCTGGACGCTACTGCAATTGATTTGAGTTTACGAGAAATAGGTGATTCGCGTTTTGATCCAGGTTCCGGTTGAGGACCAAATATCAGTCGTTTAGTATTCAGCCACAATACACGGCCCATGGTGTCACGTTCACGTTCTGACCTTCGCAGTAATTGAGTACCTGTTTCTATAGGTTTTTGCTTTTTCTCTTTGTCTGCCTCTTTTCCGTTCTTCCCCCCGGACTTATTACCAGCTCTTGACTCCTGTTTCTTGGAGACCTCACTAGTTTTCCTCTTTTCCTCCTCCTTGGCTTTAACTGCCTCAATGCGAGCACTTTCTGCGTTTGTACTTCCTGGTAGACGATCATAGAATGCACGTTCAGCACCGTGGCGTATGCTAAGAACAGGCTCAGTATAGTCTTCACCATACGTGATAGCATCCCTATATGCGTAGACTGCTTCACGTATTGCCTTGTCACGCCTTTTTTCCATGCGTGCATCAAGTATCCGCTCTACAATGGTGTGACCTCCGCGCTCTTTGGTTTGAGGGTCTTTGCCCACAAGTCCTTGCGAGCGAGCAGAAAGATAATCATAAAATGCGTCTTTGCGATCCATCTTTGCGATGACGCGGCGAGCTCGCCACTCGCGTACGCCTCTAATAGCCTGACGAATGCCGCCAACAGCTATCTCCTGTTCCTGATGTTCAGCTGGAAACTCCTGCGTAACCTCCACCGGGTTATTGATCTCGTGCATTTCTGTTTGCTCGAGCTCAGCCACATCGAGCTCTAATGTCTCTTGATCAAGAGGAGGTGTTTCAGGATCGATGGTTTTTATTTTTTCTGACATGTTCACATTCTAGCACAGAATGCTAAATATGTCAATAAATAAACACATCTCTAAACGATTTATGCAAGGCTCCACTAGCCCTCTTTGGGCTGATTCTCATTTCTTTCTGCTTCTGGAATTCCATCACCTCGCCTGCCTTCGTACTTGTTTTTTTGTTCGGTGACTCTCTGCTTGAGTATCTGGCGACCACGCCGCTGTGATTTGTCCATGGAAACACTTCTGTCCCAGTCGCCCTCGTCTTGAAGTGCAAAGCTATCGATGCCTGCGAGCTGCTGATCAATAACCTTAGCATTGGCTGGGGTTGCACTACCTCGGTCAGAAGCAAGAATTTCTCGATACTCCATAATATCAGCCAATGCAGCATCCCTTTCCGCATCAGTGGTAGCGGCAGACATCTTCTGCTGCAGAGCTTCATGTACCTCCGCTGGGTTGCTCGGTACGGCCATCTCGCCATCTTTATTCTTGTATTTTCCGATAAAGCCCTCGATGCCGCCAACATAGGTGTCTGTCTTGCCCTGGCTACGCTGGTAGCTCGTCATCTTGCGCAGACCACTCTTCATATCTGGTCGGCCACCGTGGTTGATTCCAGCCAAATCAGCACGTCCGCCAGCCTTAAAGGCGTATTGCATGTTGTTGAGCGCTTCACCAACCTGAGCCCTGTTGCCAGCACCAACGATTTTCTCGACACTACTCTTAACCTCCTGATAACCTTCGCTACCCGCAGAGAATTGATAACCAGTTTGTGCCAACTGATTGAGAGCTGCGAGCTGAACTCCAGCATCGTTTCGTGAGGCAACTTGACTCGCGACATCCAAACCTTGTTGGCGAGCATCTATCTCTGCTTGCTTTGCGCTGATATCCTGCGCTGATGCGCCTTGCGCTACTAGTGCGTCACGCTCTTCCTTAGATTTGTTAAGCTTCTGCATTGCGAGCTCACGGTTACCCAAAGCCATGAGATAGTTATCATCGTGTTGATGTTGTTGGTGGATTCGGTCGTTCTTAAGTGTTTCTGCACCATGCGCCATGAGTCCAGTTAATCGGGCATTGCGCACACCTGTTCGACCGCCTTTTAGTGCACCAGGATTAGCTACTACACCACCAACACGGTTTAAACCACGGGTGAACATGTTGCGGTCGGAGAAGCGTTGGAAGTTTTTAGCATTGGCCCAGTTTTCTTGGCGTTTGCGGGCGCGGTATTGGCCGAGGCTTTTGCGGCCAACATTGGTGAGCTCGTTGTTGTTGAGCGCGCCACCGATACCTGCAATGGCTGCGCCAGCATATTTGAAGGTCATGGGCATAAGGAAATACGGAGCAAAATAGGCTGCAAAGCCAAGAATTTGCGATACCGTTCCACCATTGCTGGCCAGGGCTGCAAAGACGCGGCCGGAAGCAATCATAGCAGCAATTAACGGGAACATCATCAAGGCCTTAAAGAACGTATCCCACCACATTTTGTAGAAGCGCTCGGTGTTTGGCAGGATGTATAGCGCTATAGCAATTGGCGAGATAATTACCGCCGCAATGATAATAATTTCACGTACCACAAGTGTTAAGAACGCCACAATAACGCCGATTGCAGCGGTGGCCACAAAACTCATCATACCCATAACGCCAAGCAGGAAGAAGCCGCTTAGTCCTAGCAAGCCGACAGCTGCCTTACCGCCACCTTGCAGCACTGCTGTATCGATTCCAGAGTCCAGGAACGGTTGATATATAAGGTACCGAATGCCATAGCCCAAGGCATTGGTGAATTCCACCAGGAACTGCATGAGTTGCCATGATAATGTGATGCCGATCGCTCCAACTACGAGCCGTGGCAACGTTTTACGGACGGTATACGCATCAAAGATTTCCATACCAGCCATTTCCGATAAAATCATAAGCAAACCGATAATTACCAAAATACCCAACGCTAAGTTGCGGAATACGCTCCAGGCTTTGTGATACGAGGAACATTCATTGACGTCTGTGTCGGGAGTATCTCTCGAGCAGAAGATTTGGTTGGGTTCCTCCGAATTCCCCGGGCTGCCAACCGAAAGCTGACTCGTTATTAAACTGTCCAATTCTGATACCACCGTACTTAATCCATCGATGATAGGGCATGAAACCCAGCTGAGTGGATTTAAGAACTTAGTGTCACATTCTAGTGTTGGTTCGTCTGCACCGCTCGCACTACCAGCTGCATCTGGCGTTTCACCAGCGTTTATTTTTGCTTGTACTTGCTTCCACTTATCTTTGTTCTCCCAGTAGTTATCTGTTTTTTCCTGGTAGTCAGTGTACGGTGGCGGTATACATCCACCTGGAATACCGGAGCCACTTATAACGTCGTCGACTTGGTCGGTGAAATTGCCAGTACCACTAGAGATATGTAATTTCTTTTCTTTACCACCAAAACTCTCTCCTCTAGTAGTTGTGATGTCGTCATAATCTTTTGTTGTCCAAGTTTCGTATTGGCGGTCATCGCCATTCAACTTATTTTGCTGGGTGTATTGGTCAAACTTTTTGATCCACAGCGGAAATACACTTGTGTCATATGTCTTTTTGTCTTGGAATTTACTTCCAAGCTCTACAACAACCCCGATTGAAACTAAGTAGAAAGACTCGGGTTTATTTTGGCCTTTGCTTTGATCGGCTTGCAAGGTTTTTCCGTTGTCATAACACAGATAATCAGTGGTAAATATGTATTGATCATCATCCTCACCCTTCATGTCTACATCAAAGCGGTCGCTTCCGTCGTTCGCATCGTTTGACAGTGTGCGATTAAAAGGTATATCAGAAAGCTGGTTGCCGTTTAATCTGCTCCAAAAACCATCTTTGGCATACACGATAGTTGAGTCAGCAACATCGGCAGGGTCACGATCTCTAAGATTTTTGTTGATTGCGCCGATCGTCTCAGTATTCTTAGGGTAGTAGAAGACGTAGTTTTCGTTGGCAGCGCGAGCGGTGCCTGGGCCGAGAGCTGGTGATAGAATTTGCGCAAAGGTGCTAAACCCGAATACAAAAAGCAGACTTAAGAACAGTAAAGATTTTGCCCATCGCCGCTTTGTTTTGTAAGTCATGTTTATTCTTCTAACTTCTGTTGAAAATTATACCATAAGCACAAACATTGCCACCACTGTTCTCCATTCCCTGTCATCCCGAGCGAAGCGACAGTGTAGCCGAAGGATCTCGTATGTGTTAACCAGGACTTTCATCAGCGTGCACTCTGCGCCCCAGCCTAGATGACAGTAGACATCAGCTTGTTGTATGCTCGTAAGCGTTCTATAATTACCCCAGACACTAAACATAAACACAATGAAAAAACTATTCAAAACCAAATCTCTTATACTGCTAGGGCTGTTTGTCTTTGCATTTGCCACAGTGCTATCGTCCGGTGTTCAAATGGCTTTTGCAGACACGGGAACGCCAAACGCAACGTCTACATCAGGTTCGCGTAGAGGTGGACAAACCGCTTCAAGTTATTGCAACAAGTATAAGGGCAATGCAAAAACTGCCTGTGAATCCGGCTTTTCTTTGGGTAGTAGCGAATGTGCACGATATGATAAATACAAAAGTCAGTGCCAAGCTGGCGCAAGTGCTGCAGCAAATAATACTGGGAGTGCTGGTTCTTCCTCAGGAGGTGGGGGTTCAGGAGGAGGCAGCGGCGGAGGCGGATCCGGCTCTGGCAGCGGAAGTTCGGGTTCAACTACTGATGATGGGCCGAGTGGTGATGGTAGTGGGGCCGAATCGTCTCCGCCACCGGGTCCAGAAACTATCAACTGCGACACAGAAGTAAATTGCGAAGATCCTGCTGCATCTGGTTCTTGCGACAACGAAGGCTGCGATCTTATAGGCAAGTATGTAAATCCTGCGATCACTGCCCTTTCTGCGATGGTTGGTATTGCAGCGGTCGCATCCCTGATCTACGCAGGCATTCAGTACTCTACGTCGAGCGGCGATCCGCAAAAAGTTGCCGAGGCTAAAGACAGAATTACTAAGACCCTCATGGCTTTCGTAATGTACCTGTTCTTCTTTGCCTTCCTACAGTTCCTCATCCCCGGCGGCATTATCAGATAGTGTCTTGCCAGTTCCGTACAGACGTTCTATAATTAGCAACAAATCAATAAACACAAACACTATGCTTAAACTGCTGCGCACCAGATCCCTTCTTGCACTAGGACTTCTAGTATTTGTTTTTTCGGTTATTGCAGCGGGCACCCCCACTGTTTCCGCCGCATTTTGCGATAAATATAAGGACGACATAGCAAATATCGCCTGCGAGAGTGGCTATGATTTGGGGCAGGACGAGTGCGATGCACATTACAACAAGGCGGGCGTAGAAGCGTCGTCGAAAGAGGCATGCAACGCTGGTGCACGAGCCGCCGAAAACCTTAGCAACAACACAAGCAGCAACAAAAAGGCTTCCGAAAAGCTCAAGAATGCCAAAAAAGTGCAAAAGAAGGCTGAACAAGCTGAGAAAAAAGCAAAAAAGGCAAAAGATCAGGCCGACAAAAAGGTCAAGCAAGAATGTAAGAAAGGCGGAGATGCCAAAAAGTGTGCTGCCGCTAGAAAAGCCGCCGCCGCGGCTGGCAAAAAGCACGCAGCTGCCAAAAAAGCTGCCGCATCAGCGAAGAGTACCACTCGATCTATAGAGGCAGGAATTTGTAAGCCAGGTAAATTCCTTGGCCTTACACCGTGGTACGGGTATCTTGGAGACGAATTCAGCTCTACCAACCCAGGCGTAAACCAGGGCGATAAATGTACGCTGAAGTGCTTTAATTTCCTAGCCCAGGACAAAGCAAACGACTGTGGTGTTACACACAGTGACATTCCGTATGTATTACTTGCAGTGGTCGATAGTCTGTTGCGTGTAGCGGGCATTGTTGCAGTGATTTTCGTTATTGTTGGTGCCATCAAATACATAACAAGTTCGGGTAATCCAGAACAGACAGCCAGTGCACAGAGCACAATTCTTAATGCACTTGTAGGGCTTGCTATTGCGCTCGTGGCAGTCGGGTTTATATCATTCTTATCGAGTAGGATTGTATGATGACATATATAACTCAATTAGCAGTTAGCGCAGTACGCACAACGGACTTGCCTCGTGCAACAGCCGACTCGTCCACCCTCAGCAATATATTGGGCATTGTGTTTGCGATTGCCGGCGCGCTCGCCCTGTTGATGATTGTAATTTCGGGTTTGCGCTACATTTTTTCGGGGGGCGATCCGCAGAAGGCTGCAAGCGCTCGGCAAGGTATACTGTATGCGCTTGTTGGGCTCGTAATAGCAATCATGGCGCAAACGATTGTGGTGTTTGTGGTAAGGAGAGTGTGATGCATCGCGCGGTACTAATAGCCCTGCTTATCTTCTCCACTATTGCCGTGTCTACTCCTGTAGCGCATGGTGCCTACACCGGGGCTTACGGTGGCGTAAACTGTAGTGACGCGCCCAAATCAGCCGTGTGTCAAGGTAAAAGCACTAAAGATCCACTCACGGGTAATGGCGGACTGCTTATAAAAATTACCAATCTCATTGCATATGTTGCTGGAGCGGCAGCTGTGATCATGATTATCATTTCTGGCATTCGCTTTATCACCGCCAATGGTGACGCGAATGCTGTTAGTGGCGCCCGCAGCACACTTATAGGAGCGCTCATAGGGCTTGCCATTATCGCACTCGCCAGAACACTAATTAACTTTGTAATTATGAGATTATGAGAGGTATACAATTATGAAACGAATACTCAAAACCATACTACTACCAGTAATAGCATGTGCCATGCTCATGTTTAGCTTTGCACCATCCGCCTCGGCGGCAAGTAGCGGCTCAAGCTGTCCGAAAACCACTACGCCTAAGGGTCAAGTTCTGCAAGGAGTTGGACAAACAGGTGCGAATTGTAGCGGCAAAGGTGTCGAAAAGACCATCAAAACAATCGTCAACTTACTAAGTTTTGTTGTGGGCGCAGTTGCGGTCATTATGATTATGGTTGGCGGGTTTAGATATATTACCTCTGGCGGTGGCTCCGAGGGGGTAGCTGCGGCAAAATCTACGATAATCTACGCATTAGTTGGACTGGTTGTAGTCGCTCTGGCCCAGGTTATTGTGCAGATTGTACTGGGGTACATAGTTGTGTAGAAATATTGCTTATACTTAGTCCATATGCTATAAGTTAACTAGAAGTAATGAAAGGTAAAAACAATGATAACAAACATTAAAAGATTCCTCTTGGTCTCATCCAGCAGTCTACTGTTGCTCTTCTCTGCAGCAGTGCCTGTGACGGTTAGCGCGCTTGGTGGGGGCGAGTGTGGTACAAACATCGGTGGCAATATTGCAGATGGTGCAGGCGCAACCACTGGCTCTGGTCAGCCACTTGATTGTGATAAAGAAGCCAGCGATGAAGGTATTGGCAAGATTGCTAAGAACATCGTGAACATCTTCTCATATGTTGTCGGTGCGATATCAGTCATCATGATTATCTACGGTGGCTTCCGATATATCACGTCTGGCGGCTCCTCAGAAGGTGTTGGTGCAGCCAAGAGTACCCTAATCTACGCCATCATTGGTCTAGTAATTGTGGCTTTGGCACAACTCATTGTCCAATTTGTACTGTCGCAGAGTAGTGACTTAACCAGTTAATACGATACGGTCTTAACATAAAAACTCCCGCGATCTGCGGGAGTTTTTAATGGGCACCGGTTTGATACTAGAGGACTTGAATCTTCTTGACCGTATCTTGCTGTACCTTACCAAAGCTGATGGTGAGTACACCGTCTTTGAGTACGGCTTCGATCTCATCTTCCTTAACCGGAACTGGCAAAGCGATCGTTCGTGAGAACTCACCCCAGTAACACTCTTGAAGGAAGTAGTTCTCTACCCCATCTTCGGTGCCGGAGCTTAGCGTGCCGCGAACAGTCAATTGATTGTCAGAAATACTTACATCAAGGTCGTTCTTGTTTACACCAGCGGTGCGAGCTTTTACAACGAGCTTTTCTTTCGTTTCGTATACGTCAACTGCAAGTTGACCAGGTACAGCCTCGTCTTCATCCCATTCTTCTTCGGCTGTTGGTTCTGCTGCTGCAGGTGCTTGTGGCTCTTCAGCCGGTAGCGCTGCTTCATCGCCCAAAAAGGCTGCTGTTAGCTCGTCTTCTTCGAGCAAAAGATCGTCGTCGCGATTACGTCGCGCCATAATGTGTTACCCTCCACTGTTTATGTAAATTAAATACTTCTTAAGTAGTTTGCATTTTTATCTTAGTAGCAGTATAGCTGAGGGTACAGCGGCAAACAACCGTCTGGCACACATATTTACAACACAATAAACACAACATGAGCTTTCTTGATCGATTCATATCTGTAATTGCCCCTTTTGAGTGTCTTGGCTGTGGTAGCGAGGGCTGTCTTATCTGCGTGGACTGCACAGCACAGCTAGCAGTCATCCCAAGTCGTTGCTACCACTGTCGTAAACTTACCACAGACTTTCGCACCTGTACTTCTTGTCGAAGCAACTCAAAACTGTATGCGCTGCAACCAAGAACCATCTATAGCGGTGTGGCTAAGTCTCTAGTAGGACGCTTAAAGTTCTACGGCGCTCAAAGTGCGGCAAAAGAGATAGCAAAACTGCTCTCCACCCATGCACTACCCGAGGGATGTATAGTCGTGCCTGTCCCGACGGCTACGAGCCGGGCTCGCCAGCGTGGATACGATCAAGCAAAACGTATTGCTCGCGATTTTGCGCGTCATAATAATCTTCCCTATTTGGATTGCTTGGCGCGTATTGGACAATCTCATCAGGTTGGTGCTAGGCGCAGCCAACGAATCAAGCAGTTAAGAAACGCGTATAGAGTGAAGAGCGGTATGCGCGTTAAAGGTATAGAGATTATTTTGATTGACGACGTGCTTACCACTGGCGCAACGCTGGAAGCAGCCGCAGCATGCCTCAAAGCATCAGGTGCGAAGCGCATATGTGCTCAAACATTTACACAAGCCTAACCTTCGCGTTATTTTATGTTCTTGCGCGTCATCCCAAACTTGATTTGGGACCCAGAGAGGGCTGTCGCGCACCTATGGCGCACTCCTCCCTACGCAAGTAAAAAGACGGTCAGCGAGACCGTCTTTTTACTTGGCGGAGAGAGAGGGATTCGAACCCTCGCGGGAGATTGCTCCCCCCTAACGATTTAGCAAACCGTCCCCTTCAGCCACTTGGGTACCTCTCCGTATGTAACCAGTCAGATTTTACAGGCTGCGACCTAGATTACAAAATGTGGCGGAGAGGGTGGGATTCGAACCCACGGTACCGTTGCCGGTACGCTTGTTTTCAAGACAAGTACCTTAAACCACTCGGTCACCTCTCCGTCCGCAAAATTATACCACAGCTTCTGGTCTTGAATGGTATGCAATACCAGAGTAGTATGTAATCATGAGAACGACTCAACGTAAAGGAGACCTTGCTGTAGCCCAAGCGATCGCGACCTTTACACGTCTTGGCTACGACGTTTCTTTACCCATAACAGAGTCGGCTGCGTATGATATCGTTGTTGATTGCGAGAGTGTTTTGTATAGAGTGCAAGTACGATTCAGTAGCTCTAAAGATGTTGAGCTGCGGAGAATACACTCAAATTCGCAAGGATACGTTGTCAAGAAGACCAAAAAGAATGCATACGATTGGCTTTTTGTTCTATTCCCCGATGGCAGGCAGTATGTGATCAAGCAGTGTCTTGACGGTAGACGGTCTATTAAACCAAGCGAAGAGCATCGCATTGAAGTGTAATGTTTCCTAAGGGGCCCAATTAGCGGTACAATAACGCTTATGCAAGAGGATCAAAATCAAAATCCTACGCCAGGTATCGACCAAGCTCAGCCTGGTCAGGTTGTAACGCCGGGTGCTGCTGCGGCACCCTCTCCACAACCAACACAACAAAACGTTGCACCAACACCGCAACAACCTGCCATTCCACAGGCCCAGGTGTCACAACCACCCATACAACCAGCACAACAGATGCCAGCACCTGAGCCACCAACAGAAACCGCCCAGGAATCACCTTCGCTTTATAGCATGGAAGGCGATGAGATTCCGCAGCAATCAGAAGCTGCAGGTGACGTAGTTTCCTGGTCGGCTTCAGAGTACATCGCACACGATAAAGACCTTTCGTGGTATACCGGTTTGGGGTTAGTAGCTATCATGTTGGCTGCCCTACTCTACTTCATCACAAGGGATTTTGTTTCGTCGTTTGTAGCGCTTTTCGGTGCCTTTATGCTCGGTTTTTACGGCGCACGCAAGCCGCGCCAACTGACTTACGAACTAGACAGCCAGGGACTAACCATCGGTGAAAAACACTACGATTACATAGATTTTAAGAAATTCTCTCTTGTGCCAGAAGGTGCTTTTTCGAGCATACGCTTTGTGCCGCACAAGCGATTCGGCCCGCCAATAACTATCTATTATGGCCCAGATGATGAGGATAGAATTGTCGATGTACTGTCTGCCCATCTGCCCATCGAGGAGCACAAAATAGATGCTACCGATCGGCTCATGCGGCGAATACGATTCTAGGTATTAAAAAACCGCCTCTCGCAGGGGCGGTTTTTTTTGTGGTAGGTAATACCCAAAATTAATTGCGCGCGTATCGTTCCTTCCGGTTTAGTTTGCGCTCCATCCTCGTAATAAAATTATGCTTCGCATGCTTGGCATCCCATTTCTCAAATGTTTCCATCAATTGTTCTGCTTCTTCGTTGGACATAGTTGCCCTCCTTTTATTATTTGTGTAGACGCTGGTTTCCAGCAGTACCGACGGATGTCGGCGGACTCTGCTACGAGCCGGTGCAAATATTCAATATGCCCGAAAGAGCGCATTGATTTTATTACTGATCTTAGACCAACTTTTTGTCTAAAACTGTCCCAAGACCTGTCTATAGTATTAAGCTTATGGCTGAGTATGAGCTGTAAACTTTCTAACATTTTGGTATAAAATAGAAGTAAGTTCCAATATGAAAATCATCAAAAATAGCGTACATACACTTGATCGATTCCAGCGTCGTCATAAGCCCTTAGCCTTTACTTTTGCTGTGATTAAGAAATACAACGAAGACGATGCTGGCTACAAAGCAGCATTATTTACCTACTATGCTTTCCTATCTTTGTTCCCGTTGCTATTGATCCTCACAACCCTAACAGGGCTTTTTGCGAGGACGCACCCAGAAGTCACCCAAGAAATTGTGCAAGGCGCAACCGACTACTATCCGGTACTTGGTACACAGCTAGCTGATCATATTAACGGCTTACGCGGTACAGGCGTAGCCTTGATTATTGGGCTGCTGTTTAGCTTATACGGTGCAAGAGGTGTCGCGGAGGCGCTCCAGTACGGGATTCAGCATATATGGGGTGTAAAACGCTCCGAGCGTCTTACATTTCCTGCGTCAGCACTTAACAGCCTTAAGATTATTATCATAGGTGGGGCTGGGTTCGTGCTGGCAGCTGTGATTGTTGGCGTTGCCAGTTCGGCCGGGCACGGACTACACTTTAAGTTACTTGCCGCCACAATCAACTTCGTATTGCTGCTTGGTCTGTTCACCTTTCTCATAAAAGCTTGTTTACCGAGCAGAATTTCCTTCAGAAGAATCATGCCAGGCGCTTTAGTCGCTGCAATTGGACTTGTTGTGCTGCAAACAATTGGCGGCATGGTTTTGGCACACGAGCTCAAAAACCTCAATGCACTATACAGCTACTTTGCCCTTTCGCTGGGGCTACTCTTCTGGATCTATGTGCAAGCACAGATACTATTCTATGCCGTAGAAATTGCTGCTGTAAGTGATAAAAAGTATTGGCCGCGGAGTCTCAGTGGTAAGAATCCGACCGAAAATGACAAGCGAGCCGCTGAGCGACTCAACCTGCCTGTTTAGTACATCAAATACTCACGCCACCAAGCAGCCCGTTGGCCACTAGCGCGCGTTCGTGTTGTCTCTCCTTTTGTCATAACCTACAACCTCCCCGTTTTGGTTATACAGGTATCATACGATTACAAGCTGAGAGTTTGCTGTTAATTTTCCTACAACGATTTAGAGACCGAGAATTTGTGCTTTTTTGGCGTCAAATTCTTCCTGGGTCAAGATGCCCTGCTCTTTGAGCTGACCAAGCTTTTCAAGTTGTTCGATCTGGTCATCTTGTGATGGGGCTGGTTGTGGTGCCGGTGCAGCCTGCTGATATTGTTGTGCGTCGTTTTGCGCCCAGCGTTCTGCTTGGCGGCGACTAACGTTGTTGGATACAGCGGTTGCTGTACCTGCGATGACGGCGGTGCGAGCCATTCCTCGTAGTAATCCTGGCATATTATTTCTCCTCAATTTCTTTAGCTGCTTCAGGGTGAATGCGCCCCTCTAGTAGTAATGTGCCATTGGCGTTTATGATTGATTGCTTGAGCCCTTTAGCCCACAGCTGTTCAACCACTAATAGACCTGCTGATGAGTTGTCTTCTAGGATTTCCCCTACTTCAGCAACGTCCTCCTCAGTAATAAGACCGGACTCAAGCCCTGGGCCTAAGTCACCAAGATCGGTAATCTCTACAGAAGTAACATTGCCTTCCCCATCGCGGACAATCATCGCTAAATCAAGCACTGCAATCGTGCCTTGTGCGGTAACTTTTCGCAATTCTTCTAGAATTTCCCCAGTAAAGTTGTTGCCCTCAAAGCCAACAACTATGTAGTCAATCGGTCCTCTCATTTCGCCTCCTTAGTTTCATAATTAGTATAACGCAATTACGTGGCGGAGAGAGAGGGATAGCGGACTTTGTCCTTTTCCGCTGTGGCGTGCTCGGAGTGAACTCCTGCGCACGTCCTCGCTCCACCGAACCTACTTCGTAGCTTCTTGCATGCTACACATGCAACCAAATAAAAAAGGCCAGACAAGCTGACCTTCTTTATTTGGTACACCCGACAGGATTCGAACCTACGACCTTCGGCTCCGCAAGCCGACGCTCTATCCAGCTGAGCTACGGGTGCTTGCTGGGAGCTCATTTTTTGAGCAACAGGGGTAATTCTAGCATATTCAGAGGGATAAATCCAGACCATCATCCCATAGACCCTATCTGTTAAAATATACGACAACGGAGAGGTGCAGGAGTGGTTGAACTGGCTTGTCTCGAAAACAAGTGTGCCAGCAATGGTACCGAGGGTTCGAATCCCTCCCTCTCCGCCACTTTGTTATGATAAGCAGATGATCAAGGTAATTCATTACGAGAATGAAACAGCAGAAAAGCCGCTTGAGGCTCATATTGCTGAATACTATCAAGAGGTTCGTGAATTATTACCTGACTTACCAGAGACAATCCAAATTTACTTCGGGAGTTGGGGCATTATCCCAGATACAGGTGTGGGGGGTTACGCGTATGCGCACGATATCATCACCATTTCAGTAGATCCCGAGTTTGGAGATAAAGAGAAGCAGTTAGTCGAAATAAGACCAACCGTTTTTCATGAAGCATTTCATATCTATCAGAAGTTTACAGGAGAAAGCGGCCCGTTCTCGGCCCTTGAAAATGCTGCATATGAGGGTATGGCAATGGTGTTTGAACGAGAGAACTGTGGAATATGGCAATCGTATGGTGATTACAGAAATACTCAGGAAGAGAGACTTGATCAATGGTTGCAAGATATACAGCAGCTAAGCCTAAAAGAGTTCCAAGAGAATTATAAACAGTGGAAGTTCTATCACCCAGTGCTTAAAGAGCATTGGATCTTGTATAGAGTTGGTACTTGGATGATTGATAAAATATTAAAAGAGCATAACCTTAGTATTTTTGACCTGAGCACAAAAACAGCCACTGAGGTGCTAGATCTATACTCTCAATAATGGCTGAACCCACACGAATTTACTGAACGAGGCGAGGTGGGCGTTTTTTGGGTTTTGCAGCTGTAGGTTTCTTTGGTGGGGTGGGTTTTGTGGTTCGGACGCGGTCGACTGCTGAAGCCTTTTCGGGTTTTGGTGCTGCAGGCTCAGGAATTGGGGGGAGGTTTGGCTCAGAGGGCATCACTTCCCTTCGTGAACGCCAGATCAAGAAAAGGATAAGCGCTAGAATCAGGAAGGCGATGCCAAAGTACATTTGAATGGTGGTTGAAGCACTTTCCACCTGATGCATAAAGCTCGTAAGTGACTTTTGCACTTCACCGTCACTCGAGGCGTTAAAAACGCGGTCCTCGAGTTGTTTGAAGGCCAAATCAGAAGTAAATTTGGTTGTTACAAGAAGCGCTCCAGAAATTGCCAAGATAATAGCTGTCCATTTTATGCCGTTGCGTCGCGGGCTGAAAAGCAGAATGAAGACAAGCGCACTCAAGACGGTAAGGCCAGCAAAAATGTACGGTAGTTTCTCGCTGAACTGGTAGGCCTTGGGTAGTTGCGAGAACTTTTCGTAATACGGGTCAGATTGACTGGCAGGATCCGGATTGATGGTTTGAGCGGTCAGAACGGTGTTGCTCAATAATTCATCGCTGTCGGTAATCTGTTGTGTGACTTGTTGGCCTGCAACTTTCGGGTCAATATTTGGTGGACGACAGGTCATAGACAATGGATCCACATTTTGCATTTGTGCCAACTGAGCATTGGTGCAAACCGGCAGGCTCGCGAGGTGAGTCGTTACGTATGCTCCTACTTCCTGCGCAAAGCTTCGTTTTGCATCAGTTAGATCAATATTGAAGGTTGGTGTGTCCGTTTCGCCGCGCAACCAGGCATAGTTGCTCTCGATAACAGTGTTAATACTTTGTTCTACAAGTTGTCGCGAGAAGGCAGTCTTTGCAGCATCCTGTACAGCGGTGTCGCTAAGTGACGTCATATTATCGTTCTCGCTAGTACTTCCGATAGCTGCTTGCCCCTGCTCTGCTGCAGTAGACACAAAATGATCATAGAGCTTGCTCTGGCTAATCCACTGCTCAACTTTTTGCGGGTTATAAATGGTCATTTTTGCGCTAGTCGATAGCGCTACACCCAGTAAACTTCCAAACAGAACAACGCCCAGTAATACTAAAAGTGTCTTTCGAAACCCGCTCATCGAAGACTATTGTAGTCCATCAAGGCTAAATTATGAATAGAAGCCAAGCTAATGCTTGCAAAATATGGTATAACATGTAAAATAGAATTAATTTATGAGTCAGATAGAAGTTCGAGAGCGATTGATTGTACCGGAGATGTCTAGTTCTGCCCGTATTGAGGATTTAGCAACACGTAACTCTTTGGCGTATGAAGCTGCTGAAGAAATACTTCTTCCGTTTATCGAAGATGAATTTGCTAAATCACCTGATGTTATTCTCTCTGAAAAGACCGAAAAGTATGGTGAATTTATTGTCGGGAGAGCATCAATTGATCTTGATGCTGGAACAGCCTATGCTGAAACCTTTGCACTGAAAGATTATACCGGGAATTTGGCTGATGAAATCAAGCAAACAGGCAAGATGACAGTTGATCTTGCGGAAATTCCCACATACGAACAGACATATAGCTTCACCTACCCAACAAATAGAATCCCTGAACTTGTTACTTCAGGCATTTTTAAAAACCTCAGAAACAGACTTAAGCCAGGTGTTGCTAGCAAGCATCAGCAACTCGGTAGATTCGAAAAAAGTATCGTTACCATCGAGTCTGCGTTAGCTGAACAAGGCTATCTCCCTAAGGCTGATCGCGCTTTATTACTTGCAACAATTTAATTAGGACTAGCGCAAAAAACGGGAAAAGGAATAAATAGACCCACCATACTATCCATGGATTTTTGTGGTGTATGCGCTTTGACCCCTGTAGACCCGAGTTGCCGGCGGGCTTAACCAGGTTTTGCTGACGTAAATTATTCACCTCAACACCTTGCTCATGATATATTTTATTGCTCGTGACCTGGATTACGCCTCGTTTGTTATTCATACTCTTAGTAGAGATAGTAATTACATCAGCTGCAGTAGTGAGATTAACCTTATCCCCCTGCAGCACACTACCAATATTTGAGGGATCGTTGGTATTTTCTTCCTGTACCGCAGGTGAACTGGGATTTTGAGGCGTAATAGGAATAGTCAAGTTCGGATCTGCCACACCTGCATCTTGCGGTGTATTGGGGTTTGGTCCTGAATTCGATTCAGGTGGGTTTACATTTTCAACAGGCGGAGTCTCGATAATCGGTGGATCATCGATGAGAGTATCACATATATCATCAATCCCGTCTTGATCAACATCCTGCCTGGAGTTTGCTGCGGTTGGACATGAGTCAGTCGCATTTGGGATTCCATCACCGTCAAGATCGTTATCCGATTCTGGTACGTAAATTGGCTGTGTGATATCAATCTGCCCGCCCGATGGCCCCTCGCCAGTAATATCAAGACTGCCCGATCCGCTATTTGCGCCACTTGGAATAACTACTGTTGAGTTAACGTTCCCTTGCCCATCACTTGTAACAGAGCCGATTGTCTGGCCAGACACCCCGTTAAGGCGTACGGTGTACGTGGTATTTGGCTTGAGCAAACTACCGTCTAAACGCAGTACTGTCGTGCTACCCTTTTGCTGTATACCGTTAGTGAAAATCACTGGTTGCCGACTAACTACAGGCCGTCCAGATTTGGGTGCAGCAAGTATATCACCTGTATTTTGAGGCACACTACTCGTGGACCTCAAAGATAAGTTGTTGGTTTTCTGCAATATCATCTGTTCAATTAACTGATGTCCTAATGCATTGGGGTGGTAACTTTCTCTACCAAATACGAAGGCGTCGCGACCGGCCGTTAACCCGTTTACAGCAACGTTGTGACTCTTAGCTTCACAGAGCCGATGTCCTACTAGTGCCTGAGTAATGTCGATATACGGGACATCTGCGGCATCTGCTGCCTGCTTAATGCCGTTATTGATGTACACTACGAGTTCTTTTGCAAACTCTAGTTCACTCTTACCTAAGTTCACATTGACTGCACAATTACCCGTGTCATCGATTATGTCCGGATAGCCGATAGCGTATATCTGAGTTTCGGGAGAATCAGACCTGAGCTGTTTGAATAGCCCTGTCCACCGCGGAACAGTTTTATCGATAAGGTTAGTGACCTCTACCCTATCTTCGTAGGTGTTAAAACACACATTGTCGCTATGATGACGCGAAACATGTGGCATAACACATCGCTCCAGTAAATCTCCAAACCCTATATCGTTACCACCAATAGATACGGTGACAACTTTGGGCTGCCAACGCTTCACAAAGCGATGTTGAGCCACATACCCAGGCAAGTAATTACTCTCTATGGATTCTAAAAATTCTGGCCTATCTTTCTGCAGTTCAGATAAGCTGAAGCCATTGCGTACTTGCCCACGATAGCCACTGCTGCCACTGGAAATGTCATTAATGCGTGCTCCTGAGCATGCAACAGAATGTCCACCGAGGCTCGTGAACAAGTCTTTTGTAAGTAACATTGGGTAAGAATGCACAGATGTATGGCATGTATTCGATTCGGTATCAGTCCCATCCCGGTAATCGAAAGCACCCTCTCCAGAAGTATACGAGTCACCCATGCCAATATAGTCGGTCATTGAGGTAATGCTGCCTCGAGGGGCCAGTTGATACACACCAGACTGTTCCTCATTTGTTGCGGTAACTTCAAAACTTAGAAGGTCCCGATTCACAAACCGAAGATGACCGAGCGCCTTTATGCCGCTAATCTTGGTATTTATGAAGGGCTGGTAGTTGTATGATGCGCAAGTATTTCCACTACAGTTCGATAGGTCGTACACTTTGAACTCACCGGCATTTTTATTCTGTATCGCAACATATCGTCCGTCATCACTCACAGTAACTCGTGAAGCAAGCCCTCCTGAAATATATGCCGGTGCAAAGGGTCTCACATCGAGCGTCGCTAAATTAATCCGCACAAAAGAGCCGTAGATTGTTTCGGCCACCAACCAACTGCCCCCATCTGATATGGCTAATGTGCCAGCATTGATTGTCAAGGGTCGATTAGCGTTATCTTTGGGTTTAATATCCGGTGCTGTTACGAGGCGTTTCGCGGTGAGCTGGAAGATAGCGTTTCGCTCATCTTGCATACTTGCCAGAGGGCTAGAGTACAGATATACATAGGATCCACCAGTTGGCGCTGCGTCTAGCACAATAAGAGTGCTGGCGTTTTGCCACGGTACTAATACATGGCCGCTAACTTTCGGAATGACTGGTAGCCCCTCATCCGTCCCGTTAAAAATTACCACCCCACTATCGGTGTCCATGAGTCCGTAGGCGGTCGGTGAGAAACAGCCAGAACGCATAGTTTGGCTGTTGACAAGCCGGTAGGTCAGTAGTTGGCAATCCACGTTATTTAATAAAACCGACTCATGTTGTGCACCAGGAAGGGTACTGACCCGTTTTAGGGCCATTGCAGCGGGACTAACCCACGATGTTTGCTCTGCAGCCATACTGCTGCTCTGAGCAATCCAGAAGCCGCCACTGAGGCATATACAGACGCACAACATAAGAGATAAAATTTTCTGCATAGGTAAGCCGAGTATCTGCTCCGATAGACTTTGTGCAAAAACATTTCTAGCAAAGTTAATGAACTATTAATGTTTCGGTATACTTATTGACATGGAAGATAGTATTTTTACGAAGATTGTTAAGGGAGAGATTCCCTCTCACAAGGTGTATGAGGACGATACAGTCTATGCATTTTTGGATATTCATCCGGTCCAGCCTGGCCACACCCTGGTAATACCCAAAAATCAGGTGAAGTACGTATGGGATATGGACGACGAAGACTATCAGGCGGTCATGATAGCAGCCAAGAAGATCGCTACACACATGCGAGAGGTGCTTGACAAGCCGTATGTAGGTGAAGCAGTGGTAGGCCTTGATGTGCCGCATGCGCATGTTCACCTGATTCCCTTTGCTACGAACGAAGAATTTCATGCTGATCCAGATATGACCGCTGATCCAGATCATGAAGCTTTAGCAGAAATTGCCAAAAAGCTAGCGCTTTAGATATACTCAAGCTATGGATTTACTCATATCTGCTGCATTCGGGGCTGGAGTAGCAGCATTTGCCTATTCCCGACTTGGCCGCAGGGTTGGATATGACAACACACAAAGTATCTGGGTCCTTATCGGCGTATTTTTTGTGATCGCCACAGCTTTCTTCTACAGCATCATCGCGCTGCTCATTCCCAAAAGCTGAGCTAGCCTTTTAGTATCAATTTAGCCCGGTGCCGTGGTATTATATGGCTATGGATGAGAAGGGGTTGGGCAGGCGACTACAGGAAGCGCGCCAGAAGGCTGGGCTAACACAACAACAGTTGTGTCATCAGGCGAACCTGAGTTTTTCTACACTAACTAAAATTGAGCGTGGTGCCATCAAATCACCATCAATTTTTACAGTGCAGTCTATTGCCGCGGCTCTCGGAGTCGGTCTCGACGAGCTTGTCGGGACTCAACCCCCTTCCCTGTCCAATCGCAACCTTAAAACTACCAAGAGCGGTGTGCGATTCGTATATTTTGATGTAAATGGTTGCTTGGTCCACTTTTACCAAGGTGCGTTTGCCAAATTGGCAGAGGCTACCGGTGCTCCATCTGATGTGGTTGAGTCCGCCTTTTGGCACTACAACGATGATGTTTGCCGGGGAATTATCACGCAAAATGACTTTAACCAGAAGCTTGCAGATCGTCTTGGCGTGGAAAGCGTCGACTGGCAGAAGTACTACCTAGAGGCAGTAGAACCAATTTTAGAGATGCAGGATTTGCTCAAATGGACGTCAGAACAGTATAAATTCGGCTTGTTAACTAATATCATGCCCGGCCTGGTAAATGCCATGCGTCGCGAAGGGATTATTCCAAACTTGCCGTATGATTCAATTATCGACTCTTCAGAGGTGGCTGCAATTAAGCCAGAATCAAAGATTTACGAGATTGCCCAGGAGCGTGCAGGTGTTGCTCCAGCCGAGATCCTGCTGATAGACGACTCCAGAGTCAATTTAATGGCCGCTGAGCGGCTTGGATGGCATGTGCTGTGGTTTGATGATGCTCGACCCGAAACGGCCGTACAGCGCGTCCGTGAGGCCCTACAGCCCAAAGACTGATACGACAACAGCAAAGAGTACTTACATCGCACAACGCTACGTTCTCGTCATCCCAAACTTGATTTGGGACCCAGTCAATTTAGGAGCTCCGAAGATAGATCACGCCATTCAGGATTTACTTTCTCTATCAGTGATAATTTCCAAGTTCTTTTCCATGCTTTAAGGTTCTTCTCACGATGAATCGCCTCATCGGGTGAATCAAAGACCTCAAAGTACACCAGTAGGTAAACACCGTACTTAGTTGTGAAACTTGAGAAGTTGCCTCTACGGTGTTCATCAACGCGGCGCGCAAGATTATTGGTAATTCCTGTGTAGAGCGTTCCGTTACGCCTGCTTGCGAGTATGTAGACAAACCACTGCTGCATAAGCGTAGTGTAAACAAGATGAATTAAATAATTATTAAATGGCAGCTGGGTCCCAAATCAAGTTTGGGATGACGCTGTGGAAGTTTGGGATGACTTGCTGAGGAGTCCAAGATGACACAGAGAAGGCGCCAGGATTAGTTGCTAAAACGGTGTTTTTCTTCTTCGATGTTAGCGGCTAACTCTTTGGCTTCGGTGAGTTGCTGCTTGGTCTGTTCTACGATCTTCTCAGGTGCGTTTTCGACGTAGCTTTTGTTTGCTAAGCGCCCTTCTAGTTGCTTGATACTTCCCTGTTGCTGAGCTAACTTCTCATCTAGCTCTTTCACGTAGTCTTGTGCTGTTTTTGTATCAATATCGAGCCAACAGTCTTGCTTGGTGCTGGTGAGTGCTATTCCCTGCTCTTCTGACTTCCCTGCTTCAACTGCTTTTAGCCTTCCTAGTTGTGCGATTGTTGCACCATTTGTCTCGAGGAATTCCGAGTCACGATAGTACAATGTTCGGCCACTTACTTTCAGTGCCTTCGTAATAAACCTGACTTCGGTCACAATTGCCTGTACTTGTGCAAAATCATTCGCAGCCTGTTGATCAAATTCAAGCGATGCTTCCAGAACACGAGTTGCTAGGATTGAGTTCTCTTCCCAAGCCAAGGTTTGCCAAATTGTCTCTGTTAGAAACGGTGCAAATGGATGAGCGATGATTAACACATTCTCTAATAGGTGCGCTAACAGTGCTTTATTTGGCTCAGCCTTGCTAGCTTCGACGTACCAGTCGGCTAGATCATCCCATACGAAGTGGTATAACGTTGCGTACGCCTCAGCAAAGCGATAGTTCTCGACATCAGCGCTAATTTTCTCTGAAGATCGTTGTAAATTGCTCAATATCCAGTGATCAGCGGCGGTCACTGGTTGCACCTCTTCCCTGCTAAAATCATCACCAATTAGTCCCTCGATAAAGCGGGCAATATTCCACAGCTTGTTACAGAAATTGCGCGCACCAACAATCTTACTTTCATCATAAGGACGGTTATTACCGGCGCTTTCGTCACTAATAATTCCCATCCGGAAAGCATCAGATCCAAAGGCATCGATCTTCTCCATTGGGTTCACAACGTTGCCTTTGCTCTTGCTCATTTTCTGGCCGTGTTCGTCTTGAATCATGCCATGCAAATATACATCTTTAAACGGAATCTCATCTGTTACGTAGAGGCCGACCATGAGCATACGAGACACCCACGGGTAGAGAATGTCAGCACCGGTCTCCATTACGGATAGCGGGTAGAATTCTTTAAATTCGTCGCCGTCAGGATAGTCGAGTGTGGCATATGGCCAGGAGCTACTGCTGAACCACGTATCAAACACATCTGGATCGCGGCGATAAGTTTTGCCATCAATTTCAATGAGCTCTTGGTCTACGCGATCGTCATAAATCCAGTCGTCAGAATCATCAATATTTTGGAATGCTGGGATTGGAATTCCCCACGCAATTTGGCGGCTAATATTCCAGTCGCGCAAGTTATTTAAGTATGTAATGAGCTGCGTTTTCTTGTTGGCGGGATGGAACGCAATCTTGTCGGCTTCCAGCACTTCAATCGCTGATTTCACGAACGGCTGCATGTCGATGAACCACTGTTCTCGGAGCAAAGGCTGGATAACCGTACCGCACTTATAACAGTGGCCAACATTGTGCACATGCTCTTCAGTTTTTACGAGAAAACCTTGTGATTCGAGATCGGCAACCACCGCATCTCTACCCTCTTCCACGGTAAGTCCACGATACTTTTCTGCTACGTTTTCAAGCTTACCTTCATGTGAAATTACAGAGATTGAAGGCAGGTCGTGGCGCTGACCAGCATCGAAGTCATTTGGATCATGTGCTGGCGTAATCTTTACGGCACCAGTACCAAATTCAGTGTCCACAAAGTCATCTGCAATTATCGGAATCTCGCGCTCAGTAAGTGGCAATTTAACGGTCTTCCCAACATATTCCTTATATCGATCATCTTCAGGATTCACAGCTACTGCGGTATCCCCGAGCATAGTCTCTGGCCTAGTTGTGGCAACAATCAATTCCCCACTACCATCAACAAGTGGATAGCGGATGTGCCACAAGTGTCCCTTATCCTCCTGGAACGCAACTTCGATATCCGCAAAGGCAGTGCCATGGAATGTGCAGAAATTAACAAGGCGTTCACCTCTGTAAATTCGCCCCTCTTCCCACATTTGCTTGAAGGTCTGATGTGCCCTTTTGACTATCTTATCATCTAGGGTAAAGGTGTAGTGAGACCAGTCGACACTGGCGCCTAAGCGGCGAATTTGCCCCTCAAAGTTTTCACGATTCAACTGTACAAAGTCCCAGATTTGCGAATATAGCTCTTCACGTGAAAAGTCGAAGCGGCTCTTCCCTTCTAAAGCCAGCTGACGCTCATAGACCACCTGGGTTTCAAAGCCCGCATGATCTGCTCCAGGCACGAACAACACGTTATCGCCCTTTTGACGGTGATACCGGATGAGAATATCTTCGAGAGCCAGAGTTAGGCCGTGACCAAGGTGTAGATTACCGTTTGCATTGGGAGGCGGAATAACAATGGAATATGGCTCACCTTCGCCTGATGGTTGGAATGCGCCGCTCTTTTCCCAGAGCGCATAAATATCGCTCTCATACTCACTTGGTTCGTACACCTTTGGTAGTTTCATTGTAGATATCATATCACCTCTGTTGTTCCCTGTCATCTCGAGCTTGTCGAGAGATCTTGTTTGTAGTTTTGCCTACGAGATCCTTCGACTGCGCTCAGGATGACAAAGTGTTTTCACGTGAAAACACGAACAAAAAGCAAACTGACAGCCTAGCTGTCATCTCGACCGAAGTGGAGAGATCTATTACATAGATAAGTTTGGAGCAATGTCCAGGGTGTAAGGATCAGCGGTAGGCTGATTGTTCATGGCTTTGAAGCAGCCGAGGGTGGCGATCATCGCACCGTTATCTGTGCAAAGTTTGAGGTCAGGGAATTCGATAGGCAAGGGAAGCCCCTCTGTTAATTGGCGGCGTAACTCTTGATTAGCAGCTACGCCACCTGCAATAACAACACTCTTAGGTTGAAACTCCTCGACAGCCAACTTAGCCTTATCAACGATTGTTTCGATGGCTGTGCGCTGGAAGCTAGCGGCTATATCGTTCTTCTGGGCCTCAGAGAGGCGTTCAGACAGCTTTGTAGAGGGGAAGGCGTGTGATTCACCAATCTGGGACTGGGCGAGCCGTAAAACGGCTGTCTTAAGTCCAGAAAAGCTAAAATCATACTTGCCCGAGTCAACCACGGCACGAATTGCCGCGTTATCAGCTGCGCTGCTCAGTTGTCGCACCGTAGAGTGCGCCGCCTTCCGCTGCTCGCTGCTGCCTTGCACTTCATCACCGTGCTGGACTCTCCTTGGTCCCATCTTTGCTTTGGGAAGTGTGTATTTTTGAGGATCGCCTTTTAGTGCAGCTTTTGAAACTGAGGGACCACCAGGGTAGGGGAGGCCGAGCATTTTTGCCACCTTATCAAACGCCTCGCCAATCGCATCGTCATGTGTCTGTCCAAGGAGGGTGTAGTCAAAATGATTCTCAAACAGCGCCAGTTGGCTGTGCCCACCAGATACGATAATCGCCAACATCGGGAATGTAGGGTTCGTTGTTCTTAGTTCGTAGTTGGGGGCAAGAGCAGAGGAGGTCTCGGTTAGGAAGTTGGCGTACACGTGGCCTTCAACGTGATTAATTGCATACAGTGGCTTCTCGTGCGCAATCGCCAGAGTCCGAGCAGTCAAAACGCCAATTAACAGGCTGCCACCGAGTCCCGCACCTTGTGTAACAGCGATAGCATCGATATCGTCCCATGTGCAATCTGCCTCGTACAAAGCCTGCTGAATCACCGGCAAAATCACTTCAATATGACTGCGAGCAGCAATCTCTGGTACCACACCGCCATATTGCACGTGCAAATCCATGCTCGACGCCACCACATTACTCAGCAGTCGCTGGCCATCTTCTACAACCGATGCCGCGGTTTCATCACAACTAGTCTCGATTCCAAGAACTTTCATCTGTTCCAGCATACCACTATCAAAACGATACGTATTTGCTAAATATGCAAAAAAGTATGAATATAGTTGACAAAACATGAGCATTTTGCTATAATGCAGTTAGTGTTCAATAAAAACTTAAAAACACAAATAGTCATAAACAAGTAAAAATCAAAACAAACAAAATATTTAGAAAGAAGGATTACATTATGAGTGAACGACTATCAGGCCCAGCAGAAGCAGAACGACGTGCAGCAGAAGGTATCGCTGCTCGCGAAGCACAGCAAGCAGTAATAGACAGAGATCACGATCGTGCTCTTAAAATGAACGAGGCTTTTGACACGCGTGTACAAAAGCAAGTTGATGCTGATCACACAAAAGCTCTCAAAATGAATGAGAAACTTGACACCATTAATGATCGTTATGATTCAGTAGAAGGTCGCGACTTCCAAGAAGAAGCAGACGTAGCTATCTTTGGTTCACATGGCCGCACTGAAGGTTATGTAGACGAAGACGGTAACCCAATCACCGAGCCAATCCTCGGCAAGGTAGATGAGATCCGCGATGCAGCAGGCATCGAAGCTATCCGCGTTGGTAATACAGCACACGGCAAGAATAAGGCCGAGCGCATGGCAATTGCCGATCAAAAAGAAGCTGAGAATAACGCTCGCGCAGATCAGTATGTAGAACAGGTTGAAGCACTTCGTGCTGAAGGTTTTGAACTCAGCCAAGCTAAGGTCATTATGGACAAGCGTGAGGAACGCCAAGAACGCGAACAACGTATGTTTGGCAACCTTGTTAAGCACAATATGGACAAGCTTGGTATGAGCGAAGAAGAGGCTAAGACCGATGCTGCTGGTCGTGTCATGGAAAGTACTATCCGCAACGGTGATGATGAAGCTCTCCTTAAGCGAATTATGAAGGCTGAAGGCCTCATGAACATGGACGAGTACAACAAGTTCCGCTACAAGCGCGGTAACCCAGATGCAGGTGAGCGCAAGGAATTCCTAGAATTCAAGAAGCTTTCTGTCAACGAATTCAAAGATCGTAAGGATGCCCAAGATCGTATCGACACAGAGCATGGTCTTGCTAATAAGGAGAACTTGCAGCGTGATGCTAAGGCCGCTGAAGAGCGTGCTGCAGAAATCGACGCAGAACTTGCTGATGCAGAGCAGGAAGATGAGCCAACAGGTATTCGCGGTGCGTTAGCTAAAGCCCGCCGAGGCCTCAAGAATCTTTGGTACAAAGCAGGTGCAGAGTTTAGCGCCTTCAAAGCTAACCCACGCGAGTACTTTACTGACGACGAAAAGGGCAAGGAACGAACGATCGTTGGTCTCGCAGCTGGTGCAGTTGCGCTAGCGGGTACCGCATACGTCATCTACAAGTCGGGTAGCCACGACCACGTGTCAGAGTCTATGCCTAAGGGTAATGGCCACGGCCACGCTCACCAGGCGGGCAACGAACTGTTTAACTCTGGCGTCGATGGCAGTAATGGCCACGAGGCTGCACAAAACGCAGCTCAACATGGCGCCGAGCAGGCTCAGAATGCCGCTCAACACGGTCACGAAGCAGCTCAACAGGCTGCCCAGCACGGTGCAGAGCACGCCCAAGCGATGGTGATTAATGGTCAAGAGATCGAAATGCCTAAGTCATTCATGCTCGCAGATGGCGATACTATCTGGGGTCATGCTGCAGATATCCTTTCGCAGAATGGCAACCAGCCAACTGATGCTCAGGTGCAAGAGCTTACACAACACCTCCTGGATATCAACAATATATCTTGGGACGATGCTCGACACCTTTCATCGGGTACAAAAATCCTTACCAGCTAAATAGCGCTGCGTGAGTAGGGGGCGGTCAATATGGCCGCCCTTTTTGTTTTATCGGTATACTGTAGGGAATGGGTATCAGAACGATTGTAAAGAAGGTCATCCCTAAGGGGTTATTTAAGGCTGTGGAGCCGTATGGGCACCTGGCTGAGGCTATCTTTTTTAATACGATTAATGGTTTTCCGGCGCGTGGCATTAAGGTGATTGGCGTAACCGGTACCAATGGCAAAACCTCGACCTCGTTTATTCTGCACAGCATGTTGAACGACGCAGGCTACAATGTTGGCCTCATGAGCACGGTTGCCTATGGGTACAAATCCGATATCAAACCGCAGGTGGAACATATGACAAGTGTGGATGTGCCAACACTCATGAAGCGCCTGAAAGAGCTAAAAAAACAGGGGTGTGAGTGGCTGGTTTTGGAAACTACGAGCCACGCTTTGGCGCAGCATCGCATGTGGGGCATACCGTATTCTGTTGCCGTGTTCACGAATCTTACGCACGAGCACTTGGATTATCACGGGACGTTTGAGAAATATCGAGACGCTAAGCGCATGATGTTTAAGCAGGCCAATCGAAATCGTGGTGGGTTACGTACCGGAATTATCAATGCAGAAGATCCAAGCGCCGAGTACTTTATCTCTGATGTAAAACATCCGATTACCTACGGCATCGAAAAGGGTGATATACGCGCTACAAACGTTCAATCTTCTCCGTCGGGTAGTGAGTTTGATGTTGTTGGACCAAACGATCTTGCACTACACATCAAGGTGAATCTACCGGGTACCTTTAATGTATACAATTCGTTGGCCGTCGTCGGAACGGGTGTGGCGATTGGCATGGAGCCAAAGGCGATAGAGCAGGGGATTGCGGCGCTCGAGGGTGTAGAAGGGCGTATGACACGGATTGATGAAGGCCAAGATTTTGATGTAATTGTGGATTACGCGCACACGCCAGACAGCTTCGAAAAGTTATTCAAAGATCTAAAGCCAGTTGTGAAAGGTAAGTTAATCGTGATGTTTGGCTCTGCCGGACGCCGCGATGAAGCTAAAAGAGCGGTGCAGGGTGGCTTGGCTGGAAAATACGCGGATGAAGTGATTGTAACCGAAGAAGATGATCGCGATATGGACGGCCTAGCAATCCTTGATGAGATTGCAGCAGGCGCGGAAAAAGAAGGTAAAGTGCGCGATAAAGATTTGTTTTTGGTGCACGATCGCACAGAGGCTATTAATTTTGCAGTCAAACGGGCGAAAGCAGGTGATACTATCCTGCTACTTGGCAAAGGTCACGAAAAAGACATCTTACGAAACGGGCCAAAAGCCGCAGAGATGCGCCACTTGCAACAAGATGATCACAATCCTGACCGCGTCGTAGAGTTTCCATGGGACGAAATCGGCACGGCGCACGAAGCCCTAAAGCAGTTGTCATCTCGAACAAAGTGAGAGATCTCTCGAAAGTAACTTCCCGTATGCAAATTTTGTGTCGCTTTCTTTCTGGATAAGCTTTTCTCTAATCTGTCATTCTGAACTAGTTTAAGAACCCATACGAACAGCACCACCAACCTTGTCATTTCGACCAACGGGAGAAATCTCTCCAAAGCCCCCTATAGAATTTAGAGAGATCTCTCGGATTCCCTCGAGATGACAATCACACGTTCTTTCAACAAAGAACCAAGTTCCTACTTTTGGCATAGCCCAAAAGTAGGCAAAAACCCAAGAGCACAGCCTCCACCTGACTTGAATGCTGTAAACCGCAACAATGTTTTGAACATCTCCTTTCAGTCGGCTTCGCTCGTCATAGATTCCATAGGAATCTCACTCAGCAGAGTCCAAAACAAGAATTGTTGCTTTCACAGTATTCAAATCACGTTACGACTGTCGATGCTCGAATAACCGCCATGGCACCTCGCTGAGGACGAGGGAGCGTTTAATTGTCGAGGGTAAGAGTGCTGCAGCGGATTGAGCCGCCGCCTTTACGGAGTTCTGGCAAATCAAGTGTTTTTACTTCTAAGCCATGCGCCTCTAGATCAGCTTTGAATTTCGGCGCACCACTGTTCATAATCACCGTTTCACCGGTTGATAACAGGTTCAGTGCAAACGCCTCAAGAGCCTCCTCTTTAGAAACAGCAATCTTATCAACTCCTCTGTAGGATTCCATGCGTTCACGACTTTCGTCTTTGAATACGTCAGGGCACCAAGCAATCAAGCCTTTGTTGCCATCCACCGGCATTTTGAGTATGGCGATTGCAAGATCAATGTCGTACGTGGGACTATCCGGCAACCCAGTTATTTCATTGATAAGCGGCTGGCCATTTTCGTCATATGCAGGTAGCGTTTCGAGAGCGATAACTTCTTTGAATCCGAATGATTTAAGGTGAGGATGAGCTTCTTTTACTGTGCGATACGGCGATTGCGTGAACACCACATCGCCGCACGGCAGCGCATCGCCCTGGCCACTGAATCGAGCAACTTCAGGCGGCAAAATAACCGGCTCAATACCTTGATCGCGCATCGCCTTGAGGGCATATGCCTCTTCTGGCTGGCGTGTGTTGGGCAGGCGAGCCATTAGGGCCTTACCGTTTTTCACCAGTGCCCAATTCGCGGTGTAGACGCCGTCCTGACAGTTCTTTGGCACCTCTGTTCGGCGGACTTCTATGCCAGCTTCAACCAATGTTTCCTGAATAAGGTTATGTTCGGCAATCGCCTGGTGCACATCCACCGGCACCGAAGCATCCATAAAGACATTTATTGCATCATCATCCCCAAAATACTGGGCGCCAGACATGAGGACAATTTTGTTCATCGCGATTTATTATACAGCCTTTTATTCCGCAAATGCTAAAACCCACCAGAACAGAGAAAAGTGCTTGCATATATAATAAATATGTAGTATAATATATCAATTATGGCCTCACAGTACCACGAAGTTATTCATAATCTGGAATTTGAACAAGTAGAGCAGCCAGACGGCGCTGTTTGGCATTACGCTCAATATGATGATGCAACTATACTTCTTACAAGCAAAGGTAATGAACTAGTAAAGGCGCGTCCTGAGCTCGAGGCAAAGTACGTACCAGCGTACATCGCAAAGTTTTTAGGTAATAAGGCTTTAACAGGGCCTGACTATGTAGATACGCGCAACTACATTGCAAGTGGTGGTACAGCAACAGTGTATGAGCTTGCACCTGAAGTTGCAGTTAAAGAGGTACGAAAAACCAGTGCTTCTACTCCTCATGTTCTAGAGCGAATGGATCGTTTGAAGAATATGATTGATACAGATGTTCCACGCTGGATAGACATACCGGATCATTACGGCGCATTCATGCACCGTTGCTTTAAATTTGACTTTTTACCGATGGAAAAGATTGATTCGTGCATAACTGTTGACTGGCTTTTGAGACAGGACAACCTTAATGATTTTCAGCAAGCAAGCGTAACCCGAGAGTTTG
>JAXLZZ010000010.1:0-22283 GCA_046350675.1 Saccharimonadales bacterium (SeqCode)
TCACCATTCGTACAGGGTGGTAACAGCTTCGGCGCTACCGCAGTACTTGGTACTGGTGATGCCAATGCCCTCAGCCTTGTAACGGGTGGGGTATCTCGCTTGTCTATCGCATCAGGCGGCACAGCCAACTTCACCGGCGACTTGACCGTTGCTACCAACAAGCTCACCGTTGCTTCTGCAACCGGCAACACTGCAATTGCTGGCACGCTTGCTGTAACTGGCTCAACCACGCTAACTGCTGACCTAGCAGTAAACGGCGGTAACATCACCAGTAGCGCAGCTACCGTGAACCTATTCAACGGCGCAACCCCAAGTGCTATAAACCTTGGTACATCTGCAAATGCAAAGACTATCACCATCGGTAATGCTACCGGAGCAACAGCCTTGAATCTCACTGCGGGTACGGGCAACGTAAATCTCAAAGCTAACCGTTTCTCAATCCAGACAAGCGGTGGCACAGAGACCTTCGCCGTTAACCCTGCGAACGGCAACACTGCAGTAGGGGGCGGTCTGACGGTTACCAATAACGCCTCAGTTGGGGGTACTCTCACTATCAGCACCCTTGCAGGTGCAGCTGGTACGCATATTTGTATAAACGGATCAAAAGTGGTTTCCACCTGTTCTAGCTCCGCAGCATATAAAAAGGACATCACTGCCCTTACAGAAGAAGATTATGGCAATGTTCTCGGCAAGATCGCAAATACAGAAATCTTTACCTATCGCTGGAAGGATGATGCTACAGGTCGAGTAAATACAGGTGTAATCTCCGAGCATTTACCAGTTGAGCTCATTCAAGGCCTAGACAGTAACAACAATCCAATTCCTGACTGGACATCAATTACTGGTTACCTCTGGGCAGGTACGCGTGAATTGGCAGGCCAGGTTAATGCCTTGCGTAGTGTAAACACCCAACAGACTGCTGCCCTGGATGTTCAGAGTGGCCAGATCAATGATATGAATGCCACTATCGCAGGAGTCTCTACTGCAGTTAATAGCCTCACAAACGATGTTAATGACTTGAATAATAACGTAAGCTCACTAAACGGCAGTGTTTCTACCATGAGCGCTCAGATACAGCTCCTACAGGGTGCAAGTGGTGAAGCCATTAAGAACGGCGATGCTGCCAACCTAACTACGCTTACTGTTACTGGTTCTACCTCGCTCAATAGTCTATCAGTAGTAGGTTCAGCGAGCATCAGCCAGAACCTAACAGTGGCCGGTCTCACTAGCGTCCAAGACATCATCGTCGGCGGACACCTGATCACTGCTGGTAGCGCCCCTACCAAGGAGCTGCAGACGGCTGCTGGGGCAGGGGCTACCATCGCTGTAAACGGTAATGACACCCTTGGTACGATCACGATTACCACCGGTGCCACTGGCTTAAGTTCTGGTGATCTAGCTAAGATCATATTCAGTAAGGAATACGGTCTGCCACCACGCGTCCTCTTGAGCCCGGCTAACGACCAGGCTGCGGGTATTAACTTCTACCGTGGTGCAACAGATAAGCAGCACTTCTACCTAACGACTACCACTGTACCGACTGCGAATACCACCTATGTGTTCGATTACTTCATCGGCCAGTCTAGCGACTAGGGTGCGAGCATCTCACTAAAATCTCGACTATTTCCTCCCGTCATCTCGACCGCAGCGGAGAGATCTTGATTCATGTTCTTTCAACAAAGAACCAAGTTCATACTTTTGTCTTGATACAAAAGTATGCAAAAGATCACGAGCACAGCCTCCACCTGACTTGAAAGCTGTAAAGCGCAACAATGTCTCGGATGTCTCCCTCTGGTCGGTCTTATTCTCCTATTAATTCTATTGGAAAGAGAATAAGACAGTATCCTTGAACAAGAATTGTTGCTTTCACAGCATTCAAATCACGTTACGGCTGTTGATGCTCGCAGAATCGCCATGGCACCTCGCTGAGGCGAGGGGTTGTTGATTGATTGTGCAGATTTTCAGGGGAAAATAAAATGTATACAAAATTTAAAAAAGTACTTTACAGCTTATGCTAATAGGCATACAATAACAGTAGTAAAAGAACCGAACAAAAAAGTAGAGAAACCACAAAAAAGAACCACTAAGTTGCGAAGCTCCTGGACAGGCCATTCTATTCCGTTTACAGCCAGAGCCGCTAGGTAGTAACACAGAAAGAAACAGAAAAACTATGAAACCAAGTCCACGACGCAAGCCAAAGCAGCAAGATGACAGGCTATTAAAGCAGCTGTCTCGCATGGAGCGACGACATCAAGAGCAGATACGTCAGCGTATCGCTAAAGATCCTCTATTTGCCAGCATTTAGGACTGTGTTTCGACTCAATAACGCGCATCCTGTGCTCGCTATGTCTACAAACCATGGCAACATGTAGTCATGGTTTGTATCTTCACCCCTGTTAATTATTATATAGCTGCAGAATACTAGTATTATAAGGCTACATTAATACATGATAGTGCTGTCATCCTGAACTTGTTTCAGGACCCATACGGCGAGAAGTGTTCGCATAGATCCTGAACTGAATTCAGGATGACAAAATGAGGGGTGGTATACTATAGCGAAAGAGGGCATATGACAAAAATTATTGCGGTAGTAAATCAAAAGGGCGGCGTAGGGAAAACCACAACCACTATTAATGTGGCTGCACAGTTAGCTGCAGAAAAACGCTCGGTACTGATTGTAGATCTTGATCCGCAAGGCAATGCCACCAGCGGGTTAGGCATCCCAAAGGAATCGACCCAACTAACAGTTCATGATTTGCTGCGTGGAGAGGCTCCACTTGCCAGTGTGGTGCAGAAGACTAACGTCGCACAATTATTCGTCGTACCAGCCAATGCTAACTTGGCAGGAGCAGAAGTAGAGCTTGTTGGCGTAGATCGCCGCGAATTTGCGCTCGCAGAAGCCCTGAAAACGTCGACATATGACTATATCCTGATAGATTGCCCGCCATCACTCGGCTTACTGACAATTAATGCGCTTACTGCCGCCCAAGAAGTGTTTATCCCAGTCCAGGCAGAGTATTATGCGCTAGAGGGATTAAGCCAGCTGCTAAATACGATTCAAGCAGTAAAGGGGAGCACTAATCCTAATATCGAATTGCTCGGTATTGCTTTAACGATGTTTGACAAGCGCAATTCGTTGAGCGAGCAAGTACAGACAGAAGTCGCAAATTACTTCGGTGATAAACTCTTCAAAACAGTGATTCCGCGCAATGTGAGACTTGCCGAAGCGCCGAGCTATGGCCGCACTATTTATGAACATGACAAATGGAGCAAAGGTGCTCGTGCCTACAAAGCGCTCGCCAAAGAGTTCCGAACCCGTACCGAATCCTAAACCGCTTAACGTTGACGCTATAGTATCGAGGGCGTAGAGTAGCTGCTATGGAAAAGAACCATAGTTATCCTGTTGGGTCACCACAGGCAAAGTTCAGCGAATTAGTCGGTTACGCACTGGAGAACGGCAATGTACAGGTTTATCATGATGATGAGCCAGACAATCTTATAGAAAAATCAGCCGAGTATCATCTGACAGGCACTGATGCCACTGTTTTTGCGACCTGGATTATGTTTAAGCATGTCGTGCAAGGTCCAAGTCCCGAACTTGGTATTGACGAAGAAGAGCAACGCCTCGGTATTGAAATGTATGGTGGCATGCTTGATGATGATCACCCCGTTTTAGAGATAACTATGGATGCGAAAAGTGGTGAATTTACCAAAAAGTCGTTGATTGATGAATTTGACTCTGATGTAGTGAAAAGCGAAGAAGGTGTTAACAAAATTTTGCGTACCATTTATGAATGGCGACAAGATGGCAAGCTACGAGCAGCTGAGCTATAACGCTTATCTTTGACAGGGGTCGCACGGTAGGGTAGAGTAGCTACTGCAATGAACGAAACATTAACGCCCAAACCTCTAGAAAATCAATCATCCATAGGCAAAAAATTTATGGGAATAGTTGCGGAGCATCTTGTAGAAGGTGAGATTTCAATCACAGAAGATAAACGATACGGCCTAACACTAGCGATAGCCGATTTCGCTGTTCGTGGGAACGGCTCAAAACAGATAGTTAGGTTTAAAGAATACAACCAAGCAACTAATGTAACCGGGCTGCCTGGGCATGAAACTAAGCACCATCGTTATGCTATTGAATCTCACCAAGAAGACAGCGACTCAAAAGAATGGCAGATCGATTATGCAATAGAGTTGGATACGTTGAGCGGTGAATTCTGGCAGCGTATAGAAGACAAAAACGGTATTAGCCACCATCGATTGGAAGACACAGGTTTTGTCGAAATTATCGCTGCGGGCATAGAATCGGTTAAGAACCGAAATGATCTCATTCCTTTGCCTGACTAGGCTACGTAAAGTTTAAAACAAATCGATAATTCGTTTAAGCTCGTCGTCGTTTTTGAAGGCGATTTCTAGTTTGCCGCCTTTGGCAGTTCTTTTAAGCGTTACTGGTGTGCCGAGTTTTTTGCTGAGTGATTTGGTGGCGGGCGTTTCGTTTTGAGTCTGCTTGGCAGCTTGTTTAGACTCTTTGATGCCAGCTTTGACGCTACTAGCAAATTGCTCAGCTTGTCGCACGCTCCACCCCTGTGAAATGATAGTTTTCACAAGATATTCTTGTCGCACTGCATCGCCCTTAAGAGATAAGATGACGCGAGCGTGGCCCTCAGAGATTTTACCCTCCATCAAAGCTTGTTTGGCAGACTCAGGCAGTTGGAGTAGGCGGACAATGTTGCTGACGGTTGAGGTTGCTTTGCCGAGGCGTTTAGCGATGTCCTCGTATGTCAATGAAAATTGCTCTCGTAGACGCTCAATACTTATAGCTTGCTCGAGGGGATTCAAATCAACGCGCTGCACATTTTCAATTAACGCGATTTCAAGTTGCTCTAGTTCCTTACTGCTGCGCACTACTGCAGGTACCGTCTTGAGTTTGGCAATCTGAGCAGCGCGCCAGCGACGCTCACCAGCAATCAAGGTATATTTACCGTTTTTAACAGGGGTGACAACTAATGGCTGCACTACACCATGCCGCTTCAAAGAGCTTGCAAGCTCTTGTAGGGCTGTGTCATCAAAATGCCGGCGGGGCTGATACGGGCTTGGCTGCAACGCATCAACCGCAATCTTTTCAATGCGGTCCTCAGGAGTGAGTAAGGTCTTATCAAAGTCAGCCGATATAAGCGACTCAAACCCTCTTCCTAACCCTCTTTTTGGTGTTTGACTCATAGCTCAACTATAGCACAATTATTGTCATCTCGAAGGTAGTGAGAGATCTCTCAAGTCACACTTGTCGTAGGTGAATCAACTAACACTTTTTGCTGTCCAGCAGCATCTCAAATCTGTCATCCTGAACTAGTTTCAGGATCCAATCAATCTATGTACAAGGCGCCCATGCGCCTTGTACACATTCTTTTGGCTTGATCCAAAAGAAGCAAAAGATCAAGGCAGGACGCTCATCTTGGGTGATGGTTGTTGACTAGCACAATGGGTTCGACAACTCACTCGCTAATCGCTCCCTCAAACATGTCTCACCACAGATATTGTGCTATCACAACAATCACGCCAGGATTTCGCTCTACTGCCACTAATCACCATGGCACCTCGCTGGGGGGCGAGGGAATTTCAGAGTTAGAATATCTCGGCAGAGTTGAGCGGGAAGACGCGGATTACAAGTTTGCCGACTATTTGGCTGGCATCAATTGGCCCGAAGGCGCGGGAGTCCAGCGAGTCAGGACGGTTATCGCCCGATACAAATAGTTGGGTTTTATCGAGAGTTACGTCGACGTTTCCAGAGGTGTAGGGGATGTTCTTGCCATAGGGCAGGGTTTCATCAGGGTCGAATCCATCAGGGTGTTCTTTGTTGTACACGGTATATTTGCCGTCTTTTACTACCACACGATCGCCGGGCAGCCCGATTACGCGTTTAATAAGCTGTTTGCTGTCAGCTGAGCCGTACTGACCTAGACCACTTTCATTAAATACAATCACATCACCTCTGTTGGGGATATAGGCGTGGCGGGTAATGCTAGACCAGGTGCGTGGTACTTTCCAGATAATAAGCTTGTCATTATTTTGGAGCGTACTTTCCATGCTGGGTCCGTCCACTTGATATGATCGGAAGATGAAGGTGATGATAAACAGCGCAACTAAGAGGGCGGTAATAAGAATACTGAGAGTAGAGAAAAGTTCTCGCCAGCCGGATTTTGGCTTTGACATAGGTGTTTCGACTTCTGACTGCGGCGCCTCGTGATGGGGCTGGGGGTGTGGCTGGTGAGGAGGGGTGGTGAGCGGAGCTGGAGCTTGGACCGGCTGTTCGTGACTATGCTCGGGCGCGTGCTCAGGTGCCGCCGGTGGTAGCGGTATTGTAGCTGGTGTTTCTTCGGTGGGTTGCTGCTTGTCATCGTTCATATCGATTCTCACTATATCACGATAGCCACAAGCTTAACTGTACCTTTCGTAAAATATAAAAAATAGTTGTAAAAAAGCCTTTACACATAAGCGGTTTAGCGTTATTCTAGGGATAGTTCGAGATGGAAGCGTCAAACAAACAAGGCGCGCAACAAAAAAAAGAGCGCCAAGAAATACAAAAAACAGACCTCGGAAATTCGCAACCTGTGACTGAGGGTCTATTGTCACGTCCGCAAAATTCGACTCCGTATGCTGCTAATACAGTGCGCAGTCTTCCTTCGGTTGATCAAAATACTGCCAACAGGTTTCGTGCAAATCGACCAGCTGTACCCGCACGCACGCCAGTCCAAGCGCGTCGCCCCGTAACAGGCGGCACCAGCGAGTTTGTGCGCACACCAGCACAGCCAAAACCTATTGAACAGCCCCAAGTTCAGGCACCGCTACAAGCGAAGCCGGTGGCTCCTGCTGCCCCAACACAACCACGATCAATCGCCGAATCAGTAACCCGTATGGCAGTAGCGGCACCAGTATTGGCTGCAACTCCACCTGAAACTCCAGTCGCTCAAGCTGTAGTATCGGATATCATCCCAGCAGAGCAGCCAGCGGCAGTACCAAAAAGAGGGTTATTATCACGCATGAAAGCTGCCAGACAGCAGACAGCAAGCAGTGAGCCGACAGCAGAAACTCAACCAACATTACTCACCGAAAAGCCCACCGCTAGTGCAAATTATCTAGAAGCAATTGGTGAACAGCCAGCGCAAGCAGTCACCGAGCAAGCGCCGACGCCTCAAATAAGTGAGGCAGCACAACAGGCAGCCGTGCGTCGCCGCATGCCTGGCATTGACATGGAATTACCTGGCGATGAAAGCCCAGAACGCAGTACGGGGTCTATTCTTAAGAATGCAAAAATGGCAGCGTTTAAGCGGTACGCAACTCGTGGCGCAATTGCAACGGTGGCAATCTTCCTCATTGGCGGCGGATTATTCTTGGCGCAAGGCTTCTTTAAGCTCAACAAAGCTTTTAACGGTGGTGCTGGCACAGCAAATGCCATGAAGAAAGAAGTTGACCCTAATCTATTGAAAGGCGAGGGCTCTGGCCGCATCAATGTCCTATTATTAGGTCGTGGCGGCGGCGCTCATGACGCGCCTGACCTAACAGACACTATCATTGTCGCCAGTGTTGATCCTATAAATAAGAAAACCACACTCTTTAGTTTGCCGCGCGACTTATGGGTCAACATCCCGAGTGCGGGCAACATGAAGCTGAATGCAGCATACGAGACAGGTGTTAATCAGTACACTGGCAAAAAATTGAACAACGTAACCGATAAAAAAGCAGTTGCGGCTGGCTTTAAGACAGTCGACCAAGCTGTTGAAGATGTGATGGGCATAAATATTGACTATAACGTAATGGTTGATTTCAAGGCCTTCTCGCAAGCAGTCAACACAGTTAATGGCGTGCAGGTTAATGTGCCATCTGATCTGGTAGATCCAACTATGGCTTGGGAAAATAACAATGACCCTGTGCTAGCTAAGGCTGGCATACAGGTTATGGACGGCAAAAAAGCGCTTCAATACGTACGCTCACGTCAAACAAGTGATGATTTTGCACGCTCTCAGCGTCAACGTGCAGTGTTGCTTGGTCTAAAATCCAAGATTGATACCATGGGCACATTGAGTAATCCGGCAAAACTATCAAGCTTGGCCAGTGCTTTCGGCAATAATGTGCAAACTGACCTATCCCTCAGGGATGCAAGTCGCCTCTACGGCATAGTTAAGAAGGTAAAAGAGGCTAATACGACTTCAATCGGCTTGGCTGATGCGCCAAATCAATTTGTGACCACTGGGAATATGGCCGGCCAATCCATTGTTTTGCCAAAGTCAGGGCTGTTCAAATATAGCGAAATCCAAGGTTTTGTCCGCAGTCAGCTCAAAGATCCATACATTTTGAAAGAAAGGGCCAAAGTTGTAGTGCTGAATGGCACCACTGTACCGGGTGCCGCAGGTGCCAAAGCCGATGAGCTAAAAGCCTATGGCTATAATGTAGTCCGCACAGGCGAGACGCCAAACTCTGGTTGGACGCAAACCATGCTCATTGACCTCAGTAAAGGCAAGAAGAAATACACCTCAAAATACCTAGAAAAACGCCTCGGAGTAACTAAGTACACTTCATTGCCAGATGAAACTATTCAGGCAAATGGCGCGGACTTTGTTATTATAATAGGCAGTGATAAAGCCTCTAGTCAGTAAATACAAACCCACCAGCGGTTTCGCCCACTTTTTGCATGTGGCGCTACTCTTAGCATTGCCTATCGTTTCATTCATATTGATACGGCTTGATTTTGCAGAAATAGCGCTCGCACTGGTTATTTTGAGTAAGTGGCGTATGTTTGCGGTCCGACCACGGTTCTGGGCAGCTAACATTCGTGCTAACTCCGTAGATATTATGGTTGGCTTATCGCTCGTGCTGTTTATGATGCAGACCGACAGCTTCTTGCTGCAGGGCATTTGGACGGTGTTGTATGCCATTTGGCTTGTCTTTATAAAACCGAAAAGCACTCAAGCAATGGTGATGGCTCAGGCTTTTATCGCTCAGTTCTTAGCGCTTACGGCGCTGTATCTTATAGGTACCGATAGCCCAGCGTTTGTAATTACCTTACTAACCGGGTTAATTTGCTTCTTATCTGCTCGGCACTTCTTTGACACATTCGATGAGCCGTATGCACGCATGTTGTCCTATGTTTGGGGATACTTTGGTGCGGCAATTGGCTGGCTGCTTGGTCATTGGCTCTTGTTCTACACCGTAATCGCACAACCAACACTGCTTTTGAGCACCATTGGCTATGGTATGGCAGTGATCTATTATCTTGATCACACCGATCGGCTTAGCAAGGGAGTGCGCAAACAATTTATGTTTGTGATGCTGGCTATCGTTTTAGTGGTTCTAGCATTCTCTGATTGGGGAGATAAAGCCCTCTAGCTCTCTCTGTCACCCTGACCACCATAACTTGTCATTCTGAATGTATTTCAGAACCCATACGAACAATAAATCTTTCCACCTACACAGTAATCTCGACCCCCAGCCGGAGTTTGTGCTGAACTTGATTCAGTGCTGGGGCAGGCTCCGTAGAGAGATATCAATTCTGTTGTCATCCCAAACTTGATTTGGGCCCAGTCAATAATGTTCTTTCAACAAAGAACCAAGTTCCTACTTTTGGCTTAGCCCAAAAGTAGGCAAAAACCCACGAGCACAGCCTCCACCTGACTTGAATGCTGTAAAGCGCAACAATGTCTCGGATGTCTCCCGTTGGTCGGTCTTATTCTCCTATTAATTCTATTTGAAAGAGAATAAGACAGTATCCTCGAACAATAATTGTTGCTTTCACAGCATTCAAATCACGTTACGGCTGTTGATGCTCGCAGAATCGCCATGGCACCTCGCTGAAGGCGAGGGGTTGTTTTATGTGAGCATGGTAAGAGGCGCTATATTTTTTGTATGCAGAGGTGGTAGAACCCAAAGATATTGTGCAGATGCGGGGTGCCACAATGCATTGTAGGGCTCATTTTGGCCAATTATAGCCGGGTAGATAGGCAGGCAGTAGGCATGACGTATTCAGGCTCCAAAGGGCGGCAGCAGGCCAGCAAAAGCGCTACGCAGCAAGTCGCTCGAACACCTGAATGAAATCCTCAGTTTGGCGTAGTTTGTAGCCTGATACTTTGGCAATTTGCGCTAAATCAGCGTGTTGCGGAGGTAAGGACTCACATAATAAATACAACGGTCGTTTCGACAGATTTTCTATCTGTTTGAACAGCTTACGATACAAATCAAGCCCATCTGGACCACCGAATATTGCAATTGGGGGTTCCTGGCCAGCGGCAAGGTTTATCTGATAGTCATCTGGTACGTAAGGAAGATTACAGAGTAGAATGTCATTAACCTGCCCAGAGTTAGCCAGTAAATCACTCTGTATCACGCTTATGCCTATTGTATATTTATCAACATTGGTTTGGGCAATTTTCAGGGCTTTTTCATCAATTTCTAAGAGTTCTACCGTCCATTCAGGGTGTTCTAACTTTGCGGTGATACCAAGTGCTCCGCTGCCAGCTCCAACGTCTGCCAGATGAGTTTTTCGGGGCAAATTTGGTAGATTTTTGAGCAGCTCAATCATCGTCTCAGATTCGGGTCTTGGCTCCAGTACAGCGGGGGTGATCACAAAATTTCTGCCGTAGAATTCGGTTGTACCTAAAATGTAGGCGAGGGGTTCATGGGCAGCACGACGATTGAGTAATTTTGCGAGTGCGGCCACATTTTTGGGTACCATTTCGGTTTCTGGGTTTGCCAAAATCTTGGCTCGATCAATTTTGAGCACATTTTCGAGCATCACCAAACAATCGAGTCGGGCTGTGCCAATCCCTGCAATCTCCAATTCCTCAGTCGCCAATATCAACCATTCGCTTGTAGTCATACGTACCAGTATACGGTACGCCCACCCTTGACAAGAACAGGGGTAGTCGTATAATAGGAAAATATTTATGTAGCTACCTTGTAGCAAGATAAGGAGATCCACATGCCAGAAGGTAACCCAGAAAATCATATCTCAGTTAACCAGTTCTCCGAAGAGAAATGGGAGGCAATGAAGCAGGTTGTAGAAGAGTTGGGCACGCAGCTTGGTCCCGTGAGAATGGTAGGCGATCGAAGCATTCAGCCTGGTCAAACGTTTGAGTCATATACAAAAAGAGGTGAAGAGTACACAATGCCAAAGCATGTGAGCGTGCTAAAGCCTGATCATGTGGTAGTGGAAATGACTACTCCTGTTGAAGCGAGTTTGACGCGTGACAGAATACGTCGCCTGTCTGCTGAGATACTAAAAGGCAAAACGATGCCAGTGTCTTATGCATATTCTCAGGCGCCAGTCACGCCAACGATAGCACCAGTAACCCCTGTTCAGGCCCAGCCCCGGGCGGAGGCACCTCGGCCTGCTCCTGCTGCACCTACTCCACGCCCCATGCCAAAGCCAGCAAGGCAGCAAAAGAGACGAGGCCTTTTTAGTGGTTTGACAGGAGGGAGCGGCAGTACTTCATCACTTCAATCTAATGGTGGTGATAAGTGGGACAGAAGTGGCTAGCTTTTGACAAGCCTCACTACTACGTGCGCACCCCGCTAGCGAAAAGTTAGCGGGGTTCCTTAATTCTGAGTGAGTAGGTCGTGTTCGGCGGATTGGAGGGCCTCGATGAGGTCATCTATATCGCCGTCCAATGCTCCGGGTATATTGGAGCGACTCATACCTATACGGTGATCGGTGATTCTATCTTGCGGGAAGTTATAAGTGCGGATCTTTTCGGAACGGTCGCCGGAGCCAATTAGCTTCTTACGGGCGTCGGATAGTTCTTTTTGCTCTTCTTCGATTTTTTGCTGGAGCAGGCGAGAGCGCAAAATCCCCATAGCTTTGGCTTTATTCTTAATCTGCGACTTTTCGTCCTGATTGGTCACTACCATGCCGGTTGGAATGTGGGTGATGCGGACTGCTGAGTCGGTCGTATTTACTGATTGGCCGCCATGGCCACCGCTACGAAACACATCGACACGTAAATCATTTGGATTAATTTCAATGTCAGATTCTTCGGCTTCGGGCAGTACGGCAACGGTAACGGTGGAGGTGTGAACACGGCCTTGACTCTCTGTTACGGGCACTCGCTGCACACGATGCACACCGGCTTCAAATTTAAGATTCTTATAAGCTTCTACGCCATGAACTTCAAATACAATTTCTTTAAACCCACCGGCTTCACTCGGGCTTTCGCTGTCTAGTTCAATCTTAAAATTATGCTTTTCGGCCCAGCGAGCATACATACGATATAATTCGCCCGCGAACAGGGAAGCCTCATCGCCACCTGCCGCCGCGCGGATTTCGATGATTACATTGCGGTCGTTGTTTGGATCTTTGGGCGTCAATGCCTCCACGAGTTGTTCGTGGTTCGTGGTTCGTTGTTTGTTGAGATCTTCGATTTCAGTCTGAGCTAGCTCCGCGACCTCGATGTCGCTGTCATGTGCCATCGCCTGGGCTTCAGCCAGTTGTTTTTCTAGCTTGGCCTGTGTATCAAACAGGGCAATAACGTCGTCCAACTCACTCTTGCGCTTGGCGAGCTTCGGATAGCTTTTGTCACTATAAATGGCCGGATCCTCTAATTTCTTATCGAGTTCCGCCAGTTCTGTCCGTAATTGCTGTTCTTTTTCGTTCATATCGTTATCCTTAGTATATAGGTAAATAAAAAACCACCCAATTAGCAGGGTGGTTTATTCGAATTACGGAGCTATTTAGAAACTTTTGAAGCTTCGGCTTTGGTCTCGGCCTTTTCGATCTTGGCAGCTTCGCGCTTTGCTTGCTTTTGTGCGGCAGCAGCACGCTTATCTTTAGCGGCCTTACCAGCAGCAGCACGCGCCTTGAACTTATCAACGCGACCTTCGATGTCGAGAATGCGCTCTTCGCCAGTGAAGAAGGGGTGTGATGCAGAGGTGATGTGTACTTTTACGAGAGGGTATTCGTTGCCGTCCTCCCACTTAATAGTCTCTTCTGCAGCGATAGTAGAACGAGTCAAAATTTTGGTGCCATTATTGAGGTCTTCAAAGACCACTGGGCGGTAGTTATCTGGGTGCAAATCTTTTTTCATACGAGTTCCTAGTATACACATCTGTTAGCCATCGGTCAAGCAGTGAGTTGCCAATCAGGTGCGCATCTGTTAGAATGAACACATAAATAAGTAAGCAGGTTGGGGTTTGATCCTCCTTGGCATAATCCGTGCAGGACTGACAAGGTTCCCATACCGAAGAAGAAGGAGATACTATGGCTACCACTGAGGTAGATATCAAACAATTATTGGCGGCTGGAGCACACTTTGGCCACAAAACTGAACGATGGCATCCAAAGATGGCACCGTACATTCATAGCAAGCGTAATGGCACCCACATTATCGATCTGACTAAGACGGTTGACTGCCTTAACGACGCGCTCAGCTTTCTAGAAAAGACTGCAAGCGAAGGCAAGCAAGTTCTATTGGTCGGCACCAAGCGCCAAGCGCAGGACATCGTAAAGAAAGCTGCCGAAGAAACCAACATGCCGTATGTAACAGAGCGTTGGCTTGGCGGCATGCTCACCAACTGGAATACTATTGGTGGCCGCGTAAAGCACTTGCAAGATCTAGAAAATCGCATGGCGAGTGGTGAGTTGGAAAATAAGTACAACAAGCTCGAAGTGCAGCGTTTCCAAGAAGAAATCGATCAAATGAACACCATCTACGGCGGCGTTAAAGAACTGAACAATCGTCCAGGCGCAGTATTCATTACTGATATCGTGAATGATGTAAACGCACTTCGCGAAGCCAAAAAGATGGGCATCCCAGTAGTGGCGATTGTTGATACAAATGCGGATCCAAGCGATGTGCAGTACCCAATCCCAGCGAACGATGACGCAATCAAGACAATTGAATTGATTACCGGCTACGTGCAGGCGGCTATCTCGACTGGCAAAGCAAAGGCTAAGTCAGCTCCAGAAAAGCCAGCCGACAAAGTTGAGAAGACTGAAAAAATTGAACGAGTAAAAGTTTAACAATCCTGCTGTCATCTCGAACGTAGGTGAGAGATCTCGGCAAACTCCGTGTGGACTTAGAGAGATTCCTCGCATTCACTCGGAATGACAATCACAAAGCAAGAAGGAGAAGAAGAATGGCGATCGATATTGCAGAAATTAAACGACTAAAAGACTTAACTGGCGTTGGCCTAACCGATGCCAAAAAAGCCCTCGAAGAAGCCAAGGGCGATTTTGATACTGCTCTCGCAAATATGCGTAAAAAGGGCTTAACCAAAGCTGAAAAGCGTGGTGAGCGCGAAGCGCGTGCCGGTGTAATCGGCAGCTACAACCATGATGGCCGCATCGGTGTGTTAGTAGAAGTTAACTGCGAGACTGACTTTGTAGCTCGCGGTGAAATCTTTGGGGAACTCGTAAAAGATTTGACCATGCACATTGCCGCAGCAGCGCCACTATACGTAAGTGCCGATGAAGTTCCAGCCGAAGATCGCGACAAGATCAAAGCCGAATTTACCGAAAAGACTAAAGCAGAAGGCAAGCCAGCCGACATGATCGACAAAATCGTCGATGGCCAACTCAAAAAGTATTTTGCAGAGCGCTGCTTGCTCGACCAACCGTACGTGAAGAACCCGGACATCAGCGTTGGCGATCACGTAAAAGAAAACGCTGCTCGCATGAACGAGAACGTTGTCGTCCGTCGCTTTAGCCGCATGGCTCTCGGCGAAGTCGAATAATTCCGATTCATTGCTATACTGGTAAGACATAGCTAAGCGGGAGAAGTCTATGCCAACATCATCGCCAGAACTAGCACACGAACAAGCGCAAGACGAAATTCTATTGGGTCATGGCTTTGAGCCAGCATCCTACGATAATTCCGACGTCTTTCAGGGACGTGAGGTAATGCGCATATTACGCTCTGGAGATGGTTCTGTCGCCACTTTTGAAAGAGTATATAATGACGGGACCACTAGCAACCCGAACGTTCATGCTGCAAAATGGTTACTGGCCGAGCGAGCTAAATTTCGTAAGGCTATTGATATTAGCGCAAGACTAGACGCATTACTCGTTCCCGGTGCTGAGCCTATCGAAGCACCCCGTCGCGCAGACGGCGATTGGGAACCCATAATCGATCATTCTCCGACCGAGCTTGAGGAAGAAATTGTGACAATCACTGCACTCACCAAACTTAGCGGACAAGAACGTGTAGATGCAATAGACACCTTAATTGATCAAGCATGGGCGCAGGATGTAAATAGTTTGAACAGAGACCTCAAGTATAGCTATGATTTAGCTCTAAGAATAGACAGACCAGATATTCAATTTACGACACTTGCCCGTTTGTCAGGCTTTGGAATGCGGCATGTGCAAGATCCAGAATACGCTGAGTACTCAGATCTGGAAATTGTTATCCCAGCTCCTTTGGTCCGAAATAAATTCGGTTTATACGGTCCCCCGGAAGGGCAAATTACAGATTTGTACGTTAAACGATAAAGAAAGGCAGTAAATGAGTCCAGATCAGGTAGTAAAAGACGCGAAAGATAAGTTTCAGCAGGCAATCGAACGTTTTCAGGAAAATCTGAAGAGCTTGCGCACGGGGCGTGCGAATGCCAGCATGCTCGATGGTGTTATGGTTGATGCATATGGTTCGCAGATGCCATTGATTCAGACTGCAACAATCGCTGTTCCGGAAGCCCAGCTTATTCAAATTACGCCTTTTGACCCAAATAATCTCGAGGCTATTTCGAAAGCCATTCGCGATAACCCAAATCTAGGACTCAACCCAGCCGATGATGGCCGTGTAGTCCGCGTGCCAATCCCGCCACTTACAGAAGAACGTCGTCGTGATCTTGCCAAGCAGGTAGGGCAACGCCAGGAAGACTGTATGATTGCACTACGCAACGTTCGTCACGATGCACTCGGTACTCTGGATGAAGCCAAAAAAGACAAAGACATTAGCGAAGACGACGCCAAACGATACGGCTCCCAAATTGAAGAAGCCATGACCGCTGCTCGCTCCCAAGCTGAAAAAATCGCCAAGGACAAAGAGTCCGAAATCATGACTGTGTAGCATCGGTACCAGCTGCACTGTCATCTCGACCGTAGCGGAGAGATCTTTTTCATTGTTCTTTCAACAAAGAACCAAGTTCTTTCTTTTGGCTTGATCCAAAAGAAAGCAAAAGATCACGAGCACACCCTCCACGTGACTTGCTAGCTGTAACACCAACAATGTCTCGGATGTCTCCCTCTGGTCGGCCTCGCTCGTTATAGATTCCATAGGAATCTCACTCAGCAGTATCCTCGAACAATAATTGTTGCTGCCACAACTACCAAATCAGGTTACGGGTGTCGATGCTCGAAGAACCGCCATGGCACCTCGCTGAAGGCGAGGTATTGTTTAGTAATGGGTGATGACGGTGGTGCCGATTGGTGCCCAGTCGTAGACTTGTTTAGCTTGGGCATCGGGTAGGGAAACGCAGCCGTGTGAGCTATTGATGTTGCCAAACCAACTTTGTGGTCGCCAGTAGTTGCCGTGTACCGCATAGCCACCAGGTAAGAAATAGTTTATCCAGCGTACGTTTGGTTGGAAGTATTTGCTGCCATCAGGATTGTTGCCGCGCATATCTTGCTTGGCAAACTTGGCGTATATTTTGAATTGGCCAATTGGGGTGGGTGTTTCTGGCGCGCCAGCACTAATTGGATAGCTGCGAACAACGTTGCCATTTTCGTATAAATACATCTGCTTGGTAACGACATCAACTTCTATGAGCTTCGGAAATGCTGCAGGTGTAACTGACTGGAATTCCAGTGGTGCAAGTTCTGTTGAAAAGGCCAGACCTTTGGCGTCCATAACTGATTTTGCCGATTGCTTAACCTGCTCATTAATTGCTCCAGGATTCACAAGCTGCGTACCGTTTCGCCCAGTTACAATAATTTCGGAAGCGCCATCGTGAGTAGACACAACTTGATTTACAGGTGTCTTCACGTATTTATTTGCTAGACTATTCAACGATTTGGTCATTGCCCCAGCGCTTACGTGGATGTAATCGACGGATTTTTTATCATCGTGGGTGATGGTAAGCCAGCTGCGAATAACTTCAGGGTCAATTTGTTTTGTCTGGCCGCCAATAGTTAGGGTGGCAGGCTGATTCAGTATGGCATGCAGTTTAGCTTCTAGATCCGCACTATTTACAGTTTGACTGAGGCCAACAATTTGCTTAGAACTTTGTGCACTATTTGATACCGGTGCTACTTCGGCAGCTTGTGCACCCAGATATTTTCCACCAGCAATGATTACGGCAGACCAAACAATAAGTACCACGAGGGCAAAAGTAATAATCGGTGAACGCTCAAAAAGTTCAACAATTTTTTTCTGCAGAAGCTCGAACTCGTCGTCCCGCTTGATGTTGGGGAGGGTGAGTCGATTGGCGGTTAACCTCATTACACCATCTTTCGATTTTTGTCCCTTACGCTTATAACTATACAGAACGATTAGCAATTGGCAAAGAACGGTTAGCAATACATCGGCAGTTAGCAAATCGCTATGCATTGCTACTCGCTCATTGCCAATATATCGCTATTTGCAATTCGCTAATCGCTAATAATCATTTACAATGGAGCGTAATGGCAATTGTGTTACTTATTCTGGGCCTCGTGCTCTTTGTTGGTCTGGTGGTGGTCCATGAGTGGGGTCACTTTATAGCTGCCCGGCGTAATGGGGTAGAAGTCGAAGAGTTTGGCATCTTTTTCCCGCCACGCTTATTTAAGAAAAAACTCAAGTCCGGTATGGACTTTACGATCAATGCGTTGCCGCTCGGTGGTTTTGTAAAACTAAAAGGCGAGCATGACAACGATACCGAACCAGGTACATTCGGGGCCGCCTCGTTGAGCGCAAAGGTAAAGATTATGGTTGCCGGCGTAACCATGAACTTGCTGACGGCAATAGCAGTATTTACGGTTTTGGCACTCATTGGCATGCCAAAGCTGATCGACAATCAATTTACGGTTAAAAAGGATACCCAACTAGTATCCAGCCAAGTGATGGCTGCCTATGTTGAGCCAGGATCACCAGCCGCAAAAGCAGGCTTGCAGCCACTTGATCAAATTACCGGTATACAACAGCCAGGGTATAGCCCAGTGGGCATTAGTTCGGCCGAAGATTTACCAAAAGTGACCAAAAATTTTGCCGGCAAAAAAGTCTATGTTTTCTACGAACGAGATGGCGAACAGAAGAAGGGCGAAACACAGCTGCTCAGCAAGGCTCAGGTTGAGGCCAGCAAAAAAACTGATAACCCCAAAGGCTATCTAGGTGTAGCACCGACCGAATTTACCATGCAGCGCAACACCTGGTCGGCTCCAATTGTAGCTCTCGGATTTACAGCGCAAGTTACCGCGCTGACATTTCAAGGCTTAGGACATGCCATTGCTGGTCTGGGAAGTATTATTGCCGGCACGGCAACGTTCAATAGTGAAGCGCGCCAAAATGGTCAGACAGCGGCCAGCGAACAGGTCTCAGGTCCAGTCGGCATCTTTGTAATCCTGAAAGATGGCAGTTTATTGGGCTATCAGTTTGTGCTGCTCATTATCGGTATCATTTCGCTAACTCTGGCGATTATGAATATTTTGCCCATTCCGGCATTAGATGGTGGTCGACTATGGTTGATTTTGTTCTATCGCAAAGTGCTCAAGAAGCCGCTTGATCCAAAGCGAGAAGAGACGATTAATGCCATTGGCTTTATGGTGCTGATTGGGCTGATCATTCTGATTACCATCGTTGATGTTCGCCGATTCTTCTAGCTATGAAAAAAACTGCCAAGACCAAGGATGCTGAACGGGTAGAGATCCAAGGCATCAACTGGAACCCATGGCTGGGCGTTGTTTTCGTGATCGGAATTTTCTACATAAGTCAGATCATTGCCGGGGCAGGGGTATCGATTTACCCGTTGATGGAGGGCTGGTCGAACGCTCAAACCAATGCCTGGTTGACCAATTCGGTCGGTGCTCAATTTGTATATATTCTGCTGGCTGAAACCATTGCAATCGCGTCTATATGGCAATTCCTAAAGCTGTTTCGCAGCAATTTTGCGGCCATTGGGCTTATCAAACCGCGGTGGAGTGATATTGGTTATGGGCTATTGGCAGTACCAGTTTACTACGTTCTATATCTGATTACGGTTGGTGTAGTGAGTTACCTGGTGCCAGGCTTTAAGATTGACCAGACCCAGCAGATAGGTTTCGAGAATGTGCACGGTGCGTTGCCACTATTGCTAACATTTGTGAGTTTAGTGATAATCCCGCCCATTGCCGAAGAGATTATGGCCCGCGGCTTTCTATATAGCAGTCTCAAAAAAGCTATGCGCATTATTCCTGCGGCGTTACTCACCAGCCTACTTTTTGCTTCAGCCCACCTGCCGATGGGAGGTGATGCCGGTCCGCTATACGTGGCTGCCGTCGACACATTTATTCTAAGTTTGGTATTGATTTATCTACGAGAAAAGACCGGCGGTTTGGCAGCCAGTATGACGCTGCACGCGTTTAAAAACGGTGTAGCTTTCATGGCGCTATTTGTTTTCCACCTGTAATTCTTATATAATCGATCGCATGCTTAGGAAACTACAAGGTTTTGTAATCCCGCAACCACCCACTCGGGTGTAGTTTCTAATTATCTTAGACAGACACCCCTGACGAGCAGGGGATTTTTATTTTAAAGGAAAATCTATGAATGAACATGTACTTTTTGAACAAACAGCATCAATAGCAAAATATGAGCAAATTAATTGCTTAGAAATGGAACTAGAAGGGCGCGATCGCCATACCCAGGCTGCACACTGTGCCGAGCTAATCGTGCAGGCGGTTGTAACAGGAGTGGGGAGTGTAAAAGAATTGCGTGGGTTAGTACGAGAGGCAACTATAGCAGATAAAGAAGCGAAGGAGCAGGATGCTGAGTACGATGGAATGTTAGCACACGATTCACTGCGTGTAGCTCTCGATCGGGTCAAAAATAACCACCGTCTTACAAATGAAAAAGTTCGCTATAACGTACAAAAACGTTTTGAACGCAATCGTTTAAACGGTACACTGGAGCCAGAACATGAGACTATCGAAGTTATTCACTAAAACCAGCAAAACGGTACCTGCCGACGAGACTGCAAAAAATGCGCAGCTACTGATCCAAGCGGGCTATATATACAAAGTCATGGCAGGCGTCTATGCCTATACGCCGCTGGGTCTCAAAGTGCTTGAAAATATTAAGCAGATTGTTCGCGAAGAGATGAATGCTATTGATGGCCAAGAGTTGATTATGACCAACTTGCAGCGCCCAGAAACGTGGCAGGCAACTGGCCGCTGGAGTGACGAGACAGTTGATGTTTGGTTCAAGACTACGTTGCAGGATGATTCCGAACTCGGCTTAGCGTGGAGCCACGAAGAAGCAGTCATGGAAATGATGCAGCAGTTCATCAAGAGCTACAAAGACCTGCCAACGAGCGTCTACCAGTTCCAGACAAAGCTGCGCAATGAGCTACGCGCCAAGAGCGGCATCATGCGCGGCCGCGAATTTGTTATGAAAGACATGTACTCGCTGCATGCGTCAGAAGACGACATGAACCAGTACTACGACAAGGCGATCGAAGCCTACAAGCGCTGTTACGAGCGCTTTGGCCTCGGCGACGACACGTTTGTAACCTTTGCTGCCGGAGGTGCATTTACAAAATATAGTCACGAATTCCAGACAATTTGCGAGGCTGGCGAAGATATACTTTACGCTAACGAAGATCACAGCGTCGCAGTCAACGAAGAAGTGCTTGATGATGCAGCAAAAGAGCTGGGCGTAGACAAATCAGAGCTCAAACCAGTTAAAAGTGCCGAAGTTGGCAATATCTTTAAGTTCGGCACCGAAAAATCTGAGCAAATGGGTATTTACTACACTGATGCCGATGGTCAGCGCCAGCCAATCTATCTTGCTTCATACGGTATTGGTATCACTCGAGTGATGGGTGTTATTGTCGAGAAGTTTGCGGATGATAAAGGGCTTGTGTGGCCTGAGACTGTAGCGCCGGCTACGGTCTACTTAGCCCGATTGGCCGATAGCGATGACGTTGTGAACAAAGCTGATGCATTATACGAACGATTGACCAAAGATGGTGTCGAAGTGCTCTATGATGATCGCGATGTGCGGGCAGGGCAGAAGTTTGCTGATGCAGATTTACTAGGTATTCCGTATAGAGTTGTGATGAGCGATAAAACGGTCGCGAACGATCAGTACGAGTTCAAAGCTCGACAATCCGAACAGTCAGAACTGATTAGCAGCGATGAATTATTCGCCAAGCTAAGCGTTTAACAGGCATTTCTCAGCAGCTGCTCAGGTACGCTCGCTATGGTACTCGTGGGTGTTCTGAGAAAGGGGTGAGCCGTTTGAGAGGAATCTTGCGAGGGCTCTCAAGCGATCAGCCCAAAAACACAAAGCTGACGGGCAAATTTGCTTGACTGCTACTACAACTCCGGTATTATATGACGACCGAGATGTGATAGCAGGCTAAGATCGTGCCGATAGTACGACCGGTTAGGCAATGACAAATAGACTTGTTATAATGTCGACGACAAGATAGGCGTGCAAACAAAAATCTGTATCGCTGATAAGGAGGGAAGGACTTATGAAGAAGCAATTTCGACTGACTCAAGATGGTGTTAATGAGCTTAAAGCTGAGCTTGATAGCTTGGTTGCAAAGCGCCCTGACCTCGCAGAAGCAATTCGCAGCGCTCGTGAACTTGGCGACCTAACAGAGAACGCCGAGTATCAATCTGCCCGTGCCGAGCAAGAAAAGACAGAAGATCGCATTAGCGAACTCGAAAATATTTTGCTCAATGTAGAAATTATTAAGAAGCCAAAAGGCGACAGCAAAGTACAGCTAGGCTCAACGGTGAAGCTTAAGGGCGACAGCAAGACTAAGCAGTTCCAAGTTGTCGGTACTGTAGAAGCCGATCCTCTCAATGGCAAAATCAGCGATGAATCGCCAATTGGACAAGCGCTTATTGGCAAAAAAGTTGGCGAATCAGTAGAAATCGTGACTCCAGCCGAAACCGCCACCTACAAAATCACCGACATTTCTTAATGCCGCTCAACGCTGAACAATTCATCACTGATGGGGTGGTGTTGCTTGAGGGTGTTGATGCGGCTATAGAGCAGGGCTATGGGTTTGCACCTAACGTTATACATCCCGAGCTGTGCAGTGGTCTTGTGGTGGAGGCAGGCAGACTACCGTTGCTACTTGATGACAGGGCAGATAATCCTGTGAAT
>JAXLZZ010000011.1:0-19222 GCA_046350675.1 Saccharimonadales bacterium (SeqCode)
AAAGTCTCGATAATCTTTATACTTTAGAGCTATCTTTTTAATAGAATCGGCCTGGTCAAGAATTTCCTGAGCTTTAGCAGGTAGCGCATCGAGCTCTTTAAGGATCGCCTTATACTGTTTTGAATTGCTGTCGGCTAATCGCAATGCAATTTGGATAAGTACAGTAACTTGAGCAATGAATGCTTTAGTGCTGGCAACTGCTTGCTCAGGACCGGCATGGCAATAGACGCCTGCATCTGTAATGCGCGCAATAGTGCTGCCAACTGCGTTTACAATGCCAAGTCGCAACACCCCGTAATCTTCTACTTTTTTAAGAGCAGCAATTGTGTCTGCTGTTTCGCCCGACTGGGATATTGCGAGTAGAGCAGTGCTGCGCGAAAAGGGCTCATCTCGATATTTAAATTCGCTGGCTAACTGAACTTCAACAGGGATGCCTGCTAATTCTTCGATTAGGTACTCGCCGACAAGACCGGCGTAGTAAGAGGTGCCACATGCAACAATTACTAGCCGATCAATGTACTCAAGCTGGCTTGTTACACCTTCAAGCCCACCAAGTTTGACCAAGTTTTTACTGGTAATTGATCGGCCAAGCGTTGCCGAACGGATAGTTGCGGGCGCCTCAAAAATCTCTTTAAGCATAAAATTTGGATAATCCCCGAGCATTGCTTGCTGATTATCATAATCCAGTAACTCTGCCTTGGGCGCAGCTGTTTTACCTTTTTTAAGGTTGTGGAGCACAACTTTTTTATTAGTAATCACCGCCACATCATAATCGTCAAGAAAAATAACTTTTTTAGTGTGTTCCATGAGTGCTGTTGGGTCGGAAGCCAACAAATGTTCGTTTTTACCCACACCAATCACTAGTGGACTGGACAAGCGAGCCGCATATATCTTGCCGGGTTCTTTCGTAGTGATTGCTGCAACCGCATACGCTCCACCAAGATCTCGCAATGTTTTCTTGAAAGCCTCTTCAAAATTCTTCGAAGATTTAAGGTAGTAATCGATTAGGTGCGGGATAACTTCGGTATCTGTCTCGGATACGAACTCGTAGTCATGTTTCTGTAGTTTGGTTTTGATGTCTTCATAATTCTCTATGATTCCATTGTGAACCACGAAAATAGTTTCGTCGGTGTTACTATGCGGGTGGGAGTTAAGGGTGGTTGGTAACCCGTGAGTTGCCCAACGTGTATGTCCGATGGCTACAGGTGCATTCAATGATTTTTTGTCTAGTGTACTTTCAAGCTTTTCGACACGTCCTGTTTGTTTGAAGAGGTGCGCCCGGTCGTCGATACAAGCAATACCCGCAGAGTCGTACCCACGGTACTCCAATGCCCTTAAACCTCTGATAACAATAGGGTTTGCCGAGCGATTTCCAATATAACCTACAATTCCACACATGGGCTATATCCTACACTTTTTTGGTGAATTCGGCTATTGTTTGGCGCATGTTTTCGCGGAAACTGGCTACCGAAAACTTTTCGGCGTGTTTAGCGATGGCTTCGTAATCGAAATTCTTGGATAGGGCTGATTCTAGTGCAACACGCAAGCTGGCAGCGGTTTGTCGCTCAAAGAACACACCAGTTTTACCCGCGTCCATGTAGTCTAGTGAGCCACCTTTTTTATACGCAATTACAGGGGTGCCCGCGGCCAGAGCTTCGACGGCCACAATACCAAAATCATCCATATTTGGCATGATAAAACCCAGGGCTGACTGGAAGTGCCGAACAATATCTTGATCGTTCACGTTGGTTAGGAAGGTAATATTCCGATTTGCGATTTTCTCCAGGTTTTTGTGATCTGGTCCATTACCGATGACAATTAGCGGAACATTGAGTTCGTTGCAAGCCTCTACAGCTAAATCTATACGTTTGTATGGCGTTTGGCGCCCCGCAACTACCAAGCCGTGGCGTAACTCTGGTTTACCAGTAATTTTGAATCTAGTCGTCTCAACCGGTGGAAACACCACAGTGGCATCACGACGATAAAAGCGCTTGATCATATTGGCCGTGTGCGTTGAGTTAGCAATCATATAATCTGGTTGCTTGGCAGCGTGGCGGTCCCAGCGACGCAGTGGGCCCACTAAGACTCGTAGCCCTATTTTTGCTAGCCAATTAAAGCCACGAGGGAAGCCTGGATTTTGTAAATACTCATCGTAGCGGATCCAGTAGTAATGCGTCGGGGAGTGACAGTAGCATATGTGTGTAGTGTTTTTGCCAGTTTTAACACCTTTCGCCTCGGCGCCACTCGAAGAGATCACCAAATCATAGTCACTTAAATCGAGTCGGCTAAAAGTCCAGGCGCGAAGCACTGGTAGGAATTTTTTAAGACTTTTTGGAAGCTTTTGCAGCCAAGTAGTTCGCACATCGGCATCTAAAAACCAATCGAGTTTAGAGGGATCGTATTGCGAGGTATAAATGGGCGCGTCGGGGTAGAGTTTGTGTAATTCTAGAACAACGCGTTCAGCGCCACCAAAGCCAGTCAGCCAATCACAAACAATCGCCACCTTAGGGCTGCTATTTTTCATTTATCATTTACCATTAGCTAAATTATTTCCCATTTTTCACTTTCAAAGACGACACTATTTTCTGAAAAATAAGATTTAGTTCCAGAGCTTCTTGCTGAAGTTGCTGAAATGTTCTCTCATCAACTAGTTTACCAAAAACCTTGAGCCAATACCGTGTTTCGGCTGCCTCCTTCTTGGCAATATAGATTTTATTTTTAAAGTCTGCTTTTGAACTAGCGTTATTAGCTTCCGCATAGTTTGCCCCAATACTCGTTGCTGAACGTATTAATTGTGTAGCAAGTGGCCGCAGAGTTACATCTTTATTAAAAGGGCCAATGGTCTTTACGACACTAACCCCAAAATTAAGCGTTCTATCCTCTAGCTGCTGCAGCCTATTCTGATAAATAGTCATTAGAAAATAATTGTGAACTGATAAATGGTAAATTGGCAAATAAATCTTAACCGAAGTTAAGATTTGCTACATCGCTCCTTTATGAAAGAGTACGATCCAGATTGTGCGAGCCAAGATAACCATATCGCCCCAGAAGCTCCAATTCTGCACGTAATACAGGTCGAGTTTGCGACGCTCCTCGAAGCTAATATCCCGGCGACCAGAAACTTGTGCCAACCCAGTCATCCCTGACTTCACGCTTAATATTGTGTGTTTTTTGTCATATTCGCTTAATTCCTGAGGGATAAGTGCACGCGGACCAACTAGGCTGATATCGCCCTTGACTACGTTAATAAGCTGCGGAAGTTCGTCTAAGCTAGTGCGACGCAAAAATCGCCCAAAAGGTGTCACCCGTGGATCATCCGCTAGGTAATCACCATTGTTGCGGTACTCCGTAGCGAGTTCTGGCTTGCCCATCATCTCAAAGGCTTGCTCCGGGGTAGTGCCATCGTATTTTTTATACTGGCTGCGAAACTTATACACTCGAAACTCATTATTAAATCGAGTGAGTCGAGCCTGCCGAAAGAACACAGAACCGCCGCCTGTAAGTATTTGTAAGATAGCAATAATAAGGAGCAGCGGTGAGGTGATGATAAGCGCCAATCCACCAATTGCTAGGTCTGTCAGGCGTTTTACCACCCGTCCCCAGCCGATAAGTGCTGTTTGGTGTACGGCAATCACCGGTACAGCTTGGAACAGATCAACTTGAATATTGCCGACAAACAACTCATTATTGCCAGGCACAAATCGATAGGCTACATGATTTTGCTGAGCATAGTTCATAATTTCAGCATTCTTCTCCGTGTCGACATATAGTTCAGTTTGGACAATGGTGTGCAGCGGGGTGTCCCTAAGAGCAGTAATTGCAGACTCAAAAGATTTATATACGCGGTATTTCTCACTTGTGTGGGGATGTTTTTCACCGCCCACAACGCCAATCACGCGGTAGCCTGTTGCAGAAGTGTCAGCCAGACTGCGTATAAGTTCGTGGGCAATGCTCGTATCGCCAATAATCAAGACATTATTAACACCAAAGCCATACCGGAACAGCTCACGACGAATACCGCGAGCAATAGTCCGGAAAAAGAATAAGAACAAAAATGCCAACCCAAAACTGTAGGCAGTAACTAAACGAGCAGGGAAAATCTCGGTATTCGTTATGTAGCTGTAACTAATAACGAATAAAATGCCGATAAAAGAACCGATGAATAATCGACCAAGTTCACTAAAACGGCGATCGTAGACTCGAGCGTTATACAATCCAAGCAACCCAAAGATAAAAATCCAAAACGGCAGCAGGCTGACTACAGCGGTGATGTAGGTGCGGGAGTCGACTTGAGCGCTGACTGCAGTACTATCAATACTGACGCGTAGAATGTAGGCTACGGTGAATGCGAGGGTAATAGCTATCGCATCGCCGATGACGAGGAAAAAGTTGTATACGAGTGAGGCGTTATTCTTCATTACATCTTTCGGTCATGTTAGCTGCGCTAACATTCTTGGCACAATACGTCGTTGCTGCTTGCGCTGCTCTCTCGCCGTATCTCTTATACGGCTCCGTGCGCTGCTCAGCAGCGCCTAGTCTTGCACTCAAGCCGTAAAGATGTACGCGGGTGATTACCATGGCAATGTATACTAAATTGTAGCATTTATGAGAGCATCTGCCCTTAAATACCGAATTTTATCGTGGGTGAGCTGGATAACCATGTTCATCTTCTTAGTAATCCCGTTTCATGCCTTTTTGACGATTTGGGGCGCTGACACCTTCGGTCACTACACCATGCTTCGCCTCTGGAAAGAGGTGCTGCTGGTCATAGCGAGCCTCGGGCTACTATTCTTAATAGCTTTCGATAAAAAGATCCGCACCAACACATTAACTCGTAGATTGGTCTGGCTGATGCTGGCTTACACTGGCGTGAACTGCCTCTGGGCAGCAATTACTGTCCACAATGGCGATATCACAGCCAAAGCAGCCGGCTACGGGCTGATTGTAAATCTACGCTTCCTAGCCTTCTTCTTGCTCTGCTGGTCTCTCGGTTTGCGCATGTCTCGATTACGCAACCATTGGCAGTGGCTCATCTTGTGGCCAGCCGGTATTGTGGTGATTTTTGGCCTGCTGCAAATATTCGTATTGCCCAAAGATTTTCTGATTCACTTTGGGTACGGTGTACAAACGATTGCGCCATTTGAGACTATCAACAATGACTCAAATTATGTGCGCATTGCCTCCACCCTGAGAGGGGCGAATCCGCTTGGTGCATACCTGTTAATACCGCTAAGTATGTTGGCAGTTCTCATCAGCAAGCGACAGCAAAATAAGAAGCAAACAGCGTTATTCATCGGTGCGTTGATCGTTCTATTCTTTACATTTTCACGGAGTGCGTGGATTGGCGCGCTACTGGCGTTTGCCACCATCATACTTGTGCAGTATCCAAAGGTGTATAAAAACACGAAGTTCCTGATTGCCGGTGTTACAGTTGCGGCGATAGGATTACTAACGGTAGTGGGCTTGCAGAATAACAGTCGCTTTCAGAACCTTGTCTTCCATACTCACGATAATTCTGCAGTGGCAACCAGCTCAAACGATAAACGTGGCGATGCGCTCCTAGACGGCGTGAATGATGTAGTAGACGAGCCGCTTGGCGAAGGGCCGGGTTCTGCCGGGCCAGCCAGCGTATACAACGACAACAAGCCGCGTATCGCCGAAAACTACTACTTGCAGATAGCCCAAGAAACCGGCTGGATTGGCTTAGGACTCTTTTTGCTGATTAATATTGGAGTTGGATATCTGCTGTGGTTGCGGCGTGATGATACGTTAGCGCTTAGTCTCTTTGCGAGCCTCATCGGCATCAGTTTTATCAACCTACTGTCTCATGCCTGGACCGACGACACCTTGGCATATGTCTGGTGGGGTATGGCTGGTATCGCCATGATACCGAGCAAAAAGCCAAAAAAAGACTAGATGGGCTAACAGGGGTGAGTGAATAGCGACATGTCAACATGTAGACATGTTTTATTTTCACAACAGTCCTGCCATCCCGACAACTTCCACCCGTCATCTCGACTCCACCACTTTCGTCATTCCCGCGAAAGCGGGAATCTAGGGTTTATCTCATGTTCTTTCAACAAAGAACCAAGTTCATACTTTTGTATCGACAAAAGTATGCAAAAACTCCTGGCAGGACGCTCATCTTGGGTGATTGTTGTCGACTAGCACAATGGGTTCAACAACTCACCAATCAAATAGATTGGCTCAAACATGTCTCACCACTACTATTGTGCTATCACAACAATACACGCCAGGATTTCGCTCTACTGCCACTAACCACCATGGCACCTCGCTAGGGGCGAGGTATCATTTATTCTGCGAACTGCGAACGACGAACCGAACTATGGCATAATAAAAACATGAACGAAAAACAAACAGAAGCTAAACAAGTTCGTCCTACTAAAAAGCAACGGGAGCTCCTAACGTACATTGAATCCTTCATAGCAGAACACGGCTACAGCCCTAGTTACCGCGAAATCATGAGCGCGCAAAACTATAACTCAGTCGCCACCGTAGCACTACACGTAAACAATTTAATTAAACGCGGGCATCTCCGAAAGCGTGAAAACTCTGCAAGATCGCTCGAAGTCGTGGCAGTGAGCGAAGAGCCCACGAAGATTAAAACCAATCAGGTAGCTCCTGGCGAAGAGAAGTGGTTAGTAGAAAAAATAGAGTATGCATTTCAGCAGGCAGAAAACAGCGGAGAAGTATCAGAGATAGATGTTGACCATCTGTATGTACTTCTAGCGGCCTTACGGGTCTTAGGGTTGGAAGGCGCAGCCCAGAGTTTTATGCCTCGATTAGCTGAGCTCAAACAGCGAAAGACAGGCTAATGGCAGACTACGTTGCAGAAACACGGATAAAAAAGCGTCGCAAATGGCCAAAAAGGTTGTTCTGGCTGATTGTAATACTGCTTTGCATCGCAGGGCTCATTTACGGCGCTCTGTATATTCGCAATATGCTTAAGCCGAATACGGTCATACAACAAGCCAAACCTATTGAGACCAAAGTGACATTTGAAGAAACTAAAACGAAGTATAATCTGCCCAACTTCACTATTGAAATACCAAAAGAGTGGAAACAAATGCCTCGCCAACCCAGCTCATATACCACTTATACCTGGCAGACGAGTGACAGTGGTACCGACGGGCAGATCATAACGATTTATGAAGATAAAATTCCGACCAACTTCGCGGTTAATAAAGTTCAAATTGTGCGTGGCGAAGGTGATCATATTGCGCAAGACGGTGGCGCGTCGGACAACTGTTCCAAGTACACAAAGGGGGCGAATTTGCCCAATCAAACCGGTGCACCAGCGAAATGGCAAGATGTTGAATTTTTGTGCGACCAGCGGAACAAACAACGCGATGTTATCGGCACCAGTTCAAAAGACGGCATCAACACGGTCGTAGTGACTGGCCCAACAGCCGGCACTCATAAATACTTCATCACTTACAGCAATTTCAATGTTGCCAACCCTGATTACGCACCATTCCAAGCTGCTATTTCCAGTTTCAGAATGAAGTAATCGTGCTGTCATTTCGAACGAATGTGAGAAATCTCTCCAAAGTCCCCACAGAGTCTGCAGAGATCTCTCGCTCGTCGCTCGAGATGTCAGTGAGGAGTATACTTTCATCTCGTATATAGCAGTCAGAATGAAGTAAATACTACTATATCTAGCGTAGTTTGAGCGTGCTATTCTACTACCCATAGCGTAGTTAACAAATAAAGAATTACTTTCATCTAGCCTATCGGTAAACAGAATTGTTTATGACGAGTGGCATAGACAGGTTCTTGCAAGGAAACATACCCGTAGGGTATATTGACGAGCAAAACGTGGCTAGGGTGCCGTCAGAAATGATTGAGTTAGATAGGGGAGATGAAAGTAATTCATAGCTGGAAATAGGTGACCCGTCCTTCGGAGGGCAGGAATTCCTATACTGTGCCGCAACTGTAATTCGCGTTCGCGTGATAAGTCAGATACAGCGTTTTAAGACTCTCGAGCAAGAGCAACCATAGATCTATCTATATAGCCCTCGCTCGATATGAGCAGAGGGATTTTTATGTACGAAACAGCCGAGCAGCTGCAGCCAAAATTTGATCAATATGAACGCCATGTAGATGATACCGAAACATGGCTGGCAGAAACCTTAAACGGCAGCATGCGAACGCGGTTTGAGTTTGATTTCGACGGGCAGGAACTGTACGCACAAGATGGTGGTGCACTTGGAGGAGTATTTGATGATGCCATCAAGTCAGCGCAGGTTATAGCCAAAGAAAATCCTGCTTTGCTCTTTGAACTACGACGAAGAGTTATCGAGCGCGGCGAATATGACGACATGCTTGCAATGGCCAGAGGTGAGCTATACGACGAGAACGGAGAGGAAGTAAATGTGATGGTGGTGACATCAGACTTCCCGCCAGAACTTATGAGCGCTTCTGAGGATGTTGGAGGTTATAACGTTGATCGGCAGCAAACCATGCTGCGCATTATCTCACGTCAGGTTGACGGAACAATTAGCGTAACCACACAAAGTCTTGATCGTTCAAACCGTCGGGCACTGGAAAGCGTGCACAATAAATTAGGTTTCACAGCAGAAGATGGCGAGTTGCTGGGCCAGCGAGTGGCGCTACGTATGCCAGAGGAATGGCATAGCCAGTTAGTCGATAACCTAACAAATACGTATGATGAATCACTCGAAGAACAGTATGGTGGCAAATGGCATGCTGGAATCAAGCAAGAGAAAATCCTACCAATCGACACTTATGAATTTGCCTGCGCTCAAACAGATTTGATCGAGTGGTTTGCGGGCGAGAAGTTAAAAGATTCTCAGGCCGCAGAAAAATTACGCTATCAGGTGGCGGCAACAGCACGTAAGCGCTGGGAAAACTATTGTTCAGCAACAAATAATACGCAAGAAGTGCTTATAGCACCGGTGAATAGTATTGTTGGTCATGCTCAGCGACAAACTGATCTACTGTTTGAAATAGCATTGGCAACGATTGAAGCGCAGAACGCTGGCCTAACATTTAGCGGCTGTGGGGCTTCGGTTTCTGCTCCTGGTATGGGTGGTGCTAAAGGGGAACTGAGTCAGTTGGGGTATGGCAACAAGTCTGATGAAGATGACTACGGCCCTCTTACTTTTGAGTGTACAGAGGGGCATAAAAATACACGCCCGCGCGGGAAATTAATTTCAAAATGCGGTACGAAAGACTGCAAAGGCTCAGTCGGCTGTTAAGTTTCTGCGTTGCAGAAAGGGTATAATTAAAGCATGAGCGACAACATGCAGACGACTGAGGATTTTGATCCGTATCAAGAAATGGTGAAAGAGAAGTCACCGTATCTTTTCTGTGATTATTGCCAGTTTTATCCGCTTGAGCCGGTGCATGGTCACTTTGTCTGTCCGAGCTGCAAAATGCCGACTAAATGCTGCGAAGGCGGTCCCCTTGACCTCTAGAATTGGAATCTATGCAGGCACCTTTGATCCGGTGCATGCCGGGCATGTTAAGTTCGCCCTGCAAGCTACCGAAAACGCAAAGCTCGATGAAATATATTTCTTACCTGAACGTAAACCTCGAAATAAACAGGGTGTCGAACATTTTGGGCACAGAGTAGCAATGCTCAATCGCGCCAGTAGACCGCATCCAAAATTCTCTGTACTTGAAATGAATGACGTGAGTTTTACAGTCAAGCGTACGATACCAGCACTCCGCAAGCGTTTTCCCGCATCCCAACTCGTCTTTCTATTCGGCTCCGATGTAATCGAGCAGCTTCCAGAATGGACGCACAGTGATAAGTTGCTCAGAGACAACGAGCTAGTAATAGGTATTCGTGCAACAGAAGACATGGAGTCAGTGCAGAAGATCATTGATGATTGGCCAGTACACCCCAAGTCGGTTACATTGCTGTACAGCTCGGCACCAGAGGTATCATCTCGAAAGATTAGAGATGCGCTGAGGCTACAGCAAGAAACCCAAGGCACACTTATGAGTGTGCGGCAATACAGCGATCAACATTGGCTGTATGTAGCACTCAGTTAGCTTTACAGAGCATTAGCGACTTGGTAGAATTAGTTCACTTCGTCGACTCATGCGAGAGGGTCTCGGGAGACAAAAACAATAAAACAAAATGTATAACGCATCACTGATGCGTTGATAGAGGTGTGAGGTGTCCGTAAAAATTAAAATCAAAAATACCCCAGTTCAATACGTGCCGGTTCGGGTTAGCAGACCCGAATGGCGCAAGTTCTTGTACTATTAGAAGTCTGATTATTGCTGAGTGCTAGATGTGGACTTTTTTGCCTGTTTAGCAATTGCTGCGTCTATAGCTTTACTAAAGGACTCGACACTGTTTGAGACGTCGATCTTTTCGCCATTGATGAAGAATGCCGGCGTACCAGTTACTTTCAATTTAGTGCCTTCGGCCATGTCAGCGTTAATTAAGTCGTTTACTTTGCTTGAGCTAGAATCTTTCTTGAATTTATCGACATTCAAGCCAAGCTGCTGGGCATACTGTGCAAAGATGGGTGTTGGATCGGTCTGCTCTGACCAAGATGACTGAGTAGAGTACAATATTTCGTTCATCTCCCAGAATTTACCTTGTAGGCCGGCAGCCTCAGCAGCGCGTGCGGCTGCAAATGCGTTTTGGTGAACACTTGTAAGTGGGAAATTCTTGAACTGGAACGTGATCTGGTCGCCATATTTTGCAACAACTTCTTTAACGGTTGGGAAATATTGACCACAGTAAGGGCATTGATAATCGCCAAACTCCACAAGCGTCACACCAGTTGTACCCTTGCCGGTGACGTGTTGCGTGCCGCCACTAGCGCTTGAGTTTTTACTGTTGGTGTCGGACTTTTTGTTGCCGCCCACCATAAAGATACCAATAAATACAATAGCGATTACTGCTATGACTGCCCAGAATTGTTTAGACATCTATTCCTCCAATTTCACTTACCTAATAAAGTATACATGACTTGGCGTATGGTCTTTTCAATCTTTGACAGGCCGTATAAGCTAAAGGAGTATGACTAACTATTATTTTGCAATTTTACTGCTTTTGTTGGCGGTTGGTGCTGTCGTGATACGCAAAACGTATTACTACATTCCACTGCGTGAGCTCAAACGGCGCGCTGAACACCACGATCCACTTGCTAGCAAGTTATATCCAACTGTCTCCTACACGAATAGTTTGCGTGGACTACTCCTTGGCTTCATTATCATCACTAGTGCAGGAGGTGTGGTTCTGCTCTCGAAAGAAGCACCGGCGTGGCTCGCTCTCATAGCCGTCGCATTATTGCTGTGGGCAGTCTATTCCTGGATTCCGGCAAGTCGCACCACTCAGTTTGGCGTTTGGCTTACAACCCTCACTAATCCGATCATTCTCTGGACAGTAGGGCACATGCATCGGATGTTAGATCGCCCAACACAGGCAGCAGAAAGGCGCTTGGAGTTTCACCAGCATACGGGTCTATATGAACGGGATGATTTAGTTCACCTTATAGAAAAGCAACAGCAGCAACACGATAGCCGTTTTACTGATGAAGAGCTGGAAATTGCCAAGCGGGCACTACGTTTTGGCGATCATACAGTGAATGACGTCCTCACCCCTAAAAAATCTGTTAAAACGGTACTTGCTGACGACACGGTCGGTCCTGTTTTGATCGACGAATTACACAAAAACGGGCAAAACTATGTGCTGGTACGTGAATCCAAGAAAGGCGACTTTGTCGGCACTCTCAACTACAAGCTGCTTGGGCTACACAGTAGTGGCAAGGTTAAAGACTATTGCAATCCCGCAATCTATTATCTGCACGAAGATGACAGCCTCAACCAAGCACTACATACATTTTTCATCACTAATCGTCCGGTATTTGTGGTTGTAGATAACGCCGAAGAATATGTCGGTATTGTTACTATCGATAGCATCTTACGTCAGCTACTCGGACACGTGCCAGGCGAAGACGAAACAGCTGAACAGCACGCCACCCCAACGGCTGTTGTAGCGCGTCACAAAAAAGCGCGTAAGCACCAGGAAAGCCAAGAAGACATAGTGGAATTCGACGATGACGAAGAAGTTTCTGGTGACACACCAAGGAAGCCTAACGAACATGACTCGAGCGACACCTCTGTTAAAACAGATGAAAAAGTGATAGAATAGCTCTCTAATGAGAACATTGGCACAAGATACCGTAAGACAAGTAGGCAAATCTGTAAGTTTGCAAGGCTGGGTAAACACTCGTCGTGACCACGGCGGGCTCATATTCGTTGATCTACGAGATCACACCGGGATCACTCAACTCGTAGTTCAGCCCGAAAATGACGCTGCCTTTACTATTGCCGAAACCCTCAGAGATGAGTTCGTCATTGAAGCTACTGGTGTTGTTTCAGAGCGAGCCGACGATCTCAAAAACCCACATATAGATACGGGAAACATCGAAATCAGAATTACAGAAATCAAAATCCTGAATCGTTCCGAGACGCCGCCCATCCAAGTTGAAGGTGATGCTATGGCTGGCGAAGAACTTCGCCTTAAATATCGCTATTTAGATTTACGTCGACCAAAAATGCAGGAAATGCTTAAAAAACGCGCTGATATGTATCATCGGATACGAACATACATGGAAAAGGAAGATTTTACTGAAGTAACAACGCCGATTGTTGCCAACTCAAGCCCTGAAGGCGCCCGAGATTTCCTGATCCCAGCACGTATGCACCCAGGTGCGTTTTACGCATTGCCACAAGCTCCACAACAGTTTAAGCAGCTATTGATGGTGGGTGGCGTACCGCGATACTATCAGCTTGCTGCCTGCTTCCGGGATGAAGACCCACGTGCCGACAGATTGTACGGCGAATTTTATCAACTCGATCTTGAGATGTCCTTTGTGCAAGACGGCGAGGAAGTGCGCACTATGACCGAGCCACTAATCAAGCAACTTGTAACAGATTTTGCAGGCAAGAAATTACTAACCGAAGATATCCCTCGCATGCCCTATCAAGAAGCAATGGAGAAGTATGGCTCCGACAAGCCCGACTTACGATACGGCATGGAACTTATAGATCTGTCTGAAGAACTACAAGGCACCGAGTTTGGCGTTTTTGCCGGTGCACTTAAAAAAGGTGTGGTTAAAGCTATTCGAGTGGAGGGTGCAAGCGATCTAAGTCGCTCTCAAATCGACAAGTTCACTGAAATCGCCAAAGCTGAAGGTGCAGGTGGATTAGCATACTTGGTGTTCGAGAATGGAGAAATTAAATCTCCAATCGCAAAATTCCTGAAGCCTGAAGAGCTCCAAGCTATCCGGAGTAAAACCGGCGCTAAAGATGGCGATATCGTCTTCTTCGGTGCCGACGCGCATAACATCGTCAACAAAGTGCTAGGTAAACTACGCATAGCTTTTGCAGATCACTTTGAGCTCAAAGATCCAAATATCATAAGCCTAGTTTGGATTGTCGACTTTCCGCTGTACGAAAAAGACGAGAAAACAGGTAAGGTGGACTTTGGTCACAACCCATTCACTATGCCGAAAGGCGGCCTTGATGCGCTAAACGCCGAAGACAAGCTCTCAATTATTGCCGATCAGTTCGATATGGTAATGAACGGCTATGAGATCTGCTCCGGAGGCGTTCGCAACCACAACCCCGAGATTATGTACAAAGTTTTCGACATACTCGACTACGACAAAGCGTATGTAGACGAAAAATTTGGTGCTATGATTAATGCCTTCAAATATGGTGCACCACCGCATGCCGGTTGTGCCTTTGGCGTTGACCGAATCCTCATGGAGCTTATGGGCGAAGAGAATGTTCGAGAAGTCGTAGCATTCCCAAAGAACGGTTCAGGTGTAGACGTAATGATGAACTCTCCGAGCCCCGTTGACCCCACACAGCTGAAAGAGCTTGGCGTCAAGACAAGCAACTAGCTAGTGAGCTGACAGGTGTAGCAAATTACCTTACTGCGAACGGTAAGGCTACATAAGTCAACTGATATATTTGAGATATACATAGAAAACAAAGTTTGATACAAATAGCCCCCACCCTAAACCTTGCCAGAAAGAGGGATCATTATGACCATTGCCACTGTAAAAGGTTAGCAGGAGGCCTGCCATAGCAATCAGAAAAAAGAACTCTTTTTTAGGTTGAATGCCAGCTTTCTTATTTTTAACCATATGCACATTATACATGCACGAGGCGTGCGTAAACACTTGTCCACACAACTTTGCTAAACAGACGGTTTGTTATCCAGAGAGTGCCAGACGTACCAGCTGGCAACAGATTCATAGGGGTGCCAAGAGTATTTGAGGGCAGTGGTTTTGATGTCATCAGGCGAAGGTAATGCTTCGAGACCGTATAGTGCACGTACTCCGTTGCGAATCCCAAGGTCGCCCACAGGCAAAACATCTAAGCGACCCATACAGAACATCAGGAACATGTGCACGGTCCACTCCCCAATACCCTTTACGTCTGTAAGTTCAGTGATGATTTCTTCATTACTTAACGTGTTAAGTGTCGAGAAATCTATCTTCTTATCTATGACATGCTGTGCCAAATCACGAACATAGTTAGCCTTGGCATTGCTTAGGCCGGCGCTCCGCAGCTCATCTGGTTTTTTATCGAGTATAGCTTCGGGTCTCGGCAGCGTTCCTCCAAATAAACGTTCGAATCGCTGCTGAATGCTGGCAGCAGCTTTAACGCTCAGCTGTTGGCTGATTATTGAACTCACCAAGGCTTCGTAATAGTTGGTGTGAGGGACAAACCGGGCTAATCCGGCCAGCTGAATAATTGGCCCCAACACAGGGTCGACCTTGAGTAAATGAGATTGAGCTTTCTTGAGCTCGATGGGCGAGGCTATTGGTGACATGCATTCATTGTACGTTGCTCGTATAGATACTCGAAGGTATGATGATAGATATGAATGATCTTCTGCAGATCCTGCTCATAAACGTAGGCTTGGTCTTGGCGTATATGACCGCCTGGTTTTTGGTGGCAAAGTCGCGTAAACGTATCGATACGGTGGATATTGCGTGGGGCTTGGGTTTTGTGTTGGTCGCCTGGGCAACGCTGGCGCAATCACCAAGCTTCCATAGCTTACTGATAGCAAATATTGTTACAGTGTGGGGCGTTCGTCTGGCATATCACATACACGCTCGTCACAAACGCTCGAAAGAGGATAGACGGTATCAGGAGATTACGAGTAAATGGAAAGGCAATTTCTGGCTACGCGCCTATACATCAATATTTATCTTGCAAGGCGTACTCGTGATACTAGTCGGTTTGCCGATTATTGTTGCTGCAAATCAACCAATTCAGGGATTAAGTTGGTTAAGTTACATTGGCGTGGTCATATGGTCAGTTGGATTTGTGATTGAGGCAGTAGCTGACAAAGAGTTAAGTGATTTCTTAAAGCAAATAAAAAGACCCAAGATTATGCAGACGGGGCTGTGGCGGTACAGTCGCCATCCAAACTATTTTGGTGAGCTAATGCAGTGGTGGGCAATCGGTATAATTGCTTTGCAGGTATCGTATGGCTGGCTTGGGCTTATCGGGCCAATTACGCTCAGTGTATTAATTATCTTCATTTCAGGCATACCACCCACAGAACGCGCCAGACAAAACGATAAAGACTACCAAATCTACAAACAAAAAACGAGCGCATTGATCCCTTTACCGAATCGTAAATAACTTGACGATAAGCACGAGCAGCGCTACGCTGGTAGCAGTTCTACAAAATAGAAATCTATGAATATATACATTTTGCCTAAAAAGCGTTTGAACGCATTTGCCCTCAGCGTGCTGCAACACCTTTCATAAAAGATTTGTTGATAGTTGTAACCGATGAATTTTGCTAGAATAAAGCAAAAGGACATATATGGTGGGCTTCAAAAAAAACGAGGATAAAAAACCGTCGAAGGAAGAAGAGCTTATTAAACGTGTCGACGCAATGCTTGACCCAAAAGCCACCAATCAACCTGCTCCGGCTACAAAATCGACCGTAGAGCCCAAAGCTCAGGCTGCTCCACCTCCGTTAGATATTTTCAAAGATACTAAGACGGCGCCAGAAGTCCCCGGGGCAACCGTTAAGCCAACTACTCAAACGGAGTTAAAATCTGCACCAACAATTGAACAAATTGCTGATAAAGCGGAACAAAAGCAAACTACAGAACCTACAGTAGAAACAAAGCCAAAGGTTATAGCACCCGTTGAAGAGCAGCAAGTTGAGCCCACGCCAATTGATGAGTCGAACCCCAAGATCGAAAACAAGGAAACAGACAAGGCTGTCGAAGATATCGTTGCCAAAGAAGGCGATGCGCTTCTGGCGGCTCAGGACGCAGCTGTTAAAAAAGCCAATACTCCTGCAAAACCCAAAGAGATAACGGGCTTCAAAGCGAAGGTCAAGAAAGTGCTCAAAAGCAAAACAACCTGGGCCATTGTAGCTGCGCTGCTAATCATTCTGTTTGCTATTCCGTATACCCGGTATAAAATTCTCGGATTCTTTATCAAAAAACAGGTGACTATCAGCATTGTCGATAGCAAAACCAACGTGCCAGTTAGTAATGCCCAGGTGGTTGTTTCTGGTCAGCAACTTAAAACTGATGGCGAGGGTCAAGTCCGTGCAGAAATAGGGGTCGGTCCAGCTGAGCTTGAAATCAAAAAGCAATACTATAAATCCGCAGAAGAAACAGTATTTATTGGCATTAGTAATACCCAGAACCCAAAGATAGATTTACAGGCAACAGGCCGGCAAGTGCCAATCACGGTTGTCGATCGAATAACTGGCCAACCAGTGTCAAATGCCGAGGTAAAAGTCATTAATACCTCAGTCAAAACTGATAAAAAGGGCAAAGCTACCATAGTGCTTCCAGCAACAAATACCACTGAAGAAACAAGCATTAAAGCAAAGGGCTACAACCCAAGCACTCCTACAATACAAATTACCAATGAGGTGGTTCCTGAGAATACATTTAGTCTGACCCCAGTTGGCAAGGTGTACTTTTTATCAAATCAGACTGGAAAGATTGATGTAGTGAAGTCCAACTTAGATGGCACGGATCGTAAGGTCGTGCTTGCAGGTGCAGGAAAAGAGGAGCCGAACAACACAAGTCTATTGGCTTCACGTGACTGGCGTTATGTAATGCTCAAGTCAAAACGCGATAGCGGTCAGCCGGCTCTGTATCTGATCGACACCTCTAATGACAAAGTTGACCAGGTAGATAGCAGTAATGGAGATGTTGAACCTATTGGGTGGTATGGCCATTACTTTATGTACAGCCTCACCAACAATGCAGTTAGTCAGTCGAAGAGTGGCAAGCAGATTATAAAAAGTCATGATGCTGATAAAGACCAGTCTAACCAGCTCGATCAAACCCAAGCCGAGGGTACACCTAGTAGCTATGCTTACCAAGTATTCGATAACTTCCACATACTCAACAACTTGCTTAGCTACACAGTGCAGTGGAATACCTATGACGCTACCGGCAACGGCGTAAACCTAGCTAATAAGAATGATTCGATTCGTGGCGTGCAGCCAAACGGTCAAAACAAGAAGGACTATCAAACATTCCCTGCACAAGGCGTGAGCTATATACAATCTGCGCAATATGGACCGCAGAACGTCTACTACTCCGTATATAACGGTGATAATGGGAAAACGTCATACTATCAATTTGACGGGCAGAGCGCGACAGCCGTAAAAAATATCGATCAAGCGATCTAAACAAAACCTACCCAACATATCTGGTATCTCCTGGTAGTAGCCAAACGCTTTGGAGTGACGTCCGCGATGGTAAGTACACCTTATTCTTAGGCGATAACAGTGGCAAGAACCCCAAACAAATTGCTTCTAACGGTGATTACGCGCCATATGGTTGGTACAACGATAGTTTGATCCTAGTTTCAAAAGGTAATAATCAATTATTGGTAATGCCTGTTTCAGGCGTGCAGCCGCCTAAGCAGCCGCTCAAAGTCACGAACTACTATCGCCCAGCCGTCACGTTTACTGGTTACGGTTATGGTTATGGCGGCCTATAGCAGCTCGCTTAAGAGTAACAATCTTCATTTTGCCATCTGAGTGTAATGAACCCCGCCATACTCGATTAGCGAGCTTATACGGCTTATCGAGCTTGATAGTATCGATCCTTTTTACTAGGTTCATCTTTCGTAGTTGTGCTGCGATGAGCTCACGTTCCGTGTCAGTGTCAGGATCGATCATATGAGATGGCTGGAAGTTTTGGCGAATAATACTAACCCCCACATCCCTCGAAGCTGCTCCAACCCAGAGTACGTTATCGCCAAAAACGTGTTTGCTTCGGTTGTGCCAATGAATTGTCTGTATGCTAAATTTTTTTGTATCGTCATACGTAGTTGCCCAGAACCTCACATGGTGTCGTGAAGCCGAGGAGCCTTGCGGCTGAACCTCAAACGCGATATCCTGCTTGCGTCCAAAAAGGTACAGACTGCTAACGGGTGCATTAGGGTATGAGAGCTTCAAAATATGACTGTATACGAGACGTAACATGTTGCGCAGGCTGTGTCGGTCGGCTACCTCCCAGCCTGCATCTTGCATGGCATTTATAAGCTCACGACGGGTGCCAATGATACCAATATTGAGCGGATCAGACGCCAGACCATCTGGTGTCACGCAGTACAGCGGAAGATGTTTTGGAGGATGGATGATGCGAATCAGACGGATCGCGGCAGGGATGAGTACGTAAGCCGCGAGTATATAGGTGATGAAGATCGCAAGCGTCCAAGGTAGTTCCTCGTTAAGATAAGGAAAAATATCGTGCACGGAAAAATAGGCGATAATCAGGCCAGGGATAAGAATAGCGAAGCGTTTAACTACGCGCAGAACATATTGAACCATTCATTACATAGTACTACGAAGCAGTAGGAACTACACCTTTGGCACATTTTGGCCCAAAATCTGCGCTCCGTACTCGCCGTACCGTAGAGTACGACTCGCCGGAGCCTGTCCTGAACTTGTTTCAGGAGTGCTCGCTTTCAAGCCAAACTGCACAAAAATGTGCAGCTCCTTAGTATAATGAGTTGACGATGGACGAGACCGAGGTTCAAGACTTTCAGCAATTAGTGTGGGACTACTATAGTGTACACGGACGGCATGATCTTCCGTGGCGTCAGCCCGAAACAACTGGCGACTTTGACCCATACAAAATTATGGTCAGTGAGATCATGTTGCAGCAAACTCAGGTGGCTCGTGTAGTTG
>JAXLZZ010000012.1:0-7437 GCA_046350675.1 Saccharimonadales bacterium (SeqCode)
ATACCAGCCACCATCAAATAATTGATAGCCTGTTATCGTGTCGTGCGTGACTGTTGTGTAGCGAGCATCTTGAATCGTCTGCGCCATCGGATTCAGCATTATTAGTTTCTGTAGGTTTATATTTGTAATGAGCGCCAACGGATAAAGTATTGGTGTCATATAGAATCCGGCCTGTAGAATCACCTCCCATATATAGCCTACATCTCTAAACTTTACGAATGCTGCAGATAAGAATAGTGATATGCCGAGCGCAAATAGATAAACCTCGAGTAAAATTAGCGGCAGCCATAGGGTTGTCACAAGCAAATCTACATGATTAAGCACCATAAACACAACAATTACCACCATGTTTAAGAGAAGGTTTATCGTTGCCGATATGCTACTGCTGAATACAATCATCCAGCGTGGAATCTTAATCTTTCTGATGAGATCGCCCCTTCCAACTATTGAGCCAAGGCTTTGAACGGTCATCTCATTAAAGAAGTTCCATATTACAATGCCCAGAAGTAGGTAGACGGGGAAATGTGGAATGCTATCACCAAGTTTTAAGAACTTTACAAAAACAACATATAAAATTGCGAAGAGGAAGAGGGGCCTGAGCAGGGACCAGGCATAGCCGAGAACTGAGCCCTGATATCGGAGCTTAAAGTCAGTGCGGACGAGCTCGCTGAGCAAAGCTCTATTTTGCTTCGAAAATATATGTCTCATCGTTTTACGCTATTATAGAGGAAATGAGAAGTTACGTCGATGTTCTGACGCACAATTTTGTGTTGTGAAATAATTCTTAAATTTAGACCTTTTGATACTTGGCCTCTCTAATTGTGGGCATACAATAGCTGCAATGCCGAAAACCTACCAAGTTATCGTAAAAACAAGTCTGCGAGACGCGCCGCAAAAACATGAATTATCTGCGGCGCTAATACTAGCAAAACACTTTAAAACTGATGTCACTTTCCTTCGTCCTCAGATAGATAAAACTCCAGATATAGACATACGTGGTGAGCTCTGGGAAATTAAAAGTCCTGTGGGTAAAGGCAAAAGAACGATAGATAACAACTTTGCTAAAGCCCGTAGGCAATCACGAAATATCGTCGTAGATCTGCGTCGTAGTAAAATGCATCAAAGCAAGGCAAATGCCCGTATAAGATTCTACCTATCAACTCCTCATCACTTCAAAAAAGTGCTGGTAATAACTAAGGCTAGGAAAGTACTTGTTATTCTGTGATATATATGGTAATTTTGATTTACAAAAGACGTGTACGGTACTGAACTGAACCAAGCACGTCTTTTACTTTTACGTTGATCTGGATACTGATTTGTTTGTTGTGAAATAATTCTTAAATCTCTGTACAGGCTGATAATTCGAGACTATAATCAACAGTCCAGCATAAGGAGCAAAGACATGTCTGATGTTTATTCTGAATTGAGAGTCCGTACAATCGTAAAAGAAGAGATTGCCAGTAGCCCTCTTATTGAAAAACTGAGTGCTGAAGTCTATCGAATTGGGGTGATGCTAGAAGATAATTCTAGCAAATTAGATGCCGCACTTGAGCTTGTAAGTAGCTATCGCCCAACAGCTGCGCTTGTTAAATGGCATGAAGAACGCATAACTCTCCTTGAAAATACTCAAAAACTACTCGTAGACACCGTCGCAGCACACTCCACTCAACTCAAAGCAACTTAAATTCCCTCGCCCTCAGCGAAGTTCCATGGCTGTTCTGCGAGTATCAACACCCGTAATGTGATTTACTCGCTGTGAAAGCAACAATTAGTGTTCTCGAACTCTGCTGAACGAGATTCCTATGGAATCTATGACGAGTGAGGCCGACCGTAGGGAGTTGTTTGAGACATTGTTGCGCTTTACAGCTAGTAAGTCAGGTGAAGGGTGTGCTCGTGATCTTTTGCCTTCTTTTACATCAAGGTAAAAGAAGGAACTTGGTTCTTTGTTGAAAGAACATATAGATTGGGTCCCAGCCGGAGCCTGTGCTGAACTTGATTCAGTGCTGGGATGACAATCCCACCATTCCACCACTATCAGCTATACTGTTTGTATGTCTAAAACAGCAGTTGTTGTACCGAATTGGAATGGAGCTGATGATCTAGGTAAATGCCTGGATTCATTATTAGATCAAAGCCACAAGGCGCATATAATCGTAGTCGACAATGGTTCGACCGATGGCTCACTTGACGTGTTAAGTAAGTACTCAGGGGTGGAGCTGATACAGCGCGAAAAAAACTATGGATATACCGGCGGGGTTAACCCGGGTTTTGAGCGTGCAATTGAGCTTGGCCTAGATTACGTTGCACCTTTTAATAACGATGCTGTCGCAGATAAAGACTGGCTCAAACACCTTGTAAAAGCCCTCGATGATAGTCCTGCAACAGGCGTTGTAACCAGTAAAATCCTCAACCAAGATGGTTCAGAGATTGATAGCACCGGTGATTATTATACGATTTGGGGCTTACCGTATCCACGCGGACGTGGTGAAAAAGATATCAATAAATATGATGGTGAAACTGAAATTTTTGCCGCGAGCGGCGGTGCCAGCCTGTATCGAGTGAAGATGCTTGAGGAAATTGGGCTTCTGGATCAGGCATTTTTTGCCTACTACGAAGATGTGGACCTAAGTTTTCGCGCTCAACTGGCGGGTTGGAAAGTACTATTTGAACCCAAAGCGGTTGTATATCATCAAATCGGCGCCACCAGCGGCAAAATCAAGGGTTTTGCAACCTATCAAACAGTTAAGAATCTACCGTGGCTATTCTGGAAGAATATTCCAGGTACGTATTTGTGGCGGGTGTTTCCCAGATTATTCGTGGTTTATAACTCATTCTATTTGCGCGCAATTACTAGAGGTCAGTTTGTGCCAGCCACGAAAGGTATGGTTGTATCAATCATTCGCTTCCCTATCATCCTCGCTCAACGATATAAGATCCAACATAATCGGAAAGTGCCCGCTAAATACATTTGGGATACCATGGTGCACGATTTACCACCGAATGCTAAGGCCCTGCGGAAACTCTTCCGCAAACCAGTTCGTAGTTCGTAGTTCGAAGTTCGCTGTTAAATTTCCTCGCTCAGCGAGGTGCCATGGCGGTTAGTGGCAGTAGAGCGAAATCCTGGCGTGATTGTTGTGATAGCACAATATCTGTGGTGAGACATGTTTGAGCCAATCTTTGATTGGTGAGTTGTTGAACCCATTGCGCTAGTCGACAACCATCACCCAAGATGAGCGTCCTGCCTTGATCTTTTGCTTTCTTTTGGATCAAGCCAAAAGAGTGTGGGCAAAGCGCATGGGCACCTTGTACATAGATTGATTGGATCCCAAATCAAGTTTGGGATGACGTAGAGGGTGGAGGCTGTGCTCTTGGGTTTTTGCCTACTTCCCAGGCCAAGCCAAAAGTAAGAACTTGGTTCTTTGTTGAAAGAACATGAACTTTTCGTTAAATGTCTATGCGATTTAAGAATTCAGGACTATAATTAACCGTCCAGGAGAAATTACTATGGCAGATGTGTATTCAGAAAAGCGAGTTCGGCAGATAGTCTCTGAAGAGGTTGATAAGGCAATTGGTAAAAACCCTACCATTAAAGATCTTGTATTCGAAGTTCATCGTACCCAAGTATTGCTAGAAGATAATACCAGCAAGGTTGATACTATGCTTGAGGTACTCAGCGAGTACTTAAAGACTTCTCAGCGTGTCGACGAACACGAAACCCGTATTATTACACTTGAGAATAAACAGAATATACTTTCCAAAACCGTAAAATCTCATTCAAGACAATTTAGGACCATGTAGTACATGCATGTTTCTAGCTGCAAGCTCCGGATGCAAACATTGGTGCTCAATGAGGTGACCGAGAGCCCTGTTTATGTAAGCATTATTAGTGGTAATACTATCAAAACAGAGATTCGTCGTCAGGGGATTTTACTGAAAGATATAACTAGTAAGACTAATTTACTTCTTGAAATGGTAGTCGATCTAGTTAAGTGCCAGGATCGAGTGAAAAAACGCGAAAAGCCCAGTGTTGCAGTTGAAGCAGCCGAGAAACTGTTAGCCAAATCAACACTTGATGATTCGAAACGACTAAAGACTACTGACTTATTTTCCTAAAGCAGTTCCTGCTAACTGCTACCAGCTACACTGAGCTATACTGTTGCTATGTCACATATAGTAATTGATGCACGCGAGCTTAGAACCAGCACTGGACGATATGTAGAACGGTTGCTTCACTACTTGCAAGAGATTGATCACCACAATGATTACACCGTATTGATAAAGCCTAAGGACCTGGACGGCTGGAAGCCACATAACCCAAACTTTAAGCCCGTTGCCTGCCCGCACCAAGAATTCACTTTTGCAGAGCAAATTGGCCTCAAATTACAGATAGAAAAACTCGACCCTGACTTAGTACATTTTGCAATGACACAACAGCCAATTAGCTATCGCGGCAAGACGGTAACCACCATTCATGATCTTACTACTATGCGCTTTGATAATCCGGCCAAAAATAAATTGGTATTTAGATTTAAGCAAGGTGTTTACTCATACGTCATTCACCGTGTGGCAAAAAAATCAATTGCACTCATCACACCTACTCAATTTGTGAAAGAAGATGTTGCTACCTACACCGGTGTTGATCCAGAAAAAATTACTGTGACGCTTGAGTCTGCGGATGTAATACATGACCCTGTCGAACCCTTTGGCTCGCTCAAGGGCAAACAGTTCTTGATGTATGTGGGTCGACCCACACCACACAAAAATCTTGAACGACTTATAGAAGCTTTTGTAACTCTAAAGGGGCAGCACCCGGATGTAAAGTTAGTACTTGCTGGCAAAAAAGATGACAATTATCGACGAATTGAGCGCAACGTTGCAGCACGAGGCATTACAAATGTTATATTTACTGACTTTATCACCGATGGCCAGTTACGCTGGTTGTTTGAGAATTGTGCAGCATATGTATTCCCAAGCCTAAGCGAGGGCTTTGGGCTGCCTGGTCTTGAGGCAATGCTATTAGGCGCACCAGTGGTAAGCAGTAACGCTACCTGTCTGCCAGAAGTATACGGTGATGCTGCTCACTATTTTGATCCGCTCGATGTACAGAACATGGCCGATGCCATCAATGAAGTTCTCACCAATAAAGAATTACGTCAAGCTCTTATCAAAAAAGGGCCTGTTCAAGCCCAGAAGTATTCATGGAAGCGAATGGCAGAACAAACCCTTGATGTCTACAACATCGCTCTTGCTGCAGACGCTCATTAGTTCGAGGTTCGAGGTTTATGGTTCGTCGATTGAATAATCCCTCGCCTTCAGCGAGGTGCCATGGCGGTTAGTGGCAGTAGAGCGAAATCCTGGCGTGTATTGTTGTGATAGCACAATAGTAGTGGTGAGACATGTTTGAGCCAATCTATTTGATTGGTGAGTTGTTGAACCCATTGTGCTATTTGACAACAATCACCCAAGATGAGCGTCCTGCCTAGGCCTTTTGCTTACTTTTGGGCTATGCCAAAAGTAAGAACTTGGTTCTTTGTTGAAAGAACGTGTGATTGTCATCTCGAGGGAATCCGAGAGATCTCTCTAAATTCTGTGGGGGCTTTGGAGAGATTTCTCCCGTTGGTCGAAATGACAAAGTTGGCGGTGCTGTTCGTATGGGTCACTTTCAGCGACCCCGAAAGTTCACGATTGTAAGCACAGCTTACATCGGAACATTTCCCTGCATACTGCCACAGGCAGTACTCGCCTGAAACTAGTTCAGGATGACAAGAAGAGTTACAAGGTGTTACTGTTTGAGCCCTGCCTGGCTAGCCTGAACATTCGTCAGATCTTGTGTTGGCACCAAAGCAGTATTCGTCCACCGCCATGACTCGTCATTTGTACGTAGCGCATAGGTAACAATTCCACCACCCTGAACCCCCACAGCCACTATGAACGCCAGAACAGCCAGCTTAAGCACCGGTTTCGTCTTGAGGGTGATTGAATAGATTTGTGCCAGTAATACCATAAGCAGGAGCAATATCGGCAGCAGGTATCTTCCCTGCATGGCGATAGGCATGCCGTATTGTACGTACTCGCTGTAGTTTTTAGAGATTAGTGCAACTAGATATGCACCTGAGACTAGCAGAATTAGCCCAGTTGCATGGTCAATCTTGTTGATTTTTCGCCACTGGAGTAGCACGAGCGCAAATCCACCAATTACGATGATGGTTGCACCAATCAAGAACTGTCCAACAGGCTGCACCGTAATACCGCCACGATTACCATCTAAAATGGTAAATAGTTGTCCGCCGGTTATACCTGTCCAGGCCCGCACAAAAGCTTTTTGCTGCGCCCAACTTGTCGATGGGGTGTGTGTTTGGCTTAACTCATAGTTACGTGCCCAGGTGCCGTATTGCATACACGCTTCCACACCCAGCACTTTGGAACAATCAGGGGAAATAGCCTGATATTTTGTGAGGTTGTAGCCAAAGCGATATGCAAACATGCCACCTGTAATTAGTAATAGGCTTATGAGCACGAATTTCATCCTTGTTGATACTGCCAGGGTGTTAGTTTTGATGCTAGCGAGAGCTTTTTTCTTGTCTGTATATACCCACTTAGCAATAGTAAAGCCCACAAACACAGCAATTGCTGCAAAGATTGGCATAAAGACGTATTTCACTTGTGCGGCGAATAAGCAGGCAGCAATTGTCAATGCAAAATTAGTGGTATCAAATTGCTTTGTCGTGCGAAGCTTCTCGGTAAATCGCAAACAAAACAGCAGAGCTGCAGCCGTTGCCAAGAATAGTAGGTTGTCATAGTTTATTTGTGCTGCAGTGAATGTTTGTAGCGGCAAGGCTACAAATGCGAGCAGTACGAGGTTGATTAGTGCGTTTGATGCGCCAGTAAACTTCAAAACTTTTCTGAATACAACAATTCCGGCAGCAAAAAGTGCGACGTTAATGAATCTCAGGAACAATACAATCGCAAACGTATCATTGGTTATAGTTGTTATGAGTCTATACGGAAAGCTCATCAAGTAGTGATAGAGATAAGAAGGATCGGTTACAAGAGCACCGAACTGCCCTGTTGAATCAGGTAAGTTACTGAAAAATGGGCTCAGCTGTGTGGCGTGAAGCTGAATTACCCCAAGATGGAATCCTTCATCAAACGCAAGTGGAAACCCGCTTACAACTGCAATGATCCCAGCTTGCAACACAAAAAGGAGTAGCGTTAGCCGAAAAAATAGCTCACTGCCAACTATACTTTTTATCTTACCGTACCAAGACGTAGCCGTCTCAGTACGCACCCTCTTGCGCACTGACATACAACCATTTTACCGCTTATACGCTGTAAAATGAATTGTCATTTTTCAGTTTTCATTTAACAATAAACAATCCCTCGCCTTCAGCGAGGTGCCATGGCGGTTAGTGGCAGTAGAGCGAAATCCTGGCGTGT
>JAXLZZ010000013.1:0-2121 GCA_046350675.1 Saccharimonadales bacterium (SeqCode)
GCATATGGTTCGGGGGTTGGCACGAGACCTTGATCGTAAAAGAATTCGTGCCAGAATCGCGAATACAGTAAGTGCAGCGTGGTGTGCTCCATGCCGCCCAGGTACATATCAACTTCGCCCCAGTAGTTCAGCTTTTCTTTGTCTGCGAAAGCTTGGTCGTTGTGCGCATCGTAATAGCGCAGGTAGTACCAACTGCTACCAGCCCAATTCGGCATGGTGTCGGTCTCGCGCTTGGCTGCTTTGCCGCACACTGGACATTCGGTATTCACCCAATCTGTAATGGCAGCTAATGGACTCTCGCCAGTATCGGTTGGCTCATAGTTGTCGACTTTTGGTAGCTCGACTGGAAGTTGATCATCCGGAACTGGTACCGCACCGTGTTCCTCACAATGAATAATCGGGATTGGTTCACCCCAATAGTGTTGGCGGCTAAATACCCAATCGCGTAATCGATAATTCGTTTTTGATTCTGCCAAACCTTTGGCCTGCAAATCTGCGACTATCTTTTCGCCTGCTTCCCTATTCGATATGCCGTCGTAGTCGCCGGAATTAATCATGATGCCATCTTTTGCGCTGGCTTGATCGTCTGGATCATCATTCTTGATAACTCTTTTGATTGGCAAGTCGTGTTTTTTGGCAAATTCGAAGTCGCGTTCGTCGTGAGCTGGAACCGCCATAATGGCGCCGGTACCGTAGCCGGTTAATACGTAGTCAGCAATCCAGACCGGAATCTTTTCGCCATTAACGGGATTGATCGCGTGTGCACCCGTGGCAACACCTGTTTTATCTTTTGTAATATCCTGCCGTTCAATCTCTGACTTACTGGCGGCAGCTTTGATATAGCTATTCACATTGGCTCTATGTTCATCTGTTGTAATCTGCTCGACCAAAGGATGCTCTGGCGCAAGCACCATAAAGCTTGCACCAAACAACGTATCCGGCCGCGTGGTAAATATCTTTAGCTTTTCATCATGTCCTTCTATTGCAAAGTCAACTTCGGCGCCCTTACTCTTGCCAATCCAATTGATTTGCTGATCGGCAATGCGACTCGGATAATCTACATCTTTCAGGCCATCAATTAAACGCTCAGCATACTTGGTGATGCGCAACAGCCACTGCTTGAGCAGCTTCTTTTCGACTATGGTGTCACAACGCTCATGGCGGCCGTTAACTACTTCTTCGTTGGCGAGGCCGGTCTTACAGAATGGGCACCAGTTGATAGCAATCTCATCTTGAAAAGCCATGCCAGTTTTAAAGAATTGCAGGAATAGCCACTGCGTCCATTTGTAATAATCTGGGTCGGAAGTGCGAAAGCTGCGGTCCCAATCGATACTAAAACCGAGGCTTTCAAACTGTTTCTGGAAATTACCGACGTTGGTGTCAGTAGCTGACTGCGGCGTAACCTTGTTTTTGATTGCGTAATTCTCGGTTGGCAGGCCAAACGCATCATAGCCCATTGGATACAACACATTGTGGCCCTGCATACGTTTATGTCGGGCCATGACATCACCGAGTGTATATTCACGAGTGTGCCCCAGATGCAGACCATCACCGGATGGATATGGGAACTCTGTCAGAACCGTATATTTCGGCTTCTTGTCAAAATTGACGGCTTTGTATATTTTGCTGTCAGACCATGACTTTTGCCACTTGGGTTCAATATCTTTTGGATTATATCTAGAGCTCATTGCTTGCCTCCCATCTGTTATGTGAAGGCCAATCTGAGTTGTGAAAAGTGACAGTTCTGTCGAGGAGGTATACCTGTGGGTATGTCGACGAGAGAAACTGTCGCTTGGTGCACTCAGATTGGGCTGAAGCTGGATGGTAGGTAGGCATTGAGCTCTTCATAACAGATGTCATTGTATCAAATCTCCCCTGTTAAACCTAGCATGGGCTGTGGTTAGAATTGCTGGAGGTAGTTTGTGCTGAATGTAGTGTTGAGCACATCCCGTGTAGCTGCACGTTCTTCGGCGAGATCTACGAGCTCCTGGACTAAGTCAACATTACTCACGCCTGCTTTGTTCCAGTTATGCGCATAGAGCCCTCCGGGCAACGGATTCACTTCGTTAAAATAAACCTCACCGGTCTTTTGATCGATAAGCATGTCTACTCGCGCGATAC
>JAXLZZ010000014.1:0-1892 GCA_046350675.1 Saccharimonadales bacterium (SeqCode)
CGGGCATTAAGTATATTACCGAAGCTATGGGTCCATATGGACGGTAGGGGAGCATTCCAACAACACAGAAGATTTGGCGTAAGCCGGATTGGAGTTCTTGGAAAAGCAAATGTAGGCATAAGTAACGATAATGCAGGTGAAAAACCTGCACACCGTAAGACTAAGGTTTCCTGATCAATGCTAATCAGATCAGGGTTAGTCGGGTCCTAAGGATAATCCGAATGGAAAAGCCGATGGATAACTGGTTAATATTCCAGTACTGGCAAATGTAGTGATGGAACTACGAAGAAGTGAAAGATCTGCGTACTGACGGATATGTACGTTAAAGCTCGTAGATATAGATTGTATAGGCAAATCCATACAATCTGTCGAAAGTGATAGTACCACAAGTCTTCGGACAAGTGGATAATGATCCTAAACATGCTTCCGAGAAAAATTCCTAAACTTATACATTTGCTACCCGTACCGTAATCCGACACAGGTAGTCGAGGAGAGAATCCTAAGGTGCTCGAGTGAATCATGGCTAAGGAACTCGGCAAATTAACCCTGTAACTTCGGGATAAAGGGTGCCCCGCGCAAGCGGGGCCGCAGTGAAATGGCCCAGGCGACTGTTTAACAAAAACACATGGCTTTGCTAAATCGAAAGATTACGTATAAGGCCTGACACCTGCCCGGTGCTGGAAGGTTAAGAGGAGATGTCAGAAGCAATTCAAAGCATTGAATCGAAGCCCCAGTAAACGGCGGCCGTAACTATAACGGTCCTAAGGTAGCGAAATTCCTTGTCGGGTAAGTTCCGACCTGCACGAATGGTGTAACGATCTGGGCACTGTCTCAGCCATGAGCTCGGTGAAATTGTAGTAACGGTGAAGATGCCGTTTACCCGCAACGGGACGGAAAGACCCCGTGCACCTTCACTACAACTTTGCATTGATTCTGGACGAATGATGTGTAGGATAGGTGGGAGACTTTGAAGCGGAAGCGCTAGCTTTCGTGGAGTCAACCTTGAAATACCACCCTTCATTCTTTCGGAGTCTAACCCCGATCAGTCGGGGGACATTGCATGGTGGGTAGTTTGACTGGGGTGGTCGCCTCCAAAAGAGTAACGGAGGCTTTCAAAGGTACCCTCAGTACGCTTGGTAACCGTACGTGGAGTGCAATAGCATAAGGGTGCTTGACTGTGAGGCATACAAGCCGAGCAGGCACGAAAGTGGGATATAGTGATCCGGTGGTTCCGCATGGAAGGGCCATCGCTCAAAGGATAAAAGGTACGCCGGGGATAACAGGCTGATCTCCCCCAAGAGCTCACATCGACGGGGAGGTTTGGCACCTCGATGTCGGCTCGTCACATCCTGGGGCTGGAGAAGGTCCCAAGGGTTCGGCTGTTCGCCGATTAAAGTGGCACGCGAGCTGGGTTCAGAACGTCGTGAGACAGTTCGGTCCCTATCTGTTGTGGGCGTTGGAAATTTGAGAGGGCCTGACTCTAGTACGAGAGGACCGAGTCGGACGTACCTCTAGTGTACCTGTTGTGGCGCCAGCTGCATCGCAGGGTAGCTATGTACGGTCAAGATAAGCGCTGAAAGCATCTAAGCACGAAACTTGCCTCAAGATGAGATTTCCTTTAAGGGTCGTTGGAGACTACGACGTTGATAGGTTGCAAGTGTAAAGTCAGTAATGACAAAGCTGAGCAATACTAATTGCCCGTAGCTTTCGGTCAACAGCCAATTTCTATCGAACTCAATGTGTTTTCTTTCACAATATGTCATAAATGTATCCAAGACATTTATGGTGACTATTGCATGGGTGTCCACCTCTTCCCATTCCGAACAGAGAAGTTAAGCCCCTTCGCGCAGATGGTACTGGAGTAACATCCGGGAGAGTATGTCGTCGCCGTA
>JAXLZZ010000015.1:0-1290 GCA_046350675.1 Saccharimonadales bacterium (SeqCode)
CTAGCGGGCAAGGTAAGCCGCCCGCCGTAGGCGGGTCGGCGACGGAAGAGTTAGGCTTGGACTTCCAAGAGCATGACAGGCTTATGCCTTTGCAAGACGATTCAGCTCGTATGTCGCTTCGCGCTCAAGATCAGCCAACGAGTGGCAATAGGTCGTGGAGCCACCGCCGGGGCTAACTATATGCCATCGCGACTCGATGAGCTCGACTTTGTAACCTTTACTTCGAAGTTCGGATATGAAGGCCGGAGGTTCATTTGCCAGTTCTGCAGCTCGTACCTTCAAGTATGCTGCCTTTGCGGCAGTCTCGTTGCCGCCAGCTTCCGCGAACAATCTGGCCCAGAGACCAGGGCGTCGTGACTCGCCGTCAAATTCGGCCAGTGCTTTTGTCCAATGGAGCTCATTGGCTTCTGCTGTTGGCTGCTCGCGAAGATCCTGCGCGCGTTGCGGACCTTTTCCTCCGTCTGGACTGCGATAGGTGGCGGCGAATGAGCCACACTTCGGACAAACTTCGTCTTTCCCTTGGTCGTTCGTAATTGATTGCTCGCATTTCGGACACTTGTACGGAAGAAATGCCAAGACCACTAGCGCGATGAGCCAGGAAAACGCTCCCGCAACCCCCCAGCCCCATGGATTTCTGTTCTTTCGCTTCGCGAAGAACCCAACAACTATTCCCCAAATGAGGGCTGCCAAGAGCTTGGCTATGAGTGCTACTTCCATTAGTTTCCTTATATATTAAATCTCTGTGAAAAACAGCAGAGACTGCGGGACTGGCGAATTTTCGATACACGAAAACGGGCCAACGCCCTGAATTCAGCCGACGCCGAAGGCGGTCGGCTGCGATGAATAGTTAGACCGATACTTTGACAATATCTGTAGATAACAATAAAAGTGCCAATATCTGAACAACCAGAATGCTCCAGTAAAAAATGTTCAATTTTTTTGCAGCATTCATTTTTAGCGAGCTATGGCTTTGCTCTCTAATGGAGTTGGCAAGTTCTATTTCTGGGGTGGTTGCTTTGAGGGATTCTTCAATTTTCTGTGCGTGATGTACTGCGCCTTTAAGTAATTCATGATACCAATATCTATCCATAAGATAAAAGGCAAGCCACACAACAATTGAAATGGCTATAAATATGGAGGCGGTTGGAATTTTGTATGAAAAAATATTAATATGTCCGGCAAACCTGTACGCAATTGCTGCTGCGCCTAGCAATACACCAAGTATTGATATTGCAAAATTTCTTATTCTTAGACATAAGTCGTTAAAGTGCATCTGCACATCGACAACTT